>JAFUAO010000074.1 GCA_017460665.1 Ruminococcus sp.
AGATCTGAAAAATGTTTGAATGACAAATTGCAATTAAAAATTTCGCTCAAGCCTTTTCAAAGGCTTGCGGAGTCCAGAGGCAGAGCCTCTGGTCGCCATCCGCAGAGGGCGAAATTATCCTTACGAAGGCGCATCTGCAAGGGGTGAATTCCAAAACAGTCCAGTGGACTGTTTTGGAAGAGGGGACGCTCTGCAAGTGAGAGCGTCCCCTCCCACCGGTCCATTAGGTAGGCCTTGCCGCTCAGCGGCAACGAGGTATGTTTCGTCGAAGGAAACGGGAGACCCGAAAAGCGGCCGGGCGAACGGAATTCGCCCCTACAATTTGTTCCCGGAGATCCGATCGATCGGCCGGGAGGCCGAGGGCGGCCTCCCCTACGGTTTTTCGGCCACGGACGGCCAATGGCCGTCCCTACAAATAAGTCCGCCGTCAGGCGGACACCACAATTCCGAATTCCGAATTCCGCATTGAAAAAAGGGACTGCTCACGCAGTCCCTTTTTTATCACTCCTCTGTGGGAGCGCCCTTCTTTTTCTTGTACTTGGACTTCTGGCCAAAATTCAGCGAGATCGTCAGGATCTTGTCGGAATTGAACAGCCTCAGCGCCAGGAACAGGCATACCGCAAAGAAAATGATCTGGTACACGAGCCCTGCAAAGAAGATCGTAGTGTGGCCGAACATCAGGTTGCTCATCGCCGAGAAGGTGTGTGTGAAGGGGATCGCATATACGACGATCCTCACTATCGTCGGCAGAGAGTTGATGTCAGCGAACATCGAGATGAAGTAGGGGATCATCGCCATCATCATCAGGGGCATGATAACTGTCTGAGAGCCCTTGGTATCGTTGACCAGTGAGCCCAGTATGATCGACAGCGACAAACAGATCATGATCGTGAAGAAGAGCTGGAGGCCTACAAGGATATAATCCGTGAACGAAAGGGTCAGGCCCAGCTTAGCCATTGCAGACTCCACGCTCATGAAGTTGCTGATCGCAAGGCCCTCAGCGCTCACCTGCTCCGTCACCTTGTCGGCGGCTCCGGAAACTGTGGTGGAGAAGCCGATCATGAACACCGCTGCGTTGAGAAGAGCGATGATAGCGGCGGCAAGCATCTTTGAGCTGATTATGGCCAGCCTCGAAACAGGGGCAGACAGCAGTGTCTCAAGGGTCTTGTCGATCTTCTCGTTGGAGATAGCGCTGATAAGGGTCTGAGAGGTGAGCATGATCAGCACGAAAACGATGATCGGCAGGATCTCGTTCTGGATCATGACCCTCTGAATGATAGAGTCGGAGGAGATCGGAGCCGACTTGTCGTCAACGACAGTGTTGTCCTCGACAGCCACAGGGTCCTCCATAAGGTCGATGTCCTCACCGGTAAGGCCTAGCTGAGAGGCGATAGTGCTGGAGATACAGCTCCTGATGAAGGCGGCTGCTCCGGAGGTATCGCTGCTGAGGTTGGAGAGCATCGCAGTGGAATTCATGCGTGAAACGGTGATCAGCTTGGGCTGAGTGCCGCTCTCTATATCCGAGGTAAAGCCCTCGGGGATGATCACAAGGTTCTCTGAGTTATTATCCTTCAAGATCGCAGCGTAGTCCTCGCCGGAGGTGGAGATCTTAGTGACCTTGGCGCCGTTGTCCTCCATCTGCTTTATGAGGGACTGTGTGAATTCGGTCTCGTCACGGTCGCTGATAGCGATAGTGTACTCCTGTTTGGTGGCCTCCTCGATCGTGGAGCTCATGACGTTGCCAAGGATCATGAACATTGCCATGATAGCGACGAAGGAAACGATCATCTGAACGGTGATGAGCTCTGAGAGCTCCTTCTTCAGCAGGTTAATGAATTTCATGATCGTTCACCACCCTTTCAAATACCTCCTCAAGGTTTGCGGCGTTATAGCGCTCCTTCAGCTCGGAGGTAGTACCTGTCACCATAAGGTGTCCCTTGGCGATTATGCCCACACGGTCTGAGACGAACTCGATCTCCAGCATATTATGGGAGGAGAGGAGGAAGGCCATGCCCTCCTCGGCGGCCAGCTTCTTGATAGTGCGGCGGATCTCGATAGCGTTGAGCACGTCAAGTCCGCTGGTAGGCTCGTCAAGGATCGCAAGTCTGGGCTTTGTCATGACCGCACGGGACAGCAGCAGCTTGCGGATCATTCCACGGCTGTAGCTGCCGATCTTGTCGCCGAGGCGCTCACCGAGGCCGTTGATCTCCTTGGCACGGGCGACCATCTGGTCGATAGCTCTCGGATCCACGGTGAACAGGCCCGCCATGAACCGGAGGTACTTCTCGCCGGTCATGTTCTTATAGGCGCCTGCCTCGTCCGGGAGGTAGGTGATACAGCTCCGGACCTTCTCCGGGTCGGTCTTGATGCTGCTTCCTGCAACGACAGCGTCACCTGACGTCGGCTTGAGCAGTGTGGAGATCATGCGTATCGTAGTAGTTTTTCCGGCTCCGTTGGGGCCGATGAGGGCGAAGATCTCGCCCGCCGAGATGTCGAAGGAGACATTGTCCGCCGCCAGCACCTTTGAGTACTGCTTGGACAGTCCCTTGACCTCAAGGACCTTTTCCATGATAATTTACCCTCTTTCCGGACGAAAGCTACAGCAATATCGTCCTAAAAATATTATTATATCCCTGAACTCCCATATCACAAGAGTCCAAAAACCATTATATCACAGCAGTGATATATTGTCAACAAAATAACCAAAACTGAACGCCGTTCATTTCCGGCCTCAGAAGTAGAACAGCTCCTCGAATTTTCTGTCCAGAGCTATACACAGGATCAGCGCCAGCTTTGCGGTGGGCTGGTACTGGCCGGTCTCGATAGAGCTGATCGTGTTTCGGGAAACTCCTACCATTTCCGCAAGCTGGGCCTGAGACAGCTTTTTCTCAGACCTTGCCTCCTTCAAACGGTTCCGGAGCACGAGTCTTTCGTCCATATCCGATCACCCTGCGAAGCTGCCGAAAAACCGGACCGTTGCGAAGACTGCACTGAACAGCATCAGGCCGAAGCAGACCAAGTTCATGACCTTTTTTGTCTTGATATAGCGGAAAATGAAGGCGCTTGCTCCGGAGAACATGATCAGGGCCATGATGTCGAAGGGGTCCTGTCCGTGGGCGTTCCTGACGCAGGCGAAGACTGTCGCCACCACTCCCATGGCGATGAACGCCCAGTAGAAGGACTTGTCGAAAATGGCCTTCTCACGCTCATCTCCCCTGTGGTCGGGCTTTTCCGACTGTGCGAGCCTCAAGATGTCGTCCCTATCCATAGTATCATCCTTTCTGCAAAGCTAACTTGGCATTTGCTATGGTCTTAGTATAGCACTGCAAAGTAAACTTGTCAAGCATTTGCAAAGTGAACTTGTCAAATTTGGCGCTCTGCACAGATCTTCACATCAGGATCTGTAGCCTTCATCAGATCCGGGAGAGCAAGCGTCAATATAGTCCTATAGTTAGATCATAATTATTATTATATTGCCCTGTTTGACCTTGACAAAAGGCAATATATTTGTTATACTTATTTAGAAGGATCTATGCAGTTTGGCGGCTGCATATTTGAACGCAAGGCATAGGCAGCCTTAGTTCGGCACAATCGAATATCTCAGAAGCTGACGGCTTTCCTGTGCGTTGTCGAAGGCCTTTTGGCTGTACTGTACGGTCTGCGGAGCATACCCTCTCTCCCGCTCCCGGACTGTGACGGCTTTGTTGTTATGCTTTTTCGGTGCTTTACCGCACCTATTTTCACGCTTTTTGCGGGAAAGGTGGAGAAAAATTGAATAGGAAAACACTTTACCGGAGACTCACCTCTGGTATGTTGTCATGCGCTGCGGCAGCAGGGCTCTCCTCCGGCAGCCTTCAGGCTTTCGCTGAACAGGAGAGCGTCTCTCCGGCGACCCTTGCCGCTATGGAGGAGGACTACTACTATATCGAGCCCGTGGATACAGGTATCCCCTCTCACAGCGAATATTTCGACAAATACTCGGGCGAGGTGCGCCCTGACGCCTCTGTCGAGGTGTGGGGCAACGACTATGTCTCTGCGGAGAACGGCGAATTCGCCTCCGGCAGCTACGGCTCCGAGGGCGATGTCAGAGACGATGTCCTGATCTGGGAGAGCGCCGACGGCCTCCTGACCTACAAGGTGGACGTCCCCGAGACCGGAAATTATTGCATAAATATGACATATTTTCCCATCGAGTCAAACAGCTCTTCGATCGAGCTGTCGATGAAGATCGACGGTGAAACGCCCTTCGATACGGCCTCTCGTATAACTCTCAGCCGGATCTGGGTCAACGAAACGGATATCTATACGGACTCCCGTGGAAATCAGGTCCGCCCCTCTCAGGTACAGAAGGGTATGTGGCGGAGCTGTGACTTCGGCGACGTGGACGGGCTTTTCAACGAGCCTCTGTTCTTCTATCTGGAAAAGGGCAGCCATGAGATCTCGTTCTACTCAGAGCGTGCTCAGCTGGCTATCGAGAGCTTCAAGCTGTATACCCCCGAGGAGCTCCCCTCCTACAGCGAATATGCCTCCTCCGCCGATGCAGCGGTCTCTAAGGAGAGCACCCCGGCGAAGGTCTTCCGGATCGAGGGCGAGAGCGCCGTTTTCAAGTCGGACTCTACCCTCTACCCTACATATGATAATACCAACTACCTGGTGTCTCCCTCTGACCCCACGAAGGTAGTTTACAACACACTGGGCAGCGGCAACTGGCAGAAGGCTCTCCAGTCCGTTACCTGGGAGATCCCCGCCGAGGAGATCGGAGCCTCCGGCTGGTACAGGATCGGCATAAAGTCAAGACAGAACACCATGCGTGGCTTCTACTCCAACCGCCGTGTGTACATCGACGGCCAGGTGCCCTGCAGCGAGCTGGATCAGGTGAAGTTCTACTACGGCACCGATTGGAGCGTCGTCACTCCCAAGACCGGCTCCGGCGAAGACGTTTACGTCTACCTCGACGCCGGCCAGGACCACACGATCACTATGGAGGTCATCCCCGGCGAGATCGGTGACTCCATGCGAAAGCTGGACGAGGTGGTGGCTGAGCTCAACACCTACTACAGGAAGATCCTCATGATCACCGGCCCCTCTCCCGACCAGTACACGGATTACTACGTCCATGAGAAGATCCCGGAGCTGGTGGGCGAATTCGACCGGCTCTCCGGCGAGCTCAAGGACATACAGTCCGGCATCGAAAGTCTGTCGGGCTCTGAGGGCTCTGAGGCTGCGGCTCTGGAGCGCATGACCGTAATTCTCGACAAGTGCGTGAAGAAGCCCCTGAAGATCCCGGATTACCTCTCTCAGATCAAGGAGAACATCACCTCGATCTCCGCTTGGATGAGAGATTACCGTGACCAGCCCCTTGAGGTGGACTACATCGAATTCGCCTCTCAGGGAGCGGACTTCGCAGACTGCGACACTAAGCTGGGCAAGAGCATCAGCTTCGGCGTGAAGGGCTTCTTCGGCTCCTTCTTCGAGGACTACACCACCCTTTCGGACGTCACCGGCGAGGACGCTATCGACGTTTGGGTGTCTCTGGGCCGTGATCAGGCTCAGGTGGTCAAGGAGATGGCCGAGAACCAGTTCATGCAGGATACCGGGATCCCGATCTCGGTGAACCTCGTTATCGGCGGCGTGGTGGAGGCCACACTTGCCGGAAAAGGCCCCGATGTGGCGCTGTTCCTGGGCGGAGAGTTCCCCGTGAACCTGGCTGCCCGTGACCTGCTGGTGGATATTTCCGATACCTCTCAGTTCCCGGACTTCGAGCAGGTGTCTCAGCGCTTCCAGGAGAACGCCATGACGCCCTATCAGTTCAACGGCGGCACCTACGGCCTGCCTATCAGCCAGACCTGGCCTATGCTCTTCTACCGCACCGACGTGCTCACCGAGCTGGGCTATACATCGCCTCCCGAGACCTGGGACGACCTTATAGATATGCTTCCGGCTCTCCAGAGGAACTATATGTCCGTGGGACTTATCCTGCCGCCTACGAATATCTCTCCCGCAACTGAGGCAGGACACACCTTCGCTATGCTGCTGCTGCAAAAGGGCCTGAACTACTACAACGAGGGCCAGACCGCTTCTACCTTCGACTCTATCGAGGCGGTGCAGTCCTTCGAGGAGTGGACGGACTTCTACACAAAGTACAGCTTCGACCAGACCTACGACGCATTCAGCCGTTTCAGGACAGGCGAATACCCCGTCCTCATCGCAAACTACACCTTCTTCAACCAGCTCACCGTGGCCTCTCCCGAGATCAAGGGCCTGTGGGACTTCTGTCAGGTGCCCGGCACTCTCCGGGAGGACGGTACTGTCTCCCACGCCGCTAACTCCAACGGCGCCGGCGCTGTCATTTTCAAGAAGGTAAAGAACAAGCAGAACGCCTGGGAGTTCATCAAGTGGTTCACCGATACCGATACTCAGGTCCAGTACGGGACCCAGATTGAGGGACTGCTGGGAACTATGGGCCGCTTCGACACAGCTAACCTTGAGGCACTCACTGAGCTCTCATGGTCCCACAGCGAGTACGACAGGCTGAAGGATCAGCAGGACGAGCTGGTGGAGATCCCCGTTATCCCCTCATCATACGCCGTTACACGAAATATCATGAACGCCTTCAGAGAAGTCGTGAATGAGCTTGAAAATCCCCGTGATACCCTTGTCTGGTACAACCGTGACATCAACGACGAGATCACAAGGAAGCGGGAGAACCTCGGTCTAGATACCGATGATAACTAAGGAAGGAGGAATACAGCTTGGCTAAGATCGCAGCCGAAGACATCGGCAAAAGGACTAAGCAGGAAGAGCGCCGCATGATGTGGCACTCGGTCAAGCAGAACAAGGCCTGCTATCTCATGCTGGCACCGTTCATGCTGTTCTTCCTGGTATTCACGATCGTCCCTGTAGTTATGTCCCTCCCCATGGGCTTTACGGATTTCAACATGGCTCAGGCCCCGAAATACATCGGACTTTCAAACTATACGACCCTCTTCCTCTCGGATAAGATATTCGTTAAATCTATCAGAGTCACCATAGTCTTCGCCCTGTTCACAGGCCCCCTGAGCTATGTGCTCTGCTTCCTGCTGGCTTGGCTCATCAATGAGCTCCACCCGAAGCTGAAGACTCTGTTCACCCTCATCTTCTATGCACCCTCAATGGCTCCCGTTTACACCACATGGCAGATGATCTTCAGCGGAGATATGAACGGCTATGCCAACTCCTTCCTGATCAACTTAGGCCTTGTGAACTCACCTGTACAGTGGCTCACTGACGCCAATTACGTCTTGGGAGTAACTATCATCGTACAGCTCTGGATCTCACTGGGTGCAGGCTTCCTTGCGCTGCGTGCGGGCTTCCAGAACATCGACCGCTCTATGTACGAGGCAGGCGCTATCGAGGGCATCCGCAACCGCTGGCAGGAGCTGATCTACATCGTTATCCCCTCCATGGGACCTCAGCTCATGTTCGCTGCGGTAATGCAGATCGTAAGCTCATTCACCGCCGGCACCGTTGCACAGAACCTGGTGGGCTTCCCCAGCACAGACTACAAGGCCCATACCATCATGACCCACGCCTACGACTACGGCTGGGTAAGGTACGAGATGGGCTACGCCTCGGCGATATGTATGATACTGTTCGTCGTCATGTACCTGCTGAACAAGCTGATCAGCAAGGTGCTGAGCAAATACATGGACTAAGGAGGCGAGGATATGGCAATGGTCAATACCGACAAGCTCAG
Organism: Ruminococcus sp.; assembly: GCA_017460665.1. Lineage (GTDB taxonomy): Bacteria > Bacillota > Clostridia > Oscillospirales > Ruminococcaceae > Ruminococcus. The sequence goes on from JAFUAO010000074.1 coordinate 7,736, forward strand.
AGCGAGCAACAAGCAGGCCGGCAGAAAGATCGGCGGAACGGTAGCTATCTTCGTTTTCCTTATCGTTCTCGGCCTATTCATGCTCTTCCCGATCTATCTTATGATAGTTATGTCCATAAAGCCCGTGGAAGAGCTCTTCATCTTCCCGCCTAAGCTCTATGCGATAAACCCCACTGTGAACAATTTCAAGGATATGTTCGAGGTGATGCACCAGAACAGAGTTCCCTTCTCAAGATACGTCTTCAACTCTGTCCTCGTTACAGCGACTGTAACGATCCTGCAGTGCTTCTTCGCTTCCATGGCGGCCTTCGTGCTGGCAAAGTGCAAGTTCCCCGGGAACAAGATCCTCAACAGCATCATCGTCGTGGCTCTGCTCTATCAGAGCAACGTCATCTACATCATGCAGTACATAGTCATGGCTAAGCTGCATATGATCGACACCTATTGGGCCCTGATCCTGCCCTCTATCGCCTCTCCCATGGGCCTGTTCCTTATGAGACAGTCCATAGGTCAGGTCCCCGACGCTATGATCGAGGCCGCTAAGGTGGACGGCGCAGGCCTCTTCAGGATCTGCTGGCAGATCGTCATGCCCAACCAGAAGCCTGCCCTGATGACACTGATCATCTTCGCTTTCCAGGCCGCATGGAACATCCAGTCAGGCACGGTAGTCTTCCAGGAGCAGTACAAGACCCTCACCACCGTGGCTACTCAGGCGGCCTCCGCCGGACTTGCAAGAGCAGGCGTGGCTATGGCGGCTCAGGTGTTCGTGTTCATCCCGCCCATCGTTGTTTTCATGCTGGCTCAGAGACAGGTCATCGAGACCATGGCTCACTCCGGCATCAAGGACTAAGGAGGTGCGGATATGAGAAAGCTATATATTAGACTTGCCGCACTTGCTCTGGCAGGAGCTGCGGCTCTTGGGAGCGCTTCGTCGCTCTACGCTTCGGCCGGCGAGCCCTACGACGTTTACAACTACGACCGCTGGGGCGAGGCTATCCCCTCTCAGGCCGGATATATCGCCGACCGGACGGTCTCGGGAAATGACCTTGGGATCGGAGCCTTCGACTCGCCCAGCGACATCTTCCGTGACCACAACGACATCTTCTACATCGTCGACGGCGGCAACGACCGTATCGTCGCCCTGGACTCAGAGCTCAGCGAGGTAGTGAAGATCTATGACAGCTTCACTATGCCCGACGGCTCTAAAACAAAGCTGAAAAACCCTCAGGGAGTCTACGTTTCCGCCGAGAACGACTGGATCTACATTGCCGATAACGAGAACTCCCGTGTGCTGATCTGCGACTACGACGCAAACGTGGTCAGGGAGATCACAAAGCCCACCTCTGAGGTATTCGACCAGAAGAGGACCTTCCTCCCTCAGAGAGTCATCGCTGACAAGGCCGGCAACGTCTATGTGGTGCTTGGAAATATCACCACCGGCGCCGCTATGTTCGACCCTCAGGGCGAGTTCACAGGCTTCTACGGTGCGAACCGTGTCCAGCCTACCGCTGAGATCGTGGGCAACTACATCACCAGCCTGTTCACCTCAGAGGAGAAAAAGGCAAGGCGAAAGAGGAACGTCCCCACAGGCATCACCAGCTTCGACATCGACGGAGACTTCATCTTCACCTGCACCTCCTCCTCCACTCAGACTACTGATACCGTAAAGAAGCTCAACGCCGCCGGAAAGAACATCTTCGCCAACATGGATCTGGCTTTCGGCGACTATACCCCTATGTACGACACCTCTCAGAACAAGGTGCTCCAGCCGGCGATCGTGGACATCGACATCGCCGACGACGGCAATATCAACTGCCTCGACTTCACTACTGGACGTGTGTTCCAGTACGACGAGGACTGCAACCTGCTGTTCATCACAGGCACTATCGCTAAGCAGGTGGGCGGCTTCGACCACGCTGCCGCTTTGGAGACCATGGGCGAGAACCTGTACGTCCTGGACTCTCAGAAGGACACAGTGACTGTCTTCGTTGAGACCGACTTCGGAAAGATCGTACACAAGGCCACAGCTCTCCACAACGCCGGCTACTACGAGGAGGCCTTAGACCCGTGGTATGAGGTGCTCAAGCACGACGGAAATTACCGCAGAGCCTACGTCGGCGTGGCCTCTGCCCTGCTGAGAAAGGGCGATTACGAGGGCTCGATGAAGTACGCTGAGCTGGCGGACTCGCCAAGGATCTACAACAAGGCCTTCGAGGGCTACCGCATGGACTGGCTCAAGGCCAACTTCGGCAAGCTGATAGCAGCGCTGCTGATACTCGTCATAGCCCTCTACGTCTTCCTAAGGTGGAGAAAGAAGAGGCGCCTTGCTGCTGAGGCTGCTAGGATCGCAGAGGAGGACGCTGCTGCTGAGGCGGAGCGTATCGCTTCCCTGAAAGCGGAGGTGGACCACTTCTACGCCGATCTTGCTGCCGAGAGCTCCTCCGAGGGAGAGGATCCTTCGGAGACAGATGATACTGATGGAAAGGAGGATGAGCAGAACTCATGATGGATCTGACTACTAAGGAATGGGTAAAGCACGCTGTGACGCACCCCTTCGAGGGATTTGAGGATATGCGCTGGAAGAAGTCCGGCTCACTCAAGGTCGCATTCCTGATCGTGTTCTTGCTCTTCCTTGCGACTATAGCCGACGGAAGGCTCTACGGCTTCCAGTTCGGCGTCTCCTACGACAAGACCTTCAACATCATACCCTACATCGTCAAGAGCATAGTGCTCTTTGCGGCGTGGGTAGTGGGCAACTGGTCGATCTGTACCCTCCTTGACGGCGAGGGCACCATGAAGAACATCTGCATCTACAGCGCCTATGCTCTGGTGCCGTACATAGCTCAGATCTTCATCACGGTGATACTCTCCCACTTCCTCATACAGGACGAGGTGGTGTTCATACAGGCGATCAGGATCATCGGCACGGGCTGGTCGGTGATACTGCTGTTCTCGGCGATCAAGTCGGTGCATCAGTATTCCTTCGGCAAGACGGTATTCGCCATCGTGCTGACTATCGCTGCAATGCTGATCATGCTGTTCCTGCTGGTGCTGTTCATGTCACTGGTACAGCAGGTCTACATCTTCCTTTCAACTATCTACACCGAGATCTCCTACAGGATCCGGGTCTGATGAAGGGAGGCCGAAAGTATGAAAAACAAGTTCAAACGCTTCCTGCTGTGCCTTTTGGCAGTTTCCATGGCGACTGTGTCGGGTACTGTCAAGGCTGACGGCGAGGAGGAAGAGAGCGCTGTGGTCTCTGAGGAGACCGGCGAGGAGGAGAGCTCCGGTGACGCCGCTGCACAGAAGCCTGCCAAGCTGAAAGAGGCTGAGGAAAAGGTCAAGGCAGAGGCTGAGGATATAATGGAGCACCTTCCGAAGATAGGCACGGTCGAGGGCTATGACATCTACCTCAAGGACAAGGACTTCGACGACGCTATCTGGGAGAAAAACGGCGGCAAGCCCGCTAAGAAAAAGGACTACACCGAGGAGCAGGAGGCTCTCAGCGATGTGATCGACGAGCTGAAAAAGCTGGGCGACCTCATCGCCATAGACGCTGAGTCCGGCCAGGCCGTGGCCTCATTCAAGGACAGCAGCAAGGTGGACGACGGGCTGATGTACGTCAGCGAGGCCGGCCGCTATCTGCTGACCGTTGACAAGGAGAAAACAAAGCCCCTGAAGCTCATGGAGGTAGTCTCCACTATCGACGACCCTCAGCTCTTCCGCTCTGCCGACGGCAAGACCTTAGAGCTGACAGACAAGGACTATAAGAAGGTCACTGAGACCTACACCTACAGCGGCAAGGAGGATGGGCATACCCTGTTCTACAACGCCGACAAGTCCGCCTTCGCATGGCTCTCTGAGGACGAGAAAAAGGTGGAGGGCACCTTCATCTACGCTGCGGAGAACGACAAGCTCCGCATGATCGTTGACGACAGGCTCGCCAACATCGGCATCGAGAACAAGGACACCGGCTACATCTGGTGGTCATCTCCTCTGGAGGCCACCCGTGATCAGGTGGCGACTCCCCTGCTGATCAACGAGCTCAGATCGTCGAATATCCTGCGCTACGGTATCCCCGAAAGGCGCTCTAACAACAATGTACTAAGATCCGGCACAGACGACTGCGAGATCACCGTCAGCTCCGTGAAGAACGGCATCAAGGCGGTCTACGACTACAAGAAGGCCGGGTTCAAGTACCCCGTTGAGTACGTTCTGGAGGACGACTGCCTCAAGGCCACCGTCAAGGTGGGCGAGATCCAGGAGTCCAACTCCGCCAATATCGCCACCGAGCTCACCGTCTTAGGCAGCTTCGGCGCTGCGGATATGTCCGAGGAGGGATACTTCGTGATCCCCGACGGCAGCGGAGCTCTGGTGCGGTTCAACAACCAGAAGACTATGGACACCAATGCCTATCAGCAGAGGGTCTACGGCTCCGACGTCACTGTGGTGCCTACCAGCAAGGGCGCCGTCACCGAGCAGATCTACCTGCCGGTATACGGCATCGTCAAGGAGGACAACGCCTGTCTGGTAGTGGCCTCTAAGGGCGACTCAAATGCAGTCCTCTCCGCTCAGGTGTCAAAGCAGTCCAATTCCAGCTACAACCTGTGCAATTTCACCTTCATACTCCGGGGGACCGACACGTTCTATATGTCCGGCAACAGCAACGACAAGCTGACCGTCTTCGAGAGCGGCGATATAAAGTCCGACGACATAGAGCTGAGATACTACCCGATCGCCAAGGAGGGCGCTGACTACACCGACATCGCTGCACGCTACAGGCAGTACCTCACCGAGGAGGCCGGCGTCAAGGCAAAGGCCGAGGCTGGTCAGTCTCCCATGTATATCGACCTCTACGGCGGCACTCAGAAGAAAAAGCCTGTGCTGGGCATACCCGTCACCATGAAGCAGAAGATCACTACCTACGATCAGGCGGCCCAGATCCTGACTCAGCTCAAAAACAACGGCGTGGACGACATCGTCGTGGCCTATAACAACTGGACCAACGACGGCATCAAGAACAAGGTGGACACCGATGCTAAGGCCTCGGGGACTTTGGGCGGAAAGAGCGGTCTGAAGGACCTCACCGACCTGATCTCTCAGAACGGCTATGAGCTCTATCCCGTATCCGACGACAGAGATTTCTACTCCGGCAACGGCTATTACTCCTTCACCAGCACCGCCGTGAGAGTTTCCGGATCTTATTCAAGGATCATCAGCTACGACAGGGCCTACGGCATACCCGACGGCTTCAAGAAGAATATGTCCCTGCTCTCGCCCAGCCTCTTCGACGAGGTCTACAGCGACGTGGCAGACAGCTATTCAAAGGCCGGGTTCAGCGGAGTCTCTATCGGCAACATGACCACCTCACTTTACGGCGACTACGGGAAGAAGGACATCTCCCGTGCAAGGGCAAAGGACCTGATCTGTGCGAGCTACGAAAAGCTGAACGGCAGCCTCTCTGACGGGATCTTAGCCGACTCCGCCAACGCCTACGCCCTGCCATACGTTTCACACATAACCGGCGTTCCGCTGACCTCCAGCCGCTTCGACCTGTTCAATGAGGACATACCCTTCTACCAGATGGTGATGCACGGGCTGATCCCCTACTCCACAACGGCTGTCAACGGCGACGCTGATCCTACAACGCTGCTGCTCATGGCGGCGGCTACAGGCTCGGGCCTGAGCTACGATATGCTCTATGAGGAGACCAGCGTCCTCAAGGACACTGAGTTCGATGTGCTCTACTACGCAAATTACCTCAACTGGACCGAGACTGCGTCCAAGGAATATAAGCTCCTGCAGCCGCTTCTCAGCAAGGTGAGCGGCGCTACGATCGACGGCTATGAGGCCGACGGCGACCTTATGACCACCACCTTCTCTGACGGCACTGTGGTCAAGGTGGACCTCAAGGAGCAGACCGTTTCTTATGACGGCAATACTATCTCACTTGCAAATATCGACGAGGAAGGAGGTGCTCAGGATAATGGCTGAGGCTAAAGCTGAAAAGAAAAAGGGCATAAAGATGCCCTATGAGAAGCGCAAGGCCATGTACGGCTACGGCTTCATCGCCCTGTGGATGCTGGGCACGCTGTTCTTCTTCCTGATCCCGCTGGTCAAGAGCCTTTGGTACTCGTTCAACGAGGTCTCGATCGGCACGGGAAAAATGCTCACCAAGTGGGTGGGCCTTGAGAAGTACGACTACGTTCTCAACACCGATCCCAACTACACCACATACCTGAAGGATATGCTCCTTGAGACTCTGTGGAAGACTCCTCTGGTGCTGATATTCTCGCTGTTCATCGCAGTTATCCTCAACCAGAAGTTCCGGGGCAGGACCCTCTCACGAGCGATCTTCTTCCTCCCCGTCATCATCGCAACAGGCCCCGTTTACAAGATCATCAACGGCGACATGAGCTCCACCGGCAACACCGGCGCCGCTCAGTTCTCCACCATGTTCTCTACCGACCTTGTGGGCGAGCTGCTGCAATTCCTGGGGATCTACGGCCTGTCCGACAAGATGAGCACCATGATCTCCACCGTCGCAGACAACATCTTCGGCATCGTCTGGGCCAGCGGTATCCAGATCCTCCTGTTTTTGGGAGCTCTCCAGAACATACCGCCCTCCGCTAAGGAGGCCGCTCAGATGGAGGGCGCTACCGCATGGGAGTACTTCTGGAAGATAACCCTCCCCTACGTCAGCCCGTTCATCCTTGCAAACCTTATCTTTACCGTTATCGACTCATTCACCAGCCCCATGAACACCGTTATGGGACGTATCCTCACTATGAAAGAGGAGTGGAAGTTCGGCGAGGCCTCGGCAATGGCGTGGATCTACTTCGCTATCGTGCTGGCTGCCGTGGGTCTGGTAACTGCCATAGTAAATAAGTTTATTTACTATGAGGTCGAATAAGGGGGTGTTGACATGACTGATACTACTGGCGCTGTCGTTAAGAGCGAGAGCGAGATCGGCGGCGGGCTCACTCCCAAGGAGGCCAAAAAGCTCCGAATGGAGCAGATGACCGCCGAGGAAAAGGGCTATCTGAGAAGAAAAGCCTTAGTCGAGGCAGTTTGGCCCTTCTTCCGCTTCGTGATACTCTTCGGACTGGGCTTCGTTATCCTCTATCCCCTGATCTACATGGTGAGCTGTACCTTCCGTGAGCGCAGCGACATGACCGACCCCACAGTTATGTGGATCCCCAGACACTACACTCTGAAGGTGCTGAAGGAGACCATAAGCGCTATGGACTTCTGGAACACCCTCAAGACCACACTCCTGCTGAACATCGGCTGTTCCTTCGTACAGGTGCTCTCATGCGCCGTTACGGGCTACGGCTTCGCAAGGTTCAAGTTCAAGGGCAAGGGCCTCCTCTTCGGGATCGTCATCATGATGATCCTGGTACCCACCCAGGTCATCGCTCTTCCCCTTTACGCACAGTTCAGGTTCTTCGGCATCAAGGGACTGTTCAGCCTGAACCTTATCGACACCATGTGGACCATGTACCTGCCGGCACTTACCGCAAACGGTATCCGCTCAGGCCTGATGATCCTGATCTTCCGCCAGTTCTTCCGTGGGCTCCCTAAGGAGCTGGAGGACGCCGCATACATCGACGGCTGCGGACCATTCATGACCTTCATCAGGGTAATGATCCCCAACGCAGGCTCGGCCTTCCTGACCGTGTTCCTGTTCTCAGTGGTGTGGTATTGGAACGACTATTATGTCAGCTCCACGTTCTTCACCAACACTCAGACCGTAGCGAAAATGCTGCAAAACCTTGACACTCAGCTCAAGCAGAGGCTGTTCAACTCCGCCACTATCGAGATCTCTCCCCGTGAGCAGATCGTGTGGAAGGAGGCAGGCTGTCTGCTCTCGATCACGCCGATCCTTGCGCTGTATGTCTGCCTGCAAAAGTATTTCACCGAGGGCATCGCCCGTTCGGGAATTACGGGAATATAAGAAAAAGGGCGGCTCAGCCGCCCTTTTTAATTCGGAATTAGGAATTCGGAATTCGGAATTTGTGGTGTCCGCTTGACGGCGGACGAGATCTGAATGTAGGGACGGCCATTGGCCGTCCGTGCGCCATATATGTTGTGTAGGGGAGGCCGCCCTCGGCCTCCCGACCGATCTCCGGGAACAAATTGTAGGGGCGAATTCCGTTCGCCCTGCCGCTTTTCGTGTCCCCTGTTTCGTTCGACGTCACCTGCCTCGTTGCCGCTTAGCGGCAAGGCCTACCTAATGGACCGGTGGAAGGGGACGCCCTCTATCGCAGGGCCTCCCCTCTGAAAAAACAGTCCCCCGGACTGTTTTTTCATTCACCCCTTGCGGAGCTCTTCAACGCAATGCAGGGCTCTGCCCTGCACCCGCCAAGGGCACTGCCCTTGGATCCCGGCAGGGAGCGAGCGGCTCCCTGCACCCCGCAATTATCTTTGTAATACGTCCGCCGTCAGGCGGACAAAACAACTACTAACTACGCACT
>JAFUAO010000008.1 GCA_017460665.1 Ruminococcus sp.
AGCCCTGTCTTGGCAAGCTGATCGGATATGTGAAATGAAAAAAGGGACTGCTCACGCAGTCCCTTTTTCAGTTCGGAGTTATTAGTGCATAGTTATTAGTTGTGGTGTCCGACTTCGTCGGACGTATTTGTAGGGGCGCACATCGTGCGCCCGTGCCTTCCGGAAACTCTGTAGGGACGGCCATTGGCCGTCCGCATGATCTGTACCATTGTAGGGGACGGCGTCCTCGACGTCCCGGCCGATCTCCGGAAACAAATTGTAGGGGCGGATCCCGTTCGCCCGGCCACTTTTCGTGTCTCCCTTTTCGTCCGACGAAACATACCTCGTTGCCGCTCAGCGGCAACGAGACAGGTGACGTCGAACAAGATCCCCAACTTGGCTTGTGATCTTTTGCGATAGAAAAACGTTTATATTACAGAAGCGCTTCAGACAGAAAGAAAGGAAGTGAAGCAATGAACGACAGCGAAATGGCTGAGATCTACGACAAATACAGCGCATCGGTCTACCGGATCGCCTTTATGTACTGCAAAAACACCGCTGACGCCGAGGACATAACTCAGGAGACCTTCATCAGGCGTTTCACCGCCCAGGTCGAATTCCCCGACGAGCGCAGCGAAAGAGCGTGGCTGCTGAGAGTGGCCGCAAACAAATGCAAGGATATGTTCCGGTCGCTGAGGTACCGCTATCTGAAAAGCTCGGTGCCGATCGAGGAGGCCGGGCTGATCTATGAAACGCCCCAGGAGAGCCAGGTCTATCACGCTGTCATGGAGCTTCCTCCGAAATACAGGCTCGTGATACACCTCTTCTACTATGAGGGCTATTCTGTGGCAGAGATCGCCCGTATGCTGAAAAGGTCCGAGACAGCCGTCCAGACTCAGCTTTACCGGGCAAGAAAAATGCTGAAAAAAGCACTTGGAGAGGAGCTAGAGCTATGAAAATATCCGATTACAACAATGTCACCGACCGCATTTCACCAAGCGAGCGGTGCAGGAGAGAGGTGCTCGATATGGCAAACAGGAACAACAGAGAAAAGATCACACACAAGAAGATCAAGGGCTCCACGGCTGCAATGATCATCGGGATCGCCGTAGCGGTCTGCGGAGGAACAGCGGCTATGGCCTCGGAGCTTGGCGTTTTCGACAGGCTCAACAACAAGCAGGACAGAACTATCGTTCTGGATAACGGCAACGAGGTCCCCATTGACAAGTACGACAGAAACGAATACTCGAAGATAGCTCCCAATGCAGTGGAGTTTGAGGAGGTCAAGACAGCGTCCAACGAGTTTTTCACCGTTGACCTAGAAAGCGCCTATTTCGACGGCACTGAGCTTATCTTCGGCTTCTCCGGAGAAATAGCTGACGGGAACTCAATGGCGTTAAGTTCGCTCGGCTTCACGGCGTCGCTGGACATCAACGGCGAAAGAGTCACACCCTACAGAATGGACGGCAGTTATGTTCCGTTTTATTGGGGAACATTCGTCATCGACGAGGGCACTGACAACAGCTTCACCGGCAGCATGACCTGCATAATCCCCGCAAAGGCTCGCTTTGACGACACTGCTGAGATAACTGTCTCGATCAATAATATCTGGTCAAACGAAAAGGAATACTATGAAAACGACAGGTTTTACAATTATCAGGTAATGGATATTGACAGCGAAAATCTTGTGCTGTCAGCCGAGCTCGCTCCAGACCTGAGCCTTACCCGCCAGATCAACAAGACCGTTGAACAGGACGGCTTCTCCACCACTATCTACAGCATTGCTCCCGGCATGATGCTGTCAAGCAGCTCGTATCCAGAGGAATATGATATAGCTGAGCGTGAGGAAACAGAGAATGGCACTGACGACGGCTATATGCACTCCGTTCACCCGATCGCTGTTTATTTCGATGAGGACGGAAATTACATCGAGCCCCTTGAGCTCGACCCCATTGATATGCCCGACGGAACTATAGCCGCAGCTTCTAATTCCACCGATTCAAAGACAATTACCGTCAAGTGGTGCGACAAGAACTGCGGATCAAACGAGCTTGGCTCAGTGGAATTTGACAATTTCTACGGTCATTATAGCTTCGGCTACATCACAGAATACACCATAGATATTTCTGACATTGATGAATGATCTGCGGAAAACTGCACAGACTATCATCAGGACACAGTCCAATGATCAATGAGAGGTGATAGTCATGAGCAAGAAGAAGCAGGTCACTGACCGCAAGGACGACCAGCAGCGCGTCCAGCAGAGCGAGAGCCATTTCTCCGACAAGAAGGACGATAACGGCAAGTGCTGCGAATAAGGGAAAAGCTCCCCATTTCGGGGAGCTTTTTTGTGTGCAGGGGAGGCAGCCAGACGTTCCGGGAGTCCGGGGGCGGCCTCCCCTGCGTTTTGTCAGGGTCACTTTTTGTTATCGTATTTCAGCTTCATGACCTTGTAGATGAACACAAGGATCGAGATGACCACCACAACGGCTGCACCGGCGATGATCCCCACGACTCCGAGAGAGGTCTTGTCGGTCTTTTCCTCGGAGACCGTAGCCTTCTTGGAAACGGCCTTCTCCTGGTCCTCCTCGTCGTCAGCGTCAGTCTTTGCGGGCTTGCGGTCGGTGTCCTCGTCGTAGGTCTTCTTCTCATTGGACTCGCCCTCGCCGCCGTCATTGGAGAGCCCGGCGCTGCGTCCGGTCTGGCCCACCTCGATCTGGCCGTCGCCGTTCTCCTGAGCAACAAATCCGCTGAGCCACGCAAGAGAGGCGTTCCAGTTGATCGTACACTCGTTTACGGACCAGGCCTCGATGTGGTCGAGATAGCACTTCTGAGGCGGGATCTGGCCCTTCTTCCAGCCGCTGCCCTGTACCCAGGGATCCTGCATACCGGAGTTAGGACCTCCGCTGAGGACTCCGCAGGGCGCCTTGGGGAAGGTGTCGTCGATCTGGTTGGACCAGAAGCGGTGGTGCGGGAACTCAGTGGCGTGGCTGCCGTAGCCGGTGACATAGGAGTAGTCCATGGCGTTTCGGCCAAGGAGGTAGTCCATTCCGCCGATCGCTCCGTCAAGGTACTCCTCCTCGTCGGTGAGGAGATATGCGTAGGCCATTACCACGGAATTGTCCGCCACGAAGGAATTGCTCCCCCAGAGATAGCCCTTGTCGGAGTCGTTGTAGCTGAGGGTGCTGGCGGCGTAGGGCAGTCCGTAGCCCTGAGACTCCTCCAGCTCAAGATAGCCGTCAGCAGCGGCGCAGATGTTCTCGGTGATGATCTCTGTATCGCCCTTGTCGAACTGGTCCCCGTTCAGCGCAGCGCTGAGGGTGCCCAGACCTCCGGTGTTGCCCCAGTCGAAGCTGCCGGCGGTGTCCACGCTCTCGCCTCCGCCCAGTTTTTCGGGCATCGAGAGGAAGAACTCGTTCTCGGTTATCTCGTCGTAGTAGTCCTCGTCGCCGGTGGTGATGAACAGCTCGGTGGCTGCCCAGCAGAACTCGTCCTCCACATCGTCGTCGCCGTAAGCGCCTCCGCCCACGCTCTCGTCAAGGGGAGCGTACATATCCGGGTGCTTCTTTGCGGCAGCGTAGGCGTCCTCCGCAGCATCAAGGCACTTCTGTGCAAAGTCCTCATCCAGATCCTTCCACAGCCGTGAGGCCTGAGCTGCACAGGCGGCGAAATTCAGCGTAGCCGCAGTCGTGGGAGGCTTCACGATCCTCTTCATATCGTCGTCCGCCGGAGCTATCCCCAGAGCGGTCCACTTCTCGTCGTGGGCCTTGTGGTAGAGCATGTCCTTGTACTCGCCGTTGTCCACGATCATGGAGAACATCCACTCCATCTCCCACCTTGCCTCGTCCAGCAGGTCGGGGAAGCCGTTCTCGTTCTCGGGGATATTCATGGTGCCGTCGGCGAATTTGTCCTCAAAGCCGTATTTCAGGGCAGTCTCGTACTGGTTCTGGAGCATCCACAGGGAGAAGCCGCCGTTTACGACGTACTTTCCGTGGTCTCCGGCGTCGTACCAGCCGCCGGTAACGTCGATCGTACCGCTGGAGCCGGAATAGCCCCAGGTCTGCTGGATCTCGGCCATATCCTTGGGGTGGCCGGCGGCACGGGCAAGGGCGTCAGCATCGCCGGAGGTGATGAGCTGGCTCTCGATCTCGATGCCGCTGCGGTTCTGGTAGAAGTAATTCAGCGCATCGTAGAGAAGGCTGGAATAGGGCGCAGGCTCGCCAACGGTGAACTCCCGGCTGACAGCGCCGTTCTCGGCCTCAAGGTAGAAGGTGCCCTCGCCGTCGAAGTCGGAGAAGTCCAGCACATGGACGTTGTCCTCTGAGTCCTCATCGAAGCCGAAGGGTTTGCTCTCGCCCTCATAGACGGTCTTTCCGGAGCTGTCCTTCAGCTCGAAATCCACGCTCTTCTTGTCGCCGCAAAGGAGAGTAGCACGCTTGGCCCTCTCGGTGAAATAGCCCACCTGATTGGTGAGGATGTCAGCTCTCTGCCATTTTTCGGGCTGGATATAGTCGTTCTCGTCGCCTGTCAGGTCGATCAGGGACATATTGTCGAAGGTTATGACAGTACCTGCCGGGAAGCAGCCTCCGGGGGTATACTGTCCGTCGCCGCCCAAGTGGAAGGCCCACTCCGCCACGTCAAGGGACTGGGTGGGAGTGAACGTTACCTCCACCTTTTTGGTCTCGTTAGCGCCGATCTGGATAGGCTCCCACTGGCTGTCGAAGTCTCCCTGACCGGTGGACATATTGTGCCAAAGCTCCAGATCACCGTCAAGGTTGCCGATCTTAGTGTAGTATTTTCCGCTGTTCGAGGCAGTGATCTCGTAGCTGACCTTGTACTGATGGCCTGCCACGATCTTGAGGCCTCTGTGGCGGAACTGGCAGTCCCAGCGGTCCTCGCCGCCCTGAGAGGCGCCGCCTGGGTTCACGATAGTTATCTTGTAGACGCCGTTGTCGATCTCGAAGTCCATTTCTCCGGGAGCTGACTCGCAGATATGCCACGGCAGGCCCACGCCCTCATCGAAATCGGTCTGGCCGAGCTGCTGACCGGCCTGAGCGTTCATGGGGAAGAGGACTGCTGCTGCCGGAGCCATAGCCGACAGCGTCATTGCGGCAGCGGCTGCGGTAAGGGCAGCTCTGTGCAGTATATTTGAGCTCTTCATATCATTACCTCCTTCATTCTCGGAGATAATTGTAATACTTTTTCCGTTTTTTGTAAAGGCATTTCAAAGAAATTTTACATTTTCCCCGAAAAATTGCAAAAAAACACACCTCTTGCGAGGTGTGGAGATCTCGTTATTTAGCTCCCTTACGGAGGATAACAGCGGTAACTGTTTTGAACATGAGCTTCAGGTCGAGGCCCACGCTCCTTTTCTGGATATACTCTACGTCGCTCTCTACCCACTTGTCGAATTCCATGTCGCTCCTGCCCTCGGTCTGGCAGATACATGAGAGGCCGCCCTTCACAAGGAGCCTGTCCATGTGCTCGGGGGTATACAGCACGACCTCACGGGGAAGGGGCGGACGGGGCCCGATAATGGACATATCGCCCTTCAGGACATTGAAGAGCTGAGGCAGCTCGTCGATAGAGGTCTTTCTGATGAACTTGCCGATCCTTGTGATACGGGGATCGTTCTCGGCCTTGAAAGCAAGACCGTCGCTCTGGTTCTCCTTCTGGACCTCTGCGAAGCGCTCCTCGGCGTTCATGCACATAGATCTGAGCTTATACATACGGAAGGGCTTGCCGTTCTTCGTAAGGCGGACCTGAGAGAACACAGGGTTGCCCTTATCGTCTATGTAGATGATGAGCGCTATAACGCCCAGCGGTATAGCCAAAACAGTGAGAGCACAGGCTGAGGCGACGATATCGAAGCCACGCTTGATCACCTCATAGACCTTTCCGCCTGCGACTTTAACTTTGCTGTATCTCAAAGTCTCCTTGACTCCCGAATAAAGGAGGTTGAGGGACCGATTGTCAAATTCAAGGATAGGATAGTCAGTAACGCCGACTTTTTCTTTTTCTTTTAACGATTTTAATGTAACTTCAGTTACCTGATCCTCAGTCAGAGCATTTGGATCAAGTCTGAGATTAACTGTCTGCATATTAAACCCCTCCATTTAACTTGATACGCAGCTATTTGGAACTGCTGCCGGGAGGTGAGCTTGGCATTGAGCTCACGGGCGGCATTTCAGGGCAGAGGCTGCCGAAGGCCGGCACAGTAGAGATAACTGCTCTGTAATAATGATAACACGATCAAAAATAGTTGTCAATGATATTCATACAAATGGTAGAAAATACATTTACTGAAAATATAAACAGGGGAGCTCCCTGACCGGCAAGGGAAAAGCCGAAAGAAAGTACACAAGGAGCATTTTATATTCTTCTCCGATTATAACATAATTATTGAAAAAAATCAAGCTATTTTTGAAATTATACAACAAATCTATAAAATTTCGTCATAATATACAATGATAATTGATATAATTTTATAATTATACTATCCGTATATTGTGTTGTCGGCTATCACGGCAATATCCTCCGAGATCGCTTGGATAGAGCGCATTTCCCCGCCGGAAATACACTCCACACACTGCCAGTCCAGAGCCTGAGCGAAGTAGTCTGCGGTGAGCCGTGAGCGCTTTAGGTACTCCACATCACGCTCATGGATGTCCTTTTTCTCTTCGTTGTCGTTGTAGCGCCGGGAAATGAGCTCCTGACTGACCTCCGGATCGACCCTCAGGTAGATCACGGCGTCGGGGGCAGGTATCCCCATGAGGCGGTACTCAAAGTCGAAGAGCCAATCGGAGAAGCTGTCCCACTGATCCCGAGGGAGCTTTGAGCACTGATGGACCACATTTGACGTAGTATAGCGGTCTGCGATGACGATGCCGCCCTGCTGGTAGAACTCCTGCCAGTCGGTCTTGAAGCTGGCGAAGCGGTCCACGGCGAAGAGCGCAGAGGCCGCATAAGCGCCGATGTCGCCGGGGGCCTTCCCGAATTTGCCGGAAAGGTACATCCTGACGGGGGCAGAGGCCGGGCTCTCATAGACGGGGAAGGAGACTGTCCTGACGTTCAGGCCTTTTTCCTCCAGTTTTTGGGCGAGCAGCTTGGCTTGGGTCTCCTTGCCGCTGCCGTCGAGACCGTCGATGACGATCAGTTTTCCCTTCAATAAGATCAACTCCCTTGCTCGTGGTAGGAGTTCATTATAACACATTTTTGAAAAAAAATCAACAGGTTTTCTCTGGGAAGTTACAAGTTTTGAGTTTGGAGCGAGCCTCTGCCTCCCAGAACTCTTGTAGGGACGGCCAATGGCCGTCCGTGCGCCATATATGTTGTGTAGGGGAGGCCGCCCTCGGCCTCCCGGCCGATCTCCGGGAACAAATTGTAGGGGCGAACATCGTTGGCCCGGCCTTCTTCGACCGTTTTCATGTGCAGGAACGCCCACCGCCCGGCTATGGCCGGACGGCACAGGAGGGCAAAGAGGAACACCTCCGGAGGGGAGGGCTTTAACAAAAAACTGGTACAAAAGCCGGCGGCCCTCCCCTCTCTTCGGTTTTCCTCTCTGCACTCTCTTTTCCCTCA
>JAFUAO010000075.1 GCA_017460665.1 Ruminococcus sp.
ATTTGGCTCGGCGGCAAAGTACGTTGCTACCACCATGCAGGAGATCACCCGGGACAGCATCGTTTACAGCATACCCTCCGTCACGATCGTGGAGATCATGGGCAGGCACGCCGGCTGGCTGACGGCCTCCAGCGCCGTCCTCCATGCCATAGGAGAAACTGCTCCTCACCTCGTGTACGTCCCGGAGGTCGAGTTCTCTCTGGAGCGCTTCCTCTCTGACGTGCGGCAGGAGATGAGCAAGCACAAGGCCGTGATCATCGCCGTTTCCGAGGGGATCGAGGTCCCTGAGGGAGTCCAGTCTGGGCTGGTAGACAACTTCGGCCACAAGTACCTCTCAGGCATCGGAAAGTATCTGGAGGACGTTGTGAGGACCGAGATCGGCTGCAAGGTGCGCTCTATCGAGCTCAACGTCATGCAGCGCTGCTCCTCACACCTTGGCTCAAAGACCGACATCGACGAGGCCGAGGCGATCGGAGCTGCGGGAGTCCGCTGCGCCCTTTCCGGCCAGACCGGAAAGGTCATGGTCTTCCGACGTATCGAGGACATACCCTACACCGTGACTATCGAGACAGCAGACGCTTCTCAGGTGGCCAACAAGGAGAAATTCCTGCCCAAGAACTACATAAATTCCGCCGGGAACAACATCAGGAGGTTCGCCCTGAACTACTTCCTCCCCCTCATACAGGGAGACCTAAACTTGATCCGTGAGCACGGCATACCCAAGCACTTCGCCATCCACGGGTCTATTCTGAAATAAGGAGAAAAATATGGAAAAGCTGACTCAGGACCTTATCTGCCTGCTGAGCTGCGCCGCTAACGGAACGACACCCGATCCGGAGAGGATCTCCGGGATCGACATGGAGCAGATGTACAAGCTGTGCAGATCCCAGTCGATCAGAGCCACCGTTTACCCGGTCCTTGAACGGGCAGGGGCCGGCAGCAACGACTTCGCTCAGGCCTATCATAAGTCGGTCCGGAAGAATATCCTGCTGGACATCGAACGCAAGGCGATCACCGATCAGTTCGAGGAGCAGGGGATCTGGTATCTTGAAATGAAGGGCAGCTTGATGAAGGAGCTATACCCTGCGCCTGGCATGAGGGAAATGTCAGACAACGACATACTCATCGACAGCTCCTGCCGGGAAAAGGCCAACAAGATCATGACCGAAAGAGGCTACACTGCCAAGCGTTTTATGTCCAGCCACTGTGACGAGTATACTAAGCCCCCTGTCATGAATTTCGAACTCCACTCATATCTTTTCGAGGAAAGGCTCTATCCTCAGCTCCAACAGCATTACAGGGATATGTCTGCGCTGATGATAAAAAACAGCGATGACAGCTTCGGCTATCATCTCTCCGACGAGGAAGCCTACATCTACATGACCGCCCATGAGTATAAGCATTTTATAAAAAGCGGCACGGGTATCCGTGGACTGGTGGACTGCTATATTTTCCTAAAGGAAAAGGGAGAGGCTCTTGACTGGGACAGGATAAGCTCAGCGGCAAAAGAAATGGGCATGGATCAGTTTGAAAAAAAGCGCAGAGAGCTCGCCTTCAAGCTGCTTTCCGATGACAAGCTCCCCGAGCTCACCGATGAAGAGGAGAGCTTCATGATGGAGTACCTGAAATATGGCATTTACGGTCTGACGAGCAAGCGTGCCGAGAACGACCTGAAGAGATTCCAGCAGGAGAGCGGAAAGTCCGGGGCAGGGTTCGTCCTGTCGAGGCTCTTCCCCTCCCCGGCCTACATAAAAAAATGGTATCCCTTCGCCCAAAAAAACCCGCTGCTCCTGCCGGCCGCCTATGTCCTGCGCTGGTATAAGGCGCTGACAACGAGCAAGGACAAAACAAAGAGCGAGATCAGAGCTCTGAGAAACAAAAAATGATGCACTAAATAAAGAAAGAATGATCAGATGAAAAAAGTCGTTACGATACAGGATATATCATGCTTCGGGAAGTGCTCGCTGACCGTAGCCCTGCCCATAATATCGGCAATGGGGATCGAGACCGCCGTGATCCCGACCGCCGTTTTGTCAACTCATACCGGCGGCTTCACCGGGTATACCTTCCGGGACCTGACCAGCGATATACCGCAGATCGCCGCCCATTGGAAGAACCTCGGGCTCAGCTTTGACGCCGTATACACGGGCTATCTGGGCTCGCCTGAGCAGGTCCAGATCGTGGCGGACTTCTTCCGGGACTTCTCCACCCCTGAGAACTTCATCGTGGTGGACCCGGTCATGGGCGACAACGGCAAGATGTACGCCGGATTTACCGAGGAATTCGTGGCTCAGATGCGCCGGCTGTGCTCACTTGCGGACCACATCATCCCCAACATGACCGAGGCCTCGCTGCTCTTGGGGATCCCCTACAAGGAGGAGCGCTCGCCGGAGGAGATCCGTGAGATCTTAGTGGGACTTGCCGGGCTTGGCTGCAAGACCCCTGTGCTCACGGGAGTGCGCTCGGAGGAGGGCGGCCACGGGGCGGCTGCATACAGCTCCGAGACCGGGGAGTTCTTCTACGCCTTCCGGGAGCACGTTGACCAGACGGTCCACGGCACGGGGGACATTTTCGCCAGTGTTTTCACGGGAGCTGCGGCTCTTGGGAAGGGGCTGGAGCAGTCTTTGCGGATAGCGGTGGACTTCACGGCGGACTGCGTGCATGAGACCATCGGGCATTTTGACGAGGTCTGGTACGGGAGCTGCTTTGAGCCCTGTCTTGGCAAGCTGATCGGATATGTGAAATGAAAAAAGGGACTGCTCACGCAGTCCCTTTTTGTCATGCCTCAGGAGAGGCCTCATTCGTATCGGTATCGGCGGAGGCAGGTACTGTCATGGTGCAGAGCCAGTCGCACCACTGGACATAATACTGCCCGAAGGGGTGTACCCCGTCGTCGGTGTAGGCGGCGTTGAAATAGCCGTATTCGTCGTCATACAGGGGATTAACGTCGATGTAGAATACCTTCTTGTAGTCAGCAAGCTGCGCAAAGCGGCTGTTGAGGTAGTCGATAGCGGCGTTGTTGATGATGTTCGTTTCAGCGGAGGCCGAAACATGGAGATTTCCCTGTATATAGATCACAGCGTCGGGCTGATGGACCTTCAGCTTCTCGATCAGGGCCCGGAACTTAGTCACGGTGAACTCATAGTCGTTGCCCACCTCGTTCACGCCCAGCATGACGTAGATCTTGCCGTACTGTTTGTCGTCGATGACCTGGTCGAAGGTCCGGCCGCCGATCTCGGCCTCGTCTATCTGAGAGGCTGAAAGGCCCACATCGCAGAAATAATCGGCGTTCTTGAGAGTACCGTACTCCTGTATCCCCACGGTCCGAGAGTCGCCGATGAACAGGGCGTCGTCGAAGTAGGAGGCATCGGAGGTGACGTAGTCGTATAAAACTGTATTTTCTGCCGGAGCAGTCTCCTGCGAGGCCTCCGGTGAGCCGTCAGGGGCTGCGGTAGTCGCCTCAACGGGAACAGCTCCCTCGTTGGCATCGGGAGCCTCGCCCTCGTCCTGGACGGGAGGCACAGGGTCGTTCTGCTGCTGGACCACCGGCGGCGGTACCTCGGGAGTGCGCTTTGCCTCCTTAGCGTTCTTCCAGATCTGGTGGAAGATGAAGGGCGATGCCACGAAGCAGGTCACTAGGAGCAGGAGGGTATATAGGTTCTTCTTGGCTTTTTTCATTTTCGAGTCTCCTTAAAATCTGAAATACATGAAAGGATCGTTCATTCCCTTATACATACAGTATACAGACCCCCAGAACACTGCCAGAAGAATGAAGGCGGTGACGGGAGAGTTCTTTATCTTTCTGTAGACTGCTGCCGGAAGGGGCGTTGAGAACACCAGTCCGGCGATGAGGAATTTACCGTAGATCCCCCAGTATTTTGCGAAGTCGCCGTCGAAAAGGGTATGCGCCTTCTGAGGGATGAAGGGCATGAGGCGGAGGAAATAAACTCCCAGCTGATGAAGGTCCGTGACTGCGAAGAGCAGCCAGGTCAGCGGGATCACAAGTATCATGTAAAGGTGGCCGAACAGCTTGTACTTATTGAGGAAGCCGCCGATGACGAACCTCTCCAGCATGATCAGGCCGAAGAGCACCAGTCCCCACAGGATGAAGTTCCAGCTTGCGCCGTGCCAGAGCCCTGTGAGGGCCCAGACGACGAAGTAGTTGCGGACGGTCTTTGCGGTGCCGTGGCGGTTGCCGCCGAGGGGGATATAAACGTTCTCCCTGAACCAGGTGCCAAGGGTGATATGCCAGCGCCGCCAGAACTCTGTCATGGTGGTGGACATATAGGGGTGGTCGAAGTTCCTCGGGAAGCTAAAGCCCATGATCTGGCCAAGGCCGATAGCCATGAGGGAGTATCCGCAGAAGTCGAAGTAGAGCTGGAAGGAATAGGCGAAGATGCCCATCCACGCCAGCTTCGGCGAGATGCTCTGATAGCCTATGCGGCTCAGCTCGCTCCACAGGCCGCCCAGCCGGTTTGCGATGAGGACCTTATAGCCCAGACCGATAGTGAAGGTCTTGAGGCCGTTTTCCACCTGAGCGATCGAGTGGGTGCGCCGCTCCAGCCTATCAGCGACGGTCCTGTAGGTAACGATAGGGCCGGCGATGAGCTGAGGGAACATACTGATATAGGCGCCGTAGTTGATGAAGCTGTGCTCGGGTGAGGTCCTTCGGCGGTAAACGTCAGCTATGTAGGAGACGTTCTGGAAGGTATAGAAGCTGATACCGATCGGCAGTATTATGTCCTTTACCGGCAGAGAGGCGTGGAAGGCCGAATTGATGTTGGTGAAGAAGAAGCCGGTGTACTTGAAAAAGATCAGCCACCAGAAGTTGAACACCACGCCCAGGAACAGCCAGAATTTGGCCGACCTGCGGAAATTGCCGATGAATTCGCCGATGATGAAGTTGAATAGGATCGTCAGGAGGAAGAGCAGGATATAGATGGGGTTTTTAAGGACGCCCATGCTGTAGAAGATCAGGCTCCCGAAGAAAATGACGGCATTTTTGTATGCTTTAGGCGCAATGCCGTAAACTATCATGAACGCAGGGAGGAATATAAAAATAAACTCCAGACTGCTGAAAACCATTGAAATTCTCCTTTTGATCTTTGATCGGTCTTTTTTGCGGCCAAGTGCCGCCGTCTACACATATAAACCGCCGGGAACAGATCTCTCTGTCCCGGCTCACAATTATATTTTACACGCTATTTTTCATGATGTCAATAGCTTTAGAAAAATGTAGCAATTTGTCGCATTTACGGACCTGTACCGGGCGAAAATCGGTGCATTTTTGTGAAGGGCAAAAAAAAAGGCCCTCCGGCTTATAGCCGGAGAGCCGTGGATAGGTCTTAGTCCTCGTCCTGCGGTGGCGCAGTCTTTTCGGCAGGAGCCTCCTTCTTGGAGCCGCCCTTCTTGCCGTTCTTTCCCAGCGTGGTATCGTAGGAGATGCCTGTTCCGGGGAGGCTTGCGGTGACCTTTTTCTTGTCGTTCAGCGTCAGCTTGAAGCTCTTGCCGCCGATCGTCACGCTCATGCCCTTCTTGGTCTTGTTGATCTTCAGGAACTTCCCCAGCTTGATGCTCTTTCTGATGTTGAGTCCCATAGCTCCTCCTTACTGGATCCCGGCCTGCTGCTTAGCGGCGGTGAGGGTGTTCTTCATGAGCATAGCGATGGTCATGGGGCCGACTCCTCCGGGAACGGGAGTGATGTATCCGGCACGCTTCTCGGCAGACTCGAAGTCCACGTCGCCGCAGAGCTTTCCATTCTCATCCCTGTCCATGCCCACGTCGATGACGACAGCGCCCTCCTTGACCATATCGCCGGTGATGAACTTAGCTCTGCCGATAGCGACTACCAGTATATCCGCACTGAGGCATACCTCCTTGAGGTCCTTGGTCTTTGAGTGACAGATCGTAACGGTGCCGTTCTTCTGGAGCAGGAGCATAGCCTGGGGCTTGCCCACGATGTTGCTCCTTCCGATGACTACACAGTGCTTGCCGGTGATGTCAACGCCTGTGCTCTCGATGAGGCGCATAACGCCGGCAGGAGTACAGGGCAGGAAGGAATACTCGCCGATCATGATCCGGCCCACGTTCTCCGGGTGGAAGGCGTCAACGTCCTTCTTGGGAGAGATCGCATTGATCACGGCCTTCTCGTCGATGTGCTTAGGCAGAGGGAGCTGTACCAGTATGCCGTTCACTCTGCTGTCACGGTTGAGGACCTCCACCAGATCCAGGAGCTGCTCCTGAGTGGTGCTCTCGTCCAGTGCGTACTCATAGGACTGGAAGCCAACAGCTTCGCAGGCCTTCTTCTTGTTGTTGACGTAAACACGGGAGGCCGGGTCGCTGCCCACGATAACTACCGCCAGGCCCACCTTCAGGCCGTGCTCCTCCCGGAGCTTAGCGGCCTCTGCCTTTACCTCTTCCTTAACGCTTGCTGAAACGGCCTTGCCGTCGATGATCTGTGCCATTTTAAGTACCTCCTTATTTCCTGCGCTTCTTTTTATTGTGGGAGCTCTTGCCGCTGCCGCCTGTGAGCCTTTCGTCCACGGCCTCAGCAAGCTGCTCATACTTATCCTCAGCTTCTTCTACAGCAGCCTCGACTGCTTCCTCAGCCTTTTCCTCAGCAGCCTCAGCGGCCTCTTCGGCCTTTTCCTCTACAGCCTCGGCTACCTCTTCGGCCTTTTCCTCTACAGCCTCGACTGCTTCCTCGGCCTCTTCCTCAGCAGCCTCGGCGACCTCCTCGGCCTCTTCCTCTACAGCCTCGGCGACTTCCTCAGTCTTCTCCTCTACAGCCTCGGCGACTTCCTCAGCCTCGTCCTCGTCCTCGGGAGGCAGTATGCCGATGTCGTCGTCCTCGTCGGCCATGATCATGGCGTCGGAGCCTGTCATGCCCATGCGCTTCCTGCGGCCCTCCTCGATGAGCAGCCTTGACTCCTCGGTGGAGGAGTACAGCACGAAGCTCTCGGGATCACGCTTTCTGCGGAAGAAGAATATGATCTGCAGGATCACTGAAACGATGAAGATGATCGCTGACAGAGCCTGTGAAACTCGGATATTCCCCACCATGAGGCTGTCTGTGCGAAGGCCCTCAACGATGAAGCGCTCGGCTCCGTACCAAGCCATGTACATCAGCAGGAGCTGGCCGTCGTACTTCCGGCGCTTGCTCCAGAAGGAGAGCACCAAAAATCCCAGCAGGCACCACACTGACTCGTATAAGAAGCAGGGGTGTACCGGCTTCTCCCAGAGCATGGTGGCAAGGCCGTTGTTGTACATATCGCCGCCGATCTGGGTCTGGGAGAGGATAGTCTCCTGGATCCGTCCGCCGGTCATGCCAAGGAAGCTGTCCGTGTTGGTGCCGAAGGCCTCCTGGTTCACGAAATTCCCCCAGCGGCCTATGCCCTGGCCGATGAGGAAGCCGATAACAGTGATGTCCAGCATGGGGAGCGTCTTGACCTTCCGGATCTTGCAGATGATCAGTCCCACGATAAGGGCACCGATCAGTCCGCCGTAAATGGCAAGGCCGCCGTTTCTGGTGTTGACCATTGCCTTTAGGGTCTCGCCGACGGTGTCACGCTGATAGTCGTCCCACTTCCAGATGACATAGTAGATCCTTGCGCCTACGATGCCGCCCAGAACTCCGCCGATAACAGCGTCGATCGTGCGGTCGGCGTCCAGTCCGAAGCGCTTCATCTTCGGCAGACAGTACACCAGCGCCAGTATCAGGCCCACCGTGATGATGATCCCGTACCACTGGATCGATACGCCTCCGATGTGGAAGGCCGTGGGATCGATGTGGAATTTCAGCCCCAGCTTGGGGAAAAATATGGTATCAAGGTCGTTTATGCGTTCAACAGCTCCGTTCACTGCTTTTCACCTTCCCTTTCTATTATTGAGAGAACGCTCCGGTCCTCTCTGAGCTCCTCTAAAGCAAATCTCAGCACGTCCTCTGAGGTGAGCTCAGACAGTGCGTCGATAGTATCATAGGGCGAGATCCCCTCCATGTGGGCGTTCAGCATGATGTTCGCCACAGCGTCCACGTTGTTCAGCTCTCGGATAAGTGAGCCGTAGGTGGACTTTTTGATCCTCTGGAAGGCCTTCTCGTCGATGCCCTCGGTCCTCCAGCGCTCTATCTCTCCGAGAACAGCGCTGCGGACCTCCTCCGGGTGATCAGACTCGCACATGAAGATCACTGTGAAGAAGCCGTCGCCGCAGAACACGTCCCCGTCGAAGCCTGAGTTTATGACGTGCCTTTTCAGCAGGTCCTGATAGAGCTCAGAGGCGTCGTCAGTGATGAGGGAGGCGGCCGTAGCAGCGGCAAGGGTCTTTTTCAGGCGCTCCTGCCCATAGCAGTCCTTACACTTGAAGCCGTAGTAGAAGAGCTGAGCTCCCACCGGCTGGGCCTCACGGATCTCCGGCTGGAGGATCTCATCGGGCTCCTCCGGGAAGAAGGGGTCAAGGCCCTTGTCCTGACAGGGGATAAGGAGCTCGTCGCAGATCTCCAGCACCTGCCGGGCGTCGATGTTCCCCGCAACGGACAGCACCATGTTGTTCAAATTATAGAAGGTATCGTAGCACTTGTACAATAGCTCCGCCGTGATCTTGGCGATGCTCTCCTCAGTGCCGGCGATGTCGATCTTCACCGGGTGGCTGCGGTACATACATTTCAGCATATTGAACAGCACACGCCAGCTTGGGTCGTCGTTGGACATCCGGATCTCCTGCCCGATTATGCCCAGCTCCTTGTCCACCAGCTCCTGTGTGAAGTAGGGCTTTTGGACGTGGTCCAGCAGTATCCTCAGTGATCCCTGCCAGTTCTTCGAGCACTTGAACAGGTACACCGTCTTGTCAAAGGAGGTGAAGGCGTTCCCGGAGGCGCCGGTCTTGGCATACTGCTCAAAGACCTTGCAGTCCTCGTTCTCAAAGAGCTTGTGCTCAAGGAAGTGAGCGATGCCCTCCGGCACCACGGTCAGTTCCTCGTCGCCCTTCTGCCGGAACATATTGTTCACCGAGCCGTATTTCGTCCCGAAAAGGGCTACAGTGCTGCTAAAGCCCGGCATTTCGCAGATATATATGTCCAGACCGCTGCTGTGCTTGACATGGATGCAGCTATCGCCGGTCTGACGGCTGACGATCTTGTTCATCTCTGACATTAGCCTTCCTCCTTATCCAGCATTAGCCAAACGCTGTCCAGCTCCAGAGACTGGGCGGCGTGGACGATTCTTGCCTTGGTGACGGCCTTGTAGTCCAGCAGAACGTCCTTCGGCTCGCAGATACCGCCGTCGCAGAGCCTCTCGAAGTACCAGCTGGACCATGACGAGGGGGTGTCGCCTACGGAGGAGAGTATGTCCTCCCGGCTGAGCATGGCGCTCTCCATTTCCTCGTCTGAGATCTCGCCCTCACGGATCAGTGAGAGCTGGTGGAGGATCTCCTCCTTGGCCCTTTCGATATTGCTGCGCTGGACGCCGCTGTCGATGAAGAGAGTGCCCTTGGTGGAACTGTAGGCGCTGGCGCAGTAGTAGCACAGGCTCAGCTTCTCACGGACGGTCAGGAACAGCTTCGATACCGGCAGCTCGCCGAGGATCACGCTGAGCATACGCATGGCGTAGACGTCGTCCGAGGGCGATTTCAGAGCCAGCACCATCTTGCACTGGTTCACGTCCATTTCCTCGCTGACGGTCACAGGCTGAGGCTTCAGGGGGCTCTTGCTGCGGAAGGTCACCGGCACAGGCTGGCGCTGGGCAGACAGGAGCTCTCTGCGGAAGTCCTCCTCGGCTCCGGGGATCTCCTCCGGAGAAACGATAGTGATCTCGATCTGAGCGGTCCGCAGGATATTCTCATAGGCTGCGAAGGCCGACTCCGCCGTGACTGCCAGGGCGCTCTCCTTGCTGCCGTAGAAGGGCAGCTCAGCCGGCTCACCCCGAAATGCGGTCTCAGAGGCTTTTGAAAGGGCGTAGCCACGCTTATTGTTCAGCTCAGACTCGATCCGGTCAAGGAGCTCGGTCTTGGTAATGGCGAAGGGCTCCTCTGAGAAGCGGCCGTTCTCGGCGTCGGGCTCGAAGAGGCAGCCCCGGACGATCCGGAGCATCTCGCCGCTAAGGTCCTCGCCGTCGATAGCGTATCTGCTGCAGATCCAGGAGGCGGAAACGCCTAAGATCTGGAGGTCTCCACGTTTCCGTGCGAAGGAGGTCAGGCCTGCTCCGTAGAGGGAGGAGAGCCTTTCGTTGAGCATAGCAGGGGAGGGATAGGCTCTTGTGGTGGTAGTTAGGGCCGCCATACCAAGGGCGTTAGCGGCGGAGGTATCGCTGTCGAGGGGTGTGATAAAGCGGACAGCGATAGAGGTGGTCTTGAATTTTTCGTCTATGATACAGGAAAAGCCGATGCCCTCGGCGATCTGGGTCCTTTTGTATCTCATACAACTGCGCTCCTTATAGTAAAAATGCACACACACTTTATTATAGCACAAGTTTCTGAATAAAGCAACGGCTTGAGAAGAAATATTTTGGGAGTTTTGAGTTATCGGTGCCTAGACCGCCCGTGCCTTACGAAAAAATGTAGGGGAGGCCGCCCTCGGCCTCCCGGAAATTGGACAATGTGTATTGAAACGGCCTGTAGGGGGCGATGCCCACATCGCCCCTGCGCTGTATAGGGACGGCCACACACCGCCCGTGCCTTACGGGAACTTTGTAGGGACGGCCATTGGCCGTCCGCCGGTCTACAAAACGTCTGCTGGTCTGTATAACCGTTTTCATGTGCAGAAACGCCCACCGCCCGGCTCACGCCGGGCGGCATTGGTGGGCAAAGAGGA
>JAFUAO010000076.1 GCA_017460665.1 Ruminococcus sp.
ACTACGTTATGAGGTATTACCATCCGTTTCCAGAAGCTATCCCTCTCTCAAAGGCAGGTTGCTCACGTGTTACTCACCCGTCCGCCACTAAGAATGTCTAAGTAAACTCAAACATTCTCCGTTCGACTTGCATGTGTTAAGCGTGCCGCCAGCGTTCGTCCTGAGCCAGGATCAAACTCTTTATATAAGTTGTATATCAATCTGCATATCTTCTATGCAGCATTGAAATCCTGTTCAATAACGCTTGCGTTATTACTGCGCATTTTTTAGTCTTCGCTTGACTTATCTCTTCCCTAACTTTCGCCAAGGAAAAGGAATCTCAAGGGTCGTTACTTTTCTTGCATTGTTCTGTTTTCAAGGTGCTGTTTTTCGTCGTCCTCATCAGGCGACTTATTTATTATACCACTCCGCCTCACTTTTGTCAACTCAAATTTTCGGGGCGAGAATGTGGGATTTTTGTATACTTTGACCAGAGGTCAGAACTTAATGGTCAGGCAGAGCTCCTCCTCGCTCTCCACAAGGGTCAGCGAGAGGGACGACGCCGTGAACCTTCCTGTGTCACGGGCCACCTCAAAGATCTCCTCGCCGTCGATGAAGCGAGACTTGAAGCCGTCGTAGAGCTCCTGAGAGGCGAATTTCAGATCAACGGCCATGCTTCCGCCGGAGAGCTCCCGGGAGAGGATCTCCCGAGGATCCGTATTTTCGTCGATATACAGCCCATTGCGGACGAAATAGTTGTCCTTGTTCGAGGTGCAGCGGAAGGGCTTGAACAGCGACTCGTCCACGGTATGGGTCCGAGAGAAGTCCTTATCATCGCACAGGAAATACATCATGCGGACCTCGTTTTCGCCGTCGTCGCTGTCGTCCCAGGTGGGGTCGGTATTGTACCACTCTCCGCCTACCTTCACCTGAGCCCAAGCGTGATTTTCGCCCTTAGAGGTGATCCCGATCACCACGGCGCTCTCCACACCGGCCCGGCTGGCCAGCAGTCTGAAGGCTTTTGCGTAGCCCTCGCAGTTGGCAAGGCCCTCCACCAGACAGCCGTAGGCCGTAGACTCATAGCCGTCGCTGTCCCGGCCGGTGGTGTAGGAGCAGATCTTCGCCAGATATTCATTTATGTAATAGACCTTGTCGTAGTCGCCGCCGCTGGGCATACCCGAGCAAGCACGCTCCACGGCAGACTCAAGAGCAGCCTTCCTGTCGTCGATGCCGCTGAGGTCACGGTAAACGATCTCGGCCTCACGGACCCGGTCGGCAGTATAATAGATAGAGTCGAGGTAGAAGAACTCCGGCTCCTGCTTTTCCACGATCTGATAGACCCTGGAATAAACGTCCCCGTCCATGTCAGCCGGGAGCGGGATCTTATCCTGAACATCGGTCATCCCACGGTACAGAGCCGTATAAACGGCCTGCTCCGGCTTGTTCAGTCCGCTGTACACCGGCCGGACGGCGGCCTCCTCCTCAGTGAGATACTGAGCCTCCGGGTAGTCGAAGAACAGCCCCGAACGCTTTGCATATCTGTAGCTCGCAACTGCCAGCATACCCACTGACGCAATTATCAGGAACAGCGACACCTTTTTCAGTACCCCCATATCTTACCCCTCAGAGATCAGAACATTGTTGTTTTTTATGCGGAAGCCCGGCAGGTTCTCCACGAACCGGCTGAACTTTGAATAGCCGTAGGTCTTTAGGCTGAAATCCGGCACCTTGGTGCAGAGCTGCTTTTTCAGCTCGCCCAGATTATAGCCCTTGCTGCCGTTGGAGCGCACGATCGAAGCCAGCACCTCGCTGATCCGGTCCAGATCCGAGGTATCGTTCTTTAGGGAAACAAGGATACTGCTGCCCACCTGCCGGAAGCTGAGGCAGTCGAAGTATTTGAGGAACTGTGAGAACTTGGAATAGCCGTAATTCCTCACGTCGAAATCGGGATAGCGTCCCTGTAAACGGCTCCCCAGCTCGCCGATGTTGATCTCCTCCTGGAGATTTGCGTTCTCGGAGACGATCCTGATGATGTCGGACTCCATCTCCTTCATAGCCACCTTTTCGTTCTCGGCGGAGCTCTGTATATCCTCCTCGGCGATGATCTCCAGATACTTGAAGGCGTTGCAGGCCGTGCTAAAGGGCTTGGGAGTCTTCTTCTCACCCATGCCGATGACGTGCTTGCCGGACTCTCTCAGCCTGATAGCCAGCCGGGTGAAGTCGCTGTCGCTGGAAACTATGCAAAATCCGTCCACGTTGTCCGAATAGAGGATATCCATAGCGTCGATGATCATTGCAGAGTCGGTGGCATTTTTACCGGTGGTATAGCTGTACTGCTGGACGGGAGTGATAGCGTTGTCCAGCGCCATGCTCTTCCAGCCGGCCAGATTTGGCCTTGTCCAGTCGCCGTAGACTCTCTTGTAGGTGACGATGCCGTAGTTCGACACCTCGTCAAGGATATACTTGGTGTATTTTGCCGCAACGTTATCGGCGTCGATAAGTACGGCGTAGCGTTTTTCCTGTTCCATGATCCGCCTCTTTCTATAATAGTATGCTTTTATCTCGACCGGTGCCCCGGCATAGTTCAGATATAAGAAAAAAATCCCGAAACTATTGCTTCGGGATTCATGTAATACCAAGGTTATTACCCCAGTACTATGGAGCGGATTACGAGGCTCGAACTCGCTACCTCCACCTTGGCAAGGTGGCGCTCTACCAGATGAGCTAAATCCGCATTGTAAAGGTGCGTTGGTCGTCTGCACCTTTTGGTGCTTCCGGTCGGAATCGAACCAACGACACGGGGATTTTCAGTCCCCTGCTCTACCAACTGAGCTACAGAAGCATGATGGCGACCCCGAACAGATTCGAACTGTCGACCTCCTGCGTGACAGGCAGGCGTTCTAACCAACTGAACTACGAGGCCAAATTTTTGGTGGGGACTATAGGGCTCGAACCTATGACCCTCTGCTTGTAAGGCAGATGCTCTCCCAGCTGAGCTAAACCCCCACCGATGCTCGTCAGCACCCTGACGACGAAATATATTATAACACAGAAAATGAGGCTTGTCAAGGGTTTTCTGAAAATTTCTCAAAAAAATTTTTTGTCCTTGATTTTTGGCTATCCTGCGGTGTTTTTTGGGGGAAGGAGGGCTCTCGGGAGTAGGGATCTCGCCAAAGACCGGCGGATCTCACAATTTTTCGGCACAGTTTTTGTGCAGTCCCTCCAAAGGCCTTGACACTCCTCCCCGGGGCATGATATAATTTTCATGAAATAACATAATATAGGGTTCCCAAAGGGATCACATCCCTTTGGCGGAGTCCAGAGGCAGCGCCTCTGGCGGGGTTTGGGGCAGAGCCCCAATGCGTTGAAGCGCCTCGCAAGGGGTGAATGAAAAAACAGTCCGGGGGACTGTTTTTTCAGAGGGGACGCCTTGCAAGTGAAGGCGTCCCCTGCCACCGATCGCATATTTCTCGCCGCAAGCCGCTTGTCGGCTTGCCTGATCCCGATTTACAAGGAGCTGAGACCATTGAAAAAACTACTGTTTATCGGCGATGTCGTGGGGAAGACCGGCTGCAGGTTCCTCGCTGCACACCTCCACGACCTCAAAGCCCGGCTGGGCGCTGACATCGTCGTAGTCAACGGAGAGAACTCCGAGAACGGCAACGGCGTCTCCCGTAGCTCCGCCGACAGCATTATAAAGGCCGGAGCCGACGTCATGACCTCCGGCAACCACGCCTTCCGCTACAAGGACGAGCTCTCGGTCTACGACGAGGACTACATCATCCGTCCGGCCAACTACCCCGAGGGCGGAGCTCCCGGAAAGGGCGTCTGCCTGCTGGATATGGGGCCTTATTCCGTGGCCGTGGTGAACCTTATGGGAACGGTCTGCCTTGAGCCACTCGACAACCCCTTCACCGTGATCGACGCCCTTCTGGAAGGCATCGGCACACCCAACATCTTCGTGGACTTCCACGCTGAGGCCACCTCCGAGAAAAAGGCCATGGGCCACTACCTCACCGGCAGAGTCACCGGCGTTTTCGGCACCCACACCCACGTCCAGACCGCCGACGAGATGATCCTCGGCGGCCACACCGCCTACATCACCGACGCAGGTATGACCGGCCCGGAGCTCTCCTGCCTCGGCGCCGAGATCGGGCCCGTGCTGGAGAACTTCCGTTTCCGCACTCCTGCACGCTTCAAGACTGCCACAACGCCCTGCTTTCTCTGCGGCGTATGTGTGGAATTTGACGAAAAATCCGGCAAATCGCACAAGATCGACCGTGTTATTATAAGATAAGTCACAAAGTTTCATTTTAGCTATTGATTTTTTTTCGATACTACGATATAATAAAAATGTACTATAGCTACTGGCAAATAATTGTACGATCAATCTTTAGGAGGGTAATACAATGGAGATCTTAAAAGTATCATCGCATTCATCACCAAATTCAGTCGCAGGAGCAGTCGCCGGTGTGATCAGGGAGCAGAAGGCTGTCGAGGTACAGGCAGTCGGCGCCGGTGCAGCTAATCAGGCTATCAAAGCTATAGCGATCGCAAGAGGCTACCTTGCCCCTATAGGCATCGACCTCATTTGTATCCCGGCCTTCGCCAACATCTCTATCGACGGCGAGGAAAGGACCGCTATCAAGCTCATCTGCGAGCAGAGATAATTTTCAAAGCACCTTTGGGCGGACTTCTGTCCGCCTTTGTTTTTGAGGAGGACATTATGGAAAAGACATCGTCAGGCACGCCCTTTTACATCTTGGCCGTCGCCGTGGCTGCGGCTCTTGCGGGGACCTATGCCGCCGGTATGAGGCTGTTCTACTTCCTGCCGGAGACTCTCTCAGAGATCATACTTGCAGCCCTGGTGCCGGCAGCGCTCTCAGCAGGGCTCTTCGTCAGCAGGCACAGGCTGGCAGGAGCGCTCCTTGCGGTCCTTGCAGGAGCTATCCTTCTCATCGGGATCGCTCCCGTGGACAAGCACGCTCAGCATATCACCTGCACCAATAACAGCGTCAAGGGCGGCGTGGTGGAGATCACACGGAACGACTACCTCGGCTCCCGGTCAAACGAGATCCTTGCCGCCGACGTTCCCATTATCCCCTTCGTGCTCTCTTGGCACAAGACCAGCTCTGTACAGTTCGACCCGGAGCGGCCTTCGCTGGATAGCTGCATCACCTTTGTCAGCTCAGAAGACCGGCCCGGCGGCTATCAGATCTGCTATAAGTCCGTCCCCGTTTTCTCGGGAGACACAGACAGCAGCAGGCTGGAGAAGATCAGATCCTAATGCGAAAGGAGGGCGAAGATGCCCACTACTCTCCACAGCGACATAGAATACCTCAAGGGCGTAGGCAGGGCCAGAGGCGAGATGTACCGCAGGCTGGGCATCGAGTCCCCCTACGACCTGATCTACCATATCCCCCGGAGCTACCTTGACTATCGGACCCACGTCCCGATCGCACAGGCCGAGCTGGGGCAGTACAACGTGCTGAAGCTGACCGTCACCCATAAGCTCCCTCCTCAGCGGATCCGGGGCGGACTGGTGATCTGCAAGGCCGGCGCCACCGACGGGATCGACGATATACTGATCGTGGTCTACAACAACGTGTACGCTTTTCAGGCCCTGAAGGAGAACTCCACCTACTATATGTACGGCAAGGTCATGGGGAATTTCCTTAGGAAGGAGATCTCGTCCCCTACCTATATCAAGGAGGAGGAGAGCGTCCTGATCCAGCCGATCTACCCCCTTACTCAGGGGCTGTCGGTGAATATGGTCCGCACGAATATGCGCCAGGCCCTCAGCATCATGCACAGCGAGCCCTTCGAGACCCTTCCGCCTCAGATCCTGCAAAAATACGGCCTCTGTCCCCTGATGACGGCTCTGGAGGACATACATTTCCCCCGGAGCGAGGAGTCCGCAGAGGAGGCCCGCCGGCGCCTTGCCTTCGATGAGCTGCTAAAGCTCCAGCTGGGTATGTCCATGATGAAAAGGCGCTCCCGGAAGGAAACGGCCTACTCCATGGACAGCTCCGTGGACGTTTCGGAGTTCACCGGCGGCCTGCCCTTCGAGCTGACCGATGACCAGCAGAAGGCCGTCGGCGAGATCGTGGCCGACCTTTGCAGAGCCGTCCCCATGAACAGGCTCCTACAGGGCGACGTGGGCAGCGGAAAAACTGCCGTTGCCGCAGCAGCCTGTTATTTTGCGGCAAAAAACGGGATCCAGTCGGCGCTCATGGCTCCCACTGAGATCTTGGCCGCTCAGCATCACCGGACACTGGCCGACTTTCTGGAGCCCTTCGGCGTAAGGGTCTGCCTGCTGACAGGCTCCATGACCGCAAAGAAAAAAGCCGCCACCCGTGAGAAGATAGCGGAGGGACAGTTCGACGTGATCGTGGGGACCCATGCGATCATCCAGAAGGACGTGGAGTACCGCTCTCTGGGGCTGGTGATCACCGACGAGCAGCACCGCTTCGGAGTGGCTCAGCGTGCGGCCCTTGCGGAAAAGGGCGAGTCTCCCCACAAGCTGGTCATGTCGGCTACCCCGATACCAAGGACACTGGCGCTGATGATCTACGGGGATCTTGACATCTCCGCCATCACCCAGCTCCCCAAGGGCCGGCGGCCGATCAAGACCTACGCCGTCACCGGGAAGCTCCGCCACAGGGCCTTCGGCTTCGTCCGGGACAGGCTGGCTGAGGGCCGTCAGGCCTATGTGGTCTGCCCGATGATCGAGGAGACCGAGAGCGAGCTCCACGCAGTTCGGACCTACGCAGAGAACGCCGCCAAGGAGGACCTAAAGGGCTGCACGACGGCTCTCCTCCACGGAAAAATGCGTGCCGCCGAGAAGGACAAGGTCATGAAGCGCTTCCGTGACGGCGAGATCCAGGTGCTGATCTGCACCACCGTGGTGGAGGTAGGCGTGGACGTGCCCAATGCGGCGGTCATGGTGATCGAGAATGCCGAGAGATTTGGCCTTTCCCAGCTCCACCAGCTCAGGGGAAGGGTCGGCCGAGGCGAGTACGAGAGCAGCTGTATACTGATCACAGACAACACCTCGGAGGAGTGCGTGAGGCGCATGAAGATCATGTCCTCCACCACCGACGGCTTCAAGATCTCGGAGGAGGACCTGAAAATGCGTGGGCCGGGAGACTTCTTCGGCAGCGCCCAGCACGGACTTCCGCCGCTGAAGATAGCGGACATCGCCTGCAATATGGAGCTGATGAACAGGGCTCAGACCTGTGCCCGGGAGCTCCTTGAGGAGGACCCGGAGCTTTCAAAGCCGGAGCACACCCCGCTGAAAATGGACGTGCTGAGGCTGTTCAATAAGGATATCATCGGTTAGTTGCCGCACACAGCGGCTGGGCGAACTGCTATCCATATAGCTGCGGATGCCGGATCAAAGATCTATCCGACCCTACGATCCGTTCCAAACCAAAAGCAAATACGTCCGTCAAAGCCGGACACATGATCATGAAAAAAGCCGGACAGAAGTCCGGCTTTCTTTTATTCAACTGAGATCATGTAGTAGTACACCGGCTGGCCGCCGTTCACCAGCATCACCTCGATCTTGTCGCTGAGCTTCGACTGGAGGAGCTGCTGCATATGCTCGGCGTTCTCCTCGGTGACGTCAGCGCCGTGGATCAGGGTAACGTAGCTGGTATCGCCCTTGGCAAGGCGCTTCACCAGCTTCACTGTGGCCTTGTTTATGTCACGCTCGGTGAAGGACAGCTTTCCGTTGTCCAGGGCAAGGATCTCGCCCTCACGGATCGGGTGGCCCTCAAATTCAGAGTCCCTTGCCGCATAGGTGATCAGGCCGGTGGAGACCTTCTCAAAGGCCTTGGTCATGTTTATCCGGTTCTCCGCAAGGCTGAGCTCCTCATCGAAGGCCAGCATGGCTGAGATGCCCTGAGGGATCGTCCTTGTCTGGAGGACGCAGACGCTCCTGTCGGTGAGCTTGACTGCCTGCTCCGCCGCCATGATGATGTTCTTATTGTTGGGAAGAACGAAAACGGTCTTTGCAGGAGTCGAAAGGATCGCACGGAGTATATCGTCGGTGGAGGGGTTCATGGTCTGGCCGCCCTTTACCACCACATCGGCGCCAAGATCGGTGAACATGGCCTCTAAGCCGTGGCCGGCAGCAACAGCAACGAAGCCGTACTGCTTCTCCGGCTCAGCAGGAACAAATCCCTGCTCGGCGGCCTCAGCCTCCTTGACCTTGTTCTCGTGCTGGATACGCATATTCTCGATCTTAGGTCTGGGATCGTTGATGAAGTATCCGAACTCCAGGGCCTTCTGGAGGGCCTTTCCGGGATCGTCGGTGTGGACGTGGACCTTGATGATCTTCTCATCGTCCACAAGGACCACGCAGTCGCCGATCGTTTCAAGATAAGCTCTCAGCATGAAGGGATCGGGACAGTTCTCCTTTTTGCGGAGCATGAACTCGGTGCAGTATGTAAAGGTGATGTCAGCGTCGTACTGGCTGACAGCGGACTTGAAGGTATCGACGCTGGCCTCAGCAACGGCCGGCTTCTCGGCAGGCTCAGCGATAGCTCCGCCGTTGAACACGGCGTACATGGCCTTGATGATGATCGTGAAGCCCATGCCTCCTGCGTCAACGACTCCCGCCTTTTTGAGCTGGGGGAGCATCTCGGTGGTCTGAGCGAGCACCTTCTCGGCCTCCTCACAGACGTCATGCCAGAAGAGCGTCGTATCGCTGGTGGAGGCGGCAGCCTCTCTCGCCTTATTTGCAGCGGCCTTTGAAACGGTGAGGATAGTTCCCTCAACAGGCTTCATAACGGCCTTATAAGCAGCCTCGACTCCCAGCTCCAATGCCTTTGCGAAGTCGTCGCAGCCGGCCTCCTTACAGCCTGAGAGCCCCTTTGAGATCCCTCTGAAGATCAGAGAGAGGATAACGCCGGAGTTGCCTCTTGCTCCTCTAAGGAAGGCAGAAGCGGCAGCGGAGGCCACCTCGCCGGCTGTTACCGTATCGGGCATCCTTTTCAGCTCGCTGACGGAATTCCCTATAGTCATGGACATATTCGTACCGGTGTCTCCGTCCGGCACGGGATAGACATTGAGCTCGTCTACCTCTCTTTTCCTGTTATTTATCGTTATTGCAGCCGAGATGATAGCGTCTCTCAGCAAAGCGCCGTTTATCACGATCCAAGCTCCTTCCTGATCAATAATTCATATCGTCCACGAAAACGTTCACCTTGTGGACGTCTATCCCCACAGCCTCCTCGACAGTAAAGGTCACCTTGTGGGTGATGCTGTTTACAGCGGCGGCGATGTTAGTTCCGTATGTCACCTTGATGTGGAGGTCTATGACGAGACCGCCGTCCTTGTCGGTGCGGATCTTGACACCTCTGGGCTTGAAGAGCTTGCCCCTTGTGATAGAGGACACAGCGGAGCGGAAGGTATTGACATTGCACACGTCTGCAACTCCAAAGCAATCGCAGACCGCATGGCGGACTATTTCTGTTAGGTAATTCTCTGTAACGGAGATCTTGCCGATGTGGTTTTCAACTGTGACCATAAAGCACACTCCCTCTGTAATTCTCGCCCATGTACCTGCACAGACGGACATGGATAGCTGCTCCCCTAGAATGCAGTACGGGGGCAGCGACTGCCTCAGGGCAGTCATTGCGGACACATTTATTATAACATGATCCTTCCTTTTTTACAATAGCATTATCCAAAAAATTCAGCCTTATCCGACAGGAAAAAATGTGTATTTTACCGTCAGAGCTGTCACAGAGCGGAGAAAAAGATACACAAAAAGTTTTCATATCAGCGGTTGATTTATGGTATATTTTGTGCTATAATGGTCTTGGACCCTTTATTGGGAAAAGGAGGATATAAATGAAACTGAAAAAATTACTTGCGGCAGCTCTCGCTGTATGCGTAATGGGAACAGCAGCCCCGGCACAGGCTATAAGGCTCCCCTCAAATACCGCTGTCGCCGCCACCTACGAGGAGGGAGTAGATGGGGCCCTCACCTACAAGAAGTATTCCGACCACGTCACGATCTCAAAATGCGACTTCTATGTGGAGGGAGCCGTCAGCATCCCGTCAACTATCGACGGCCTGCCGGTGACTCAGATCGACGCTGAGTGCTTCCGCAAGTGCTACTATATGACCTCAGTGTCCATACCTTCGTCAGTTACAAGCATCGGCAGCCATGCCTTCGGCGCCTGCTCCTCCCTTGAGAGCGTCTGGGTCAACGCTCCGGTAGGGACCAATGCCTTCAGCGACTGCACCAGCCTGAAGACCGTCACGATCACCGATAACTGCACCTCCCTTGCGACCTCAGCCTTCTCCAACTGCACATCGCTCAAAGAGGTGACCATACCCTCGTCCATAAAATCGATCCCGTCGAGCTGCTTCCTGAGCTGCTCCGGCCTTGAGAAGGTCACCCTTCCCACAGGCCTTACGGAGATCGGCAACTACGGCTTCGGATCCTGCTCAAAGCTGAGCTCTATCACGATCCCCAGCACCGTTACAAGCATTTCCAAGTTCGCATTCAGCGAGTGTACCTCACTTACATCAGTGGAGCTGCCCTCCTCCGTGGAGAGCGTTGGCCTGAGAGCCTTCTACAACTGCACGGGACTGACCTCCGCTACAGTTTACGGAAACATGGGCAACTACGTCTTCGACGGCTGCACCAGCCTCAGCGAGGTCAAGTTCATGGACAAGGACGCCACGATCTCTGACTCGGCACTGGGCGACTCATTCTCCGGCATCGCTTACGGCTATAAGGGATCAACGGCGGAGACCTTCGCCTCAACAAAGGGCTACACCTTCGTGGAGCTGGGCTCTGCGCCTCCCGTCACCACAGCACCTCCGGCGACTACGGCTGTCCCGGTGACTACTGCCAAGCCGGTGTATAACTACACTATCCGCTTCATAAACTCCTCCACCTTCCAGCTCGTCCCGGGAGTGACCTTCACCTATTCGCTGGACGATAAGGGGACCTTCGCTGAGGGAGTGACCGGGACGACGGCCTTCGGTATCACCACCGAGCTCAACAAGGTCAGCGTCCAGATCGGAGAGATCCCCTACGGATATGTAGTGGCCGGCGGAGCGGACGTGTTCACGATCACGCCCTCGGCTCCCAACCCGGTGATCTACCTTGATGTGGACAAAACGGCAACTACCATGACCTCCACATCGACGACTACCACTACCACAACGACGACCACTACTTCCACAACAACGACCGCAGCTCCGATCACTACCAGAGCAACGACCACGGCCGCTCCTGCTACGACGGTCCCCGTAACGACAGTCTTCATCGGCTACGAGCACAATATCAGCTTCGTCGACCGCAGCGACAGCTTCGTTCCCGGAGTCCTCTACACCATTAGCCTCCCCTCAGGAGACAGAACGGTCCAGAGCTCCGGCAGCGCATATACCTTCACCTCCGAGGCAGACTACCCCCAGGTGAAGCTGGTACAGCTCCCTGACGGCTATCAGGTGTCGAATGGCGCAAGCTCATGGACCCTCAGCCCCTGGAGCAAGGACCTGACCGTTGTACTGGACCTTGTCCCGGCAACTACCACCACCACGACTACTACGACAACTACATCAACGACCACGACAGCTCCCCCGGCAACTACTGTAGTGACTACCACAACGGCGCCGGCAACGACTGCTCCCCCGGCAACTACCGTAGTGACTACCACAACGGCGCCGGCAACGACGGCTCCTCCGGCAACGACCCAGCCAAACGTTCAGAAGACCCTCAGCAGCGTCGACCTGTCGCTGCAGATCGTACAGCTCCCCACAAAGCGCAGCTATCAGCTCTATGAGAACCTCGACCTGACCGGCGGAACGGTCAACGTCAAAGTCACAGCCAACTACAGCGACGGCTCCAAGGAGGACTTCGACCTGTGGGGGATCAAAATGTCCGACATCGGCTACAGCACTCAGAGGACCGTCGGCAGCAACATCAACGTCAGCCTGAACATCGGCATGAGCAGCTACCGCTCGTGGGAGAACGGCACCTACACGATCCCCGTGAACGCAAGCTGCAACGGAAAGTCCGCCAGCGCCTACTTCGAGGTGACCGTCGGCGCCCAGACCACTGCCTCAGTCCCCACCACCACGACTACTACGACCACCTCAACGACCACGACAGCTACGACAGCTCCGCCGGCTACGACCACTGAGCCTGTGAGCCAGTACGACTTGGGCGATGTGAACCGTGACCACAAGACCGACGCCTCCGATGCCTCTGAGATCCTTGTGGAGTACGCACGGACCCAGACCGGCGAGAAGCGCACCTTCGACTCGGAGCAGTTCCTCCTTGGGGATGTGAACTTCGACGGCTTCATCGACTCCAGCGACGCCTCCCGGATCCTTGTTTACTACGCCTTCGTGATGAGCGGCGGCAAGCAGTCCATGCGGGACTACGTCAAAACTCTATAGACCCCAAAGGGACGGCAAATGCCGTCCCTTTATCCGTTGCGGAGCACCGCTATCTTCTCTGCGTCCTGCCTCCTGAGAGCGATCACAGCTCCGCAGATCAGGTATGCGCTGGGGTCCCCGGAAAAGCTCCGCATCAGGCACCTTGCCTGAGCTCCACGGACAAATCCCAGCTCGCAGAGCCGGCTCCGCATGGCGCCGGTATGTGTGAGCCCGGCCACGATGCAGCTCTGGCCCACCCCAAGCTCGGAAAGGGGCACGGTCTGTTCCATGAGATCGCCTCCCCTTCATCATATGCAGAAAAAATTTTTCTGGCACTGTAACGAAAGCTCCCCTTAGGCAGTCTAATAGGTAAAGGAGGTGGTAAGGGTGAAGGAAGAGCTGGAGAAGATCTACCGGCTGTACGCCGAGGACGTCTACAGATATGCGCTGAGCATCTGCGCCGACCGGCAGCTGGCTCAGGACGTCTTGCAGGACACCATGCTGAAGGCGCTGACAGAGTTCGGGAAATTCCGGGGCGAGTGCTCCGTAAAGACCTGGCTGTGTGCGATCGCAAAAAACCTTTGCCTGAGCCGCCTATCCCGGTCAGAGCGCAGGGATCTGCCCTTGGAGGAGGCCCTTTCCGCCTCGTCGGAGGACCCCTACGAGAGGATCTTCGACAGCGATCAGGCCCTCCAGATCCACAAGGCCCTCCACCGGCTGGAGGAGCCCTACCGTGAGATCTTCAGCCTGAGAGTGCTGGGGCAGCTAAAATTCGCCCAGATCGCCCAGATCTTCGGCCGGACCGAGAACTGGGCCAGAGTGACCTTCTACCGGGCAAAGGAGAAGCTCATCGCCATGATGAAGGAGGAAAAGCTATGAAGTGTGAGATCATAAAGGACCTGATCCCGCTGTGCGAGGAGGGGCTGTGCAGTCCCGAGAGCGAGGCGGAGATCCGGGAGCATATCAAGACCTGTGAGAGCTGCCGGCTGCTGTATGAGCAGATCCCGGCACAGGGAGAGATCCCTCTCCCGGAGGAGACCGAGGCCATGGCCAAGGTCAGCAAAAGGCTCCGCCACGGCCGGCTCAGGACCGCCGTTCTGGGAGCTCTCCTGGCGGGAGTGCTGGGAGGTCTGGGCTACCTTACCTACGGACAGATCGCCAAGCCCACCGGCGGCAAGAGCTTCGAGACCGTCTTTCAGTCTCTTGAGGTGCGGAAAATGGCCAAAAAATTCACCGAGGGGGATCTGGACTACTATATGTCCAAGATCTCGCTGGGAGGCGCCCACCTGACCTTGGACCAGTTCAGCTACCTTGACCAGTACAAGGCTCAGGACAAGGAGATCCTGAAGGAGGCCTATTCTGCGGCCTTCGGGGACACAAAGGTGAAGGACATCGACGTCAGCTCCAGCTATGGGTCCCTGTACGCCTACGCAGGCAGCGAGGGATACAGTGAGGGCGCACCCTGTGCCTGCTCCGACGTGACGATCACCTTCGAGGACGGCAGGAGGCTGGAGCTGTCCTTCGCAAAGGACATGGACGGCCTGTACGACTGCCTTGCCGGATACCGCTACGGGGACACCAGCATCTCCAAGGAGGAGGCGGATCTGGAGAACGCCTTCGCCTACACCAGCTATCACGACCTTCTGCCGGTGGGCTTTTTCCAGAGGCTCCTCCTTGCCAGAAAGGCCACGACCGAGCCCTATTCCAAGCGGTTCTGCGAGGGATACCGCTCCGGAGCTGCCGCCGGTGCTGAGGCCTTCCGTGACGCCGGCTACACCATGGAGAGCGTGATCATGGGCACGCCCACCTACGACCCTGACAGGGAGATGTTCCGGTACGACCTGTGCCTGACGGCCTCCGACGGCAAGGGGAAGGCCGTGGCGGTGACGAAGCTGTGGCTGACGCCCAAGGGCCTGATCCCTCCGGACAAGGAAGAGCTGACCGTTGCGCCGCTTGGCTGCACCGAGGGCTTGACCGCTGCTCTTGAAAGCTACTTTACAGGCTGACAAAAAAAGACCGTTCCAAATGGAACGGTCTTTCTTGTCTTTGTGAAAGGATCACTCGTTGATCTTAGTAACAACGCCGGAACCAACTGTTCTACCACCCTCACGGATAGCGAAACGGAGTCCCTCCTCGATAGCGATAGGAGTGATGAGCTCAACATCCATAGCTACGTTATCACCAGGCATACACATCTCCTTGTCAGCAGGAAGTGTAACAACGCCGGTAACGTCTGTTGTTCTGAAGTAGAACTGAGGTCTGTAGTTGTTGAAGAAAGGAGTATGACGGCCGCCCTCTTCCTTCTTCAGAACGTATACCTGACCGGAGAACTTAGTGTGGGGGTGGATAGAGCCGGGCTTGCAGAGTACCTGTCCACGCTCTACCTGATCTCTTGTGATACCACGGAGCAGAGCACCAACGTTATCACCAGCCTCACAGAAGTCAAGAGTCTTTCTGAACATCTCAAGACCTGTAACGACTGTGTTGAGCTTCTCGTCAGAAAGGCCAACGATCTCAACAGGCTCGTTAACATTGAGCTTTCCACGCTCTACACGGCCGGTAACAACAGTACCACGGCCAGAGATAGTCATTGTATCCTCGATAGGCATCAGGAAAGGCTTAGCATCGTCTCTCTCAGGGCTGGGGATGTACTCATCAACAGCGTCCATGAGCTCAAGGATGGGCTTGTAAGCGGGATCGTTGAGGTCATCGGGAGCCTCAAGAGCCTGAAGAGCAGAGCCCTTGATGATGGGTGTATCGTCGCCGGGGAAGTCATAGCTGGAGAGAAGGTCACGGATGTCCATCTCAACGAGCTCCAGGAGCTCCTCGTCGTCTACCTGATCAGCCTTGTTCATGAAAACAACGATAGCAGGAACGCCTACCTGACGAGCGAGCAGGATGTGCTCTCTTGTCTGAGCCATAGGACCGTCAGAAGCAGCAACTACCAGGATAGCGCCGTCCATCTGAGCAGCACCTGTGATCATGTTCTTTACATAGTCAGCGTGGCCGGGGCAGTCAACGTGAGCGTAATGACGCTTGTCTGTCTCGTACTCAACGTGAGCTGTGTTGATAGTGATTCCACGCTCTCTCTCCTCAGGAGCCTTATCGATCATATCGTAAGCCTCGTACTGAGCCTGGCCCTTCATAGCGAGGGTCTTTGTGATAGCAGCTGTAAGAGTGGTCTTACCGTGGTCAACGTGTCCGATAGTACCAATGTTTACATGGGGTTTGGTCCTTTCAAATTTAGCCTTAGCCATTGGAAAATTCCTCCTTAAAAGAAAAATACAGAGATCTGTATATATTATTATACCAGATACTTCTGGAAAATTCAAGTGTTTTGGAGAAATTTCTTTCTCCAAAGCACATAATCTTGTAAAAAAAGCAGATAAATGCCTAAATTAGGCCAGATCAGTTCTTAGATCTGTTAGCCATGATCTTCTCAGCGATGCTCTTGGGCACTTCCTCATAGCTGTGAGGCTCCATGGTGTACTGGCCACGGCCCTGAGTATTTGAACGCAGGTCGCTGGTGTAGCCGAACATTTCTGAGAGAGGCACGAGAG
Source organism: Ruminococcus sp. (assembly GCA_017460665.1). GTDB lineage: Bacteria > Bacillota > Clostridia > Oscillospirales > Ruminococcaceae > Ruminococcus. The sequence continues at coordinate 15,948 of JAFUAO010000076.1, forward strand.
CGTCTACCTGGATAGAGCCGGATCTTGCTTCCTGACCCTGGATCTGTCCACGGCGAGAGCTCAGGTCGCCGATAACTGTTCCGAGGTAATCGTCCGGAACGATAACAGCCACCTTCATAACAGGCTCCATGAGAACAGCGTTAGCCTGCTTGAGGGCCTCCTTGAAGGCGATAGATCCTGCGATCTTGAACGCCATTTCTGAGGAGTCTACCTCGTGGTAGGATCCGTCGTAGAGCTCTACCTTAACGTCAACCACCTCATATCCTGCAAGGATACCGGACTTCATAGCGCCCTGGATACCTGCATCTACAGCAGGGATATACTCCTTGGGGATAGAGCCGCCGACAACGGCATTTGTGAACTCATAGCCCTTACCGGACTCGTTGGGAGCAACACGGATCTTAACGTGACCGTACTGACCGGAACCACCGGACTGCTTCTTGTACTTGTAATCGATATCAGCGTTGCCCTTGATAGTCTCCTTATAGGCTACCTGAGGTGCGCCTACGTTGGCCTCTACCTTGAACTCACGGAGGAGTCTGTCAACGATGATATCCAGGTGGAGCTCGCCCATTCCGGCGATGATGGTCTGACCTGTCTCCTCATCGGTCCAGGTCTTGAAGGTAGGATCCTCCTCGGCCAGCTTAGCCAGAGCGATGCCCATCTTCTCCTGACCTGCCTTAGTCTTAGGCTCGATAGCGAGCTGGATAACAGGCTCAGGGAACTCCATGGACTCCAGGATGATCGGGTGCTTCTCATCGCACAGGGTATCACCTGTAGTAGTATTCTTCAGACCAACAGCAGCGGCGATGTCGCCGGAATAAACTGTTGTCAGGTCCTTTCTGTGGTTAGCGTGCATCTGAACGATACGTCCAAAGCGCTCACGGCTGTCCTTAGTAGCATTGAGGACAGAGTCGCCCTGGTTGATAACGCCGGAATAAACACGGAAGAACGCCAGCTTTCCAACGAAGGGATCTGTAGCGATCTTGAATGCCAGCGCTGAGAAGGGCTCGCTGTCGGAGGAAGGTCTCTCCTCCTCCTGCTCTGTATCGGGGTTAACGCCCTTGATAGCGGGAACATCCAGAGGTGAGGGCATATAGTCGATGATAGCATCCAGCAGCTTCTGAACGCCCTTGTTCTTATAAGAAGTACCGCAGGTAACGGGTACCATCTCATTGGCGATAGTAGCCTTTCTGATGCAGTCCTTGATCTCCTGCTGAGTGAGCTCCTCGCCGTCGAGGTACTTCATCATGAGCTCCTCGTCCTGCTCGGCAACGTGCTCTACCATTTCCTCATGGTACTTCTGAGCAAGCTCCTGCATATCCTCAGGGATCTCCTCCACCTTGATGTCTGTACCGATGTCGTTGGTGTAGATGTAGGCCTTCATCTCGACTAAGTCGATAAGGCCCTTGAACTGGTCCTCAGCACCGATAGGGAGCTGGATCGGAACAGCATTACACTTGAGCCTGTCCTTCATCATATCTACGACACGGTAGAAGTCGGCACCCATGATGTCCATCTTATTAACATAAGCCATTCTAGGTACCTTATAGTTGTCAGCCTGACGCCAAACGGTCTCAGACTGGGGCTCAACGCCTCCCTTAGCGCACAGAACGGTAACAGAGCCGTCCAGTACACGGAGCGAACGCTCTACCTCAACGGTAAAGTCAACGTGTCCGGGAGTGTCGATGATATTGAGTCGGTGGTCTGCCCAGTAACAGGTAGTAGCAGCAGAGGTGATAGTGATACCTCTCTCCTGCTCCTGCTCCATCCAGTCCATCGTAGCGGATCCCTCATGGGTCTCACCGATCTTATGGTTTACGCCGGTGTAGAAAAGGATACGCTCAGTGGTAGTTGTCTTACCAGCGTCGATGTGGGCCATGATACCGATATTTCTGGTGTTTTCCAGTGAACAATCTCTTGCCATAGTATCCTCCTTGGGCCCTTACCAGCGGTAATGAGCGAAGGCCTTGTTAGCCTCAGCCATCTTGTGTGTATCATCACGCTTCTTGCAGGCACCGCCTGTACCGTTAAGAGCGTCGAGGATCTCGCCGGCGAGTCTTTCCTTCATTGTCTTCTCGTTTCTCTCTCTGGAATACTTTGTGATCCAGCGCAGGCCGAGAGTCTGACGTCTGTCAGGTCTTACCTCCATAGGTACCTGGTAAGTTGCACCGCCCAGACGGCGAGCCTTTACCTCGAGCTCAGGCATGATGTTCTCCATTGCCTGCTCGAACACCTCAAGAGCGTCCTTGCCTGTCTTTTCAGCAACGATGTCGAATGCACCGTAAACTATTTTCTGCGCAACGCCCTTCTTACCGTCTAACATGATGTTGTTGATGAGACGTGTAACGAGCTTTGAATTGTATACAGGGTCCTGTAATACGTCACGCTTTGCGATATTACCTCTTCTTGGCATTTCGCTTCCCTCCTTCACATAGATTCATGAATTCATAGGTACTCACACCGCACCGATTACTGCTTCCAGCAGCTAGAGCACAAGAAGCTAGTGGCTAGAGCGCCGCTTCACCGGCCGGTGCGTCAGGCCAATGCAGAGGATATATCATATATATATCATCTCCGCATTATCCTGCGGTAGTAGTTTGCCTATATTATTATTTTCCCGGTAATTTTTCCCAGCCCCGAGCCGGCTGCTGCAAAAGCATCTTACTTCTGCTTAGGTCTCTTTGCGCCGTACTTTGAGCGAGCCTGGTTCCTGTTGGCAACGCCCTGGGCATCAAGAGCGCCTCTGATGATGTGGTAACGCACACCAGGGAGATCCTTTACACGTCCGCCTCTGATGAGAACGACGCTGTGCTCCTGAAGGTTGTGGCCGATACCAGGGATGTAAGAAGTTACCTCGTAGCCGTTAGTGAGCTTTACTCTTGCGATCTTTCTCATAGCTGAGTTAGGCTTCTTAGGTGTAGCAGTTCTAACTGCTGTGCAGACGCCTCTCTTCTGAGGAGAGCTCAGGTCGATCTGGGTCTTCTTCTTAGCATTGTAGCCCTTCTGGAGAGCAGGTGCTGTAGACTTAGTCTCTAAGTCCTTTCTTCCCTTACGGACCAGCTGGTTGAATGTTGGCATGATATTCCTCCTTTTTCAAAATTTGTATGCAGCGATGATGCAGCACACTAAAACATTATACACCACTTAAGGCGGCTTGTCAAGGGATACTCCCTAAAAAAGCCGCCTTTTTCTCATTATTTGGTCATTTTTGCTACACTGGACCGGCGATATGCCGCCGGATCGGGCATTTTTTCGGACCTTAGGACTCATCTGCCGGGATCCCCAGCTTATCAAGCCTTGTTTTCACCGAATTTTCCGACCTTCCCACCATTTTCGCCAGATCAGAGACAGAGGCTCCTTCCCTGCGCCTGGCCCTGAAGAGCTCCTCCTCAGCGTCGGTCCAGAGCCGGGCGTACCTCCTCGAACTTTCGATCCATGCGAACCGATAGCCTGTCAGCGCCCGGGCGATCTCACGGCAGCTCTCGGGCACCTCGCCCTTACAGCCCAGATCCGCCAGCACACGCTCCAGCTTTCTCAGGTGCTTCTCCTTATCCGGAAGGGTCATCTGGTTTATCCCTGTCAGGAAGTCCAGCCAGCCCTCCGGCTCATAGCCGTTCTGTATAATGACGGGTATCACCTTTTTCTCCGGGAAGCGCTTGGTGTAGTAATACATCTCACGCTTGCAGGGGTCTGAGCGTTCATAGCTCTCACTGATAAAGGCAACGATCGCTGCCGAGCGATCCATAGCGCCCAGCACCTCGTCGATCCACGGCTCGCCGGAGCCGATGTCCTTGTCGTCGTACCAGAACCGGTACCCCATGATCTCCAGGGGCCGCAGAATGAGCTTCACATCGCTCTCATTATCATGGCTGTAGCTCACGAAGAAGAAGGGCTCACGGATCTCTTCAAGGTCGATCTTTCTCATAATTTGCTCCTTACTTACTGTTCCTTCCTGCGAACAGCATGATCAGCGGATAGATCTCAAGGCGTCCCAGCAGCATATCGAAGCACAGGACGATCTTGGAAAAGGCAGAAAGTCCGCCCAGGTTTCCCGAGGGACTGAACCTTCCCACGCCGAAGCCGATGTTGTTCATACAGGTTATTACCGCGGAGAGGCTCTCCTCGATCGAATAGTTGTCCAGCGATACCAGCAGCAGCGAAACGCTCATCAGCATGACGAAGAGTATCAGATAGCTGCTTGCGCCCCGGACCACGTCACGCTCTACGGGCTTGCCGTCCATTTTTACAGTTGCAACGGCACGGGGGCTGACGATGTATTTCAGCTCCTTGATGCCGGTCTTTATGATGATCATGATACGGGAGACCTTCATTCCGCCTCCGGTAGAGCCGGCGCAGGAGCCCACGAACATGAGCAGCAGGAGCAGAGTCTGTGAGAACACAGGCCACTCCCCCGTATCCGTATTCGAGAAGCCTGCGGAGGTTATGGTAGAAGCCACCATGAAGAAGGCCTTCCTCAGGGCGTCTCCGGCGCCGTCGCAGAGCTTCATGATATTCAGGGTTATGATCGCAGTCGCAGCGATGATGATCCCGAAATAGGTCCTGACCTCCTCGTTTTTGTAGGCCAGCGAGAACTTCCTGATGATCAGGTAGTAGTACAGGTTGAAATTCACTCCGAAGAGTATTATGAAGACAGCGATCACCATCTCAACGTACACGCTGCCGTAGTGGGCGATACTGTTGTTCCACATGGAGAAGCCTCCGGTACCTGCGGAAGAGCAGGCGTGGATAATGGCGTCGTACAGGGGGACTCCCCCGATCATCAGCAGGACCGCCTCCGACACTGTCAATGAGATATAGATTCCGTAGAGGATCCTTGCGGAGAAGTTGGACTTAGACACCAGCCTTCCCACGTTGGGGCCGGCGCACTCCGCCCTCATCATGTGCATGGTGCGGGCGTCGTTGCTGGACATGATCGCCAGCACGAACATCAGCACTCCCATACCGCCCAGCCAGTGGGTGAAGGCCCTCCAGAAAAGGCAGGACCTGGACATGGACTCCACGTCCGAGAGCACCGTAGCGCCGGTGGTGGTAAAGCCTGATACGGTCTCAAAAAGGGCGTTTGCGTAGCTGGGGATCTCTCCCGAAAGCACGAATGGTATAGCGCCGATACAGGACATGGTTATCCATGAGGCTGCAACGCTGATGAAGCCCTCCATGGAGTAGACCTCGTTGTTTTTGGGCTTGCGGAAGGTGAATGCCAGGGCGATCGCCATGGTGACCAGAAAGGGTATGCCGAAGGAGGTCACGACGTGCTCCTCGCCGTAAATAGCGCCTACGAGAATGGGCAGGAGCATACACAGCCCCACGACCTTCAAGATCTGGCCCATAATGTAGAAGATCATCTTGTAATTCATAATTTAGCTGCTGACATCTCCCTCAGTCAAAAATATCGCTAAGATCCTTGTATCCAGTGTTTGTGGTGACGATCACGACGCTGTCGTTGACCTTAAGGCAGTCATCGCCCTTTGGTATGATCAGCTCATTGCCACGGACGATGCTGGCGATCAGCAGTCCGCTGCGGAGCTTCAGCTTTTTCAGGGGAACGTCCACATAGTCCTTCCTGTCACGGATAACGAACTCTATGGCCTCCAGCCGCTCGTTCACAAGGCGGTAGAGGGTGGTGACGTTGTTGCCGGCGGAGTTCTTCTTCGCCCGGACGTATTGCAGGATCTGGCCCACCATGATGGACTTGGGCGAGATTATGCTGTCAAGTGAAAGGGTATCTGTGAGCTGGAGGAAGGTCATGCGGTTGACCTTGGTGACCACCTTCTCGACGCCGTTGTTCTTGGCAAGAAGGGACAGCAGGATGTTCTCCTCGTCGATACCGGTCAGCGAGACGACTGCGTCTGCGTCGTAGACCCTCTCCTCCCTAAGAACGTCGTGGTCGGTGCCGTCAGCGCAGCAGATGCTGACCTTGTTCAGACGGTCGCTGAGCTCCTCACAGCGCTCGGGATCCACCTCGATGATCTTGACCTTAATGCCCATTTCGATGAGCTGCTGTGCCAGATGATAGGCTACTCTTCCGCCGCCGATCAGCACCGCAGACTTCACCCGCTTCTCACGGTAGGCAGCGCTGATGGACTTGAAGAACTTCACCATTGCGCTGTGTGAGGCGGTCATATGGATCTTGTCGCCGGCCTTTAGGACTGAGTTGCCGTTGGGTATGAACAGCTCCTCGCCACGCTGTACAGCGCAGATCAGCACGTCCAGCCTCAGTCTTCTGGAGAGCTGGCTGAGAGTGATGTTCTCAAGGATACTTCCCGAGGTTATGCGGATCTCGGCCAGATCCACCCTTCCCTTTGCGAAGGACTCTATGTTTATCGCCTCCGGGTAGCGGAGCACCTTGGCGATCTCGTTTGCGGCGATATAATCGGGATTTATCATCATGCTTATGCCCAGCTCGTCACGCATGAAGACTAGCTGCTTGTCGAATTCAGGGCTGCGGACCCTTGCGATACAGTGCCTTGCGCCCATTTTCTTGGCGATAAGGCAGGAGAGCACGTTCACCTCATCGGAGCTGGTCACAGCGATGAAGATGCTGCATTTTTCAACATTGGCCTCAGCCAGAACACTGGTCTGAAGGCAATTCCCGGCGATCCCCATAACATCGAAGTCATTGATGAGCGATTTTACCCTGGCGTCGTTTCGGTCAACGATAGTCACGTTGTTGTCGCTGCAAAGCTCCTCTGCGAGAGCGCTGCCGACCTTTCCGCCGCCAACAATAATAATATCCATAATTCCTCCAGAGGCCCGTCTCTTTTTTCCTGCCTTACAGGTATAGCCTCTCACCATAATTATAAACCAGGAGAAGTGTTTTGTCAAGGCATTTGATGCGCTTTGCGGTATGAGAAGATGTAGGGGAGGCCACTGGCCGGCCAATTCGGGATCCGGAATTCGGGATCATACCCCTCCGCCCCTTCGGGGCACCTCTCCTTTCAGGGGAGGCTTTTTGTAGGGGCGAATTCCGTTCGCCCGGCCGTGTGTGAAAAACCACCGGGCGAACGTATCCAGACCCACCGCCCTATATTTGTATGCCAGCAGGCCCGGAGGGTCCTGCGAAGGATAGTCAAAAGCCGGCGGGGTGGGGTGTGAGGGAAAAGAGAGTGCAGAGAGGAAACCCGAAGAGAGGGGAGGGCCGACGGCTTTTGTACCAGTTTTTTGTTAAAGCCCTCCCCTCCGGAGGTGTTCCTCTTTGCCCACCAATGCCGCCCGGCCATAGCCGGGCGGTGAGGCCTTACGCACATGAAAACGATCGAAGAAGGCCGGGCGAACGGAATTCGCCCCTACACAACGTATACGGCCCACGGACGGCCAATGGCCGTCCCTACAGAATTTCCGGGAGGTGCCCCGAAGGGGCGGAGGTGTATAATTACGCATTCCGAATTCCGAATTCCGAATTGAGGAGGTCGTCTCGTCCGCCCTGATCACTTTTCCTCACAAATACTATAGACATTTCTTGCGATGTGTGGTATAATTTAGATATAGTAAACAAATACGGAGGCGCTGCCATGAAACTTACATTTATCGGTGCTACCCATGAGGTCACCGGAAGCTGTACCTATATCGAAGCCTGCGGCAAGAAATTCCTGGTGGATCTTGGCATGGAACAGGGTCAGGACATCTTCGAGAACGTCGTTGTCCCTGTTGCCCCGGGAGACATCGACTTCGTGCTGCTCACCCACGCTCACATCGATCACTCCGGTCTGCTCCCCCTGCTGTATGCAGGCGGCTTCTCCGGACCGATCCATTCCACTAAGGCCACGTCCAACCTCTGCAACGTCATGCTGAGAGACTCCGCCCATATCCAGGAATTTGAAGCCGAATGGCGCAGCCGCAAGGCCGAGCGCCGCGGCGAGCCGGATTACGAGCCCCTGTACACCATGAACGACGCTCTCGGCGCTATCGGGCTCTTCGTCCCACACGACTATGAGGCCCCCTTCTCACCCACCGAGGGAGCAACTGTCACCTTCCGTGACGCCGGACACCTTTTGGGCTCATCCAGTATAATCCTCACCCTTGAAGAGGACGGCGAGAAGCGCACTATCGCTTTCTCCGGCGACATCGGCAACACCGCTCAGCCCCTGATCCGTGACCCCCAGTATATCGACTCCGCCGACTTCGTCGTTATGGAGTCCACCTACGGCGACCGCACTCACGACCGCCCCACGGACTACGTTACTGCGCTGTCAGGGATCCTGCAAAAGACCTTCGACCGGGGCGGCAGCGTGATCATCCCCTCTTTTGCCGTGGGCAGGACACAGGAGATGCTCTACTTTATCCGCCAGATCAAGGAGGACGGACTTGTCTCCGGCCACGACGATTTCCCGGTATATGTGGACTCTCCCCTTGCAAACGAGGCCACGGACATCTTCATCGACAACCGTGAGAGCTGCTACGACGACGAGGCCCTCAGCTTCGTCCGCCGTGGGATAAATCCTATCGCCTTTGAGGGACTTATCCGCTCCGTCACCAGCGACGACTCCCGGGCGATCAACTCCGACACAAGGCCGAAGGTGATTATCTCCGCCAGCGGTATGTGCGAGGCCGGCCGTATCAAGCACCACCTCAAGCACAACCTCTGGAAGAAGGAGAACACCGTGCTCTTCGTGGGCTATCAGTCCATAAATACCATGGGAAGGAGCCTCATCGAGGGCGCTAAGAAGGTCAAGCTCTTCGGCGAGACCGTTCAGGTGGCCGCCGAGATCAGACAGCTCCCCGGCATCAGCGGCCACGCCGATGTGAACGGGCTCCTCAGTTGGGCCAAGTCGATCAGCGGCGTGAAGAAGTTCTTCATCAACCACGGCGACGCTCAGGCTGTTGAGGCCTTTGCACAGCGCCTGAGGGACGAGCTGGGCGCTCAGGTCTACTGCCCCTACAGCGGCGCAGAGGTGGACGCCCTCACCGGCGAGGTCCTCTTCGACGCTCAGCCTAAGCCGATCCCCAAGAAGGAGAAGAACCAGGCCAACGCCAGCGCCAGCTACACCGAGCTCATGGCTGCCGGCGAGCGCCTTGCACAGCTCCTCAGGGACTCCAACGGCCGTGCAAATGCCGATATGAAGAAGCTGGCCCAGCAGATCAATGCTCTCTGCGATAAGTGGAGCTAAGGAGGAACTATGGCTGATCTTGATAGATTTCCCCATGATCACCTGACCCTGGAGGAGCTCGGCAGTATCCGGCTCCCGGAGGGCCAGAGATACACCGAGGCGCTGGAGATGCTGTTCTACATCGCCAAGGTCCACTCCGACGAGGTGAGCATTTCCCTCAACGATCCGGCAACGGCTGACCAGATAAACGGCTTCATGGAGCGCACGGGGATCCGGCTCACCGAGGAGCTGAAGAGCCTGTACGCCTTCGCCAACGGGATCTATATCCACAGGGCAGTTGACCTGTACATCTATCCCCTTGAACAGGCGGAAAAGCTCTATTGTGAGGGCTCCTACGACTGGTGGATCTTCGATGAGTTCGCCGAGCTCGGCACCGAGGGAGGCTGCGGCGACCAGGTGCTCATGGAGCGCAGCACCGGCAGGCTGTTCATCCACGACCACGAGGATCCGGAGATGTACATCGGCACGGAGGACCTAAAGGATATTTTTGAGAACTCGATCGACATGGCCAGCGATATGCTGTTCATCGAGGACCAGCGGATCAAAGACTATATCAAAAAGATGTACGATGAATGGAAGGCCCAGCTCTCCCCCGAGAGCTGAGAGCGAAAAAAGTCCGGAAGCAGCCGCCTCCGGACATTTTTTATGATATTTGCACCATAGTGCTGTGGATCTGCTCCAAAAGCGCCGGGCTCTTCTCCTGGAAAAGCGCATAGGACAGGCCCTTTTGGGGGTCGTTGGTGATCTGGAAGATGTCCACTCTGTTGAAATTCCCGGCGGAGTCATAGACCTCGATGCAGACGATCTCCTCCCCCAAAGAATGGGCGTCGAACTCCCAGACGAACTTCTGCTTCCCGGAATACTGGGAAACATAGCCGTTTTTGCAGGACAGCACGCCGTTCTGCGAGGCCCAGCAGGCGGCAGTTTCCCCGGGAGAGCGGCTATCCGTCACTATCCGGAAGGAACCGTCGTCCATCTCGCCGGAAATGATCGAGTCGAACTGCTCCTGCTTGTTGTCCTTATGAGCAAGGCTGTAGATGAAAAAGACGGCAAAAATGATCACCGCAGTGAAAAAGGCTCCCTCGATAAAGCCCAATATCACGTCCAAAACCTTTTTCATGCAACATTCTCCCTTCTTTTGTGTTCATTTATTCGTTTTGTTGTTTGTTTTATCTATATTTTGGGAAATTTTTAAGCTGGAGGAGCTTCGCCGGTGTCCGTTCCAGAGGGAAAGCTCCGGTCGTTCCAGCTAATGGTGAACTGAAACAGCGAGCCTTCCTGATCAAAATGGTAGGTGACTGCGCCGTCCTCCAGATCATAGGAGATCAGGCGCTCACCCTGGGCAGTCCGCTCTGTGCCGTGACTTCCGTAGGCGCTATAGACCGTATCCAGACTGTCGCCTAGGCGAATATTTCTGGGGAGCTGCCAGTCGCCGCCGGTGATGCTGACTGTCTCAGGCACCAGCTCCAGATCAAGTACGCTCTCAGGAACATCCTGGATCTGGTCAGAGCTTTCCTCCAATTGCAGTCTCCCGTCATAGCAGGCCAGGTCGAACATGGCCTCCTGAAAGGTAACGCTGACGATCTGGGCCCCGCTTTCATCGAAGTACCCATAGACCAGCTCCGGCTCGCCAAAGGTCTGAGCAAGCTCGTTTACGGAGATCTCTCCCGGCCCGAAGATGGGGTCCACATTATCGCTAAAGCCGGAAAGATCGGGCTCCTCCGGCTCTGAGGAAGCGCCGGGATAGCTGCAAGAGCAAAGCAAAATAGCGGTAAAGACTGCCGGAAATAGGCGCTTCATAGGCTCTCCTCCAGTTGAACTGAAAAGATCTCCACCTTTTGGGTGGAGATCTTTAGATAAGTGCCGGCATTGAAATACTTTCCCAGGCCGTCGCCAGCCAAGTATCATCTTCGCGGCAGAGCTTAACTTCCGTGTTCGGAATGGGA
>JAFUAO010000077.1 GCA_017460665.1 Ruminococcus sp.
GTCAAGGTTGCCGGTCGGTTCAAACTGCATTTCATTTTTTCAGACTGCTTCGGCGGTCTTATTGTCGTGCCTGTTTTTTCTTCTGTGAAAGTTGTGTGAAACTTTCATTTTACTTCTTGACTTTTATTTGCAGGTCTCAGTGTATAGCTTTATTTGCTGTCAGAGCCGCTATCCGGACCGTTTTCCTTTTTTATCACGGACCGTATAACGTACTGCGGGGCGTTGTTTATGCAGATATATATCCGCCCGATGTATTCACCGATCAGTCCAAGAACTATCAAAACGATCCCGAACATGAACAGTATAACAGCCATCATAGAGCTGTATCCGATCGGGATATTAGGGTGGATCAAGCGCCTTATGACGATGACCAGGCCGAAAATAAATCCCGCAAGCGAGCTTATGATGCCCAATATAGATGCGATACGCAGCGGCTTTTCTGAAAATGCAGTAAAGCCGTTCATCCAAAGAGCTATCAGCTTAGCAAGGGTATAGCCTGACTTGCCCTCGAGCCTTTCGTGGTGCTCGATCTCAACATTAGTGATATTTCTTGTAGCCCTAAGCTCAAGGCCCTGTACGTTGGGATAGGCGTTGGTGTACTTTATGGTCTCGTCGATGACGAATCGTTTTGCGGCGTAATAGCTGTTCAGGTCCACTCCCCGGGGCTTGCCGACCATGAGCTCGCCCATTTTAGCGGCCGTCCACGATCCCAAGAGCCGAAAGGCAGATTCCTTCTTCTTAGGGTATTTGGCGGAGACCATATCATAGCCCTCGCTGAGCTTGTCGATCAGCTTGAACATCTCCTCCGGAGGCGTCTGTCCGTCATCATCAAGGCATACGATGATGTCTCCGGAAACATAGTTGAACCCTGCCATGATAGCCGAATGCTGGCCGAAATTCCGTGCAAGGTCAATGACTGTGATCTTATCGTTGCCGTCTGAGAGCTGGCAGAGCACGTCCAAGGTGCCGTCCGGAGAGGCATCGTTGACGCATATGATCTCGTAGTCATATCTTCCGTCCTTTTCAACAGTGCCGATGATCTGTCCAACGACACCTGCTATGGTCTTTTCTGAGCGGTAGCAGGGTATAACGAATGATAAAAGTTCCACCGGCTCACCTCCTTGCTAAGTTTTGTATCCTCTTATCAATAACATTATAGCACATGATCCCGGATAAATCAACAGTCATACATAAGTTCGCCTGTCAGATCCGAGCCACAGTGCTAAGGCTTTGTTGACATCCTTCCGGTTTTGTGATATGATCGAGGTATAAGATATTGGGAGGGAGCTTTTCCATGATAAAAAAACTACTATCCGTATCCACGGCAGTCCTGCTCTTTGCCTTGGCAGCTCTGCCCTTCCCGGCGGCAGCCGAGGACTCAGGGGACCGGCTCCGGAAGGTGGCCAGCAGCTTCGGGGCGGACACAGACTACCTAGCCTTGCAGAATTTCGCCTACGACCTGCCCTACGGGGATGACCTCTCACGGTACCGGCACTTCGTTCCCCTTGTGCCTCAGAGCACCGTCCGTGAGTGGAGCTCAGAGCTGCCTTGGTACAGCGACATAAGCCTGGGAGTATCCCGGCTGGAGATCACCTCCCACAACGGCAGCCTCTACGACTTCGACCAGGAGGTGAGCTGCCTAAAAGACGTGGCGATCGAGGACTATGTGATCAGTATCGCCGAGATACGGCAGGAGCTTTTTGATCAGAGCAAATTCCGTCTTGCGGCAGGCTATCGCATCCACACGCAGAGCCCTCAGGAGAAGATCGCCGCCCTGCTGGAAACTGCACAGGTCTGCGGCGACCTGGGCAAGTACTTCCTCATAATGTACGGCAGCTATCCCGACCAGCCCCTTGGCGAGGACGAGAAAAATTCCGGCGTGAACAGGCCCCTTTCGACCCACTGTGCCGTCGGTATGGGAGTTTGCCATGGGAGCTGGCAGTTCGGAGACCGCACCTTCGACTGCTGCATAATGACCCTTGACAACGAGAACATCGAGGAGCTGGGCGAGGCCTTCAACGAGCGCACCTGCATCTATGTGGACTCCGAAACGCTGGACTACTACGTCCCGTACTATTCTGACAGCGTGGAGGGCGAGCTCCACATCATCGGCCTTGATCTGGACGAGCTGGAAGAGGAGGCGAAGAACGTCACCGACGTGTGCCTGTTCAACAAGGACTACTACATGGGCTATACGGTGCTGACCATTGATGATGACGGCGTGATGTACTCTCTGGACGAGTATAACGACTTTGAGGACGAGTTCCATAGTCCTCTGAATAACGAGATCTTTCTGGAGACAAGGCCCTTTACGGTGCTCTGCCGGGCAAAGGACTCTACCCACCATTTCTCCAGGATCTATGCGGAGAACTACTACCGCAAGTCTGAGGCTTCCCTTACCGGAAGAGACTCAGATCTGACTGTCACGCCGAACAGCTATAAGGTCAAGTGCTGTCCCTTGACCGAGGACGGCATCAACCAGTCCAAGAAGACCACCTATCAGATCTATTCCAAGGACAACGACGGCACCAAGACCCGTCTTGACTGGCTGTTTTCCGGGAAGACCTCCGGCTCGGCCTACTATGAGCTTAAGGACAAGACCGTCCTCTTCGACCCCGGAGATGTGGACGAGCCGGCTGCTGTTTGGATGACCTGCGATGACGGGGCCAGCGGCTTCAACTACTGGCTGAAGCTGTATACCTCAAACCCCGTGCTGGTGGCTCTGAACAAGGACTTCGAGGTGGATCTCTTCATCGATCCGGACGGCGACGGGGAGTTCGACAAGGCGGTCGAGAGCGGCGATGTGAACTGCGACGGCTATGTGGACGCCTCTGACGCCTCGCTGGTGCTGGTGGAGTATGCCACGGCGCTTACCGGCGGAGAGGGCGTGCTGAACTTCAAGCGTGCCGACGTGAACGGCGACAATACCGTTGATGCCTCCGACGCCTCGGAGATACTGGTGATCTACTCCGGGCGCATGACCTCCTGACATTTTCACTAAACGGCAGAGCCCGCTGTTGTGCATTGCTACAAAGAAGCTAGTGAGCGCAAGAGTTTTCCCCTCCTAAAACGACTAACTATATGAAAGGCCAAGACCTGGCCGAACGGACCGTTAACAGGAGGTGTTACTATGAAAAAACTCATATCTTTCATTCTTGCTGCTGTTGTTATGACAGCCGCCATGCCTTTGGGGATCGAAGGGACGAGCCGGATCCCGGCTGCCGCCTTAGCCGCCGATGCTGCAAAGACCGGCAGGAGCTACTCTGACAGTGAGGAGCTGAAGGCCCTGCTGGTATCTCCCGACGGCAGCTTCTCCGGCGGCGAGGGCATCGACGGGACCAAGTACAAGACCGACGTCAAGCTGGGAGCCGGCTATAACGGGAGCAGCGATATGCTGATCGTTTACGGCCTTGAGAGCACCGACCAGATCGGAGAGGTGCTCACGGAGCTGGGCGGCCACGGCTACATGATGGCCGGCGACCCGGAGGACTACTGCGGCTGCGTGAAGACGATCGGCTATTTCGACCAGGAGCTCAAGATCCAGACCGATCGGCTCCTACATATACAGTTCTTCGTGAAGGACCGGATGCCCGGCTTCATGACGGCCTTCGACCTGTTCGATGAGTACGATCTGGTGGAGGCAACGAAGGCCTTCGGCTTCGACCCGGCGCCCTATGTCTTCGGAACGATCGCTCCCGGAGACGCCGATAACGACGGGAAGGTCACTGCTGCGGACGCCTCGCTGACCTTGGCGGCCTACGCTGAGCTCATGACGGGAGCTGCCATGGACCTGAACATGACGATCTTCGACTACAACGATGACGGAGCTATCGACGCTGCCGACAGCTCTGAGATGCTGGAGACCTACGCTGACAACATGACATCGGTCAAATGAAAGGGAGCCCGGATCTGGCGAAATACACGGATCCGGGCGCTTTGTTTTGTGCAGGGCTACAAAGTTTCCCGGTGACTGCGCCGCCGGGCCTTGTTTTCCGTTAAACCTTACAGAAGGGAGCTTTTCCCAAAAAATGTAAGGGAGGTATCACTATGATGATAAGAAAGTTCTTAGCGGCAGTCTCTTCTGCCGCAGTTTTAGCAGGATCTGTCCCGGCTGTGAGGGCCTCTGCCGAGCCGCTGCCGCCCTATCCGCTGTGGGTCCCAAGCACCTACGCCGACGCTCTGCACTTCGTCAACGACTACGGTGCGGTCAGGACCGAGAACAGTGCCGAATGGCAGGGGATAGTCTGCGTGGTGATGAAGTACGAGCCTGCTTACAGCCTTGTGCTCCAGGATATAGTTGCTCAGGGCGATGCGGAGCTCCTCAGCAGCAGCACCTTCGTCTTTGAGTGGCCCGACGACAGTATGCTGGACGACCCAAAATACCCCTACGCCCATATCACCTACGAGGAGCAGCTCCGGGATCTGGGACTGACCGAGGATATGCGTGAAAACGGCGGCTATCGGGACGACATCTTTTTCATGGTAAATGTCTACAAGGTGTCGCCGGGAGGCTCCGCACAGTTCATCGCTATGAACGGCGAGACTTTCGTGGAGTATACCTTTGAGTGCGACGGGGAGGGCAACGTTGCTGAGACCGACATCTATAGCTGGCTCCCGGACTGCGTCACCGAGTATGAGGCCTTCAGGCTGAAATACCCGACGGTCTCCGCAGCTCACGGATATATCGCACTCTGCACAGACTACTGCGGCGACGGCGGATACCAGATATTCTCCGAGGAGGAGGGCCCTGTGGAGCTCTTCCGGTCGATCAATTACCATGAAGTCGGTCTTGTTCCCATGTGCGGAGGAAATGACAGGCTGATCAAGCTCTATGAGCCCACCGGTGAGGGGAAGGTCCATATGGACTTCACCCAGGCTCAGGAGTGGATGATCGGCAAGGAGGACCCGATCAGCGAGTATCCCGGGAACTTCGAGATAGCCGAAAGTGACGGAGGCTTCCAGATCGCCGATCTTGACTGGTGGAAGGATCACGACCACAACACCTTCTACAAGGACGGCTCCGAAAACGGCGGAGACTTCTATAGCCTCACGGTCCCGGAGACCTTCTATGACGAGCCTGTGGAGAGGGCCGTGATCACCAATATGCGCTATGTCGGAGGGATCACGCTGCCTGACTGCGTGAGGGACATAGAGGTCAGGGGCTGCCCTCAGCTCAGCAGCTTTGCTGTCTCCGGATCCTCGCCCTACTTTGACACCTATAAGCTGAGCACGTTCGCAGGGAGCGCTCTTTTCAGCAAGGGCCTGGGCGAGCTGGTATGCTTCCCGCCTAATTATAACGCAGAGAAGATAAGCCTCCCGAAGGAGACCACGGTGATCGGCAGGGGAGCCTTCCGTGACGCCTCCGGACTTAAAGAGGTGACGGCTGAGAACGTCACAGAGATCGGTGAGGATGCCTTTGAGGGCTGCACCGGGCTGGCCCTCTACGTCAGCGAAGAGAGCCTGCCGGCTCTGAAGGAGCAGCTGGGGGAGAGGTTCTTCTCCGACGGCAATATGCTCCTTTCCATCAGCTCCTACGGCCGGAAGGACTGGAACTACTACTGCGCTCTGACCGACGAGCAGGTGCTGGAGGAGTACAAGACCTACCGCACCGAGACCGGAATGCCTCTGGCAGAGAGCTATATAAAGAACGGCATGATCTACAATGATATAGTTAAGGATACAAATTTTGAACTGGCATACGGCACTATCGATCCACATTTCCTGTTGTTCACCTTGGAGAACTACACCGATCAGGAGCTGACGACGGCTGACTTCGGCTTCCCGGAGGAGGCACAGGTGGAGATCAGCAGCTATTCCAGCGGCCGCTGCGTGCTGAGGATCACTGACGACCGCTATGAGAGCAAGAGCGCCTACGACCTCATGCGCCGGGAGCTGACACTGTATAACTCCGGCTCCTATCAGGCCTACAGCAAGGAAAACAGCCAGATCTCATGGGAGTATCTGGACTTTATACCTCAGCTCCTCCCCGGCGACGCCAACGGTGACGCAAAGGTGGACCTGAGCGATGCTGTTGCGATACTACAGCAGCAGGCTCTGCCGGAGAAATACCCGATCTGCTCAAGCTGTGCCTATATGGCGGACTGCGACGGTATCGGCGGTATCAGCGGCAAGGACGCCTTGGCGATCCAGCTCGCCGACGCAGGGCTCTTCGTCCTTGAGGGCGAATTCCCGATGACTGAGCCTCAATAACAGAACAAAAGAAGTAAGCGCCTGCCGAACGGTGGGCGCTTTTTTTGTGTTCAGTTGGTGTTGACAAGTCTATGTGCGTATGGTAAAATTAGTATGTGAAAGTATGCGGAAATGAAGGCTCCGGTATCAGGGGGATGAGTGGACTGTGAAAATAGAAAGGGTAGTTTCTGAGCTGCTCATGTCGAATATGTATATTTTAGAGGAAAGCGGCCATGGGATCATTATCGATCCGTGCAGGGATACTTCGGCGTTCTCACCGGATATCTGCTATGACCGGATCATTTTGACCCACGAGCATTTTGATCATATCAGCGGAGTCCTGCTTTGGCAGGACCTGACAGGGGCTCAAGTGATCTGCAGCAGAAAATGCGCCGATAATATCAAAAGCCCTGCGAAGAATATGTCAAGGTATTTCAGCGCCTTTTGCGAGCTCCAGACCTTTATGGAGGTCAAAGGCCCCGTTCCGTCTGAGGAGTATGCCTGTACTGCGGACGAGGTCTTTACCGGCAGTATGGGATATGAATGGAACGGACACCGTTTCGAGCTTATCGAGTGCTCCGGACATTCTCCGGGCAGCATACTCATATTGGTCGATGAGAAGATTCTTTTTTCGGGAGATACGATACTAAAGGAGTTCCCTCCCGACCATAGGATGAGCGGCAAGACCGGAAAGGTGAGAGCTGTAAGAGAGGTCCCCAGGATCTCGGAGCTAAGGGGTGGACTTACTGTTTATCCGGGGCATTTGGAGAGCTTCCGGATCTGAAATAAAAGGTCACAGCTATCGGTAATGGCTGAGAAAAGGGTGGAAAATGGAAAGGATCGCAGATATGATCATCAGGAAGGTCCGTGAGACGGGGGCGGATCATGTATTCATGATCTCCGGACGAGGGATCTTATATCTGACTGATGCGGTGGCAAGGAACGGATCAGTAGAGGCTGTCTGTACTTATCATGAGCAGGGAGCTTCTTATGCTGCTATGGCATATTCATTATGGAGGCGCAGTACGGCTGTGTGCCTTGTTTCTACAGGCTGTGCGGCTGCTAATGCCGTGACGGCTGCACTTTGTGCGTATCAGGACGGCCTTCCTGTGATATTCATCTCCGGTAATAACCAGCTCGGTGAAAACAAGAGATATACCGGAGCTCCCATAAGGACTTACGGCTCTCAGGAGGCCGATATCATCTCGGTGGTCAGCCCGATAACTAAGTATGCAGTCATGATCGATGATCCGAAGAAGGCTGCATATGAGGTGGAAAAGGCGATATTTATCGCTCAGGACGGAAGACAGGGCCCGGTCTGGATCGACGTGCCATTAGACGTTCAGAATATGCGTGTCGATGAGCCGGAGCTCGAGCATTTTACTGCCCCGGAGGAAGAGGCTCGCTCCTATCCCATAGAGAAGCTGGTCCGTCTGCTCAATGAAGCGTCAAGGCCCGTGATCTTGGCCGGAGGAGGCGCCTTTGTAGCAGAGAAGGAAATAAAAGAGCTTGCAGAAAAATATATGATACCGGTAGTGTTTTCGCCGGCAGGCGCTGATGTGTATGGTTCCGGCAATAGATCATCTATCGGTGCTGTTGGCAGCATAGGCGGTTCAAGAGCAGGTAACTTTACTGTGCAGAACAGCGATCTTCTCCTTGTACTGGGATCGAAGCTCTGCTCTCAGCTCACCGGCGTCAAAAAGAATTTCGCCCGTGAAGCAAAGATCATTGTGATAGATATCGATGAGGATGAGCACAAAAAAGACGGTGTCCGGATAGATGAGCTGATCATTGGGGATGCGTCACAGGTGATGCGTCAGCTCCTTTTGCAGGACGAGCTGGCCAGACATGAGGGCTGGGCTGAAAAATGCTGCGGATGGAAGGAGCTGTTCTCCCTTGAGAACGAGACGTTTATAAAGGAGCTCAGCTCAGAAGACAGACTGGACATCTATTCGGTCGCAGAGCTCATAAGCTCGAGCCTGCCAAGTGATGCTACGGTGATAACAGATGCCGGCTTCGAGGAGCTCATAGTGCCGTCCTCTATCAGATACCGGGACGGCCAGAGATGCCTTTTCCCTGCTGCTCAGGGCGCAATGGGCTATGCTCTGCCTGCTGTCATCGGCGCATATAAGGCGGGAGCTAAAAACATAGTATGTGTCGTTGGCGACGGGTCGTTTATGATGAATATGCAGGAGCTCCAGATCATATTTGATATGAAGATACCTGTTAAGCTCGTTGTGATCAATAATAATATGTACGCCGTTATCCGTAAGCGCCAGAAGGATCTGTTCCGCAAAAGGACCATAGGCAATGATCCGAGCGACGGTGTCCCGGCGCCGGATCTTAGAAGGATCGCAGAGGCATTCGGGATAGGATATTCGCTGGTGAAAAACAGAGACGGAGCAGTCAAGGCTCTGGATATGAAGGCGAGCTCAGACGGTCCGGAGATGATCGAGGTGATCTCAGTGGAGGACCAGAAGTATTTCCATGAATCTTATGCGGTCAATGATAAGGGCAGACTTGAGCATCGGCCGATTGAGGATATGTCCCCGTTCCTTGACAGGGAGATTCTGCAAAGAGAGATGCTCATAAAAAACATATAGCTTTTGAGGTGATAGGAATTGGAAAACAACTTATATAAGATAAAGCATCCGCATATCAAGGTCTTTTTCACGGCATTCATTTTGTTCCTGATATCTATGCTGCCGATACTTATAATGACAAAAGGCGTATATCTGTATTCAGGAGATTATAATTTTCAGACGATCCCGTTCATCGAGCATGGCTCTCGGCTTTTGCACAGCGGAGAGCCCCTGCCGATCTATGACTGGCAGTCGTCTCTTGGAATGAATACGCTCAATGCCTACGGAAGCTATATTCTTACACCATTTTCACTGCTCATGTTTATCGTGCCGGTGAATATGCTCAAATACTTTCACGGGATAGTTGTTGCACTGAAAATGGGCGTTACCGCTTTGGGTGCATATATCTACTGCCGCCAGTATGTGAAATATGACCGCTCTGCGTTCATATGCAGCATACTTTATGCGTTTTCCGGCTATCAGCTATTCAACCTGGTCTATCCCTTCATGGACTCGGTCGCACTTTTTCCGATAACTCTTTATGCCTTTGATCAGCTCATGACAAAGCGCAGGTCGGTGTGGTTCGCTCTCATGCTCTTCCTGCACGGTATATTCAATTCTTACTTCCTTTGGCAGGAGTGCGTTTTCATCCTGGTCTATTTCCTTGTCAGGGTATTGATGAAGAGCTACCCAGGCTTTGATCTTAAGCTGTTCTTCAAGCTGGCCTTCGAGACTCTTGTGGGAGTCGGACTTGCAGCGGTGACGATGTTCCCCGGACTTATCGGGGTGTCCGGAAATGCACGGGCCGGAGATCTGATCTTCTCTACAAATCTCATCTCCTATGAGACGCCAGGTGTTATCGCAAATATCTTCACGTCCATGTTCTTCCCGCCTAATGAGTGTGGCCTTCCATGGTACTTCCTTGACCCAAAGATGAACCTGGATCCGCCGCTGCTGTTCATACCGTTCTTCTTCGTTATCGGAGTTTGGGCCGTTATGAAACGGGACAAAAAGTCCTGGTATACAAGACTGGTCCTTGTGTGCTTGGGGATCCTTGCTATACCGATCCTCAACAGCGTTTTTTCCGCATTCAACGCCAGCTTCTATGCAAGGTGGGTATATATGCCTGTCCTTATAATGGTCATGATGACGGGTAAATTCATCGACGATATAGACGAGTTTTCAGTTTCTAAGGAGCTCAGGATCCTTGGAGCGATCGTCGGCTTCCTTGTTCTTTGGGGGCTTTACTGCCTGTATGTTATGCAGCTGAAGGACAAGATGAAAGGCGCACGCTTCCTTTGGCGTTTATATGTTGCTGTCCTGATACTCAGCTACATCATCTTGCTTCTGGTGATCGAACCTATACCCCAAAAGCCAAAGATCTTTTCTACAAAGAACCTTACGCCGATAGTGTGTGCGTTCTGCACACTGTTCTTCATGGCATCGTCCATTCAGGTCACTCTGGGCGAGTATTTTGAGTTCCTGCCAAATGAGTACCATCGTCTTTGGAATGATGGTGTGGATATCGTGCTTGATGATGATCAGTTTTTCCGTGTTACGACTGAGACTCAAAATGATGCTTTGACTTTAGGATACCCCGATATAGATTTCTTTAACTCCATGTGTACCGGCGAAGAGACTGATTTCTATTCCAGGGTGGGGTCATTTAGGCAGCAAAACACTAATCTTACAGAAAAGGACTATGCACTTTATACCTTCCTCTCTGCGAAATATCTGCTGTATTATGATTCGCTGTTCATGGGTGAGTTCAAGGTTGCTCCGGAGAACGTTCAGTACCACCTGAAGGGCTATGACGACTATGAGGAGTTCAACTGGTATATCGCATTTAGGAACTCGGTCTTTATCCCTATGGGCTTTACCTATGACTATTATCTGAATGTGTATGACTTCAAGCCGGCAATGGGTGAGACTAAGCCTGTTGACGATGAGATTGACGTTGACGACATCGCCGACCAGCTCATGAAGGCCGTGTCCAAGTCCAGCGGCGAGGACGAAGAGGACGATGAGACAGAGGACGGATCGTATAAATACACCAACCTCCATGACAACGAAAAGCTCCTGCTGAAGGCCATATGGCTCACTGACGACCAAATCGAGAAGTACGGCGACATCCTCACTGAGCTTCCGGAGGAGCTGGCTGAGGATACCTCCTATAAGACCTACCTTGAGGACTGCAAGGCCCGTGCCGCCAGCTCATGCTATGAGTTCGAGCCGGACGGAAAGGGATTCTCGGCCAAGACAAGGCTGGAAAAGGACAACCTGGTGTTCTTCTCGATCCCCTACGACAAGGGCTTTACGGCCTATGTTGACGGACAGGAGACTGAGATCGAGAAGGTATTTGACGGACTTTCCGCAGTTTTCGTGCCGGCCGGCGACCATTCGATCCGCTTCGATTACCGAGTGATCGGCCTGAAGGAGGGCGCTGCGGTGAGCGTGGTATGCCTGTCTCTGCTGCTGATCTATAGCTGCGGCTGCTTCGTGCTCTGGCTCAGGCGGAGGAAGTCCCCTGCGGAGGCAGCTGCACAAGACGCTGCTCCGGAGATGGGGTTAGAGGCTGAAAAGCCCGCTGAGGACGCTCCCGAGGAGGCCTCTGCAAAGGAAGAGGAGCCCCAGGTCAGCGAGGCTGACCGGAGCTCTAAGGACGATGAGTGATCTTACTGTAAAGGAAATGATATGATGCTGTTTTCTCAGCCTTCTATAACTGAGCTGGAGGATAGATACGTCATCGACGCTATGCATACCTCCCGGCTGTCCGGCGACGGAAAGTACACCAAACGGGTCTATGAGATCTTCCGTCAGCGCTTTGGCGTGGAGGATATGCTGCTGACCACATCAGGGACTGCGGCTCTGGAGCTGGCGGCTCTGCTGATCGGTCTGGAGCCCGGCGATGAGGTCATTGCGCCCTCGTTCACCTTCTCCTCCACCATAAACGCCTTCCTCCTGCGTGGGGCAAGGCCGGTGTTCTGCGACATCAGACAGGATACCTTCAATATCGACGAGGAGAAGATTGAGGCGCTGATAACTCCCAAAACAAAGGCGATATACTGCGTTAACTATGCCGGAGTCTCCTGCGAGATGGACCGGATCAACGAGATCGCTGACCGCCATGGCCTCTTCGTGGTGGAGGACGCTGCTCAGTCCGTGGGCTCTACCTATAAGGGGAAGCCCTCAGGCACCCTGTCGGAGCTGGGCTGCTACAGCTTCCACGAAACGAAGAACTACGTCATGGGCGAGGGCGGTGCGATCGTGCTCAATGAGAAGAAGTACATCGAGCGGGCGGAGATGATCCGTGAAAAGGGCACCGATCGCTCAAAGCTCCTCAGGGGAATGGTGGACAAGTATACATGGCGTGACATCGGTTCGTCCTACCTGCCGTCTGATATACTTGCGGCAATGCTCACTGCACAGCTGGAGCGCTTCGACGAGATCATGGAAAAGCGCATGAGGATCTGGGACTTCTATCAGGAGAGCCTAAAGCAGGCCGAGGAGCAGGAGAAGCTCCGCCAGCCGATCGTTCCCGGACACGTTACCCACAACGGCCATATGTACAATATCCTCCTGCCCTCGGAAAGGGCAAGGATCTGGCTGGGGGACGAGCTGAGAGAGCTGGGGATCCCGGCGTATATCTGCTATGTGCCCCTCCATTCGTCGCCTATGGGCAGAAAGCTGGGCTATGTGCCGGAGGACTGCCCCATAACGGAGGACCTCGGCAACCGCATACTCAGGCTGCCCTTGTCGGCGATGCTCACCGAGGCTGAGGCCGCAGAGGTGACTGAGCGGATCTGTGAGCTCCTCCCCAAAATGCCGGTATGAAAAGATCGGTAAAGCCCTACCTCCTGCTTTTGGCGGTAGTTTTCGGCTATTCCTTTGGCGGAGTTTTCTCAAAGCTGGCCGCACGGGAGCCCTTCCTCTCGGTGAAGTGGATCCTGCTGTACGGCTGCCTTATCGCTATCCTGGGACTGTATGCAATTTTCTGGCAGCAGATCCTCAGGAGGGTGCCGCTGAACATCGCCTATATCTGCAAGTCAGTGGGGATCGTTTTCAGCATGACCTGGGGGATAGTGTTTTTCAGGGAGCGGATAAGCCCTGTTTCCCTTCTTGGCGGAGGGATCGTGATCCTGGGAGTTATCCTGATACTGACGGGAGGTAAGGAGCATGAGTAGACTTGCCGCTTATTCTCTGCTGATCGTGCTGAGCACCTTCATCTCCTCACTTTCGCAGATATTGCTGAAGAAGGCCGCCCAGAAGACCTACCCCTCGAAGCTGAGGGAGTATCTGGATCCTATGGTGATCTTGGCCTACGGGATCTTTTTCCTGTGTACTCTGATCTCGATGTACGGCCTAAAGGTGGTGCCGCTGTCGTCGGCGCCCATACTGGAATCCACTGGATATATCTTCATTTCAGTGCTGAGCTACCTGTTTTTCCGGGAGCGCCTTGACCGCAGACAGCTCCTTGGCATGGCACTGGTGCTGATCGGCATAGCGGTCTTCTCCGCCGGTCAGGGAGCCTTTTCGGGCTAGTGATAAAAACAGATCACCGGGAGCTGTCTCCCGGTGTTTTTTTTCCAATAAAAACGGCCCCGCTATTGCGGGACCGCTTATTTCATCTCATTTGTAGTTTTCTATATTTGTTTTCTTTTTAGGGCGTGCTTATCGGAGTGCATAGCCTGCGGGCAGCGGGAGCTCTGAAAGCTTGATCAGACCAGCGTCTACCATCTGGATCACTAGAGCGTCCAGACCGGAGACACCGTCTGTGCCGTCCACATCAGCGTTAGCTGCATTAGCCAGGGGGTACTTTGCAGGAAGGGCAGCATACTGGAGGATCGCAACAGCGTCGTTCAGGTTGACTGTGCCGTCGTTGTTAGCGTCACCGGGCTTCAGTGCAGGATCAGGACCGTCTGTAGGATCCTCAGAGTCGACAAAGCTGTAAGTAACGTCAGTTACCTTATCGAAGTTGCCCCAGATCTGGAACTCAGCCTGCTGAACGCTCTCGGGGATCTCGCTCAGTGCGAACTCCACCTTTAGAGTGCCGTCGTCCTGGAGAGTGCCGCTCCAGTTCTGCTGTGTCCACTCGTCCAGCATATAGCCCAGGCCTCCAGTCAGCTTTGTGCCGGAAGGACCGCTGACGATAACTGCCAGAGTGCTGTTCCTGTCAGCCTCAGAAAGGTCGATCTTAACGATCTTAGATGTAGGCTCGGGAATGTCGATCTCGCCTGTAGGCTCATCAAGGATAGTGATGGACTCGATCGTTGAGGTCGAATCTGTCCTTGTCTGGATATGAGCGATAGAATCGGTGCTGGTGCCCCAAGCGTCAGGGAGCTGGCTCATGAGGAAGTAAGCGATGCCGTTCTCCTTATCTGTAACGTAGGGCTTGAGCTCTGTCCAGTTGGCGTAGCCTGAGTTAGAGAAGCAAAGTGAAGGAGTAGCGCCTGTGTACTTTACAGCGACTTCCTTGCCTTCGAGGTCGGCCCAGGTGATGTCCACGCCGGGGGTAGTGTTCTCGTATGTATCAGCCTTAGCAGCGTCGATCTCAACAGGCCCCTGGAGGACTGTGTTGCCGTCGCTGATAGCCTGATGTGTGAGCTCAGGGAGGTGACCCTCGCTGCCCCACTGGATAGTGCTGTCGTTGATAACGCTCATCATAGCATCGACTACCTGCTCAGAGCCGTCATACCACTGGTAGGAGCTCCTGTTGATATAGCCGTGGCACTCGCCGGGGTCCTTGGGGTTAGATGTAGTATTGTTGTCCCAGAGAACGCAGGGGATACCGTATTTCTTGGCAGTTGTGATGTAGGTGGTCGCCCATTCACATCTTGCCTGAGTATTGCCGAAGTTAGAAGCGCCCATCTCGCCGATAACGACGGGGACGTTGTTGTCGATGAAGGTATTTCTGATGTTTGTGAGGATGCCCTCCAGCTCGGTGCTGAACTGAGAGGTGAAGGTATCATGCTGGCCGCCTGTGCCGGTGTTCATAGTGAAGTTATAGGGGCTGTAGGCGTGGATAGATACCGCAACATAGGGGTCGTCCGGAACGTCGATAGCATCGATGAATACCGACTCATGGCTTGCGCAGTAGCCCGGGAGCATCAGCAGACGGGTCTTAGCGTAGGGGCTGTCGGAGCTTCTGATCAGGTCAACGAAGTTGTGCTCCAGCTTGTTGATGACATCGGACTCCTGGACAGGTGAGGCAGACCACCACTCATATGTAGCGCCAACAGCACGGGGCTCGTTCATGCACTCGAAGATGAGGTGCTGATCGTAGTCCTTGAACTCCTCGTTGATCTGGGTCCAGATCTTCATAAGTCTGGGATTGATCTGATCATAGGCAGTGAGGAGGTCGCTCCTGTTGATCCAGTTCTCATGGTGGACGTTAAGGATCACATACATATCGTTCTTGATACCGTAGTCGACAACTTCCTTGACTCTGGCCATCCACGCAGGATCGATATTGTCGTCCCCGTCGAGGTGCTGGAACCAAGTGGTAGGTACACGGACCGTGTTGAAGCCCTTAGCCTTGATAGCGTTGAAGAGCTCCTGAGTAGCCTTAGGGCAGCCCCAAGCGGTCTCGGTATCCAGTCCGGTGTGAGTCGAATCGCCGGTGGCATCAAGAGTGTTTCCCAAATTCCAGCCGATGGACATTTCCTCGGTGATCTGGAAAGCGGACTTTGTGGCGGCCGCATCAGCCTCAACGGGCGTGATAGGAGCGACCGTCAGCGCAGAGAGCATACAAACGGCGGCAGCCGAGATGCTTACGAAGCGCTTTACAGTGTTCTTTTCGTTAAACATATTACCCTCCCATGGATATGTTTTTTAGTGGTTTTTTTGGCTTATGTGCTCAGGCCCAGTGCAGTAAGCCTTCGCAATAATCTTTTGATCACAACCTAATTTTAGCACGGCCGTAGAAAAAAGTCAATAGAATTTGTACAGTTTGTACAGGCTGCGGCTGTAGAATTATCGGCTTTCCCCTTGAGCATTTTGCACAACAAAAAACCCGCAGAATTGTGAGTTCTGCGAGAAATAATTAACGTATTGTAAACAAGTCAGATCAGTGAAAATTACAGCAATATCCTCCAAAAGTCAAAGACCTCCCGAAGTTCCGCCTTCGGGAGGCCTTTTCTCTAACGGTCACGTTTGTCATAGCCGGTCTTGCTCTTCCAGTCGCTGCCGATGAAACGGGCGCAGGTCTTCTCGAACCACTCACAGTCCATTTCCAGCCGGCCGATCCGCTCCTCCATGGCCCGGCGGCTCTCGGCGAAGGCCTGAGCGTCCTCCAGGAACTCCTTGGTGAACTGCTCCACCTCGGCTGTAGTTATGTTCTCTCTCACCGCCAGATCCTTCGGGTCGATAGTGCCCTTTAGGTTCTCGATGGCGATCTTGTCCTTGAAGCTCTGGGGGTACTCCTTTTTCTTAGGCGGTGAGCTGCTACACATAGCTTTCAGCAGCAGTCCGCCAAAAAACACTGCTCCCAGAATTATGAGGGTATCCTGATCCATATCATTTCCCGTAGACCTTGGCAGCTATGTCAACGGTCTGTTTTGCGTCCTTTGCGTAGAAGTCAGCGTTGATCTGCTCGGCGTAGGAGGCCGTGAGCACAGCTCCTCCTACCACAGACTTACATTCGGGGTACTGCTGGTTCAGCAGGGCGATCGTGTCGGCCATTGCCCCGAGAGTGGTGGTCATCAGGGCCGAAAGCCCCACAAGGCTGACCTTCTCCTTGATAGCGGTGTCGACTATGAGCTGAGGGTCCACGTCCTTGCCCAGGTCGATCACCGTGAAGCCGTAGCTGTCCAGCAGCACCTTGACGATGTTCTTGCCGATGTCGTGTATGTCGCCCTTGACGGTGGCCAGCACCACTTTTCCCTTGGAGACCGTTTCGGAATTGTTCAGCGACAGCTTCTCCTTGATCACCTCGAAGCAGGCCTGTGCAGCGCCGGCGGTGAGGATGAGCTGAGGCAGGAAGATCTTGCCCTTCTCGAATTTTTCTCCGGCGGCGTCCAGTGCCGGGATCAGGTAGCTGTTGATGATCTCCATAGAGCCGGTAGTCTCCATGAGGGCCTTGGCAGCGCTGACAGCGTCGTTTTTCAGGCCGTTCTCCACGGCGTACATCAGGTCGGGCGTGCCCTTGTCGGCGGTGACGGGGGCCTTTGCCGGAGCATTTCCGCTGTCGGCATATGCGGCGATGAAGTCAGCGGAGTCCCGGTCGATGCCTGCAAGGAGCCTGTAGGCCCGGACCGCTCCGATGATCGAGTCGATATTGGGGTTGATGATCGGCAGGTCCAGGCCGCTGTGAAGGGCCATAGTCAGGAAGGTCCGGGTGATCGTCTCACGGTTGGGGAGGCCGAAGGAAATGTTGGAAACGCCCAGCACTGTCCTCAGGCCCAGCTCCTTCTTCACCCGGCTGAGAGCGCCGAGGGTCTCCATGACGCCGTCCTGCTCGGCAGATGCGGTCAGGGTCAGGCAGTCGATGAACACGTCCTCCTTGGGGATCCCGTACTCCATGGCACGGTCCAGGATCTTCTTTGCGATAGCGAAGCGCCCCTCGGCGGTCTTGGGGATACCGCCCTTGTCAAGGGCAAGTCCCACCACTGAGGCGCCGTATTTCTTTACCAGGGGCAGGATAGCCTCAAGAGACTCGTCCTCGCCGTTCACTGAGTTGACGATAGGCTTTCCGTTGTAGACCCTCAGGCCGGCCTCAAGGACCTCCGGGATCGTGGAGTCCAGCTGAAGGGGAGTGTCACAGACGCTCTGGATCGCCTTGACAGCGGTGACCATCATCTCCTTCTCGTCGATACCGGGGAGACCTACGTTCACGTCAAGGATCTCGGCGCCGGCGTGGATCTGCTCCACGGCCTGACCGAGGATATAGTCCACATCGTGAGCAAGGAGAGCCTCCTTGAAGCGCTTCTTGCCGGTGGGGTTTATGCGCTCGCCGATAACACGGGGCTGGTCGATCACTATGCAGCTCACGGCGGAGCAGGCAACGCTCCTTCTGGGGGCCTCGGCAGGGGTATGCTCCATGCCTGAAAGGGCTTCGATCACTGCGCTGATATGGGCAGGAGTGGTGCCGCAGCAGCCGCCGAAGATCTTCACTCCGGCCTCTGCCAGATTCACGGCGCTGGCGGCGAAATCCTCGGGGCCTACATTATAAGTATTGGTGACAGGGTCGGGGAGGCCTGCGTTGGGCTTGGCGATGACAGGGAGGACCGTCAGCGAGCACAGCTTCTCCAGCACCGGGTAGAGCTCCTCCGGGCCGAGAGAGCAGTTCACGCCGATAGCGTCGGCACCCAGGCCCTCCAGCACAGCGGCCATACATTCCGGAGAAACGCCGGTGAAGGTACGCATATTCTCCTCAAAGGTCATGGTGACCATGACGGGCTTGTCGGAGTTCTCCTTTGCGGCAAGAACGGCGGCCTTGACCTCATAGAGGTCGGTCATGGTCTCGATAACGATCAGGTCGGCGCTCTCACCGGCCAGCACCAGCTCCTTGAAGGTCTCATAGGCCTCCTCGAATCTCAGAGCTCCGGCCGGCTCCAGGAGCTGACCGATAGGGCCGATGTCGAGGGCAACGAGGGCCTTTCCGCCAACTGCACGCCGGGCGTTCTCCACGCCGGCAGAGACTACCTCAGCGACAGTATGTCCGGAGCCTGAGAGCTTATAGCGGTTGGCGCCGAAGGTATTGGCATAGACGATGTCAGCGCCGCTTTCGGCGTACTGGCGGTGTATATCCATGATAGCCTCGGGGGAGGTCAGGTTCAGCAGCTCCGGGACGTGCTCGGTCTGGATACCGGCCGCTTGGAGCATAGTTCCCATACCGCCGTCGAGGAAAACGAAGCTGTTGGTTTCAAGAAGCTGGTCAAATCTGTCTGACATAGTATCACTCCTTTTAGTTATAAGCTATTAGTTATTAGTGCTTAGTTGGGGCCGATGTCCACATCGGCCCTCTTAGTTACAAGCTGTTAGTTATCAGCGCTCAGCGGCAACGGGGTATGTGCCGTCGGAGAGAACTATCTTCACTCGCTCCTAAACGTACCCAAAAACCGGAAGTATTCCAGATTTTCCGCCAAGTCGTTCAGCACGGCCTTGACGCTTGGATCGTCGGGCCTTCCGCTGAAATCCAGATAGAACATCACGTCGAAGCTGCCGTCCTTGATCGGCCGGCTCTCGATCCTCAGCAGGTTCATGCCGTTGACGTAGAACTTGGTCAGTAGGCGGTAAAGGCTTCCCTCCGTGTGAGGGATCTTCAGCATTACCGACACCGCATCTGACTCGGGGGCGACCTGGAGCTCTCGTGCTATGCAGACGAAGCGTGTCCTGTTCACTGAGCAGTCTGCTATATCCTCAGCCAGAATGTTCAGGCCCAGCCTTTTTGCGCACTCCACCGAGCATATGGCCGCTATCCTCTCCTCTGCCGGGGCCTTGGCCACCATTTCTGCAGCCATGGCAGTGTTGCCGTGCTCGGCAGTCCTCAGGCCGTTGGCTGTCAGGAAGTCGCAGCACTGTGAGATCGCCTGAGGGTGGGAGTAGACCGTGGTCACCTGGCTGACCGGGAGGGCCTCCCTTGCAGCCAGACAGTGCCTGATCTCGACGCAGACCTCCCGGACGGTGTAAACGCTGTACTTGGCCATAAGGTCGTAGGTGCTGTTCACCGATCCGGCGGTGGAATTATGCACCGGCAGCACTCCGTAGTCCAGCTCGCCGGACTGTACCGCTGCGAAGACGTCCTCGAAGGTCTTGTAGAAGGCGATAGGCTTTTCCCCGAAGATCAGCCTTGCGGCGGTCTCGGAGTTAGCCCCTGTGGTGCCCTGAGCGCCGATCCGCCGGGCTCCCTTGAGATCGGGGACGGTATAGCTATAGGCCGGGCTGTCGGCAAGGATCTTCCTATTCTGGAGGATCTTGCTGATGTCCATGATCGTAGTGAAAAGAGCGGCTGTTCCGGCCTCAAGGTCGGCATCGCCGGTGAGAGCCTTGATCCGGTCGATGACCTGCTGCTCTCTGCCGCCCTGAAAAACGGGCATATTATGCTCCTTTTTATAGTCTGCAACGCCCTTGCAGAGCTCCATACGTTTCATGAAAAGGCTGAGGATATCGCTGTCGATCTGGTCGATACCGCAGCGCAGCTCCTGAAGATCCATGCAATGCACTCCTTATTCGTAGGTTTTGTGATTTAACTTGCTAAAATATGTTTTTCCTATTATATCACATCTTTTCCGGAAATGCAAGGATCTTCCGCCGGATAGCCGGGGACAGGTCTTTCGGCGAGACAGAGGGAGCTGATGAGCCAAAGTTTTTTCAACGGATCTGTGTATATTGCACAATAGACAAGTTTTTCAACAGCCTAAGCTGGGCCGCTGTACAGTTTGCAGACCGGGAAAGGGATCTCCCGAAGATGATAATTAGATCTTTTAGGTCAAAAAGTGCTTGCAATATGAGCCCCGATCGTGGTATAATAATTATGTATATTATGAGGAACTATGGCTAAGCGCAGAACGGGAGGCTCCCTTAGATGAAAAATATCCGGATCCTTGGGATAGATCCAGGCTATGCGATCGTCGGCTTCGGCGTGCTGGAATACGACGGCGTCAGCTTCACGCCGCTGGAATACGGCGCCGTCCTCACCGACGCAGGCACGCCCTTCCCCGAAAGGCTCAGGGCGATCCACGAGGACATCGAGTTCATCTTCGATAAGTTCAGGCCCGACTGCATGGCGATAGAGCGGCTATACTTCACCACCAACCAAAAGACCGCTATCGACGTGGCTCAGGCGAGAGGAGTCACCGTGCTCTCCGCCGCCAAAAGGGGAGTCCCCGTTTCTGAGTACACCCCCCTCCAGGTCAAGCAGTCCGTGGTGGGCTACGGAAAGGCCGAGAAGCGTCAGGTCATGGAGATGACCAGACAGATCCTGAAGCTGGCCCAGATCCCTAAGCCCGACGACGCCGCAGACGCCCTTGCCATAGCCATTTGCCACGGCCACTCCATTCGCTGGAGCTGACCGGAGATAAGGATTGATGTTATGATCTACAGTTTAAGAGGAAGGCTGACCGTCCGTGAGCTGGGCTTCGTCGTCATAGAATGCGGCGGAGTAGGCTACGGCTGCCGGACCTCCTACAGCACAGTCTCTCAGCTCGGGAGCATCGGCAGCGAGGAGACTCTCTATACCTACCTTTACGTCCGTGAGGACGCAGTGGAGCTCTTCGGCTTCGCAACTCAGCAGGAGCTGAGCTGCTTCAAGCTCCTGATCTCAGTGTCAGGGGTCGGGCCAAAGGCGGCTACGTCGATCCTCTCGGATATGACCCCGGAGCGGTTCGCCTTCTTCGTTGCCTCCGGCGACAGCAAGGCCTTCACCCGGACAAAGGGCATCGGTGCGAAAACAGCTCAGAGGATCGTCCTTGAGCTGAAGGATAAGATCTCGGCGGAGTCCCTCAGCGGCTCTGTGGCCAGCGATGCGGCGGCTATCTCGGCAGTCTCGTCGGGAGCAGCCTCCACCTCAGTGACCGAGGCTCTTGAGGCCCTTATGGTGCTTGGCTATTCTCAGGGAGAGGTGGCGCCTATCCTCGGGAAGCTGGACGCCGGCCTCAGCACTCAGGATCTTATCAAGGAGACCCTAAGGATCATTACAGCGAAGCGCTGAATTTATATATGAAAGGAAGAAATGACTTATGAACCTCGATGAACTTTTGAAGGCAGCGATAAAGGACCCCTCGAAGCGGTCGCTGTTCCTACAGACACTGATCAAGAGCGACGTGTACGTTATCTGCAAAAATCCCGTCCGCCAGGAGCGTGGCCGTGAGGAAGGCGGTATCCAGCTTGAGTTGATCACGATCCAAAATCCCCACGGGGATATGTTCATCCCCTTCTTTACCAGCTACCGCTCGCTCCAGCAGTTCGCTAAGCGCTATGTGGACTGCTATAAGATCAACTGCCTGAGGCTCTTCGACCTTATCCAGTCAGTATCAGCGGTGCTCAACCCCAATTCCTACGGCAAGGAGTTCTCCTCGCAGGAGATCAAGAGCATCCTCCTCATCGCCCGCAACCTTAAGATCAAGGCGATCTCCTACAACGAGGCCGACATCATCTCCTACCGCCCGGTAGAGCACTCTGTGACACATATCACCAAGGCTGCGTCGAAGTTCCTTGCAAAGCAGCCCAACGTTGACCGGGCCTTCATCATGGAGATGATCAAGGGCTGTGAGCGGCCCCAGATACTTATGGTGCTGGATATGATGGGCAGCACCAGGAAGCTCTTCGTGCCTCTTTCCAAGTACCTCTCGAAGACCGTCAAGGCCAACGAGCACCTGTGCTTCATCAGCTATGAGCAGGATATGGGCAAGAAGGCTGCCGAGACAGTGGAGCCCTTCTATGTCCGCAAGAAGAGATATTTTGAGAAATAACAGACCCTATGCAGCACTGGAGGTGTTGATTTGATCCAGACAGAGGATATGGAGTTCGCTCCGAGAGTCATAACTCCCTCCGAGACTGCGGAGGACGGCGACATCGAGCTCAGCCTCCGCCCCCAGACCCTGAACGAGTATATCGGCCAGGACAAGGTCAAGGAGAACCTGGCCGTATATATCGAGGCTGCAAGGCGCCGCAGCGAGCCCCTGGACCACGTCCTGCTCTACGGCCCTCCCGGACTGGGAAAGACCACCCTTTCGTCCATCATCGCCCATGAGCTGGGAGTAAATCTCCGTGTGACCACCGGGCCGGCTATCGAAAAGCCCGGGGATCTTGTGTCGCTGCTGACCAGCCTTTCGGACAACGACGTGCTGTTCATCGACGAGATCCACCGGCTCTCCCGTGCTGTGGAGGAGATCCTCTACCCGGCGCTGGAGGACAGGGTCATCGACATAATCATCGGCAAGGGCCCCTCTGCACGTTCGATCCGCATGGACCTGAAGCCCTTCACCCTTATCGGTGCAACTACCCGTGCAGGCCAGCTCTCTGCGCCCCTCCGTGACCGATTTGGAGTGATCCAGCGCCTTGAGCTCTACACCAAGGACCAGCTCACGGACATCGTCCGCAGGAGCGCTATGATCCTCGGGATACCCTGTACCACCGACGGTGCCGCTGAGGTGGCCGGAAGAGCAAGAGGCACGCCCCGTATCGCAAACAGGCTGCTCAAGCGTGTCAGGGATTTCGCCGACGTCATGGGCAACGGCCAGATCACTAAGGAGATCGCCTCGATCGCCCTGAGCCGCCTTGAGATAGACTCCCTTGGCCTTGACAGCCTCGACAGGAGGGTCCTTGAAATGATCATCCGCGGCTACGGCGGAGGTCCCGTGGGCCTTGAGACCCTTGCGGCGGCTATCGGCGAGGAGTCAGTGACCCTTGAGGACATCTGCGAGCCCTTCCTCATGCAGCTCGGCTTCTTGGGGAGGACCCCAAAGGGCAGGGTCGCCACGAGGCTGGCATACGAGCACCTTGGCTTGAAGGCTCCCGACGCTCCGCCCTCGGACGACGGGCAGCTCTCCTTTTGAGCCGTGCTCATCAAGGGCTCACGGAGGTACAACCTCCGGCACAACAGCTCCCTGAGGGACGGTATGCTCCCCCACCGCATGATAAACGGTCAGGCTATGGGCAGGGTCTCAGAGATGAGGTACGGCCTTTGCCATATGAGCTTCAACGGCTGTGAGGTGATCTCGGTCTACAATGCGCTGCTTTGGCAGGGCAGGCCCCAGGAGCTCTGGGAGATCGCAGGGACCCTGGAGCGTTCAAAGGTCTTATTAGGTATCTTCGGCTGCAGTCCGTATAAGCTGGGGCGAGCTCTCGGCAAATACGGCGCAGCTTTTGAGCGTATTAGACGGATCACGCCCCAACATGATGCCTTCATAGTCTCGTTCTGGACCGGGAGGAGGTTCCTCTCCTCCATACACACGGTCTTCTGCGTGAGGAAGGCCACAGGGATACTGGTGTACAACAGGTATAATAACTGCCCCAACGTCCAGCTCTGCAAAACGCTGGAGGAGGTCATCGGCAGGAAGAGGCCCATTGCGGCCTATTGGATAAAGTCAGACAAAAAGGAGAACGATCAATGAGCAGACTCTTCGGAAAGGAAGGCATCAGGGGCGTTGCGGTCACCGAGCTGACAGCAGAGATGTGTATGCAGATCGGGCGTGCCGCCGCTGCCGTTATGGAAGGAAACTCCGGCGAAAGGACCAGGATCTTGATCGGCAAGGATACCCGGAGCTCCTCGGATACTCTCGAGGCGGCCCTCTGTGCAGGGATCTGCTCTGCGGGAGCCGATGCCGAGCTTCTGGGAGTAGTGCCGGCGTCGGCTCTGGCTTACCTTATCGGCGAGCACGAGGCCGACGGCGGGATCATGATAACGGCTGCTCATGTGGGAGCCGAATTCGGCGGCATGAAGCTGTTCTCCTCCTACGGGTACAGGCTCTCCGACGAGGACGAGGAGGAGATCGAGCGCCTTGTGACAGTGGATACGGCCGAGCTGAAGCCGATCCCCAGACGGATCTACGGCAGCGTCCGCCGCTGCGATACCGGGATAGAGGAGTACCTTGACCACATAAGGAGCCTCAGCGATACGGATCTTTCCGGGCTGAAGATCGCTCTGGACTGTGCAAACGGCTGCGCCTCCGTCACGGCGAAGGAGATCTTCACCGGGCTTGGTGCGGAGGTGGTCCTCATGGGCAGCGACCCCGACGGCACTAACATAAACCTCGACTGCGGAAGCACCCACATCGACCGGCTCATGGACCTGGTGAAGGAGAACGAGTGCGACTGCGGACTGGCCTTCGACGGCGCCGCAGAGAGATGCCTTGCAGTCGATGAGAACGGCAGGCTCGCCGACGGCGACGAGCTGATAGCGATCTGTGCAAAGCACATGAAGGAGAAGGGCACCCTCCGCCACAATACCCTTGTGGTGACTGCCGCCAATAACCTTGGACTGCTGCATTTCGCCCGTGAGAACGGAATCTATACCGTCCAGGCCGGATCTGCCGGGCGGTACCTCCACAGGAAGATGCTGGAGGGCGGCTTCTCGCTGGGCGGAGATCCCGGCGGACAGATCATATTTCCCGACGACGCCCCCTCCGCCGACGGCCAGCTCACCGGCATAAGGCTGCTGGAGATCCTGAAGGAGTCAGGCGGAAAGATGAGCCAGCTCACCGGCGTCATCAAGAAGCTGCCTCAGGTCATGATCAATGTCCAGATCTCTCCCAAGGACAGGGAGCTCTGGAAGAACGACAGAGCGATCACCGGCCTTATCGACGAGTTCGAGGAGATCCTCGGCGAGGAGGGCAGGATCATCGTCCGGGAGGCCGGACGTACCCCCGTTATCCGCATAATGGTGGAGGGCGAGGACTTCACTACCATAAATACTATGGCGATACAGGTCGCCGATACTATAAAGGAACGCTGCGGACAGTGACCGCAGCAGAGGAGCAGAAAATTGAGAACAGCCAATAACTGGAAGGACTATACCATACTTGACGCATCAGACGGCGAAAAGCTGGAAAAATGGGGAGATGTCAGCCTTGTGAGGCCCGACCCCCAGATCATCTGGAAGACCGAGAGGAGGGACCCCC
The DNA here is from genome assembly GCA_017460665.1 of Ruminococcus sp. GTDB lineage: Bacteria > Bacillota > Clostridia > Oscillospirales > Ruminococcaceae > Ruminococcus. Next base: position 25,331 of record JAFUAO010000077.1, read on the forward strand.
TCTGGACCGGCGCCGACGGCCACTATCACCGCTCAAATCAGGGCGGCGGCCAGTGGGAGTTCCGCAGGAAGCTGGAGAGCTCGTGGAACATCCGCTATAAGGAGCTGACCTTCAATATCCGTCCCACCGGCTTCAAGCACACCGGGCTCTTCCCGGAGCAGGCCGTGAACTGGGACTTCATGGCGGACAAGATCCGCAGCGCCGGCAGGGAGATAAACGTACTGAACCTGTTCGCATACACCGGCGGAGCTACCCTTGCCTGCGCCGCAGCAGGAGCCTCGGTGTGCCATGTGGACGCCTCAAAGGGCATGGTCCAGTGGGCAAGGGAGAACGCTGCGGCCTCGGGGCTCTCGGAGAAGCCGGTGCGCTGGATCGTGGACGACTGTGAGAAGTTCATCGCCCGTGAGATCCGCAGAGGAAGGCGCTACGACGCCGTAGTCATGGATCCGCCCAGCTACGGGAGAGGTCCCGGCGGCGAGGTCTGGAAGCTGGAGAACTGCGTCTACGACCTGGTCAAGCTCTCGGCAGGAGCCCTCTCGGAGGACCCGCTGTTCTTCCTGATAAACAGCTATACCACTGGGCTCTCGCCTTCGGTGATGGGCTATATACTGGGAAGCGTGCTGACGGATAGGTTCGGCGGAGAGGTCTCCTTCGATGAGATCGGGCTGCCGGTGAAGTCTACAGGTATGGCTCTGCCCTGCGGCTCTACCGCTATCTGGCAGAGATAAGCTCACCCAAGAAGCATTTGGAAAAGGATAGATATGGGAAAGATCATTGAGATAAAGGACCTGCACTTCTCCTATAAGGGGGACGAGGGCTCTCCCGATGTGGAGGTGCTAAAGGGCATCGACCTCACCGTCGAGCAGGGCGAATTCGTGGCTGTGCTCGGGCATAACGGCTCTGGGAAATCCACCCTTGCCAAGCACATCAATGCGATCCTGCTGCCCACCTCGGGAAAGGTGCTGGTGGACGGGATAGATACCTCCGACGAGCAGCGGCTCTTCGACCTGCGCCAGCGTGCGGGCATGGTGTTCCAAAACCCGGATAATCAGATAGTTTCCTCCGTCGTGGAGGAGGACGTGGCCTTCGCTCTGGAAAACCTCGGCGTCCCCTATGAGGAGATGCGCCGTAGAGTTGACGAGTCGCTGAAGGCTGTTGATATGTATGAGTACAGGCTCCATTCTCCCAGCCAGCTCTCAGGCGGCCAGAAGCAGCGGATCGCTATCGCCGGAGTCATCGCTATGGAGCCGAAATGTATCATCCTTGACGAGCCTACGGCTATGCTGGACCCCCAGGGCCGGCGTGAGGTCATGGCTACGATCAAGCGCATGAACCGTGAGAAGGGCGTTACGATCGTCCTGATCACTCATTATATGGACGAGGCCGCTCAGTGCAGGAGAGTGGTGGTCATGGACAAGGGGAGGATCGTCATGGACGACTCTCCCAGAGCAGTTTTCTCACAGGTGGAGCAGGTCAAGAGCATCGGCCTTGACGTTCCGCAGGTCACTGAGCTGGCGTGGGAGCTGCGAAAGGCAGGCTGCGACATACCCGGTGATATACTCACCGAGGAGGAGTGCGCCGACGCTATCGAAAAGCTATTCAGCAAATGACAAGAGGTGATAAGATGAACAGCAAGCCCGTTCCCTACGCAGGAAATGAGCCGTATATCTTCGTGAGCTACTCCCACAAGGACAACGATCAGGTCTACCCGATGATCGAGAAAATGCAGCAGGAGGGCTATCGGGTGTGGTACGACGACGGGATCGACCCGGCCAGCGGCTACGCAAAGAATATCGCACAGCACATTTCCGGCTGCGGCTATTTCATGGCCTTTGTCAGCCCGGGGTTCATCACCTCGGAGTTCTGTCTCAACGAGATCGACAGGGCAAGGCGCAAGGGCAAGCCCCTGCTGATGATCTTCCTCTCCGAGCCGGACCAGCTTGAGGAGCTGGACAACTACGGGGAGTTCGACCTGCTCTACAGCCGCATACAGGCTATCATAAAGTGCCGCTTCAAGGACGAGGCGGCCTTCTGGGAGAAGCTGACCACCGCCAAGGGCATAGATACCTGCCGGGGCGAGGTGCCTTCTCAGCAAAGCGAGTTGGTCCGCAGGGACGGCTTCATCATCGAGCCTGACACAGGGAGGCTGGTGGCCGTTGAGGACCGTGAGGCCAGGCAGCTCCGCCTTCCCGACTATGTGAGGACCGTTGGTCCCGGCGTGCTCAGCGGACTTCCCTTTACCGAGAGGATCATCGTCCCGGAAACGGTGGAGCTCATAGAGGCGGAGGGCTTCACGGAGTGTCCGGAGCTCAACGCCGTGATCTTCTTCGGACAGGATACCCGGCTCCAGAACGGGGACTATTTCAGCGGAACGGCCTGTGAGGTCTGGTGTCTGCCGGGCTCGTCGGTGGACGAGTACATGAGAAGGGCCTACGATCCGGGGCTGGAGCACATCGGCGAGCCCTTTGAGAAGAACGGCTTCCTGTGCTATTTCTACGACCCGGAGAACGACTGCGTCCCGGTCTTCTACGACCCAAACGGCGACCTTGTTTACTGCGATGAGACTGAGAAGCTGGCGATGTTTGAAGGCGCTGCGCCTGTGAGCGCTCCGAAAAAGCCTGAGCCTCTTTATTCGACCCCTGAGACCGACCCCGGTGACTTCGAGATCAAGGGCACGGCCCTGGTGAAGTACAATGGCAGCGCCGAGCGTGTCAGCCTGAAGGGGAGCGGCATCACCGAGATCTGCAGAGCCTTTGTCGGCAAGAGGGGCCTTAAAGAGATCTGGCTCCCGGAGACCCTGCTGACGATCGAGGACGGGGCCTTTTCCAATACGAGTCTCACTGAGATAGAGCTCCCTGAGACAGTCTCGACGATCGGCAGCTTCTCCTTCGACGGCACAAGGATCCGCAAGATCCGCCTTCCGGCAGAGACAAGATATGTAGATAGCTGCGCCTTTGACTTCCAATTCGTGGAGGAGATCACAGTAGACGAGGACTCGGAGCACTACCGTGCCGAGAACGGCATTCTGATCTCAAAGGAGGACAGCGGGGTGGTGGCCTACGCCGGAGGAAGGCCTGATGAGACCTGCACCATACCGGAGGGCGTCAGGGAGATCGGTATGTACTGCTTTAGGGAATGTCCGTCGCTCAGGAGCGTGACGCTCCCAAGGTCCGTGAAAAGTATCGGCGCCCACAGCTTCTGCGGCTGCCCTGAGCTAAAGGAGGTCTTCGTACCCTCCAGCGTGGAGTCCATACATAAGACGTGCTTCACCGAAAACGGAGCCGGCTTCACCCTGAGGGTCAAGCGCTTCTCCTACGCAAAGAAGTGGGCAGAGCGCCAACAGATAAGATCAACCTACTATTAAAGGAGATATATCGAAATTGCCAATACTCGAAACACAGGGCCTGACCTACACCTACAGCGTGGGCTCGCCCTTTGAAAAGACAGCCGTGGACCACGTCGACCTGAGTATCGACGAGGGCGAGATGGTGGGAGTCATGGGGCATACCGGCTCCGGGAAATCCACGCTGATACAGCATTTCAACGGCCTTTTGAAGCCTACCTCCGGGAAGGTCCTCCTTGAAGGGAAGGACATCTGGGAGGACAAGGAGAAGATCCGTGACGTCCGCTTCAAGGTGGGACTGGTGTTCCAGTACCCGGAGTACCAGATCTTCGAGGAGACCGTCTACAAGGACATCGCCTTCGGCCCCAGGAACATGGGCCTTGACGAGGCTGAGATCAAGCGGAGGGTCCTTGAGACCGCCAATGACATCGGCCTTAGGGAGGAGCTCCTGGACCGTTCCCCCTTCGAGCTCTCAGGCGGCCAGAAGAGAAGGGTCGCCATTGCAGGAGTCATGGCCATGGAGCCCAAAGTGCTGATCCTTGACGAGCCCACGGCCGGTCTTGACCCTGCCGGAAGAGACAAGATCCTGGACCACATAAAGGCCTATCATCAGAGGACCAAGAACACGATCCTCATAGTTTCTCACAGCATGGAGGACATCGCAGGCTTTGCTGACAAGATACTGGTCATGAACAAGGCAAGGCTCTTTTGCTACGATGAGACCAAACAGGTCTTCGGGCGCTCCGAGGAGATCTCACAGATCGGCCTTGACGTCCCCCAGATCACAAGGGTCTTCGACAGGCTGAAGGGCCGGGGCCTGGACTTCGGCAAGGAGGTCTACACAGTGGGCTACGCCCGGGATCTCCTCCTTAGCCGGCTATCGGAAAGAGAGGGTCAGTGATTTGCTCAGAGATATAACTATCGGACAGTATTTCCCGGGGGACAGCCTTATCCACCGGCTGGACCCGAGATTTAAGATCGTGATGACCCTTGTGTACATACTCATGCTCTTCACAGGCAGCCATATCCTGTGTCTGGCCGTGGGGACGGTCTATACGGTGATGGCGATCGCTCTGTCGGGGATACCGCTGAAAATGTTCATAAGGAGCGTCAAGCCACTGCTGCCATTCCTTGTGATAACGGCAGCCATAAACCTGTTTTTGGTGGACAGCGGCGACGTGCTCTTCACCTGGAAATTCGTCAAGATCACCGAGGGCGGAGTAAACATCAGCATCTTCATGCTGGTGAGGATCGTGCTGCTGATCATGGGCAGCTCCCTCCTTACCTACACCACATCGCCTATCGCTCTCACCGACGCTATCGAGAGGCTCCTTTCGCCGCTGAAAAAGCTCCGCTTCCCTGTACATGAGCTGGCGATGATGATGTCGATCGCCCTGAGATTTATCCCCACCCTTATCGAGGAGACCGACAAGATCATCTCCGCACAGAAGGCAAGGGGAGCCGAGATCGACACCGGCAGCATAGTCACAAGGGCAAAGAACATGGTGTCGATACTCGTGCCGCTGTTCATCTCCTCGTTCAGGAGAGCGGACGAGCTGGCAACTGCCATGGAGTGCCGCTGCTACAACGGCGGCGAGGGCAGGACCAGGCTCAGGCAGCTCCATGCAGGATACCGTGACGTGATAGCCCTGACAGTGACGCTGATCTTCTACGCCAGCGCAATCACGGTGAGCATACTCTTAAAATAAAAAGAAAGAACATAATGAAAGGCAATAGCTATGGATAACAAGAAAGGAAAGACAAAAACGTCTGGCTCCGGGAGCTCCGCAGCCTACAGGCGCTTTCGGCAGAGCCGCTTCTGCCGGCTGATGTACGATAAGGGCGTGCTCTATTTTGCGCTCTCATTCATCATACCGGCGCTGCTCATGCTGATCGGATTCAAAAAACAGCACATCCACCCCTTCGGCACTGAGCAGATGCTGGTGGTGGACCTTTGGCACCAGTATTACCCGTTTTTCCGGGTAGTCAGGGAGAAGCTCCTGACCGGGGGCTCGTTCCTGTACTCATGGCAGAACGGCATGGGGACGAATTTCCTGTCCCTGATCTCATACTACGCAGCAAGTCCTCTGAACTGGATCTCAGTGCTCTTCGACGAGGACCACGTCCGTGACGCCCTGAGCTATATACTCATCGCAAAGGTGGGCTTCTGCGGAGCCTTCTTTAGCTGCTTCCTGAGATATACCTACAAGAGAAAAGACCTGTCGATCGTGGTGTTCTCGTCGATGTTCGCCCTGTGCAGCTATGTGCTGGGGTATTACTGGAACGTCATGTGGTTCGACACGGTGGCGCTTTTCCCACTGGTTATGACCGGCGTCACAGCGATCTGCCGTGAGAGGAAGTGGAAGCTGTACACCCTTTCGCTGGCCCTTTCCCTTATCGCCAACTACTATATCGGCTATTTCACCTGCATCTTCACCATGTTCATGTTCGCCGCCTCGGTGATCATCGAGGGCAAGGGCATCAAGGACTTCTTCGTGAAGCTGTGGATCATCATACGCTCCTCAGTGATCGGTATCGGCCTGGGAGCCTTCATGCTGCTGCCGGCCTATTACGGCCTCCAGCTCACCTACAGCGCCAACAACACCTTCCCCATGACCAGATCATGGTACGAGAAGTGGACCGACATCTTTGCAAACCTGCTGTCCTACTCTCCTCCGGCCATGAAGGAGGGCCTTCCCAACTTCGCCTGCGGTATGCTTGCGGTAGTGCTCTTCGGCGTGTTCCTCTTCTCCGGCGGGATCAAGATCCGTGAGAAGATCGCCGGCGTGCTGATGCTGGCGCTGATCGCAGTAAGCTGCAACATGAACCAGCTCAACTTCATCTGGCACGGCTTCCACGTCACCAACCAGATCCCCTACAGGTTCGCCTTCATATTCAGCTTCGTGCTGGTGGCGGCGGCCTTCCGGGGCTACGACGCCATGACCAAGAAGGGCATAAGCATCTGGCAGCTCATACTTCTGATCCCGGCGCCGGCAGCCGTGTTCTGGCTGAACTGGCGCAAGGCCGGGGAGGACTTCGCCTTCGAGGGAGCCTTTCGCAGCTCAGTGATCATCACGGCGGCCTACCTTCTGATCTTTGCGGCGGCAAAGCTCTTCCCCTTCAAGGAGCTGAAGGTCCGCAGGAGCTTCCTCAACGTGTGTATCGCAGTCGCTGTGGTGGCCGAGCTGGCCAGCAACGCCGCTCTCGGAGTCAAGACCGTGGGCAGCTCCGGCTATACCAGCTATCCTGCCAGCAACGAGCAGGTCCAGGAGCAGCTCGCCCAGATCCGCAGCGAGGACGAGACCTTCGCCCGGACCGAGATGACCGGCACCTACACCCTCAACGACAGCGCACTTTACGGATATTACGGCGTTTCGCAGTTCTCCTCATCGGCCAACGTGTCGGTGACCAAGCTCTTCCAGAGGCTGGGGCTCTACGCATCCGAGGCCGGCAACAGGTACTACTACCGCACCGCCGGGCCTGTGGTCAACGGCCTGCTGGGGATAAAGCACCTGATCTCCAAAAACGGCATGATGACCAGCACTGAGCTGGCTCTTGACTACAAGGGGAGCGACTCCAGCGGCGGCACCCACCGCTATGACAACAAGTACGCCCTTCCCTTGGGCTTCATGATGGACAGCACGATCCTAGACCTGCCGGAGGACGGCGGCCTGAACCCCTTCGAGTACCAGAACGACGTGATCCGCCTTGCCGCCGGCACGGAGCAGCCTGTGTTCACGGCCCAGCCTGTGGCGCTGGCCAGCTATGAGAACGTGGATGTGGTCAAGACCGGCTACGGCAGCTATGACTACACTCGGCCGGACAGCGGTCTGGAGTCCACTGTGAAGCTGGACTTCGCCGGGATCGACGGATCCTACCTCTACGGCTATGTCAACAACGGCGGCGCCGAGACCATAAACGTCACCCTTGACGGGGCGACTGTGGACAGCAATATCTCCGTCAGCGACTATCCCATAACCTTCCCCATGGGCGACGGTCAGGCGGGCAATACCGCTCAGGTCACCCTCAAGCTGAAAAAGGACGGCGGCTCCGGCAGCTATAAGGCCATGATCTACGCCCTGAGCAAGGAGGCCTGGGACGAGGCCTACAGCCGCCTCGCTGACGAGCCCTTTGAGATCGAGAGCTTCTCCGACACTAAGATCTCGGGAAGGCTCTCTGCCAAGACCGACGGAGTGCTCTACCTGTCGATCCCCTATGAGAAGGGCTGGAGCATCTATATCGACGGCGAAAAGACCGAGACTGTGCCTGTTCTTGGGGCTATGCTGGGGGCGAGAGTGAGCTCCGGCAGCCACGAGGTAAGGCTTGAATACTCTCCTGAGGGCTTTAGGCTGGGCCTCCTCATAAGCGGAGGAGCTCTGGCGCTGTTCCTGCTCCTTGCAGCCGCAGGAGCTCTCAGGCGCAGGAGGAAGAGCTCTCCTAAGCCGGCGGAGGAAGAGCCTTCGCCTGAGAAAGAGCCTGCAAAAACGGACGAGATCCCTGCACCGGAGGTGGACGATGAGAAATCTGAAAGTAATGACGGCCTATCGGGGGACTAAGTACCACGGGTTCCAGCGTCAGGCCAACGCCGTGACCGTGCAGGAGACCCTGGAGAAGCACCTTTCCAAGGTGCTCAACGAGCCGGTGACGATCACGGGCTGCTCACGGACCGACACGGGGGTCCATGCGAACCAGTTCTGCTTCAATGTAAGGACCGAGAGCAAGATCTCCACCCTGGGCTTTTGCCGGGGAGTGAACGGCGAGCTGCCGGACGACATCTCCATACTGAGCTGTCAGGAGGTCCCCATGGAGTTCCACGCAAGGTTCGACTGCGTGGGGAAGGAGTACATCTACAAGATGCACTGCAGCGAGTCCAAGGACCCCTTCTCACCAGATCTTGCCTTCCACTACAGGAGGCCCTTCAAGATAGAGCTGGCACGTCAGGCGGCAAGATACTTCGTAGGGACCCACGATTTCGCTTCTTTTTGTGCAGACTGTACAAACGTTTCTACAACCGTCAGAACTATTTATTCTTTTGAAATAGAAAATAGTGGAGAAACTGTGATAATGCTTGTAAAAGGCAACGGTTTTCTGTATAATATGATTAGGATAATGGCCGGCACCCTCATAGATATAAGCGAGGGACGCATCTCGCCGGATGACATACCCCGTATCCTTGCGGCAAAGGACCGGCTGAAGGCCGGAAGGACCGCCATGGCCCACGGGCTCTACCTCAACAGGGTGTTCTACTCTCAGGAGGAGCTCTTTGCCGGGGATACCGCTGCGGGAGAGCGCTAGCTCCCGGAACAAGAGGAGGTGACAGCGATGCCGATGTACGATGCAGAGGACATCGTTGAACAGAAAAAAAGAACGAAAAGAAAACAGCGGCTCATAAGGCTATTCGTGCTGCTCTTCCTTATAGGAGCAGGAGTCGGGCTGTACCTGACCCATGAGATGTGGCTGCCTAAGCTCCAGGGCGTAGGCGAGAAGGCTATCACGATCGTCAATGACGGACGGCTGGCTGAGGGGAATTTCCCGATCGAGGTCAGCAGCGGCGGAGACTATCAGCTGGAGGTCAGCGACGGCAAGCTGGGGCTGCTCAGCGATTCGTACATCCTCTTCTATAACGAGGAGGGCGGACTTATCAAAAAGCGCCAGCACGCATATACTAATGCTGTGCTGAGCATGGCGGGCGGAAGGGCCCTGATCTATGAGAGCGGCGGAAATGAGTTCAGCGTGGAGTCCTCGGACAGCGTGCTGTATAAGCACAAGCTGGAAAAGAACATCATGTTCGCCCGGCTCAGCAGCGAGGGACTTACCGCTGTGGTCACTACCTCGGAGAACTACGACTGTGAGATCCTCGTTTATGACAAGAAGGGCGAGGTCATCTACGAGAGGAAGTGCATCGAGCGTGTCAACGATGTGGCCTTCAAGGACCACAGCCGTGGCTGCGTCATCAGCTATATCTACGCCGAGAACGGCTCTCTGGCGACCTCGGTGCAGGAGGTGTCGTTCACTGAGGACGGCGAAAAATGGAGCTCGCCTGGGCTCGACACACTGGGACTTGAGGTCTTTAGCTGCGACGACGGCGCCTTCGTCCTGGGGATAGACGCCTGCGGATATGTGGACGAGAGCGGACAGATCTCCTCCTACTATAAGTACGAGGGCGACTTCGCCGGCGGAGACAGCAGCGGCGGAAGGTCCTCGGTGATCATCAACAACGACGACAGACGTAAATATGAGGCTGCGATCTTCGCAGGCGGCGGCATGGAGCCTATCATCATCGGCTTCGACCACCCCCTGCTGGATACGGTGGTCTCGGACGGCCTTGCATACATAATGAGCAAGGATACCATACTGGCATACGATTTTGACGGCGGACTTCGCTCAACGGTGCAGATCAACGATTCATACACCGGCTTCGTAAGAAGCGAGGATCATATCTTCCTCAAGGGCTACGGAAGGATAGACCGAATAGACTACGACAGCTGATAGGCTGATCTGGAAGGAGGCAGCTCCGGTGCTCCGGAGCGCAAAAAGATCATGGGAACAGAATTTTGGTGGTTTTACGATGTTGTCGCTGCTGCGGCAATACTCATATGCGTGTTCATTGCAGGAAAAAAAGGCGGGACCAAGGCGGTCCTCGGCCTAGGAGCTTCCGTGCTGGCGGTGATGATCGGCCTGGCGGTCAGCGGCACGATCGCCGGATCGCTCTACAAGGGCACTATCCGCAGCAGCAATATCAAGAAGCTGGAAAAATCAATGGAGGAGAGCGCCTTCATCACAGGAATGAAGAGCGAGATGGAGTCCTTCGGCTACGCTATCACCGTTAAGGAGGAGACCCTTGAGAAGATCTTCTCTGAGGGCGGCGACATCGACAAGGCCCTTTACAAGTACGCCAACAATATCAACGGCAGAGTCGTTGACGAGGAGGCTTCCTTCAATGACAATATCCACGCCGCTTATGCTGAGGTGGTAGGGGACCTGATCTCTGACGGACTTTCAAAGTACGCAGCAGGCATGGCTAAGGATAAGATCATGAAGCACCCCGAGACCATGTCGGAGCTCGGACCTATGATGGTGGCGGATAATCCCCGGAGAGCGGCCTCCTACATCGCCGATAACTACATATCGGAGGCCTATCGGTCAGTCATAAGGCTGCTGGCTCTGGCAGTGCTCATGGGACTGGTGCTTCTGCTGGGATATATCCTGATCAAGTCCTACGCCGGCGGAGATCACGATTCGGTAGTCTCCCACATAATAGGAGGCATAATGGGCATCGGCATCGGAGGTGTCGTGACCTTCATCATCGCCCTCTTCATACGCCTTTACGTCATTCTCGGCAGCAATGAGATGCTGTTCTTCAATTTTGAGGCCATAGACAAGACTTATCTGTTCAAGTACTTCTACAAGCTCGTGCTGAAGCTGTAAGGAACAGATCTTAGCAATCACACTGACAGGAGGAAACTGCCTGATGATAATGTGCAGCAACTGCAAAAAACGGCCCGCCGTGGTGTTCATCACCTCTGTGCAGGGCAACGAAAAGAAAAACGAGGGTCTCTGCCTCGCTTGTGCAAGAGACCGGAAGATCCCCCAGGTGGCGGATTATATGGAGAAGCTGGGCATCACCGATGAGGAGATCGACCAGCTCTCAGACCAGATGATGGGTATGCTTGACGGCGACAGCTTTGAAATGGGCGGCTCAGGCCTTATGCCCGACTTCATCGCCAATATGTTCGGCGTCAACGAAAAGGACGAGAGCTCCCCGGAGACAGCCTCCGACAGCGAGCCCTCAGACCAGGAGAAGCCCCAGCGCAAGAGCCCCTTCGGAAAGAAGAAGGAGAAGAACGACAGCGGCCGCAAGGAGCTGAAATTCCTTGACAGCTACTGCACCGACCTCTCCCAGAGAGCCGCAGACGGCCAGCTGGACCGCATCATAGGAAGGGATAAGGAGATCGCAAGAGTGATCCAGATCCTCTCCCGAAGGACCAAGAACAACCCCTGCCTGATCGGTGAGCCCGGCGTCGGAAAGACCGCTATCGCCGAGGGCATCGCTCAGCGCATAAACGAGGGCAATGTGCCCTTGAACCTTGCCGACAAGAGGCTCTACCTCCTTGACCTTACCGCTCTGGTGGCCGGGACCCAGTTCCGTGGCCAGTTCGAGAGCCGTGTGAAGGGACTTGTGGACGAGGTGAAGCGTGAGGGGAACATCATCCTCTTCATCGACGAGGTCCACAACCTTGTGGGCGCAGGAGACTCAGAGGGCTCTATGAACGCCGCTAATATCCTCAAGCCCGCCCTCTCAAGAGGCGAGGTCCAGGTGATCGGAGCTACCACCTTCGGCGAGTACAGAAAGTATATCGAGAAGGACTCCGCTCTGGAGCGCCGCTTCCAGCCCGTTACAGTTACTGAGCCGACTATCGAGGACACGGTCAGCGTCCTCATGGGCATAAAAAAATACTACGAGGAATACCACAAGGTACATATCTCTGACTACCTTGTGAGAGCCTGCGCAGTTCTGTCTGAGAGATATATCACCGACCGCTTCCTGCCGGATAAGGCTATCGACCTGCTGGACGAGGGCTGTGCTCATGCCAATATCCGCACGCCCGAGATCGCAAGGTACGCAAAGCTCTCAAAGGAGATCCAGGTCATGGAGAGCCTTGAGAAGTCTATGTCTGAGCAGCCTGAGCCCGATTATAAGGCCGTGGCCGAGCTCAAAAGCAAGCTGATCCACAGCCGTGAGGAGCTCGCTCCTCTGAAGGAGAAGGCCGAGAACGTGCAGGTGGAGGAGTCCGACATCACCAAGGTGGTGGAGCTTTGGACTGGTATCCCGGCCAGCAAGATCGCCGAGAACGAGTTCCTGAAGATCGCAAGGCTGGAGGAAGCCCTTAAAAAGCGTGTTCTGGGCCAGGACGAGGCCGTTGAGGTCCTCACAAAGGCCATCAAGAGGACCAGGGTCCAGCTCAGCAAGCGCAGAAGACCTGCTTCGTTCATCTTCGTTGGACCTACCGGCGTGGGCAAGACCGAGCTGGTGAAGGTGCTGGCGGAGGAGCTCTTCGACTCGCCGGAGCCTCTGATCAGGCTGGATATGACCGAGTATATGGAGAAGCACTCCGTTGCAAGGATGATCGGTTCGCCTCCCGGCTATGTTGGCTACGACGAGGCCGGCCAGCTCACCGAAAAGGTCCGCAGGAGGCCCTATTCCGTGATCCTCTTCGACGAGATCGAGAAGGCTCACCCTGACGTTATGAATATCCTTATGCAGATCCTTGACGAGGGCAAGGTGGACGACGCCCACGGCAGGACCGTGAACTTCGAGAATACGATCATCTGTATGACCTCCAACGCCGGCTCTGTGGACAAGAGCGTGGGCGTGGGCTTCAACAGGACCATCGACGAGATCTCAAGGGATAAGGCCATGAAGGGACTGAGAGAGTTCCTGAGGCCTGAGTTCATCAGCCGTATCGACGAGATCGTGGTGTTCCGCCAGCTCACCAAGGAGGACTTCGCCAAGATCGCCGCCCTTATGCTTGACGAGATGAAGGAGCCCCTTGCCGATAAGAGCATCAGCCTTAGCTATGACCAGCCCGCCCTTGACCTTATTGCGGAGAAGTCCTTCGGCAAGCCCTACGGCGCAAGAGACATCCGCAGAGTGATCCGTCAGGAGGTAGAGGATAAGGTGGCTGAGATCATCATCGAGAACGCCTCGGGAACTGACGTTATCAGCGTCACCGCTGAGGACGGCGAGCTCAAAGTCACCGGCAGGAAGGAGAACGATCAGGAATGAAGCTGAGACTTACGGCTCTGGCAGCAGCCCTGCTCCTTGGAGCAGCCTCTGTCACGGCCTGCGGAGATAAAAAGAGCAGCAGCTCCGACGTGGATATGGACACCTACAAAAACGGCGAGAGCTCTGCTTCAAATGACGTTGCGGAGGACTTCAAGGACGTTGCCCCTGTTTCTGATCAGGACGGCGCTCTGCTGACCATAAGCAACACGACAGCAAAGGCCGGCGAGACGGCTGAGATCACGATCAGTGTCTCCAATGCCGATTATAAGTGGAATATGTGCGGCTTCCATGTGACATACCCCAACGTGCTCACGCCCCAGTTCTTCGAGAGGGAGCGCCGGCTGCTGAAATACGAGCCGGGCCACGCTATCGACTACGCTTCGGGATTCGTTGCCATGTGGTGGGAGGAGAACCTCCCTCAGGAGCTGATCGACCAGAACAAGGGAGCCTTCTTCATAACCTCTATCTTCGACGACGACCGTGGACAGGACGGCGACATCGTTACGCTGTACTTCGATGTTCCTGCCGATGCCGAGAGCGGCACTGTCTACAACTTCGACTTCTACTACCAGACCGATGCGGTGTTCTCCAACGCCGCCAAGGATCCGGGCTACGATAAGTACGTCTTCGAGCACTGGACAGGCGGGACTGTTACTGTTGAATAAAATAAAAAAAGCGGCCGATAGTGTGATACCCATATAGAAGTTTTGCCCCGAAGCAGTTAATTGCTTCGGGGCATCGTGTTTTGTACGGTCACTAAGATAGATCAGAATTTATCTCAGCGATCGATTTTCGGAAAATATATTTTATTTATCAACTCAGATAAAGAATTTGCAATCGGTTTATCATCAGCTACTTTATCTCCTCTCCAACTTTGAAGATAGATTTCTCTGGTTGCTATCTTATATAAGACAGCATGGGCAGCATAACCTGTCCAGCCGATGCTGATATATTCCTTTACTTCACTGCACTCCTCATAATCCTCATATAATTCCGATGTTAGATCATAAACTCCATACTTCTGAAAAAGAAC
>JAFUAO010000009.1 GCA_017460665.1 Ruminococcus sp.
CAATTAAAAGTTTCGCTCAAGCCTTTTCAAAGGCTTGCGGAGTCCAGAGGCAGAGCCTCTGGTCGCCCTCCGCAGAGGGCGAAATTCTCCTTACGAAGGCGCATCTGCAAGGGGTGAATTGAAAAACAGTCTGGGAGACTGTTTTTCAAGAGGGGACGCTCTGCAAGTGAGAGCGTCCCCTCCCACCGGTCCATAATGTAGGCCTTGCCGCTCAGCGGCAACGAGGTATGTGTCGTCGAAGGAGGCCGGGCGGACACACGGGTCCGCCCCTACGGTTTTTCGGTCACGGCCGGGAGGCCGAGGGCGGCCTCCCCTACACATCGTGAGATCGTCGTGGGGCGATGTGGGTGACTCCCCACAGTGTGGGGAGATGTCAGCGAAGCTGACAGAGGGGACGGGTCCCGGTTAGGGATCGCCCCCTACAAATGCTCGGGAAGGCACGGACGGCCAATGGCCGTCCCTACATTCAAATACGTCTGCCAACGGCGGACACCGCAACTCTCAACTTACCACTCTGAACTCTCAACTCAAAAAAGGGACTGCGTGAGCAGTCCCTTTTTTCATTCGATCGTCCTTATGCGGTCAACCAGTTCAGTGCGCTCCATTTCCTTCAGCGGGATCAGCGAGGCTGCTGCGGCGGCGATGAAGGCCGCTGCTCCGGCTAAAAGGATCCTTACAAGAGTCTGCGAGAAAGCCACCAACTGGTCGTTCTTGTCCTCTATGAGCTCTATGCTCTTCAGGAAGAGCTTCGTGCCCCTCAGCAGTATGAAGCTCAGCACCACCGACCCCACACAGGATATCAGCGCATATTGCAGACACTCCACCAGCACCAGCTTCCTGAGCTGCCACCTCGTCATGCCGACACACTCCATGGCGGCCAGCTCGCTGCGGCGGTCGATGATGCCTGTGGAGATGATGTTCACAAGGTTCACCAGTGCGATCACTCCGATGAGCAGGTCGAAGAACAGCGCAAAGATCCTGATCGATGTGATAGTCGTCTCGATGCTGCGCCTTTGTGAGAAGTTGTCGAAGCTCAGCGTGAAGCCCTTGCTATTGCTCTCCAGCCAGTGCTTTACCGGCTCATATTCGCTGTGATCCTTCAGCACACAGTCCATAGTAAGGCGGTAGCTTGACCCGTAAAGGTCTCTGCCAAGGTCGTACTGATCCGCTGTTGCTATGAGATAGCACCTTATTTCAGTGTCGAACATAAGGTAGTCAGGCTTTTCACGAACTATCGCAGCGATCTTCAAGGTCGCCGGAAGATCGGTCTTTTTGTAGTAGACCGGCTCCACAGTTTCGCTGCTCTCATCGTGGCTATCCACGGTCTGCACCTCGTCCTCCGGGAGAGAAGCCGCCTCCTCAGCAGTGATCTTGTCCCTGCGCTTTATGGTGACGTCGATCTCCTCGGGAGAGTAGTCCTTTTTCGCCGGATCGGTAATGATCATCAGGAAGCCGCCGGAAGCGTTCAGCTCATCGTAGCTGAGCGGCGAGTTCGGGAAGTATCTCTCGAATTCTCCTTTTGTGTAGAACATCATATCGCACTGGGACCTGTTCAGCTCGCTCCAAACTGTCGGAACGTAAGCGCCGCATTCTACCTCCTTGAAATAGCCTGTTTCCTTTAGAGCCTCCACGTTTTCCTTGATCGTATCCTCTCCGGGGGCGCCCACCCAGAGGTCATAGCCCATGCCGTTTTCTTCAAAGGTTTCAGCTATGAACTTCGATACTGTATCCACGGCGCTGGTGATCGTGGAGAAGGCCGTTATGGACAGGGTAAGGGCCAGTATGGTTATGATGAAGCGCTTGGGCTGGCGCCGGGAATTCCTTGCCGCCAGCTTGCCCTCCCAGCCGAAGAGCAGTCCCATGAGGGAGCGCTTTTTGATCTTCTTGACAGCGTTAGGCCTTGCGCTCATGGCCTCTAAGGGAGACTTTCTGATCACACGTCTGCCTGTGCCGTAGGCCGAAAGCAGCACCCATACCAGTCCTACTGCGGCGCAGATCAGTATCATCACCGGCGAAACGTGGAAGTGTACCAGCTCCTTGGCTTTTTCGGCGGTGAAGTAATAGTCCGCCACGCCGCTGGAAAGAACAGCACGGAAGGCAAGATAGGCTGTGCCTATGCCTGCCAGAAGTCCCAGGGGAAGGCCCGCCGTGCAGAGCAGCAGGGCCTCATGGGTCATGATCCTGACGATCTGCTTGGGAGTAGCGCCCACTGACTGCAAAACGCCGAACTGACGTTCACGCTCCTTTGAGGAGACCTCAAAGGCGGTGTCGATGATCAGGCGCAGCAGGAAGGCCAAAAAGATGACGTAGATCATCATGGAGGCCATGTTCACCAGAGTGTCCATGCGGCCGTTGTACTCGATCTTGTCCATCATGATCAGGGTGTAGTTCACCGTATAGTCCGGGGACTCGACTGCATCGTAGCTCATCTGCTCGAAGGCGCTCTCGTCCACGAC
Organism: Ruminococcus sp.; assembly: GCA_017460665.1. Taxonomy (GTDB): domain Bacteria; phylum Bacillota; class Clostridia; order Oscillospirales; family Ruminococcaceae; genus Ruminococcus. The sequence continues at coordinate 2,457 of JAFUAO010000009.1, forward strand.
TATATCAAGGCCAAGGTCATTGTCCTTATCGAACCTAGCAAGAAACTCGTCCCAGTTCCCGAGATAGCCCTTGAACAGCACCTTTGCGGTGAAGCCGCCGGTCTCCGGGTTTTTCTCCAAGGTGCAGGACTCCACATGATCGTAGCCCGAGATCCTGCCGCCCTCCTCCTTGGTGACCGAATAGATCAGCAGGTGGTAGGGGGCCTTGTCGAAGGCGGCAGCACGGGTGACCGCCTGAAAGGTGGTGATACAGCAGACGATCATGGTCATCAGGGCCACTGATACGATGATGCTGCACACCGTAAGCGCTGAATGGCGCTTCTGGGCGTGGATATACTTCCTTGCCAGCATATTCTCAAAGCGCATACTATCCCTCCTCAGGCGATGCCGGTCAGCTTATCGCTGATGATCCGGCCGTCGGTAATGGTGATGATCCTGTCGCACTGGAGGGCGATGTTCTCGTCGTGGGTTATGATGATCATGGTCTGGCCGAATTCCCTGTTGGAATGGCGGAGGAGAGCCATGATCTCGGCGGAATTCTTGCTGTCCAGATTTCCCGTGGGCTCGTCGGCAAGGATCATCTCCGGAGAGGTGAATAGTGCCCTTCCGATAGAGACTCTCTGCTGCTGTCCGCCTGAGAGCTGGGAGGGGAGGTGGTCCCTTCTGCCCTTCAGATCAAGGAGCTCAAGGAGCCGCTCAAGGTGCTCCTTGTCGGGCTTCCTGCCGTCCATTATCATGGGGAGGGTGATGTTCTCCTCGGCGGTGAGCACCGGGATCAGGTTGTAGAACTGATAGATCAGCCCCACCTGTCTCCTGCGGAACACCGCAAGGCTGCTGTTGTCCTTGGCGTAGATGTCCTGGTCGTCCAGAAAGACCTTCCCCGAGGTGGGGCGGTCTACTCCTCCCAGGATATGAAGAAGGGTGGACTTGCCCGATCCGCTGGGCCCGATGACAGCCAGGAGCTGGCCCTTGGGGACGGTGAAGGAGACATTGTCCAGCGCCGCCACCTGATTTTCGCCCTTTCCGTATATTTTCGATATGTTTTCGATCTTCAAAAGCTCCATGATAGTTCCTCCTGATCTTTGATGATACGCTTTTTAATGATACCATTATAGCATAGTTTTCTTTAAGTTTGGTGACTTTCTCATTACACTTTTGTCACTTCCGGCGGTTGCGCTCCGGGAGAAAGTGTGGTAGAATATAGCTTAGGAGCTGTCATGCAGAGGTCTTGCCTCTTGCCTCTTGCCTCTTGGCTCTTGACTCACCGTTTTAAGGAGAACTATCATGTCGGATATACTTCTCGTGGAGGACGACGCCCAGCTCGCCCGGAACCTTACACGCTTCCTGTTGTCCGAGGGCTTCTCAGTCACTCACCGTATCAGCCAGACCGCCGCTCTGGAGGCCTTCCGCTCCCAGAGGTTCGACTGCGCTCTGGTGGACATATCCCTTGCCGAGGGCAACGGCTTCTCCGTCTGCGCTGCCATAAAAAAGGAGTCCGATACCCCCGTGATCTTCCTTACGGCCTCCGCCGACGAGGACTGCACCGTTGCCGGCTTCGAGATAGGCGCCGACGACTATATCAGCAAGCCCTTCCGCCCCCGTGAGCTCATCGCCCGCATGAAGAACGTCATGCGCCGCAAAAAGCCTGCCGAGACCGTGATCACCTGCGGTCAGGTGTCGGTGGATACCTCCCGTGGGACCGTCACCAAGGCCGGCAGCGAGGTCTTCCTTTCGCCTATGGAGTACCGCCTCCTGCTGGTATTCTTCACCAACAAGGAGAAGGTCCTCAGCCGTGACCGCCTTGCCGACGAGCTTTGGTCCTATTCCGGAGAGTTCATCTCCGACAATACCCTCAACGTCTACATCAAGCGCCTCCGTGAGAAGATCGAGGACGATCCCCAGGAGCCCTCTGTGATCAGGACCGTCCGTGGCCTTGGCTATAAGGCGGTGGAGCCATGAGCCCTCAGCGCCGTCACCGGCTGGTGCTCCAGATCCTCGTATCGGTCCTGGGAGCTTTATCGGCCGGGTATTTCAGCCCTTGGTCAGCTCTCATACTGGCCGCCGTCAGCGCAGTCCTCATCGCTGCGCCCTTCGCCGAGGACAGGCGCCGACGTCAGCAGATAGGCGAGATGTGCGATGAGATCGACAGGGTCCTTCGGGGCAGCGACAGGATCTCTCTGGACAGCTATCAGGAGGGCGAGCTGAGCATACTGGCCTCCGAGATCCGGAAGATGACCATTCGCCTCCGGGAGCAGAACAGCGCTCTCCGGGAGGAAAAGATCATCCAGAAGGAGGCTCTGGAGGATATGTCCCACCAGCTCAGGACGCCCCTGACCTCGATGCTGCTGATCATGGACTTCCTCCGGGACCCGGAGCTCACGAGACAGGGCCGCATGGAGTACCTCAACGAGCTCTCGGGGCTGCTGGACCATATGCAGCGCCTGATCTGGAATATGCTGAGCCTTTCCCGTCTGGAGGCCGGCGCTGTGAGCCTTTCCAGCGAGAGGGTGGACTGCCGGAGCCTGATCTCTCAGGCCGCCGAGCCCCTGTCGATCGCCCTTGAGCTCCACGGGATCTCCCTTGAGGTGGAGCTGGACGGGGATCCGGCCTTTGTGGGGGATCCGGCCTACACCCGTGAGGCCCTGACGAACATTCTGAAGAACTGCCTTGAGCACGCTCCCGACGGCGGAAGGATCAGGGTGAATGCCTCGGAGAACCCCATATACTGCGGGATAACGGTGGAGGACTCCGGTGAGGGGATCCCCGAGGAGGAGCTGGCCCACATCTTCGACCGCTTCCACAGCTCCTCAAAGCTGAGCGGCTTCGGGATCGGACTGGCCTTCGCCCGAAAGGTGGTCTCCATGGAGAACGGCAGCCTTCAGGCCTCCAACAGCGAGGGCGGCGGAGCTGTGTTCGATATGCGTTTTTACAAGAGCGTGGTCTGAGCCTGCGGAAAGATCCGCAGGCTCTTCTTAGTCAGATCTGCAAAAGAGGCAGAGCTTGATCAGCTCCTCACTGTGCATATCGCCGAAAAGTTGTGAACTTTTTGTGAACGGAGAAAAAAGTGGGCCCTTTTTCGACATTTATATATAGCGTGACACACAGAACGACTTGCGAAGGTGTCATAATTCCTTTCAGATATGCCGCAGCGATAAGTGGGTGGAAGAGCTTTTCTGGGAGAGGGGAATTACGTTCGGGACCTTAGGGGTCCGTCGGGCCAAAAAGATAATAAAAAAGTTATTGAGAAAATATAGAGTTTTTAAGGGAGCTTCCACCCCATCGTCGGCTTCTAGAAAGCCTTTCCAAAATTGGATCGATCCATTCTCCATATAATTTACCGGCAAGACCGTCCGACGCTCATTCGGACGGTTTTGTTGTTTTCGGGAAATGTTGGGGCGCACATCGTGTGCCCGTGCCTTCTGGGAACTCTGTAGGGACGGCCACCCACCGTCCGCATGATCTGTTTGATCGTAGGGGACGGCGTCCTCGACGTCCCGGCCTCCCGGCCGATCTCCGGGAACAAATTGTAGGGGCGCACATTGTGCGCCCGGCCATTTTTACACGACCACCGGGCGAACGCATCAAACCCACCGCCCTATATTTCTAGGCCAGCAGGCCCGAAGGGTCCTGCGAAGGATAGTCAAAAGCCGGCGGGGTGGGGTGTGAGGGAAAAGAGAGTGCAGAGAGGAAAACCGAAGAGAGGGGAGGGCCGCCGGCTTTTGTACCAG
>JAFUAO010000010.1 GCA_017460665.1 Ruminococcus sp.
GCATTCAGCGATGGTGTTATCGCAATTATTATAACGATCATCGTTCTGCTGTTTGATGTGCCAGACGGGAATGACTTTGCAGCTTTGATGAATATGATGCCCCTTGTGCTGATGTACCTTGTTAGCTTCATTCTGATCGGCGCACATTGGGTGAATCATCATCATCTGTTTCAGGTGACGGTCAAGGTCAACGGTCGTATTATATGGGCAAATCTGTTGTACTTGTTCACGCTTTCGCTTATGCCTGTGGCAACGGGCTGGGTAGGTGTATCAAGGTTTGCTCAGTTTCCGACAACGGTTTATGCGATAGTAAGTATGGCAGCGTCACTAAGCTATATTCTTCTGCAAAAGTTGATCGTGTCCTCTCATGACTGCGTAAAGCTAAAGGAGGTCATCGACAACAGCAAAAAGGAGCTTGTCACGGTGATATTGCATACTTTGGCTTTGATATGCTCGTTTATCACTCCTGTTCGTTTCCTGACCTATGTTTTCCTTGTGGCAATGTCGCTGCTTTGGGTGATACCCGATATTCGTATGAGCAAGGTGTATGATGATTCGCACAAATAGTTGATCTTCGGAGAGGTTCAGTTCTATCTGTTCCTCTCCGATTTTTATTCTATAAAGCAGAAGTCGGCTCGGCAATGTCGTGAGTGGCTTCATACTCTCTGACACAGCGATAGAATGTATTAGCCGACAAGCCCATTCTCCGCATAAAGTCCCTGCTCGTAATGTTCTTGGACTTCCATTCTCAGAACTTGTCTTCACAAGATGCAACGGCAGTTTTTGACATCTTTGCACCGTGTCTTTGTACATAAGCCCTGCGATAAATCAAGTACTCCTGCAGATTTTGTCCTTAAACACGGCACAAATCTGCTCATGTCCCTTATGAATACAAGTTCTCAATATCTCTGCCCAAAAACTTCTTCCAGTTGATCTCTATCGAAAATCACAAAAGCCGCCAGAATTCTGAGTGAAGAATTATATCTACTCCTTTCTTATGCACTTTATTTCTCTCGCGGCATCAAAAACACATACTCAACATTTGCTGTTGCTGCAACAAATCGACACAGCTTATACTTCTGGCAAGAAAATGTTTTATTACACCCTTAGAAACATCTAATAGCAACTGGGTTCACTTTCAAATTGGGTTCATTTTTGGGCGCATCCAATCGCTATTGTTTTCATATGAATACATATTATCAAGGGGCTTCTCAGTAACCATAATCGCTGAAAAGCCACTATTTTCGTACATTTTCGTTCCTTATCCTTTGTATCAATTTGGGATTGCAGTAGGATGACGGAATCACAGGTGCGATATTTGAGCGAGAGGCATTTCAAGAGATGATTACTGACATTGAGGACGGCAAAGTTGGAACGGTCATTACCAAAGATTTGAGCCGCCTCGGTCGTGATTATCTCAAAACGGGTGAACTGATCGAAATGGTATTCCCTGATTATGATGTCCGCTATATTGCGATCAATGACGGTGTGGATACTTTCAAATCTGAGAACGAGCTGATGGCTTTCAAGAACATTTTTAATGACTGGTACGCCCGTGATACGAGTAAGAAGATCAGAGCCGTTTTCAAGGCAAAGGGGCAGTCGGGAAAGCATCTTTCCAGTCCAATCTATGGCTACAAGCATTCTGATACGGATAAGAACCTGTGGGTGATCGACGAAGAAGCCGCCGAAGTTGTTCGCAAGATTTTCAGATTGTGCATTGACGGCTATGGTCCGGCACAGATTGCTCGCATCTTAACGGAACAGGGCATCCCCACGCCGACCACTTACGCTCTGTCGCAGGGCAGGGATAGTGGTCATAAGAATGCTAAGCTGCACCGTTGGGGCAACGAAACGATTGCCCATATCCTTGAAAAGGCTGAATACTGCGGACACACAGTCAATTTCCGTACTCATGTGAAGTCTTACAAAAACAAGAAACGTGTGGATAACCCGAAAGAGGATTGGCTGATCTTTGAGAATACCCATGAAGCCATCGTAACACAGCAGGAGTTTGATCTGGTGCAGGAGCTTCGCAAGAACAAGCGCAGACCGACCAAGCATGAGAAGGTCAATCCATTTTCGGGTATGGTCTACTGTGCGGACTGCGGAAAGAAGATGTATCTGTGCCGAGCCACAAGTTTGACCGCTGAGCAGGAGCATTTGAAGTGTGCGACCTACGCAAAAGACAAGGGCGGCTGCACGGCACACTTCATCAGGACGGTTGTTCTGAAAGAAATCGTGCTGAATGAGCTGAACAAACTGCTTGTCAGGGTTAAGGAGCATGAGGATGAGTTTGTACAGGCGGCTATGAATAATTCTGTTCAGAAGCAGTCCTCGGAGCTTGCGAAAGCAAAGAAAGCCCTGAAACAGGCTGAGAAGCGTATCACAGAGCTTGACAGGCTGTTTGCAAGGCTTTATGAGGATAATGTTTCGGGTAAGATTTCCGATGAGCGTTTTACTGTCATGTCGGCAGGATATGAGGACGAGCAAAAGAAACTGAGGGCAGCCGTTACAGAGCTTACTGCCTATATTGAAACGGCCGAACAGAAATCTGCCGATGTGACCGCATTCATTCAGGTGGTGCAGAAATACGAACATATCACGGAGCTTACCCCAGAGATCATGCATGAGCTGATTGAGAAGATTGTTGTCCATGCCCCCGATAAGAGTAGCGGGCATCGCACACAGCAGATTGAAATTTACTATCGCTTCGATGTTGCCGTAGCGACTGCCGTCGCTGACAGCATGAAGTATGACAAAAAGAGAAAGGCTGCGTAACCGCTTGGTTACGCAACCTTATCTTCAAATCATGAAAACTTCTTTATGAGCACCCGCTTTCGCTCCGGGGCGTTTTTTGTTTTATATCAGCTTTCTCTCGTCGCAGTATTCGCACTCAAGAAGAGTCTCGTCGCCGCTGGAGCGGAAGCTCTTGGGCAGGTACTCCTCATGGTTGGTTATACACCTTGGGTTATCGCAGCGCACGCCGCCGTAGACCTTCCCACGGAGAGTCTCGAAGCTCTTCTTCTCGCTGAGCATGGTCATGATCAGAGCCATCCTTACGAAAACGCCGTACTTGGCCTGCTTGAAATACATGGCTCTCGGGTCGTCGTCCACCTCCACAGTGATCTCGTCCACTCTCGGCAGCGGGTGCATGACGATCAGGTCCTTCTTGCCAAGGAGCATCTTCTTCCGGTCAAGGACGTAGGTGTTCTTCTGGGCAAGATAGGCCTCCTTGCTGGCGAAGCGCTCCTGCTGGATACGGGTCATGTACAGAACGTCAAGCCTGCCCATGGCCTCCTCAAGAGTGTCTACCTCCTCAAAGGTGCTGCCGCTGGCGGTGATCTTGTCCTTTATGTACACCGGCATCCTCAGCTCGGGAGTGGAGATGAACACGAACCTGTTCCCCGGGAACTGGCTCAGCGCCTTGCAGAGGGAGTGTACCGTGCGGCCGTTGATCAGGTCGCCGCACATACCGACAGTCAGGCCGCTGAGGGTACCCTTCTCGATCTTCAGCGTCAGAAGGTCAGTCAGAGTCTGGGTCGGGTGGAGATGTCCCCCGTCCCCGGCGTTGACTACGGGACACTCAGCCGTCAGAGAGGCAGCCTTTGCAGCTCCGGCGATCGGGTGGCGGATGACCAGTATATCCGCATAGCTGCTGACGATCTTAGTCGTGTCCTTGATCGTTTCGCCCTTGGCAACTGAGGAATTGGCCGGGTTGTCGAAGCCGATGATCTCTCCCCCGAGCCTTATCATAGCCGTTTGGAAGGACATCTGGGTCCTTGTGGAGGGCTCATAGAAGAGGGTCGCCATGACCTTTCCGTCACAGGCGTGGGCGAAGCTCTTGGGATCGTTCCTGATCTGCTCGCCCAGCTCCACCACTTTCTTCCACCAAGAGACAGGATAGTCGTTAAGATCGATAAGGTGCTGATACTCTGAACGCATATTTTTACCTCCGTTGTTTTTGTTTGGGGCAGAAGGCCTCAAAGGATCCTTCCGCCGTTTATGAGCATCTCGAACCTGATGTTCAGGAATTCCGCTGCTCTGCGGCACATGAGCATCCGGTCCATGAAGATCTCGAAGTACTCAAGGACGCTGGAGAGCTCAGTATCGATCTCCAGCTCAAGGACGATCGAGGAGCAGTCTCCGTTGAAGCCCAGCTTTGACATGACCACGGCGTAGTTGACCCTATCGTGGATATCGAAGGTCAGCAGATCGGTGTTGCGGACCCTGCTGCGGCGGACATCGGTCTTGTCGCCGATGATGAGTGCGGCAGAGATCGGGTCAAGGGCCTGGCCTGTGCCCTCGTCGTGGTTGCCGATAGCCGAGATCACCGAGCAGATCTCTGAGGCCGGCATATCCAGATTGTCCAGCAGGCGGAAGGCCATTACCGCTCCGCTCTGGGCATGGTCGATGCGGTTGATCACGTTGCCGATGTCGTGCATCATGGCGGCGATCCTTGCCAGCTCCACGGTGCGCTCGTCATAGCCGAGGGTCTCTAAGATCATGGCAGCAGAGGCCGCCACCTTCTCCACATGGGCGAAGGAATGCTCGGTGTAGCCCTGGGCCTCCAGAGCCTTGTCTGCCCGGCGGATATACTCCATGATGTCGGGGTTTTGCTTGATATACTTGTAAGTTACGATGCTTGCCATGACCTCTCCTTCTCAATTTGCGAAATAGACCTTGTACCAAACAAGGAAGATGAACACCGTCCAGATCTTGCGGCTGTTGTCGGCCTTGCCTGAGCGGTGGTCGTCAAGGAGCTTCACCAGAGGAGCGGTGTTGAAGAACTGCTGAGCAGCCTCGCTCTCGAAGGCCTCCCGGACGATATTGTAGTATTTCTCCTCCTTGAGCCATACCCTGATAGGCACGGGGAAGCCCAGCTTCTTCTTGGCGGCCGTTTTAGCTGTCTGAGGAGGAGTGTCCTGCTTTGCGGCAAGACGCATAGCGTACTTTGTGATGTAGCGGGTCTCCTCGGTGCCGGAGCTGTGAGTTACCCGGTATTTTGTGGGGATCTTCTCCGCCAGAGCCATGACCCTCTTGTCGAGGAAGGGCACTCTCAGCTCCAGGGAATTGGCCATGCTCATCTTGTCGGCCTTCAGAAGTATGTCCCCTGCCATCCACAGGTGCAGGTCGAGATACTGCATCTTGGTGACGTCGTCCTTGTCTCTGACCTTCCTGTAATAGGGCATGGTTATGGCCATTGGCGAGGGTGCGTCGGTCTTTATTTTCAGGAGGGCCTTGCGCTCCTCGGGGGTGAACATATAAGCGTTGCCGATGAAGCGCTCCTCCACATCTCTGCCCTTGCGGACGAAGAAATTCACGCCTCGGTGGGCCGGGAGCTTTGCGGCCACCCTGCCGATCCCTCTTCTGAGGCTCCTGGGGAGCTTATCGTAGAGCGTGCCGTCCGGGTCGCTGTAGACGTTATAGCCGCCGAAGATCTCGTCAGCGCCCTCGCCGGAGAGCACCACCTTCAGCTTCTCAGAGGCGATATTGCACACGAAGTACAGCGCCACGGCTGCCGGGTCTGCAAGGGGCTCATCCATGTGGTACTGGATCTTGGAAAGGCTGTCCCAGTACTCCTCGGGAGTTATCACCTTGCTGGTGTTCTCCTTGCCGATCGCCGCAGAGAACTCCTTGGCGTAGCTGATCTCGTTATATTTCTTGTCGGAGCCGAAGCCCACCGTAAAGGTCTTGTCAACGTCGGCGACTGCGGCAACATAGCTGGAATCCACTCCGCTGGAAAGGAAGGATCCAACCTCCACATCGGCGATCTTGTGGGCCTCTACCGAGTCGTGGAAGGTATCGGAGATGCGCTTTACCCACTCATCGAGGTCAGGCTTGCCGTCGGCCTCGAAGTGGACGTCCCAATAGCGCCTGATCTCCACCTTGCCGTCCTTCATTCGGAAATAATGGGCAGGAAGGAGCTTATAGACGTTCTTGAAAAAGGTCTCCTGAGTGGGAGAATACTGGAACGTCAGGTAGTTCTCAAGGGCAGCGGTGTTCAGCTCCTTCTTGAAATCCGGGTGAGCAAGGAAGCTTTTGATCTCAGAGCCGAACATGAAGGTACCGCCCATCCTTGCGTAATACATGGGCTTGATGCCGAAGAAGTCCCTTGCGCCGAAGAGCTCCTTCTTCTCCTTGTCCCAGATCACGAAGGCGAACATTCCCCGGAGCATATTCAGCAGCTTCTCGCCGTACTCCTCATAGCCGTGGATCAGCACCTCGGTATCGGTGTTGGTCCTGAAAACGTGGCCGGCCTCGATCAGTCCCTCACGGATAGACCGGTAGTTATAGATCTCGCCGTTGAAGATGATGACCTTTGAGCCGTCCTCGTTGAAGATCGGCTGGTCGCCTGTGGAGCTTACGTCGATTATGCTCAGCCTTCGGTGTCCGAGGGCGATGCTCTCATCAACGTACTTTCCCTCGGCGTCGGGGCCACGGTGCCTGATGAGGTCCATCATCTGGCCTATGACCTTTTCGGCATCATCGACAGTGTTTGTGAATCCTATGATCCCGCACATAAAAATGCCTCCTATCAAATTGCAGAAAATATCTCTCTCCGGCACGCCATTGTACCGGAAGACGGGCGTCATCCTGACGCTCACACATTATTATAGCACATTACCTCGTCAATTGCAAGGAATTCTTTGTCATCGCCTAGATCTTCCCGCTCCGGAGAGGATCTTTGCATTTATTTTGCATTTTTCGGGTTGCAATAGCCGCCCATCCGTGGTATAATTGTTTTGTATAACATTATTAGGAGATCAAACGACCATGAACAATAACAATTACACAAAACAGATCAACGACGTACTGACCGAGGTCAAAAAGGCCGTTATCGGCAAGGACGCTATCATCATCAAGGTTCTGCTGGCGATCCTCTGCAAGGGCCATGTCCTTATCGAGGATATACCCGGCGTGGGAAAGACCACTCTTGCGCTGGCCTTCTCCAAGGCGCTGTCCCTTGAGCACAACCGTATGCAGTTCACTCCCGATGTGCTCCCCTCGGACGTTACCGGCTTCTCGGTCTACAACAAGGCCAAGAACACCTTCGAGTTCCGCCCCGGCGTTGCCTTCTGCAACCTCTTCCTTGCGGACGAGATCAACCGTACCTCCAGCAAGACCCAGTCGGCCCTCCTTGAGCTGATGGAGGAGAAGAGCATTACCGTTGACGGAAATACATACCGCCTGCCGGAGCCCTACACCGTTATCGCTACACAGAACCCTATCGGCTCTGCCGGTACCCATAACCTGCCTGATTCTCAGCTCGACCGCTTCATGATCAAGCTCAGCATGGGATATCCGGACTTTGAGGGCGAGGTGGCGATCCTGCGCTCTAAGTTCAACGCAAATCCTCTTGAGAGCGTCAATGCGGTGACTGACGCAAGGTCCATACTTGAATTGCAGGACTACATAGCCAACATCTACATCGACGACAGGATCTATGAGTACATCGTCGCCCTTTCAGCCGCTACGAGAGAGCACCCTATGCTGAAGCTGGGAGTTTCTCCGAGAGGCACTCTTGCCCTTATGCAGCTCTCAAAGGGCATCGCAGTCGCCATGGGAAGAGACTATGTGATCCCTGACGATGTGTCATATATTTGCAGCGATGTCTTCGAGCACAGAGTGATCCTCAACTCAAAGGCTAAGCTGGCGGAGGCCACGGCTGCTGACATCATCGCTGAGATCGTGAAGACTGTGCCTGCTCCCGGTATCTCTTCCAAATAAGGAGCCGCCATGCTGCTCATGAAGATCATCTTCGCCATACTAATAATAGTATGTGCCATATTCTACATTATGTACGTCTGGAACTTCGCTCTGGTGCTGCTGGCAGTGATCATCGCCATTCCGGTGATCATGTTCCTGTCGGTGTTCCTTGCGAAGAGGAAGATGCAGGTCTTTTTCAGCGCCTCCGAGAAGGCAGCCTCAAAGAATGAGAACTTCCCCGTCCAGCTGAGGATCGTCAACGACAGTATCTTCCACATCGGCAAGGCCGAGGCTACGATCGAGTTCTACAACGTGTTCAATGATCAGATCAATTCCTTTGAGCTCCACCTGCCGGTCCAGGCCAAAAACAGCCAGAGCACTACCTTTCAGCTCAGCTCGAGATACTGCGGGATCATCAAGATCCGCTGCGCCAGCCTCTACATCTACGACCCCCTGAGGATCTTCCGCTTCCGTATCGAGAGAGAGCTTGAGACCGAGGTGGCCGTCATGCCCGAGGGCCATGAGCTGGGAGGCATTGTCAGCTTCACCGACCGGATCAATGAGGAGAGCTCTATGTTCTCCGAGCACCGCCCCGGCGACGATCCCTCCGAGGTGTTCGACCTGAGAGACTACCACGCCGGCGACAAGCTCAACAGGATCCACTGGAAGCTGAGCTCCAAAAAGGACGAGTTCATCGTCAAGGACTACAGCCTGCCGGTGGACGTGCCCTCTACGCTGTTCATCAACATGAAGTGCTATGAGGACTCAGAGCATACCCTCCCCGTTTTCGATACCCTGGTGGAGACCCTTGTCTCTCTCAGCCAGTTCATGCTGGAGAACGAAAGGGTCCACAACATCGCCTTCTACAGCAGCCGGATCGCTGCCTTCAAGGAGATCGTCATTACCGATACCGAGTCCCTTGCCGCTGCGGTGAAGGACCTTATACTCTCGATCAGCGACAGCCTCTCCTGCGAGGCCCCTCAGCTCTACTTCGACGAGCGCCCGAACCTTGCACTTTCGTCCCTGACCTTCATCACTCAGACCCCGGACGACAATATCCTCTCATACATCGACGAGAACGTTGACGCTGACCTGAAAAATGCCGTGGTCGTGGTCAATTCCCCTGACGACGCCGCTGCCTTCCCCGATGCTTGGCCTGAGATGAGGATCCTGCCTGTTGTTATCGGAAGGATCTCATCCTCGATCAAGGACATCGAGCTTTGACCAAATTAAGGATACGATATGAAAAAGAAAGCCAGAAATAACTCAAACGGCATACAGATCTGCGACAGCATCGTTATGTCCGTTAAAAAGAGAAGGCCCAACTACCGCATGGCCGAGGCTGTGATCATTGCTGTTATCGGATATGTGTCAGTGATAATGTCCTTCCTGACCATGTTCGACTTCACCTACAGCCGCACAACGGTCTTCGTTGCGGGAGCGATCTTCTCCTTCGTCTATATCATTCTTTCCGTTATCGGAAAAAAAGGCGCATGGATCATTACGGCCTCGCTCTTCGTGGCCATGGTCATGGCCTATCGGGTGGTGGACACCCTTGCCTTGGGCTTCAAGTACGTCTACAACGTGATCTACCACGCCGCCTATCACACAGATATTAGCTACTATAAGGCCCTAAAGCCAAGATTTGAGGAGAACTCGGTCACACTGTTCTTCATCTTCATGATGTGGATCCTAGCGGTGGTGATCTACTTCTTCACGATCTATCGGCCAAACCCCTTCCTGCCGCTGCTGGCAACCTTCCCGATCATCGAGATCGGTCTGTACTACGGCATCGAGATCTCTGTTTTCTGGGGGATCTTGGTGATCGCCTACTGGCTGGCGCTGCTGGCTATGTCCTCAATAGATATGGGGGAATACTCCGGCGGCAACGGAGGCTTCGTCCGAAAAGACGACCTATTCTTCCCAAAACGGCAGATGAGGCTGAAGGTCACGGAGAAATGCGGTATGTTCGTTATCGCCTCCATTGCGGCAGTCGCTCTTGTTACTACCTCTGTGATAAAGCTGACGGACTATAAGCGCAGCGACGAGATAAACCGCAAGCGTATCGCCATAAGGGACGCCGTGGCCTCCTTCTCCATGGAGAATATCGCAGATTCACTGTCGAACCTGACCAGTGCCTTCGGTATCGACCTGAGATACGAGGACCACAAGCTGGGCAACGTTGACAGGCTGAGATACAAGAACACCGTCGACCTTGTGGTGGAGGTCAGCGGCAAGTACGAGGGCGCTATCTACCTAAAGGACTTCACCGGTGCGGTCTACAGCGGCAACGAATGGCAGGCCGTCCCTGCTTCGCTGATGGATCAGCAGCTATTCACCGATTTCCGTGAGCTTGAGGTCTATCCCCAGGAGTTCCCGGCGCTTTTCAGCAGAACTGCAAATATCGGGCAGGACGAGCTGACGATCTCCATTGAGAACAAGGAGAAAAAACGCCGCACCTACTTCCCCTACGGGACCCTTTCTGACGGATCGGTGAAGTTCTCAGGCGACGACCTGATAACTCCTGTCGTTAAGAACAGCAAGTACAGCTACAGATTTATCCCGATCAGTACCGAGAACGCTGCCGCTGCACTGAAGGCTCCCATAAGGAACGTTTTCTCGGTCTCCTCTGTGACGGACAGCTACTGGCAGTCCTCCATAAGGCAGTTCTGCACGGACAGGGCCCTGTTCAGCTATGACGACTACTTCTCCATAGACTCGGAGATAGGCGCCGGAGTGAACAGCTTCTACGCCCAGCCTAAGACCCTCATGGCTCAGCTCTTGGAGAGCGAATACAAGCAGCTGGTCCGGGACAACTATATGCAGGTCCCTGCCGATGCCAATATCACCGAGGTCAGGGAGCTCTTCCAGGACATACTCGATGACGCTCCCATGGCCAACAACGCCGCCGACAAGCTGGCGATCCTCACAAGGCTGAGAGAGCGTGTGGGCGAGCTGGCGGTGTACTCCCTTGATCCGGGAAAAACTCCCTCGAACCGTGATTTCGTCAACTACTTCCTCACCGAGAACAAGAAGGGCTACTGCACCCACTTTGCAACGACCGGAGTGCTCCTTGCCCGAATGGCAGGGATCCCGGCACGCTACGCCACAGGCTATGTGGTGGTGGGCGATGACTTCTCAAAGAACAACAGGTCCTCCGACGGCAGCTACACTATCGAGATCAAGGACAACCGCAGCCACGCTTGGACCGAGGTCTATCTGGACGGCTTCGGCTGGATGCCCTTTGAGTTCACTGCCGGTTATTCCGAGGAGACCATAAATACCTCCCCTGCCACGACTACCCTTGCAACTACCACGAACAACGAGACCAAGACCACCGCTTCACGGTCACGGAGCTCGGGCGAGACCTCTAAGCGTCAGACAAGGACCACTCAGACCCGGACCACCGCCGCTGTCAGCGCTTCCACTACAGTCTCCGGCGGAGGATCATCGCACAGGAGCCACGAGCCCATGACCATGGGCCAGAAGAGCATCATCGTGGGAACTATCTTCCTGCTGGCTGCTGCGGCCTTCGTTTGGCTCAGGAGAAAATTCATCCTCTGGCGCCGAGATCAGCGCTTCACAGTGGGAGCTGCACGAGAACGTGTGGGAGCAATGTATGAGTACGCAATGGCCCTGCTGAAAATGGCAGGTGCAGTTCCAGGGACCAGGACCTATACTGCATTTACCGAGGATATGGAGAAATCCCTCGGCGGCATACGCTTCCCGGAGGGCGAGTTCGCTCAGTTCATGGACATCTGTCTCAGGACGATTTTCAGCGATGAGAACGCCTCGAAGGAAGAGCTGGAGAAATGCAGGAGCTTCGTAACGGCCCTCGCCGGAAATACCTACGAAAAGGCCGGCCGTGCGGAAAAGCTGATCATGAAGCTCATCACTGTACTGATATAAAGGAGGCTCAGCCATGACTAACATGAGATACAACGGCTACACAAAAGGCGTGCTGCTGATCGTCGCAGGCCTTATGATCGCATTCTTCCCGGGACTCATCTCAGGGATCTTCTACACGATCGGCGGCATAATACTGGCATTCAGCATAGTTTCCCTCTTCGCCTCGCTGGGAGGAAGGGCCTTCGGCGGAGGCAGTATCGTGGGGATCGTCATCGGCATAGTGATCATCTCTCTGCCGTCGCTGGTCCACATCGGGATCCCGCTGATCGCCGGAGCAGTTTTCGCCTCCTCCGGTCTGGAAAGGCTCTTTGCCGCAAACCAGGCCCGAAAGATCGGGAAAAACTGGATCGTCAGCCTCATCGCTGCGATCGTGCTCCTTCTGGTGGGAGGGGTACTGATCTTCCACCCGGTCAAGACCGGCACAGCCGCAAGGATCCTCCTTGGTGCGGCCTTGGTGGGAGTGGGAGTCTTCAACAGCTTCGTGGACTCGAAAAACGCTCCCGGTCCCGGAGACATCATCGACGTGGACAGCTACACCGTAAGGGACGACACGAAATACCTGAAATAACGCAAAAACTGCCGGAGATCTCCGGCAGTTTTCTTATATGTTCATAGCGGCCATGGCGTTGATATAGTCAAGGTTGGGAACGAACACCGATCCTGTGCGGCTGCTCTCCATGACCTTTTGGCCGTGGCTGTAGGCCGTCACCTTCGCAAGGGGAAGGTCCTCCCAGCCGTCGCTGTCAAGGGGCTGAGTGGAAAAGATGTGTCCCTTGGGAAGAGCCTTGGCGAAGAGGGTGCTCTTCATGTTCTTGTGGACGTACATCAGCTCACCGTCGTAGATGATAAGGTTCAGCTTGTTCCTTGGGGAGAGCTCCTCCGTCAGGTCCTCGATGATGCCAAAGCGCTGCTCCGGCGAAAGGCTCCCTGAGCGCTGAGCGTCCCGGATCTTATCCATGAGGTACATGAATACCCTCTCGGAGTCGGTATCGCCGGACTGTGTGTTCAGGTAGTTCATGAGCTGTCTTCCGGAGTAGATCGTGCCGTTGTGGATCATGGTCCAGCGCCGGCCGAAGGCATCAAAGCCTGTGAAGGGGTGGCAGTTGGCCAGCTTCACGGCTCCAACTGTGGCAAGGCGGATATGGGCAAGGGCTGCGCTCTGAGGCACAGTCTCCTCCACGACCCGTGAATTGCTGCGGCTGCCGGTGGCACGGACCGGCTCTCTGATGATCTCGGTCAGCCCCTCGCTGCTGCGCCGCATGAGCCCCCAGCCGTGGGGGTGGCGGACGCTGTGCTTATAAAATTTCCGCAGATATTCCCTGATATCCACCTCTTCAGAAAAGGTCGCTCCGAAAAGCTCACACATTCGTCTCACTTCCTGTCTTAGTATAAAGGTCGTTCCCGATCCGCTCTGCGAGCTCCTTTACGAGCTGGCAGGGACGGGTGCCGATGAGCTTTTGGCGCTGAGCCTCAACGACTGCAAGAGCCTCCTCATCGTCTGCAAAAAATGCCGAGATCTCGGCAAGAGCTGTCAGTGCAGCCTCCTTTGCAGGAGCTCCGCTGACAGTCATAGTATCAAGGTCGAACATTGCCGCTGCCTGATGATCGGTGACGGCCTGCCGCTGGAGAGCCGGTGTGAAGTCGAAGTCCTCCAGGCTCAGCAGGTACAGGATCAGGATCTGGGCAAAGCTAAGGTCCTCCTCGGAAACTCCAAGGGGATAACGTGGGTCAAGGTCGAACATCCTCAGCTCGATGTGGTCGATGCCGTTTCTGGCAAGGCCTTCAAGGGAGTTCACCCCACGGGGCTTCAGCCTGATCGGGAGGTAGAGCTCGCTGGCCGAAAACAGCACGCCCTTGTCGATATACTGCCTGATACTGTCGGTATAGGCCGTCAGGGAGCTGTAGTCCAGCACCGGCACGAAGTGGTTCCAGTAGCCCTTGCTGCTGTTGCGAAGGGAGGCCTCTCCCGTAAAGACCGCTCCCCTTGCGTGGTCCTCGATCAGGGACCTGTCGTATACGGGGCTGGCGGAGGTCAGCAGCACGATCAGCCAGCTATACCTCATGAGCTGCTTTTTAAGGCGAAGGTAGAGGCTGTCCCGGAAGTCCGAAAGAGACTGCTCCGAGCCGCTCTCATTGTAGAAGCGCTCCAATAGCTGGGAGCTGAGGGAGTAATTGAAATGGATCCCGGAATAGAGCATTAGGCGCTTGCCGTAGCGCTGCTGGAGCTTTTCACGGTAGCTGCGCTTGGAGGACTGGCTCCCCGAAAAATCGGCGATCCTGATGTCGTCCTCGGTCTCGAAGTGGGGCGGATCGCTGCAAAGCCAGATCCTCTCGCCACGCTTTGAAAGCTCCTGACGGGCTCGGCTGTCCAGCTCTGCCAGGGACTCCACCACCTCATGGACGCTGCTGCAAACAGGAGTTATGATCTCGAGCTGGTTCTCGCAGAAATCACGGGTCAGGTGGGGGTCGTCGAAGGGGTGGGGCGTCATGGCCATGCGGCCGCTGCTGTCCACACGAAGGGTCTCACGCTCAAGGCCGAAGCCTCCGCTGAAAAGTACGGTATCTCTCATAGGCTCACCTCAGATCTGGGCATAGCGGAGGATGAAGTCCTCCAGAGATGCGCCTGACTCGATGCCCTCTACCATTTCCCTGGCCGGATTGGTAAGGCGGGCGGCACGGTCGTAGAGCGAGCGGATCAGCTCCTCCTCGCCCTTGCCACGCTTAACGAGGCCCTCCTCCGCAAGTCTCACGATCCTTGTGAGCTGGGCGGAGAGCTTCTCCTTATCGGCAAAGACCGGGAGCACTCTCATGGAAAAGGCCCTTTGCAGCTCTGAGGGGCTGTAGCCGCGGCCGTAGATCACGTCGTCGTTTTCAAGGAGCTCCTTCAGCGCCGGGACGTTCTCCAAAAGCCCGATGTGGAAGGCCGCAACGGTCATGCTGTCCTTAATGGGCTGACAGCAGGAGCTGCGGAACTCGATCGTTCCACGGAAGGTAAGGTCCTCGAACTTGAAGGTGCGAAGATACTCAAGGTCCTCCAAAACTGGGGAGAAAGTGACCTTTTTGTACTCGTTCCCGTCGAAGTACTCCCCTGTCACAGACTCACGGTCGAAGAACTCGATCACGGGGATCGGGGTGAAGTCGATATACTTCCCGTCACGCATGGTGCAGTAGATGCTCTGGGTCTTGATATAGCTGAGCAGATCGTCGGTGTCCCGGAGCTTATACTCGAACATCCCCACGTTATGGGGGTTGTAGCCCTGCATACTGCGCTCCCAAAGCATATTCCTCGAGCAGAGGAGATCCGGGAACTCCGGCAGGTATGAATTGGCGAAAAGCAGCGATTTATAGGGCTCCAGCAGGCCAAAGACATTGATCACGTCGATCAGCTCGTCGTGGGACACGTCGATCTGGACCTGGGAGGCGCTGGTAAAAGTGCCGAAGTCCGGCCTGTCGTGGAAGATCATATCTGCCTCCGTGTGGGACTTATAGGAGTGGAGGTAGTGGTAGAGCATACGATAGCGCTCGTTGGGGACGGGCTGGTTGCGGTTGATATTAAAATGGGGGTTGATGCCCATGCCGGTCAGAGTGTAGCCGTATTCGGCGAAAAATCGGTTGATGAACCTGTAGTACTCCTCGAAGCGCTTCTTCAGGACGAAGAGATCGCTGCCCTTTCCCATGGAGAGCTCAAGGTTTGAATATGAGCAGTCGAAGGAAAGATCGTCCCCTGTGACAGGATCGGCCATGGAGTTGGGCTGACCGTTGGCGTCGATACTAACAGGCTCAAAGCCGAAATGCTCCCTAAAGGCCTCAGCCATGGCGAAAACGACGCTCTCTTCAACAGGAGCCTTAGCAAGGTCCACCACAGGCATCTCGATCTCGATACCGATCCGGCGGGGCCGGGGCTCAAGCGTGCGTGATATGTACTTATCGTAAATAGCTCTGTCAATAGTCTCCTGTCTCATAAGATCACCCTTTCTTTTTTGATCTCACCTATAGTTTTACTATGTTTTATTATATACCGATCATATAGCTTTGTCAAGGCTTTTTTAGGAAATTATTGTAAGGACATACTATTATAATAGTATGAAAAACTGAGCTAACTTATAAAAGCATAATAATTACGAATTGTAATCATTTCAAACTACAGTTTCCGGCTAATAATATTACTAAATGTAATAAGATTTTTGCCTGTTTTCGGTTTCGGGAATTGACCGATAGGATCATTTCCCGAAACACCATGTATAGATCTTCGTGCGATTTACTTTCTGTAATGACACCAATTTGTACTCAATGTAATAGATCTGTAATTTTTAGCTGTTATTTATTTTAGTTTCTTAATGGCAAAGTTACATTTCGTTAATATTAAGTACATATAATATGTGCCATTTTACCCTAATGTCAGCTAAATGAGGGAAAGAATTTGTTCTAAAAATGGAAAAAGTTCCAAAAGCATTGCCATTTTCTGCCGAATATGTTATGATAATCACAGTCCGAATGGACTATCAATTTACGAATGCTTTTCGAGGAAAGGATGAGTTGATGAGAAAAGCTAAAGTTGCAGCGATAGTCTTAGGAAGCGTTTCTTCTTGCTTATTTGGCGGACTGTTCGCAGTTTATGCGACAGCTCCAGTCGTTACTTCTGTAACTCCTAAGGATACCGCACAGATTCAGGACGTTGAGATCGAAGAACTGGCAAATGCAGCTGCAGTAACTCCTATCAGAACCACAGCCGTTACCACAAGCAAAGCAACTACAAAGGCAGCATCCACTACGACTGCCGTAACTACGACCACTACTGTTGTTGAGCAGCCTACCGAGGCTCCCAGTGAGTCCGCTACAGAGGCCGCTACAGAAGCTGCTACTCAGGCAGCTACAGATGCCCCCTATGAAGAATACACGGCTTACGTTCCTGAAGAACCAGAAGTTGTCTATTACGAGGAGCCTCTTTACGAAGAAGAAGAAGAGGTATATTACGAGGAAGCTACTGAAGAGTATACAGAGTACACGGAGACTTATACCGAGGCTCCCACTGTAGAGACCTCCGCTGCTTCCCTCCCCATCTCAGACAGTGATTACATTATCCTCTGCAACGCTGTTGGCCACGAGGCCGGATGCAGCTGGATAAGCGAATACGACAAGGCTAAGGTCGTTGAGGTCATCATGAACAGAGTTTACAGCCCCCTGTATCCCAACAGTATCTATGAGGTACTTACTCAGAGATACCAGTTCGAGGGATCCAAGAGCTACGTTGACCTTGGTACCTACGCAAGCTACGTTACAGACAGCGTAAAGGCCGCAGTTGACCTTTACTTCGCAGATCCGGGCTCCTTCCAGCATGGATATTTCAGCTTCTACGGAGACGGATACCAGAACTACTTCGTTTGATGAACGAAGGCAAATAGTTTGACCGAACGCATGGCCCGTATAGCTCAGGCGCAACTGTGCATACAATGGCAGGCAATAAGGATCGAACACCTCACCGCAGTACATTGCGGTGGGGTTTTTTATTTTCTGGAAAAATAAGTTTTCACGAAACTTTCATCTCTATCACGATCCTGAGGTTGAACCGAAAAGCCGATCGTGTTATAATTTTGTCATACCTATCAGAAAGGAGCTTTTTCTTTATGAAAGACCGTAATGATCTCAGCAGGCAGGTCATCAAGTTCGCTGCTGTCAGCCTTCTTCTCCTGCTGCTGTTCAACGCTGTGGTCATGCCTATGCTCACTAACGCCAGCATCACTAAGACAGACTACAACTTCTTCCTGGAGCAGGTGGACCAGGGCAATGTCTCGAAAGTCAGCATCTCCGGCGATGAGATCCGCTTCGCTGTTACGGAAGAGGACGGCGGCGAGAAGGTGTATTCCACCGGCAAAATGGACGACCCTGAGCTGGTAACAAGGCTCCACGACAAGGGCGGGATCACATTTTCTGAAAATATAAAGCAGCACAGCAGTATCCTCACGGAGTTTTTGGTGGGCTGGGTGCTGCCGCTGGTGTTCTTCGCTGTGCTGTGGAACGTGCTGTTCAAGGGCCTCGGCAAGCGTATGGGCGGCATGGGCAACGCCATGAGCTTCGGCAAGAGCAACGCTAAGATCTACGTCAAGGCCCAGACCGGCAAGACCTTCTCAGATGTGGCCGGTCAGGACGAGGCCAAGGAGGCTCTGGTGGAGATCGTGGACTTCCTCCACGACCCGGACAAGTACACTCAGATCGGTGCGAGCCTTCCCAAGGGAGCTCTCCTTGTAGGGCCTCCTGGTACCGGAAAGACCCTTCTGGCTCAGGCAGTCGCCGGAGAAGCCAACGTCCCCTTCTTCTCGATCTCAGGCTCTGAGTTCGTGGAGATGTTCGTGGGCATGGGCGCTGCTAAGGTGAGAGACCTGTTCAAGCAGGCCAACGAGAAGGCGCCCTGTATCGTTTTCATCGACGAGATAGATACCATCGGCAAGAAGCGTGACGGCAGCTTCAGCGGCAATGACGAGCGTGAGCAGACACTCAACCAGCTCCTGACCGAAATGGACGGCTTCGACGGCAGAAAGGGCGTTGTGATCCTTGCGGCCACCAATCGGCCTGAGTCCCTTGACCCGGCCCTCCTGCGCCCGGGACGCTTCGACAGGCGTATCCCGGCGGAGCTGCCAGATCTTGGGGGACGTGAGGCGATCCTGAAGGTCCACGGCTCAAAGGTCAAAACTGAGCCCTACATCGACTACAACGCCATCGCAAGGGCTACTGCCGGCGCCTCAGGCGCTGAGCTGGCCAACATCATCAACGAGGCTGCCCTGAGAGCTGTACGCAGCGGCAGGAGCCTTGTCTCTCAGCAGGATCTGGAGGAGAGCGTTGAGGTGGTCATCGCAGGCTATCAGAGGAAGAACGCCGTGATCTCCCAGAAGGAAAAGGAGATCATCGCTTACCATGAGATCGGTCATGCTCTTGTGGCGGCTATGCAGAAGAACTCCGCTCCCGTCCACAAGATCACCATTATCCCCCGTACCAGCGGCGCTCTGGGCTACACCATGCAGGTGGACGAGGGCGAGAAGTTCCTTATGACAAAGGACGAGGCCCTTGCTCGGATCGCCACTCTCACAGGCGGCAGGAGCGCCGAGGAGCTGATCTTCAACACCTGCACCAGCGGCGCCTCTAACGACATCGAGCAGGCTACTAAGCTGGCACGGGCCATGGTCACTCGCTACGGCATGAGCTCAGGCTTCGACATGATCGCTCTTGAGACCGTGGGCAGCAAGTATCTGGGCGGAGACACCTCACTTGCCTGCTCCCCCGAAACTGCCGCTAAGATCGACGATGAGGTCAACGCTATCGTGCGGAAGTCTCATGAGAAGGCCCTCTCTATCCTCTCAGAAAACGTGGCAAAGCTCCACGAGCTGGCACACTTCCTGCTGGAGAAGGAGACTATCACAGGCGAGGAATTCATGGCGATCCTCGGCAAACAGCCTGCCACTGTCTGACAGGCTTATACAAAAAATCCCGGCAAAGCTCCTGCTTTATCGGGATTTTGCTGTTTTTGCGGAAAAAGCCTTGACTTGACCGGAAGAATGTGCAATAATTATTGTTGGTGTAAAAATCTGACGAAAGCGAGACTAGAAATGAAAAAGTATATCCTCACTCTTCTTATATCAATGGTGCCCATCTTAGAGCTCCGTGGCGGTATCCCGTTCGGCGTTGGCATGGGAGTTCCGTGGAAGCAGGCCGTTCTCATCTGTATGATCGGCAATATGATCCCCGTGCCGTTTGTTTTCTTCTTCGCAAGAAAGATCCTTGAATGGGGAGCTGACAAGCCCGTTATCGGGAAGTTCTTCACATGGTGCCTTGAAAAGGGCCACCACGGCGGAGAAAAGCTCAAGGAAAAGGCCGGAAGAGGTATGTTCTGGGCGCTGCTGCTGTTCGTAGGTATCCCCCTCCCCGGTACAGGCGCATGGACCGGCACTCTGGCGGCAAGCCTGCTGGATCTTGATTTCAAGAAGAGCATCGTGGCCGTTATGCTGGGAGTCTGCCTTGCAGCTATCATCATCACTGTCCTCACTCTGCTGGGCTTCGGCGCCTTCACAGCAGTTACAAAGTGAGCTTAGAGCACATAAGCTACGCCCCGGAGATCTTCTCCGGGGCTTTGTTGCACCTATCCCCTTTTTCCCGAGTGTACTGTATGAAAGCGTGATCATGCTTGAAAGGAGGCTCAGATATGACCGACGAAGAATACCGCCAGCTCATGGAGAGCTCCCCTCAGAAGGCTCAGCGGGCGCTGTTCGATGAGTACTTCCCATACGTTTTCGCCATAGTCGCCGGCAGACTTAGGAGCTGCGCCTCCCGTGAGGACGTGGACGAGTGTACGGCGGACGTTTTCTCGGAGGTCTTCCTGTACCTTGACAGGGCCTCCTCCCACGAAGGCGAGCTCCGTGGGATCGTGGGGACTATCGCAAGGAACCGCTCGATCGACGCCTTCCGGCGGCTCTCAGGAAAGAGCGGCATGACCGTTCCCTTAGAGGAGGCCCTTGACCGGCCTAGCCCTCAGGAGGGCCCCCTAGATCAGGCTGAGCGCAGAGAGCTGAGACAGATCCTGCTGAGGAAGATCGGCGAGCTGGGCTCACCTGACAGTACGATCGTGCTGGAGAGCTACTTCTTCGGGAGGACCTCCAAGGAGATCGGCAGGAGCCTCTCCATGACGCCGGCGGCAGTTCGTATGCGGCTGAGCCGGGCTATGAAAAAGCTCCGGGAAATGCTGGAAAAGGAGGATATAACACTATGAAAAGGATAGACAGGGATATTTTTGAGGACATGGATCAGGAGGAGGCTCGGCAGCTCAGCCGGCTCCTTCCTGAGGCTGACAAAAAGGAAAAGGACCGGATCTTCCGCATGAGCAGAAAGCTCTATGAGGCAAAGACCGCCGGCGACAGCGTTACCGGTGTTGAGGTCATCAGCAGAAAGAAGAGCTTCCGGCGCTGGGCAGGGCTGGCGGCGTGCATGGCGCTCATTGCCGGGATCGGGGGAGCTGCTTTCGCAATGAGGCCTCAGCCCTCTCAGGAGCTCTCAGAGGCTCCGGAGATCTCCGCTGAGCCTGTTACCGAGGAAGAGCCTGCCACAGAGCCGGAGCAAAGTGCTGAGGAGCCTGCTGAGGAAGTGTACGTCCCACAGCTCCAGCTCCACGAGGCCGCTCCCTATGCAGAGACTCTTGAGGAGGCTGAGGCTCTCATGCAGGAGCACTCCCACCTTATCCCCTGGAATCAGCGCAGGGGCATCGACACCGACTACTACGCCGGACTGCTCATGTCCGAGGACTACGATCTGAACTGCCTTGAGGCAAAGAGCTATATCTACCATATACTGCTCAACAGCCAGCTCTACTACAGCACCGCCAAGGGCTCCTTGGTCATCACCTTTGACACCTATGAGAGCTCAGACAGCGAGGCCGCATACACCGATTTTCAGGTGGATATGGACGCTCAGGAGACCTTCGAGGACGTCACCTTTTCCAGAGGCGGCAGCCTCCAGTACTACGCCTATGACGACAAGATCATCCATACACTGGCTGGTATGCAGTATCAGAGCTCATTCCACAACAAGGATAGGTATTTCAACTACATCGAGGACAACTACTGCCACATCGACATCGCTCCCCCGGACAACGGCCTGACCGGTCACAGCGGCTCAAATGCGTTCATGTACGACAGCCAGGCTCTGCTGGTGCCGAGCCAGTACGCAACGGGTATGCTCATGGACTTCGATAGCTGGCAGGTGACCGGCCATGGGAACGAGATCGGCCGGGACTGCGTCTACATCAGCGGAACATGGCGTGACGCCGACTTCACCATGACCGTGGACGTGAACACCGGGATCCTGCTGAGCATCTACAGCAGCACAGACCCTCTCATCGACATTCGTATGACTTCCCTGGAGGTCGATGTGCCTCTGGAGCGTGTAGAGTTCGACCCCACCGGCTACACGGAGGTGGATCTTCACTCCCTGCAATAAAGGACCCTATGAGTGCCGGGAACCCTGACTATTGATTTTTCCGGAAAGATGGTGTATAATTATATCAATAAAACTACGGGAGGTCATATCATGAAAGTCCTTATCATCAACGGAAGTCCACGCAGCGGCGGAAACATCGACACTGCTCTCAAGGAGATCACCGGCGTCTTCGAGAAGGAGGGCATCGAGGCTGAGGTCGTTCGGGTGGGCAACAAAAATATCCGGGGCTGTATCGCCTGCAACGTCTGTTCCACCAAGGGCCAGTGCGCCTTCGACGATGCCGTCAACGAGCTGGCGCCTAAATTCCAGGAGGCCGACGGTCTGATCGTGGCGTCGCCGGTGTATTACGCCTCGGCCAACGCTACCCTCATCGCCTGCCTTGACAGGCTCTTCTACAGCACCCATTTCGACAAGACCATGAAGGTGGGCGCAAGCGTCGTCTGTGCAAGGCGAGGCGGCTGCTCGGCCACATTCGATGAGCTGAACAAATACTTCACGATCTGCGGTATGCCGGTGGCCTCTAGCCAGTACTGGAACAGCGTCCACGGCTGCGCTAAGGGAGAGTCGGCTCAGGACGCAGAGGGCCTTCAGACCATGCGTACACTTGCAAGGAATATGTCCTTCCTGATGAAGAGCATAGCTCTTGGCAAGGAAAAATTCGGCCTCCCGGAGACCGAGCCGGAGCACCAGCAGACCAACTTCGTCTAAAGAAAAAAGCTGCCGCAGTCACCTGACCACGGCAGCTCTTTCATTTTACAGGCATTTTACAGGAAAATGTATTTCAGTATGAACAGCACCGCCAGAACATACATGATCGGGTCGATGCTCTTTTTCTTTCCGCAGATCAGGTTGATGATCACATAGGAGATCACACCGATCGAGATGCCCTCGGAAATGCTGTAGAACAGCGGCATTGCGATGATGCATAGGTATGCAGGTATCGCCTCGGAGTAGCTGCTCTCGGCGAACTTGATCTCAGTGATCGTGCTGAACATCAGGAAGCCTACAAGGATCAGCGCAGGAGCCGTCGCAAAGGAGGGGATCGCTACGAAGATCGGTGCGAAGAACATGGACAGCAGGAAGAGTATGGCCGTCGTGAGAGCGGTAAGGCCGGTCCTTCCGCCGGCTGCGACTCCTGCTGAGGACTCGACGAATGTGGTAGTGGTGGAGGTACCGAGGACTGCTCCGGCTGAGGTGGCAACGGCGTCTGCCATGAGCGCAGGCTTGATCGCCGGGAGCTTGCCGTTCTTGTCCAGCATATCGGCCTTGGTCGCAACGCCGATCAGAGTTCCCAGAGTGTCGAAGAGGTCAACGAAGAGGAAGGAGAAGATCACCACGATGAAGTTGAATATGCCCACACTGTCGAAGCTGACGTTGAAGCACTGGCCAAAGGTCTCGCCCAGCTTGGAGAAATCGGTCATGGTGAAGCTGGGGAAGAGAGTGTAGGCTCCGGCATCGGGATCGGGAACGTAAAGCCCTACGCCCTGGCAGATCATGCCAAGGATCCATGTGCCGAAGATACCGATCAGGATCGAGCCCTTCACCTTCTTGATGTAGAGAACGGCGGTGATCAGCAGTCCGATCAGCGCAAGGAGAGCGCAGATGCCCTTGGTGTTGAAATCCTCACGGAAGTCCACCAGAGAAACAAGTGTGGCAGACTCTACTGCAAGGCCGGCGTTCTGGAGGCCGATAAAGGCGATGAACAGGCCGATACCTACTGACACGGCCCTTTTCAGGGTCAGAGGGATCGAGTTGAATATCGCCTCACGGACGTTGGTGAGAGAGAGTATGATGAAGACTATGCCCTCGATGAACACCGCCAGCAGAGCCACCTGCCAGGGATAGCCCATTGAGCCGCAGACCGTATAGGCCATGAATGCGTTCAGTCCCATTCCGGCGGAGAGGGCAAAGGGCAGGTTCGCCATGAACGCCATGCAGGCCGTTCCGATAAATGAGGCCAGACAGGTCGCCAGCAGTACTGCCGTCCGGTCCATGCCGGCGTCAGAGAGCACGTTGGGGTTTACTGCAAGGATATACGCCATGGTCATGAAGGTGGTCAGACCGGCTGCGATCTCAGTCTTTAGGTCGGTCTTGTTTTCCTTCAGCTTAAATAATTTTTCCAGCATGATGACTACCTCATTCCTTATATTCCGCAATATACGGAAGATTTCTGTAATACTCGCTGTAGTCCAGACCATAGCCGATCACGAAGTGGTCCGGGATAGTGAAAAGTGCGTGATCCGGTCTCAGGTCAACGATCCTGCGGTCGGGCTTGTCCAGAAGGGTCACTACCCTAAGAGAGAGAGGCCCTCTTGCCTTCAAGAGCTCCACCACGTCCCGGAGGGTCCTTCCGGTGTCGATGATATCCTCCACGATCACCACGTTGTAGCCGCTGATGTCCTGGGAGAGATCCATGGTGATGTTGACGATGCCCGAGGACTTGGTGTCCTGATAGTAGCTCTTGGCCGCCATAAATCCGATCTCACAGGGAGACTTCACCGCACGGCACAGATCTGACAAAAATACGAAGGAGCCCTTTAGTATGCTCACAAGGAGCATGGGGCGGCCGTCGTACCAGCTGTCTATCAGATCTCCTGCTTTGGCGATGGCCTCACGGATCTCCTCCTCTGAGATGAGGACACGGTTGATCCGGGAGGTGTAGACTTCGGTCTTGTGCAGTTCCATAATATCAACTCCATTCTTCATTTCTGTCCGCTCTTTCCTGTTTCGGAGAGAGCACATATCGCTAACACAATAAGTATAACACGATCTCCTGTATAAGTCAATCGGAGCCGGGGAATTTTTCCACAAGATGTTGTATCTTTGATCTGATCGTTCAAAATAGCTTTGGGCCTGCGGCAGGATGATCCGTATCAGTGGCAGGGGGCGCCTTCCCTCCCCTGCAAATATTGACAAAGCACCCCTTTCATGATATGATGGTCTTATATTGAAAAACGGAGGTATTCTTATGGCAAATCCCTTTCTCCCTCTCTGGGAATACATCCCCGACGGCGAGCCCCGTGTCTTCGGCGACCGGGTCTACATCTACGGCTCCCATGACCGGCCCTCCTGCGAGTTCTTCTGCGACTATAAGCTGAAGGTCTGGTCAGCTCCCATAGACGACCTTGACAACTGGCAGTGCAGCGGCGTTTCCTTCCGCACAAGGAACGGCTCAGAGCCCAGCGATGTGCCTTGGACCGACCACGAGCTCTACGCCCCCGACGTTGTGGAAAAGGACGGGAGATACTACCTCTACTCCTACATCGTGGGCTCAAAGGGAGCAGTTGCCGTCAGCGATAAGCCGGAGGGACCCTTCACCCTTTTAGGACAGTACATTTACAACGATGCCGACGCAGGCGACGACGGCATTTTCAACGACCCCGGCGTGCTGGTGGACGACGACGGCTCAGTATACGTCTACTACGGCTTCGAGCGCTCACATTTCGGCCAGATCGACC
Organism: Ruminococcus sp.; assembly: GCA_017460665.1. GTDB lineage: Bacteria > Bacillota > Clostridia > Oscillospirales > Ruminococcaceae > Ruminococcus. Next base: position 25,056 of record JAFUAO010000010.1, read on the forward strand.
CGGCCGATATGCGGACAGTGATCAGGGGCTCCTATTTGGCCGACCTTATCCCTCAGGGCAGCGAGCCGGAGGACTTCTTTGAGGCCAGCTCCCCCAGAAAGATCGGCGGCCGGTACTACCTGATCTACTCCCCACGCAATGGCAGTCAGCTCAGCTACGCCATTTCCGACAGTCCAAGGGGACCGTTCAAGCGCATGGGCCCGATCATCGACAACTCTGAGGACTACCCCGGCGGCAACGATCACGGCTCCCTCTGCTGTATCGGCGGCCAGTGGTACATCTTCTACCACCGCATGACGAATGGCAGCATAATGTCAAGGCGTGCCTGTGCCGAGAGGGTCCAGATCCTCCCTGACGGCTCTATCCCGAAGGTGGAGATGACCTCCCTGGGCTTCAGCTCCTCCCTCGACCCGTACAAGGAAACTCCGGCAGAGATCGCCTGCGTGCTGAAGGGAGGCTGTCTTATCACCGAGAAGGACGTACTGACCCGTGAGGTGACGGCGATCAAGACCGGCGCTGTGATCGGCTATCGGTATTTCGATTTCGGAGAGGACTTCTCCGGCTCGCCGCTGACGCTGTGCCTTAAAACAAGCGGACGAGGCATGATCTCTGACGTACACATCATTTTAGACGACCCGGACAGCGGCCGAGAGATAGGCGTTTGCCGTGTGGAGGCCGGCGACGGGATCTTACGGGCGAAGCTGCCCTCAGTCACCGGGCGGCACGCTGTATTCTTCCGGGCAGAGCACATATACAAGGACTGGTGGAGCCATGCCTTCGCCGACCGTGAGCTCTTCGGGCTGATCTCATTCCTGTTCCTGAAATAAGAAAAAGGCTGTGCAAATGCACAGCCTTGCTTTTTAGCCTAAGACCACGTTCACCAGCCCCTGATAGAGCGAGGCCGATTCACTGGCGAAATCGAAATCGAAGTCGCCGGGATTTTGGATCTGCATAACTATGATGTAGGAGCCTCCGTATCCGCCGTAGCCGGCGCTGTTGTCGAAAGAACCCGTGTCTGCATCGTTTTTGGCGCAGCCCACGATGTACAGGAAGTCCCCTGCTCCGGTCTCGGCAGTACCGGTCTTTGCGTAGAGGGTGTAGCCGCCGGGAACGTAGACTCCCAGATTAGAGGCAACTCCTCTCATGCCGTCAAGGATACCCTGCCGGCAGTTCTCCGGGATCGAGGCGATGACCTCTCCGGAGGCGCTCCCGGGAGCAATTACCGTCCCGAAGCTGTTGGTGTCCATGATGCTCTGTACCACGAAGGGCCGCACCATCTCGCCGAAAACGGCCTCTCGTCCAAGAGCTGCAAGGTAAATGGGGCAGGTCCGCACATAGGCCTGACCGAAGGCGCTGCGGCGAAGGTCGTCGTCGCAGTAGATCTCGATGTTGTTGTCGATAGGGCCAAAGTCACAGTCGATCCGGCTGGTGAAGTGGAAGAAGTTCCCCAGATCAGCCAGAGCCGCATCAGCTCCGATCTGGTCAAAGACCTTGGCGAAATAGATGTTGCTGGAGTTGACGAAGGCGGAGTACAGCGAGCGCTCCGGGATCGGGTAATTCCAGGTGTTCTCGTGGTCCCAGTTGACGATCGTGGCTCCCCCGTCGGTCCACTCGCCGTCGTCGTAGAGGCTGTAGATCTCGTGGTAGTCTGAGATCACCTCGGACATGATCTTGAAGGTAGAGCCCGGGGTGGCGTTCTGGAAGCACTTGTTGCTGAAGGCTCCCCATGGGAGGGAGTCAGCATAGGTCGGATCGGACTTGTTCAGCTCCGGGTCGTAGGAGGGATAGGACACCTCCGCCATAAGGGAGCCGTCGCTCCGCATGACGACTGCCGATCCCACGATCCCGGCCGAGGCCATATAGTCGTAAACGGCGTTCTGCTCGTTTGCGTCAAGGGTAAGCTGTATCGACTGCCCCGACTTCTCAACGCCCTCTACAGGAGTTGGGTTCAATTCCAGCAGCTTCTCCTCCAGCACGAAGTCCAGCCCCTCAGAGGCCTCGTTCAGGATATTGGCGAAGGCGACCCTGCTGCCCTCTGCCGAGACTCGGTCAAAGGAGCCGTCCTCCCCCACTGTGCCGTACATGAGAAGGTTGCCGTTAGTGTCGTAGATGTCTCCCTTCAAAACGGGAGTCGTCGTTGTGGTGGTCACAGCAATAGTTGTGACCGGTGCCGTGGTCTGAGCGGGCTCCCCCGGAGCCTCAGGCTCTGCGTACGCCTCAACAGCCTCCTGCTCGAATGGCTGGCTGTCGAAGGTATAGATTGATGCTGCCGAGCCCACCTCCGCTGCGCAGGAAGCTGAGGAGAGCAGGAAGGCTCCCCCCAAAAGCAGCGCCGTGAGCCGGCTGTGATCTGGTCTCATTATGATCCCCCTTGTGTATTTTTGTCGCTCCGTTCTCCAATTGCTGTCAGATATATCATTTACTCTTTTATTATAGCTCATTTCTCCCCGTTCGTCAACAGCTTTTTTCGCCTGAGAAGGGGAAATTTTTCCTGCGCTATTGCTTTATTGCTTAGAATGTGGTAAAATATTCAGAGTGAACGGAAAGGAATGATCAGATGAACGTTATCCTTGCGTCGGCCTCCCCCAGAAGACGGGAGCTGATGAGATACATCACGGCGGACTTCATAGCGGTCTCTACGGACTGCGACGAGACCCTGCCGCTGGATATAGACCCCATGGCGGCTGCGGAGCACCTTGCCAACTTGAAGGCTCTGGCTGCTGCGGAAAAGTACCCTGACGACATCGTTATCGGCTGCGACACGACAGTTATCTGCGACGGAGTCATACTCGGGAAGCCGGCAGATAAGAGCCAGTGTATCGCCGTTTTGGAGCTGCTCTCCGGGCATACCCACCAAGTGGTGACCGGCTGCTCTATCATGTACAAGAATATGGTGGAGTCCTTCTCTGAGGTGACAGATGTTCGCTTCCGGGAGCTTTCTGATGAGGAGATCCAGGCCTACGCTTCCACCGATGAGCCCTACGACAAGGCCGGAGGCTACGGGATCCAGGGGCTGGGCTCGGAGCTGGTTTTCAGCATAGACGGCGACTTCTTCAACGTCATGGGCCTGCCTGTGACTCGCCTATTTAACAAACTGAAAAAATTTATGAGAAATATAAAGGAGTAGATACCATGAACACCACAGCATTCCACAGCGCTGACATCCTCCTCCCAAAAGAGGGCACGGATATGGAAAAATGGGCGGTGATCGCCTGCGATCAGTACACCAGTGAGCCTGAATACTGGGACAAGGTCATCAAGGAGGCGGACGGCGCTCCCTCGACTCTCGACCTGATCCTCCCGGAGCTCTACCTTGAACAGGAGGGCGTAGATCAGCGGATCGGCAAGATCCACGAGACCATGGAAAGCTACCTCAGCGGCGAGATCTTCCGGGAGTACAAGGACGCCATGATCTTCGTTGAGCGCATACAGAGCAACGGTATCAAGCGCCAGGGCATCATCGGCGCTATCGACCTTGAGCAGTACGACTTCTCAAAGGGCAGCACCTCTCAGGTCAGGGCTACTGAGGCCACTGTCGTGGAGAGGATACCTCCCCGTATCAAGGTAAGGAACGGCGCTCCCATGGAGCTGCCTCACATAATGATCCTGATCGACGACCCGGAGGGCACTGTCATCGAGAAGGTGGACACCTCTAAGGCTCAGCAGCTCTACAGCACTCCCCTTATGCAGAACGGCGGCAGCATCAAAGGCTGGCTCCTTGGCAAGGACGAGCAGGAGCGTATCGACAGGGCCCTTGCAGCTCTGGCAGATCCTGAGGCCTTCGCCAAGAAGTACGGCCTGAAGGACCAGCCTGTGCTCCTTTTCGCTATGGGCGACGGGAACCACTCACTTGCTACGGCCAAGGAGTTCTATGAACAGCTCAAAAAGGCTAAGCACGGCAGGGATCTCTCAGACCACCCGGCAAGATATGCCCTGGCTGAGATCGTTGACCTGCACAGCGAGGCTCTCCAGTTCGAGGCCATTCACCGCCTTGTTTACGATGTGGACCGTGACGATCTGCTGGAGAAGCTGTCACACGCACTGGATCTTAATGATTCCGAGAGCGATCAGTATGTGATCACATACTGCGGCGGCACAGAGGTAAAGGAATACATACACAAACAGACCTCCAACCTGTCTGTAGGATCCCTCCAGAACTTCCTTGACAGCTATATCAAGGAAAACGGCGGCAAGATCGACTATATCCACGGCACCGAGAACGTCAAGGCTCTGGCGGACCGCCACAACGGACTGGCCTTTATACTGCCGGATATGGACAAGAGCCAGCTCTTCCCCACTGTCATCAAGGACGGAGCTCTCCCCAGAAAGACCTTCTCTATGGGACACGCCGACGACAAGCGCTTCTACATCGAAGCCAGAAGGATCACTGGATGATCCCCGAAAGACCGGACCTTTCCATTCGGGGCGAGGCTCCTGAGGAGACCGGTCCTCTGCGGTATAACGGCATCTACGTCCACTTCATCTGCACTCCCTCGGGGGCGCCGGTGCTGGGAGAGGTGCTGAAATTCTACCCGGACTACACCGTCACCGGCCGGACCTTCGAGGTGGACGACCGGGCCGGGAGGTTCTTCCCGGAAATGAAGGAGCTCAATCCCTCCGCCAAGGGAGCAGTCTCCGGGCGGTGGTACTTTGGCGGATCGGGCGTTTATTTCAAGCTGGGAGGGCTCTTCCGGAAGGTCACCTACAACGGTCAGGCCTGCGGAGATCATCTCCTGCTGGACAGATCCGGCGGCGGAGCTGTTCCCGAAACGGGAGTCAGGTACGACTTCTTCACTGTTTTCGACGTGAGACATCAGGTCTATGAGCCATAAATTTTGAGCTGCACTGTAAATAGTGCAGCTTTTTTTGTGAAAATTACAATTCTGGTATTGACATTTCCCCTTGAATGTGTTATTATATTAGCGTGCTAATCGTGTTAGCACAGTACGCAAGCTGGTATACATCGGGTAATATTACGCAAAAAATTGACATTTTCCCAGATGTGTGCTATAATGTTTGTATCACATGAAGGGAGTATTGTTTACATGGACAAAAATCACATTCTTCGGAAAATATCACTATTTTCCACATCAGCAGCTCTTCTGCTGGCTGCCGCTTCCTGTGGAGCGAAACCGCTGGCTCTTGATAACACTGTTGTCACCTACACTGCCGAAACTCAGGACATTGAGAACTTCATCAGCGTTTCCGGAAGCGTAGAGGGCTCCAACATGGTCAAGATCACCAGCGACCTGAACACTAAGGTGCAGTCCCTTAACGTCGAGGTGGGGTCTATCGTTAAGAAGGGCGACGTGCTCTGCGTTTTCGACAGCAGCGACCTCCAGCAGGAATATGACGCTCTCAAGGAGTCCCTTAGCAACTCCGACCAGCGCAGCCAGACCCAGCATGAGATCAATCAGCGTGCTCTCAACAACGCTAAGGCCGACAAGACCTCTACTCTGGATCAGGCCCAGCGTGCTATAGATAAGGCTGTGGAGGCAAGAGACTCCGCATATAGTAAGTATGACCAGCTTCAGACCAAGGTCAACGACCTCTATGTCAAGAGCGTCGACCTGTACAACGCCGTTTATGCCGGCGGCGGTGAGGATGAGCTGACCTATCAGCAGTACCTCAGCGCTCAGCAGCAGTATGAGACCGCTCAGGCTGAATATGAGGCCCTCGGAGAGCAGCTCAGCTCCTATGACAGCGCTGTGACAGAGGCTCAGGACGCCTACAACGTCGCTGAAAGGAGCGCTGATGCAGCTATACAGGCCGCTCAGGACGTTATCAACGCAGAGAAGTTCGACTCTGACAGCTCAGTCCAGAACCAGCTCGACAAGCTCCAGGAGCGCCTTAACAAGTGCGAGGTGACGGCTCCCAGAGACGGCATCGTGACCGCTCTCAGCGTTGCAGAGGGCTCTATCCCTACCACCGACGCTATCATGACTATCGAGGATGCAGGCTCCCTCCACATCAACGTCACTGTCAACGAGGCTGACATCCTTAACGTCAAGGAGGGCCAGAAGGCTGTGATCACTGCCACCGCTACAGGCGACAAGGAGTTCACAGGAAAGGTCTCCCGTGTAGTCAATATCAGCAGCCAGGGCGTCAATCCCTACACTGGCGAGTCCACGAACAACGGCTATACCGCTGAGATCTCCCTTGACCCCTCAGACAGCCAGCTCCTCATCGGCATGAACGCCAAGGTGAAGATCATCCTTGACGAGAAGAAGGACGTGATCGCTGTTCCCTATGACTCTATCATCGAGGACAAGGACGGCTCATGCTATGTCTTCGTTGCTGAGGACAACGGCGGTACATATACTGCCAAGAAGCTCACTGTTAAAAAGGGACTTGAGACCAATTACCTCACCGAGATCGTTTCCTCTGACATCAAGGACGGCGACCTCATCATCACTGAGCCAAGATATGTCTCCGACGGCCAGACCGTCAGCATCGAGGCCCAGTACGAGGATAACTCGGGTGACGGTGAGTAATATGGCCAAGAGGATCATCGAGATGAGCAATATCATCAAGAGGTACTACATCGGCCAGCCTAACGAGCTCCAGATACTCAACGGGATCTCTCTTACGGTACATGAGGGAGAGTTCGTGGCGATCGTGGGAGCCTCCGGCTCGGGTAAAAGTACCCTGATGAATATGATAGGAGCGCTTGATAAGCCGACTGAGGGCAGCTATCTCCTCAACGGAGTTGACGTCAGCAAGCTCTCAGACAAGCAGCTCAGCGAAATACGGAACAAAGAGATCGGCTTCGTCTTCCAGACCTTCAACCTTATCTCACGCACCAACGCCCTAAAGAACGTGGAGATGCCTATGCTCTACGCCGGGAAGGGCCGCAAGGAGCGCTCGAAGAGAGCTATGGAGCTCCTAGAGCTGGTGGAGATGGAGGACAGATCCACCCACAAGCCCAATGAGCTCTCAGGCGGTCAGAAGCAGCGTGTGGCGATCGCAAGAGCTATGGCCAACGACCCCTCGATCATACTCGCTGACGAGCCTACAGGCGCCCTGGATACCAAGACAGGACGCATGGTCATGGACATCTTCCATAAGCTCCACAAGCAGGAGGGCAAGACCGTTATCCTGATCACTCACTCCCCTGAGCTGGCCAGCGAGACCGAGCGCATAATCACTATCAGTGACGGCTCGATCGTAAGCGACACCGGCTATACCGGGAATGCTCCGGATAAGGAGGTGAGCGCTGAATGAGCTTTTTTGAGAACCTGAAAATGGCATTCGGCTCGATCGCCGCTAATAAGATGAGGTCCCTGCTGACCATGCTGGGCATCATCATCGGTATCAGCGCCGTTATCACGATCACCACTCTGGGAACTACCCTGCGTGCTACGGTAAAGGGCGCCTTGGACTCGCTGGGATCGAACCTGTTCTATGTTTATCTCTCCGAGAAAAACGCAGATAACTATTACGATACAGTCGAGATAGAGGTCACTCCTGACGACCTGATCCAGCTCTCCATGCTTGAAGAGCTGGTGGAGAAGTACCCTGACGAGATCCGCCTCGCTGACGAGAACTCGGCCGGCTCCGGAACTCTTCGGAACTCAGAGAACAAAGACGTCAGCATAAACATCGTCGGCGCCTACAACGGCACCCTCGATTACAACGGCGGCAAGATCCTCGCCGGAAGGAACCTGACCATGCGTGACGTTACAGAGAGAAAATACACCTGTATCGTTTCGGATATATTCGTGCGTCAGTATTTCAAAAAGGGCGAGGATCCTCTGGGCAGGGTGATCATCGTCAATACCGAGGGCGGCGCTGCGCTGGAGCTGAGCATCGTGGGCGTGTACAAGTACAACGCTATGATCAACGGCATGGGAGCCACCAGCGAGGAGGAGATGAAAACTCCTGTCTATGTCCCCAATACCATCGCTCAGCAGCTCCAGGGGATATACTATGACCCCGGCCTTTGGGGGACCATGCTCTCCTTCAACATCAAGTATGACTCAAAAACGGTCCAGGATCATATCCAGAGCTTCTTCGATGAGAAATACGCCTCTAACAAGAATTACGGCATCAAGATCTCCAGCGCTATGGATCAGCTCAAAATGATCGACACGGTCATCAACGTGATCACGATCGTGGTAGCTGTCATCGCTGCGATCTCGCTTCTGGTAGGCGGTGTCGGAGTCATGAACATCATGCTGGTGAGCGTTACCGAGCGTACCCGTGAGATCGGTATACGAAAGGCCCTCGGCGCCAAAAAGCGTGCGATCAAGCGGCAGTTCGTCACCGAGGCGATCATCATATGCCTCATCGGAGGCATCATCGGTATACTCATCGGCCTGCTCAACGGCGAGCTGGTGGGACTGGTGGCGAATATGCTGGTAAAGAGCGATCCCACCTACGAGGACCTCCTGGGCAATATATCGATCCAGCCCTCTACGGGAGCTATCATGATCTCGCTCATCTTCTCCATGCTCACAGGCGTGTTCTTCGGACTCTACCCTGCAAGCAAGGCTGCAAAGATGAACCCGATCGACGCTCTCAGATACGACTAAAAAGCAGCGGCCCGGTGCATACAGCACCGGGCCTTCTCTTTTCATATGAACAGCAGCTTATTCGTGTCACGGGCTGCATCTACCGTCCTTTGCAGGCGGGCGAACAGGTCGCTGTACCTAAAGCCATTCTGCTCGTACATGACAGCTCCTGCACGGAGCGATACCGGCAGCTCTGCACCTGCGGCGCTTATCGTCTCGCCGTTCCTGCTAAGGACCCTGTCTGCGATCTGCTCGGCAGCCTCAGGGCTGTCAGCTCCGGTGATCATGGCGAACTCGTCCCCTCCTATGCGGAAGACCGCCATGTCCTCCCCTGCTGCTTGATCGATACGCCTGTAGGCCTCAAGGATCACCTCGTCGCCGGCCTCGCTGCCGTAATTCTCGTTCACCGGCATCAGCCCCACTACATCGAAGCAGATCACATAGGTGCCTGCCTTGGACCGTAAGAAATCATAAAGCTCTGAAAGATCTACTCTGCGTCCCATATAAATACCTCCTTCATCCACCTGCTCCGGCACTATGGGCGGGAACAGGTCTGCATTCTTCCACTTTTTGCTGAACCCGGAGGGCGCAACTCCCCACATTTTCCGAAATGCACGGGCGAACACCTCCGGCGAGTTGTACTGATACATGAAGGCGATCTCTGTGACGGTGAGCTCCCCCTTTAGGAGCTCCTTGGCGCAGCAGGCCAGTCTCCGGCGAGAGATGTAGCTCTTGATACTGGTGTGTGTACACAGCCGCCAGATCTTTTGCAGCGACGACAGCGAACAGCAGCAGGCATCTGCTATGTCCTGCTGAGAGATCTCCTCGCAGAGATTTTCCTCGATGTACTCAAGGGCATCTGCAAAGACCGCAAAATTTTTCATGCTCAGCACCTCCTCTGAACGGTCTGAAGGCTTCCCGGGATCGCCCTCTGTATACATGATAGCACATCCTGAGAGCTTTGTCTTGATGTTTTGAGCACATTTTGCCATTGCCCTTATGCAACGGCGCTTGACAAAAGCTCCAAAATGGGGTAAAATGTATTTGTGGACATTTGTCCGCAAGCAATTACAGGAGGGATCGCCATGATCAAAACTACACTTAAAATAGACGGCATGATGTGCAATATGTGCGAGAGCCACGTCAATGACGCTGTACGCAGAGAGTTCAGCGTGAAGAAGGTCAGCTCCTCTCACTCCAGCGGCACTACCGAGATCATCTCGGAGGAGGCTCTTGACGAGGGAAAGCTGAAGTCAGTCATCGAGGAGACCGGCTACAAGGTGCTCTCCTCTCAGAGCGAGCCCTATGAGAAGAAGGGCTTCTCGTTTTTCAAAAAGTAATGGAAAGACAGTCTCATGTGAGACTGTCTTTTTTTCATTTCAGGTCCGGGTAAACGTAGCGGCTGCGCTTTTCGGTGGCTTTTCCGTACTGGATAGCCTGCACAGGACAGCGATTGATGCAGCCGGTACATTTTGCGCACTTGTCCTTGACCCAGACCGGCTTGCCGTCTTTAAGGGAGACAGCTCCCACAGGACAGACGCTCTCACACTTGCCGCAGCCGATACACTTATCGGTAACGCAGAACTTCTTGGTGCTGAGCATCATAAGGTAGATCTTGCGGAATATCGCACCCTTGGTGCCGCCCTTGATCTGTGCCTTTTCCCTGCGGTTAATACGGCTGCTGATCTGGTCGAGCTGGTTTTCGGCGCTCCGGAGGGCCTCGCCGCACTCTGAGGCCTTCTTGATGTTGTAGTAGAGCAGGGCGTTGTCCGGCATAACGAGAGGATAGGCGTTATCCAGGGTAATGCCACGGACTTTCAGCAGCTTAGCCAGATAGCCGCCGGCTGCTCCCATCCCTGCGCCGCAGGTTATGACAGCGTAAACGTAGCCGGCGTTTTTCAGCTCCAGCTTCTGGACGAACTCCACAATGGGATCGCCCACAGATCCGCAGTATACCGGGAAGACAAATCCCACGCTCTCGCCGTTTTTCACCATGTAGGAGAGCTTCCCCTCACGGAGGGCGCCGGCCATATCTACGATCTCACCATTGAGACCTGCAAGAAATTCCGCAGCGTGACGGGAATTTCCTGTTCCTGAAAAATAAAATATCATATCTGCACCTCTGTTCAGGCCGAGGGGAGCTCGTCAAGGGGGAGAGTCTCCTCTGATACCAGCTTTGCGTCTACCATCTGGATCACAAGAGCGTCCTTCCCGGAGATCCCGGAGCCGTTTTCAAATACATCTGCGTTCTTCTCGCCCTGGGGCGTCAGGGCATACTTCTTCGGCAGAGCCACGAATTGCAGCACTGCAACTGCATCGCTGAGGTCCACCTTTCCGTCAACGTTGGCATCGCCCCACTTCACCTCAACAGTGGGATCCCCTGTCACAGGCTCTGTGGTCCGGGGCTCGGTGCTTATGGGGTATGCGGTCAGGTCCGGCAGCTCGTCAAGGGTTATGCAGTATTCGCTGTTGTAGATCTTGCTGAGCTCTTCAACGGGGTTGTTCTGCTCGCTGGTAAGGAAGTTCTGATACCACGGGCAGAAGTACAGCCATGCGGCGTGGTCGTTGACAAGGTTTTCCAGCGACGGGATCGTGTCGTTCTCGCTCATTGCCACCATTTTCTTTCCGCCGGTGCTGTCCACCAGCGAATAGAAGGTGGAGGAGATCGAGCTGAGGTTGGGCTTGCCGTCGGCGGCGTTGTACTTGTCATAGCCGATAAGGTCCACCACGTCGTCGCCGGGATACCATGCGGCGGAGGTCTCATAGGTGTAGCCGGTCCACTCCCAGATCAGGTTGTGGATCCCGTAGACATTCGTGAGCTGGTCGTAGAGCAGCCTGTAGAGCTTCTTGCAGGGCTCAGGGCCTTCTGCTCCCCACCAGAACCAGCCGCCCTCTGCCTCGTGGAGAGGTCTCCAGATAAAGGCAACATCGGCGTCCTGGATCTTTTTCAGCTCCCCGGCGATGAGCTCGATGTCAGCCATGAGGACCTGGTTCTCCCAGGTGCCCTCCTCAAGGGCCTTGGAAATGCTGAATGTGGTGAATACTGGGTTTGCGGACTCCACATAGAAGGCCGTATCAGTGCTGCCCTCCTCCAGAGGAACGTTCCAGTGCCATGTGGTCGCAGCGATGCCCTTGAAGCGCTTGGTCCACTCGATCACACGCTCGGTGGCCTGATCACGCCATTCGGTGGTGGAATTGTACGAGAGGAAGTCTATCCCTCGGATCGCAGGCTGCTTCCCGGTCTTGTCGAGGATGTACTCGAACTCCGCCTCGTTGTCCTTGATATAGACAGGATCCGGGTCTGAGTTGATGTTCCAGTTGTGGGAGTTGCAGTACTCCTGCTGACCGGCGATGATGTGCTTGCCGTACTGGTCGCAGAGGTAGCTGTACAGCCGCTGAGCCTGCTCGGTGGCATTAGGGTCGCTGAGGGTCCTGTCAGGCGTCAGCTCCTGAAGGGCCTTGTCCGCCGGTGTCAGGGTCAGGTAGTCGAAATATGTGTAGCCCCAATAGGCCTTGAACTCGATCGTGCTCTTCCCGGCGTTCAGGTACACAAGACCTGCGCTGGTCTCGCCGAAGGAGGTGTTGAAGGGAAAGCTGACCTCACCCTGGTTCACGCCGTTTATGTTGAGGTACTGCACCTTTTTGTTCGGGTCTGAGGGCTCGCAGTAGCCAACGCTCATGCGGTAAAGGCCCTCCTCCGGTACGTCTACCTCCACGGAAACAGTGTTGTCTTTTTGGCCCAGGTAGGAAAAGCCTGTGCCGGAAAAGCCCGTCAGGTCGTAGTCGGTGCCGGTGCCGTCCTCGGAAGTGTTCCCGGTCCAGCCCTCGGTGTAGATCTTGTTCTCGCTGTTCGTGCCGTCCTCGAACTCGTACTTGAGGACCTCCTCTGCCCTTGCCGTTCCTCCGGCAGAGGGAAGAGCTGTCGTGCCTGCCAGCAGGACCGCCGCCGAGAGCAGGGCTGCTGAGCGTCTAATATTTGCTTTCATGTAAAAAACTCCTATCCTTTGCATTTTATGAAGTGGTAAAGGCGTGACTGGAAGTCTCCCCAGAGCCCGCCTATATTTATGCCGCAGTTCATGAGATATGCCCCGGAGAAGCGCCTTTCCGGGGAGCTCTCCTCAAAGTAATACGCCTTCGGATCCAGCCCTCGGAGCTTCACTCTCCGAGAGCGGCGGTTGGGCCTTCCAAGGATCTGGAAGTAGGCGAAAAGCGCCTGCGAGCCGTCCTTTGCCGCAAAGATCCAGCCGTCCCACTGTCCGTCGGTGAAGGGGTCGCCTATGCGGTAGAGGTCGCCGCTGCGGACCAGCCCGCCGTACTTCCGGTAGTCTGAGATCTGGCCGGGGATCTGTACCCTGTCCTCCGCCGAGATCCTCGTCACGTCCAGCTCATAGCCGAATGTCCCGGCAAGGGCGGCGTGGCCTCTGGTGGAAAAGGGCGTCGACCGGCCGACTGTGTGGTTGGGACAGTCCGAAACATGAGCGCCGATAGCCGAGCAGGGGAAGCACAGCGATGTACCGTACTGGATCCTCAGCCGCTCGATGGCGTCGGTGTCGTCGGAGCACCAGATCTGGGGCGAATAGTAGAGCATACCGGCGTCGAAGCGTCCGCCTCCCCCGGCGCAGGTCTCCAGCAGAAGCTCCGGATAGCGGCTCACAAGGCGCTCCATGAGCTCGTAGACTGCAAGTATGTACCTATGCCAGAACTCTCCCTGTCGGCCGGCAGGGAGCCCCTGAGAGGCCGCCTCGGTGATCTGGCGGTTCATGTCCCACTTGACGTAGGAGATCTCTGCTGAGTCAAGGACTCTCCTCATCATCTCCCAGACGTGATCTGCGATCTCCCTTCGGGTCAGGTCCAGGACGTACTGTCCCCTGCAAAGGGTCATGGGGCGGCCTGAGATCTGGACTGCCCAGTCAGGGTGGAGCCTGTAGAGCTCCGAGTCGGGAGAGATCATCTCCGGCTCGAACCAGATCCCCAGCTCCATGCCCATGGCCCGGAGCTTTTCGGAAAGGCTCCCTAGGCCGGAGGGCAGCTTCTTCTCATAGACAGTCCAGTCGCCCAGCGAGGAGTTGTCGTCGTCCCTGTGGCCGAACCAGCCGTCGTCCATGACCAGCATCTCGATGCCCAGCGAGGAGGCCTCCCTTGCGATAGAGAGCAGCTTCTCCTCGTCGAAATCGAAGTATGTGGCCTCCCAGTTGTTGATCAGGACAGGCCTCGGTCTATCGACGTATTGGCTGCGGATAAGGTTTTTGCGGAAGAGGTCGTGGAAGGTCCGGGACATCCCTCCGATACCGTTGGAGGAGCGTACCAGCACGGCCTCGGGAGCGCAGAACTCCTCCCCGGAAGAGAGCTCCCACGAGAAGTCGGCGTCGTTTATGCCCATGACGAAGCGTACAGCGTCGTGCTGTGTGACCTCCGCAAGTATCGTGAAATTGCCGGAATACACAAAGCAGGAGCCAAAGACCTCTCCCCTTTCCTCGTCAGCGCAGGGCTCGCAGAGAGCCGCAAAGGGACTGTACTGATGTGAGGAGCAGCCCCTCATAGAGTCCACGGACTGCTTCCCGTGGTGCAGGCGGCAGCGCTCCACCATGCGCTCCCTTGCCCATGAGCCGTTGAGGGTGATCATGTGCAGGTCGCTGCGGTCAAGGTCGAACGCTGCGGAATAAACACGGGTCAGGGTGCATTTTTCGCTGCCGTTATTTTTGACTCTGACTGACCTTGCTATGGCGTCCAGCTCCCTGAAGGCCGTATAGCAGAGGGTCACCTCAAGGCCGGTCTTTTGGTCTGCAAGGAGAATCTCCAGAGTGTCGCAGGGGCTGTCCTTCGCCGGAAAGGTCGCCGGGAGCCCCGGTATCTCCGGCTTGCCCTCGGTGATACGGTGAGAGACATATCTCAGGTCGCAGGCGGAGGTGCCGTCGGCTGCCCTGATCTTGAAGGCCGGCTCACGGAAGTCTCCGATCCCATAGCAGGGGTACTCCAGAGGCAGGGTGTCCAGATAGACCGCCCGGTCACGGTCGTTGGTCTCAGGGGTGAAGGGGTTTTCATCAAGGCGGAGCAGCGCCGTCAGGTCCTCATCGGGGACGGCCTCGCCAAAATAAACGTGGGCAAGATAGCCTCCCGGGGCGACAGCCATGATGTAGTCGGTGCCTCCTGCACGGAGCCGGAACTGCCGGCAGGAGGGTTCAAATCTGATCGGCATGATCAGTCCTCGGCGGAGCTATCGCCTTCTTCGCCGATGATGCTTGCGAAGACCACTACGTCATCGTCCTTTTCATAGCAGCCAACGAAGGGCTCAAAGATCTCGTAATAGCCGTTTGCGATATAAGCGGAGGAGGTCAGCAGGTACCAGCTCTTCATCTGGTCAGGGAGAACGAAGCCGTTCTCAGCCTCCCAAGCCTGGATCTGCTCCATAGTCATAGGCTCGCCGAATTCTGAGTCACGATCCTCTGAGATGAGCTCGCAGAAGTTCTTGATAGTGTCGAAGCATTCAATGATCACCGGATCGATAGTATGATCTTTCATAATATATCCGCCTTTCATGCATTTTATAGTATTATCATATCACAGCCGGAGCCGATCGTCAATAAAAAAAGCGCCTCCATTTCTGGAAGCGCTCTTAGATCTTGCTTAAGATCAGTCCTCGTCCTCGCTGTCCTCAGCGTTCTCCAGGTCCTCGATAGTGAGGTCGTCGAAGTCGAACTCAAGGAGCTCATCGCAGTTGGGGCAGTTGATAGAGCCCTCTTCGATCATGCCCTCGTCCAGAAGGATAGTATCTCCGCAGCTGGGGCAGGTGACCTCATAAAGCTCATCGTCATCGTCGTCAAAGTCGTCCTCATCATCGTCGTCGAAGCACTCGCCGCAGGTCTCGCAGTCGAGATCGTCGTCGTCCTCATAGAGGTCTTCCTCGACCATGCCGAGATCCTCGTCAAGGATGTCGCAGAGCTCAGTGAGCTCGTCCACCTGTGACTGGAGGTCCTCAACATAGAGAACCATCTCGCTCATTACCTCAGACATCTGGAGCAGAGCCTTGCCCTCCTTAGTGGATGAGTCGATATCGAGGCCGTCGATAAGGCCCTTAAGGTATGACATTTTCTCAGTTAGCTTCATAACAAGCTCCTCCTCTCAAATAATTTATAGCAATCAGAGCTTATGCTCTGGACATATACTCGCCAGTTCTTGTGTCGATCTGGATCTTCTCGCCCTCGTTGATGAACAGGGGCACCTTTACCTCAGCGCCTGTCTCAACAGTAGCAGGCTTTGTTGCGTTGGTAGCTGTATCGCCCTTGAAGCCGGGATCTGTCTGAGTAACTACCAGCTCAACGAAGTTGGGGGGCTCAACGCCGAAAACTGTTCCCTTGTAGGAGAGGATCTTACAGATCATCTCTTCCTTGACGAACTTGAAGTTGTCGCCCAGGATAGAAGCGCTGATCGGTATCTGCTCATAGGTCTCCATATCCATGAAATAATACAGGTCGCCGTCGTTGTAGCTGTACTGCATATCCTTTCTCTCAACGAAAGCTGTAGGGAACTTAGCTGTGGGGTTGAAGGAAGTTTCTACCACAGAGCCTGTGATAACGTTCTTGTACTTAGTTCTTACAAAAGCGGCGCCCTTACCGGGTTTAACGTGCTGGAACTCAACGACCTGAACGACCTGGCCGTCCAGCTCGAAAGTAACGCCGTTTCTGAAATCTCCTGCTGAAATCATTAGAAATACCTCCGTATTTATCAAATATAATATACTTTATTTTACCACAAATTCTCCATTTTGGCAATACCTAAAGTCACATTATCATAAAGATACTAAATTTTTTGCACATTTTGTCAGATCCTCGCAGCCATTTTCGGTCAAAATGACAAAGTCCTCGATCCTTACGCCGAATTTTCCGGCAATATAGATCCCCGGCTCGATCGTGACAACTGCGCCCTTGTTCAGGGGGAGCTTGTAGTTGGGCGAGGCGTTGGGCTTCTCGTGGATCTCAAGTCCCACCCCGTGTCCCAGGGAATGGCCGAAGCAGTCCCCGTAGCCGGCGTCGTCGATGATACCTCTTGCCACAAGGTCCAGAGCCTGTCCGGTGATCCCGGCCTTGGCTGCGTGGATAGCTGTCTGCTGGGCGTCGAGGACGATCTCATAGACCCGCCTCATCTCGTCGGTGGGCTCTCCCACGCAGACCGTTCTGGTCATGTCGCTGTGATAGCCGTTCCAGACTGCTCCGAAGTCCATGAGGACGAACTCGCCCTCCTCCACCTTCTTATCGGAGGGTACCCCGTGGGGCATGGAGGTATTAGCTCCGGAGAGGACGATCGTCTCGAAGGACAGGTCCTCTGCTCCGTGGAGGAACATCAGCCGGTCCAGCTCAAGTGCGATCTGGCGCTCGGTGACACCGGGCTTTATGAAGGGCAAGAGCTCCTCGAGAGCTGTCTCTGCGATGCGCTGGGCCTTGATGATGCAGCTCAGCTCCTCCTCGTCCTTGACGGCACGGAGGTTGTTTATTGCGTTGCTGAGGAGGTCCGAGGCCACGAATTCCACGTCCCTAAGAGCGTTCCTCAGATAGTTCAGCCTGCTGACGGTCATGGTCTGGGCCTCGATAGCCACGCTCTTGGCGCCGTGGTCACGAAGGAGCTGTCCGATCTGCTGGTAGAGCTGCTTCTGCATGATTACCTCAGCAGCGGTGACGGTAGCCCTTGCTTTCTCGATATACCGGAAATCTATCAGCAGATAGGCCTTGTCCCGGAAGGCCAGGACCGTTCCGTCGGAGGACTTCATGCCTGTGAAATACCTTCTGTTCACGTCAGAGGTGATGAGAGCGGCGTCGATGTCCGACGGGAGGCTCTCAAAAAGCCTTTCTATCCTTGTCATGGCACTCACCTCAAAGCTCCGCCATGGCCTGGACTGCCAGGTAGTAGCTCATGAAGCCAAGTCCGCAAATGCTTCCCCTGCACACAGGAGCGATCACGGAATTGCTGCGGAACTCCTCACGGGCGTCGATATTGCTGATATGGACCTCGATCACGGGGATCTTGATCGCAGCGATAGCGTCACGGATAGCGTAGCTGTAGTGGGTATAGGCGCCGGCGTTGATGATGACTCCCCCGAAGGAGGTCCTTGCGGCGTGGAGCTTGTCGATGATAGCGCCCTCGTGGTTGGACTGGAAGATCTCGCACTCCAGCCCCTGCTCCTTGGCTCTGTCAAGGATGTTCTTATTGAGGACGTCGATGCCGTCGCTGCCGTAGACTCCCGGCTCACGCTCGCCTAAAAGGTTGAGGTTGGGGCCGTGGATAACAAGTATTTTCTTTATCATATGTAACTCCCTTTCTGAGAAGTTTCTGATCTCCTAAGGACCAATTCCTATTATACATCAGTTGTCACGGGGAAAACTGTCGAATTTTCTGCAAAAATGAAAAAGCGGACTTTTCAGCCCGCTTTTATCAACATAGTTTGTCGGTAAGATCAATACTTGCGCTTACGAGCTGCCTCAGACTTCTTCTTACGCTTAACTGAAGGCTTTTCGTAGTGCTCTCTCTTACGCACCTCAGCAATAACGCCGTCCTTTGCACAAGCTCTCTTGAACTTCTTGAGAGCGCTGTCAAGTGACTCATTCTTGCTTACACGAACTTCTGCCATTATTTTCCCTCCCTTGTTCAGAGGTTTCCCGGTCGCCCGGGTCTATACTAAACACCCGAAGGGGCGTCAGCAGCTTGATCCTCAAAAAAAGCATAGCAGATAAATATTCAAAATAATATAATAATAGTTTATCATACTTTCGATAATATGTCAAGCCTTTTTTACGTTTTGGAAAATTTCGTTATTTTGCAACAATATTAACAAGCTTATTTGGTACATATATCTGTTTTACGATATTCTTGCCCTCAGTAGCCTCAACTACCTTAGCTTCGGCCATTGCCTGTGCGATGACTGAGTCCTTGTCAGCGTCAACGGGTATGTTCAGCTTAGCCTTCAGCTTGCCGTTGACCTGGACTACGATCTCGATGGTCTCGTCCTTGCAGAGAGCCTCGTCATAGCCGATCCAGCTCTGCTCAGACAGCACCTTGCCGAAGTTTGCGCTGTAGATCTCCTCAGAGATATGGGGAGCAAAGGGATACAGCAGGGTCGCAAAGGCAGCCAGCTCGGCCTTGTTCACAGAGCCTGCGTCGTAGATCTCGTTGATCAGGGTCATGAGTGCGGCGATAGCTGTGTTGAACTTCATGGCCTCGATGTCCTCGGTGACCTTCTTGATCGTCTTGTGGAAGCTGCTGCGGAGCTTATCGGAGAACTCCTCGCCCTCGGTCAGCATATCCTGGAGGCTCCAAACTCGGTCGGCAAAGCGCTTGCAGCCCTTGATGCTGGACTCGCTCCAGGGAGCGGCCTTCTCATAGTCGCCCATGAACAGGACGTACAGGCGGAGAACGTCTGCTCCGTACTCGGAGACTACGTCGTTGGGGTCGATGACGTTGCCTCTGGACTTGGACATCTTCTCGCCGTCAGGCCCTAAGATCAGGCCCTGAGCTGTACGCTTTGCGTAGGGCTCAGAGGTGGGGACAAGTCCCAGATCATAGAGGAACTTATGCCAGAAGCGGCTGTAGATCATATGACGTGTAACGTGCTCCATGCCGCCGTTGTACCAGTCAACAGGCAGCCAGTACTTCAGGGCCTCCTGTGAGGCGAACTCGCTGTCGTTGTTGGGGTCGCAGTAGCGCAGGAAGTACCATGAGGAGCCTGCCCACTGGGGCATGGTATCGGTCTCACGGCGTGCGTCCTTGCCGCACTTGGGGCACTTGCAGTTCACGAAGCTGTCGATCTTGGCCAGAGGGCTCTCGCCGTCTGTGCCGGGCTCGAAGTTCTCAACGTCAGGCAGTCTCAGAGGGAGCTCCTCATAGGGAACTGCCACCATGCCGCAGGTATCACAGTGGACGATCGGGATAGGCTCGCCCCAGTATCTCTGGCGGTTGAAGGCCCAATCCTTCATCTTGTACTGCACTCCGGCCTCGCCGCAGCCCAGCTCCTCCAGTATCTCTAAGGCCTTTGCAACGGCGTCCTTCTTGTTGGAGATACCGTTGAGAGCGCCGGAGTTCACCAGCTCGCCCTCGCCTGTGTAGGCCTCCTTCTCGATGTCGCCGCCCTTGATGACCTCGATGATGTCGATGCCGAACTTCTTTGCGAAGTCGTAGTCACGGGTGTCGTGGGCAGGAACTGCCATGATAGCGCCTGTTCCGTAGCCCATCATAACGTAGTCTGATATGTAGATCGGGATCTCCTTGCCGGTGACGGGGTTGACAGCGGTCAGGCCCTCGATCTTGACACCGGTCTTGTCCTTGACGAGCTGTGTCCTCTCGAACTCGCTCTTCTTTGCACACTCGGCCCTGTAGTCGTCCAGAGCCCCGATATTTGCGATAGACTCACGGTACTTCTGGATAATGGGGTGCTCGGGAGCTATTACCATGAAGGTGACGCCGAAGAGAGTATCCGGTCTTGTGGTGTAGATCCTCAGCTTTTCGTCCTGCTCCTTGATCTTGAAATCAACGAATGCTCCGGTGGACTTGCCGATCCAGTTCTGCTGCTGGAGCTTCACGTTGGGGAGGTAGTCTACCTCTTCAAGGCCCTGGAGCAGCTTGTCGGCGTACTCGGTTATGCGGAGGTACCATACCTCCTTTGTCTTCTGTACGATCTCACTGTGGCAGATGTCGCACTTTCCGCCCTGTGAGTCCTCATTGGACAGCACTACCTTACAGCTGGGGCAGTAGTTGACGGAGGTCTTGTCACGGAAAACAAGGCCGTTCTCGAACATCTTCAGGAAGATCCACTGTGTCCACTTGTAGTATTTCTCGTCAGTCGTATCGACTACCCTTGACCAGTCGAATGAGAAGCCGACTGTCCGGAGCTGGCCGGTGAACTTCTCGATGTTGCGGTCGGTGACGATGCGGGGGTGGATATTCTCCTTGATAGCGGTATTCTCGGTGGGGAGGCCGTAGGCGTCGAAGCCGATCGGGAAGAGCACGTTATAGCCCTCCATGCGGCGCTTCCTTGAAACTACCTCAAGTCCGGAATATGCCTTGATGTGGCCGACGTGCATACCGTGGCCGGAGGGATAGGGGAACTCCACCAGAGCGTAGAACTTCTTCTTTGAGTAGTCCTGAGCTGCCTTGAAGGTGTCGTGCTCATCCCAGTATTTCTGCCATTTTTCTTCGATAGACCTGAAATCATATCTGCTCATCGTTGATCATTCCTTTATCAAAATTACTTATTGCGAGGTCTCTCACTCTTTTATGAGGAGCGAGCTTATGTCCACCGGCTCGCCGTCTGCCCAAAGGCCCTCCAGCTTGTAGAAGTCCCTTGTCTCCTTGTAGAAAACGTGGACGATGATGTCGGCGTAGTCCAGTATTATCCATGTATTGCCGGTATCGGCCTCACGGCGCTCCGGCTCTATCCCCTTCTGGGAGAGCTGGAACTCTACCTCGTCCGCAAGGGTCCTTGCGTGAGTGTTGCTGGTACCGTTCACTATGACGAAATAGTCGGCAAGTATGGTAAGGTCGGCTATTTTCAGGGCCTGTATATCCTCTCCGCGCTTGCTGTCGAGAGTTCTGACTATGAGCTCTAACTTCTCCTGCTCTGTCATCTGATCATTCCTTTCACTGTTTCTTGTTTGGATCTCGTGCAGGCTCTGTGGCGTCCTCCAGCTCGTCGAGAGTTGCGCTGGTGTCGTCGTAGCCTGTGTATTCGTAGTTGGTTATCAGCTCAACGATAGACGTATCGTAGTAGGTCATGGGTAGCTGATAGGGCCTGTAGTATTTGTTGAGCATATCTATGGTCGCCTGCTTGTGGACGGAGTAAACGTCGTACTCGTTGCCGTCGGAGGCGTAGTACATTGCTCCCTCGCCGGGCACCATGTTGACCTGTACGTTATCCATGGAAAGGGTCGATGCGAAGTCCGCCACCTTTGCCATGCTGTCAAGGGAAAGGTCGGTATAGACGTACTCGTTGTCGTAGATCTGCTTGAGATAGCTGTAGAGCTTCACTCTTCCCTCGTCCCTGACGATGCTCAGCAGCTTCTGCATGGCGGCTGCCATAAAGCGGCGCTGGTTCTGCATACGGCCGATGTCTCCGGTGAGCCATTCACGGCGGAAGCGGATGAACCACTCGGCCTGCTCGCCGGTGAGGACCACATCTCCGGCAGGGATGATCTTGTCGGCCTCGTAGACGATCTCATTGTCAAGGTGCATGGGGATACCGCCGATGATGTCCACCATGTCCACTATGTCGTAGCAGACCGTTGTCACATAGGCGTCGATCGGTATGCCGAAATTCTCCTGTACAGCATTAACAACACGCTGGATAGGCGGCTGGATCGTGGGGTCGCCCATGGAGTATACGCTGTTGAACTTCTTTGTGACGCTGGTGGTATAGTCCGGCAGGCAGCAGTCACGGGGGATCTGAAGGATATTCAGCTTTCCGTGGCCGATGTCGAACTGGAGCACCCACATAACGTCGGTGTTGAAAACGTCCTCGTCAAAGCCCAGCAGCAGGACGCTGTACTGGCCCTCGATGAGCTGAGGAAGGTCAAGGCCGTCGGTGTAGTCGTCCTCAACTGCGGCAGTATCCACGTTCAGCTCCATGGTGTTCGAGGAGAGCTCGCCCTCCTTGTTCAGGGGCTGCCAGTGCTTGATAAGGTAGATCAGGGACACGTTGTCCTGAGTCTTCCTGTCAAGGAAAATGGGCATATTCAGTATCAGCGCACCGATGATGAAGAGGCTGGCTGCGATGGCGGCGATCTTAACGATCACGTCTTTGGCCGAGCCCTTATTCACGGCCTGTACCAGCTCTACACGGCCGTTGTACTCATCGCCGTCGTTCTCGTAATACTCCGGCTGAGCATCGTCCTGCTCTCCGGAGGTATAGGCACTGTGGTCACGGACCGGCTCCACGACGGGATCTGCCTCATATTTCCCACGGTACGAAGTGCTGGGCGAGGCCTCATACTTCCCATGGTAGCCCTGCTCGGAGGAGGGCGGTGCCTCGTGGAGGCCGTGGTACTGCTGAGCCGGGGCCTCATGGGAGGGCTGATAGCCCTGGGCCGGCGGAGCCTGATAGCGGTCAGGCTGGGGATCTGCCTGTGTGCGGCTCTTGTCCACTCTCACCAGCTTCCTCAAGGGCTTTGGCCTTGAAGGTATCGGCTCCTCTCCCTCCGGGACGGTGCCGTTGTGATCTAAATCGTTCTGATTCATCTGGATCCTCTTTTCGTCTTGTTTCTTCTGCCGGAAGACCGGCTTTTGTTCACTTTTTAGGCTTTTCTTCTTTTACCAGACGGGTGTAGAAATTATACGCCTCGACTGTACACGGCGGTATGACCCCACCCTTTTTTATGACTGACTTTATGGAGAACTGTATGCCCTCCAGCATAGCGGCATTGATGCCGTTATAGGCTATTTTTCGCATTTTGTCAACGTCCTTGTAGTCTCTGTCGGCTGAGATCAGGTCGCCGATATAGACGATCTCCTCCAGCCGGGTCATGCCGGCCCTTGCAACGGTATGGAACCTTATGGCGTTGAGCACGTCGATGTCCTCTACCCCGAAATGGGTCTTCACGAAGTGAGCGCCTGCGATCCCGTGCCAGAGGGAGCGTGTCTCCAGCTCCTCACGGAAGACCGTGAAGCCGCTCTCCAGCACCAGAGCCTTCTGCTCCTCGCCGGGGAGCTCCTTACAAATATCGTGGAGCAGTCCGGCAAAGTAGGCCCTTTCCGGGTCCTCGCCGTATTTCTGTGCCAGCTTACGGCACTCCTCAGCCACGTTCACCGAATGGTGGAAGCGCTTCTGGGAAAGGTTCTCCTTCAGGAATTTCTTCTTATCGTCGATAGTATAATGCAAAAGTCTCACCTCGGGGAAGGCTGCTCTCCTTCTGGCAGCACTGGTCAAATGTTTTGACAGGAACCGTAAAGTCCCCTGTATCTTATATATTGTACTACATTTTCGCTCAGATAGCAAGCAAAATCCTCATTATTTTCAATTTTTTTTCGTATCTCGCTGGAGGAGACCTCCACAGGAGCGCTCCTGCTGAGCTCTACTCTGCCGTATTTAGACAGCTCCTCTGCCTTGGCCTCAAGCTGGGGAAGATCTCCGCCGTTCCTCGAAACTGCGCCGATAACGGCCTCCTTCATGATGTCCTGCCAGCTTTTCCACTGGTCGAAAGTGAGCAGCATATCGCTCCCCATGAGGAGCCAGATCTGGCTGTCGGGATAAAGGCTCCGGAAATACCTGACGGTGTAGACCGAGTAGCTGATCCGGTCCGAGTCCAGCTCGAAGCTGCTGACCCGGAGCCTTTCGTCCTCGGCACAGGCCAGAGCCAGCATAGCGATCCGGTCGGGCTCCGGTGCGTATTCGGCGCTGGAGCGGTGGGGACTGACCTTGGACGGCACCAGGAAGACCCTGTCCAGCCCGAAGCTGTCCGCCGCAGCCTTCGCCAAATGGATGTGTCCCTTGTGTACGGGGTTGAAGCTCCCTCCGTAGATTCCTATCCTCATTGGCTCACCTCCATGGACGCTTGCTCTCTGTCCAGCCCTTGGCTTTCCAGTAGTCCATATCCGCCTTGTTCCAGCCGCTGCGCTGCATAAGGCTCATTATCTTGAAAAAGCCTCTCGTTTTGAGCGGCACCGGCACTTTGCCCTTCCGCTCCAGGAGCTTCCTTGCGATGCTGTCGGTCTTTTTCTCGATAGCAGCCTTTTTCTTCGGGTCAACGCTGTTCCAGTCAGCTGCCGCAACTGCCATGCCCAGCTTATAAGTCTGAGGTATCCCCCAGAAGAAGCAGCTATCGGCCATGTCCTTTAAGGCAGACTTCACACCTGCTCCCGCTGCTGTGGAGATCACCACCGCCTGCTTTGAGAACATCTTCTCCTCCGGACGGTGTGCCATCCAGCGCCAGCCGTAGTGGTCAAGGAACGCCTTCATTGCGCCTGTGCAGTGATAAACGTACACAGGTGATGTGAGTATCAGCACATCGGAGCTGTCGATCAGCTCGGTGATCGGGCGGAGCTTCTCATAGTGGGGACACTTGTCCTCGCCCTCAGTGAAGCACCTTGTGCAGCCGCAGCAGAACTCCCCGAAGTCCCTGGGAAGGAAGACCTCAAAGATCTCCTCCGGCTCGGCGATCTTTTCCGCTAAGATCCGGCCGATATTGTATGTGGAGCCCTTGTGGGAGGTGCCGCTTATTATCACTGTCCTCATCACTTTGCCTTGGGGATCCCCTCGATAACGGGATCCTTTGGGTTGCGCTTGAACAGCACGAACCGGCTGCCGATCACCTGTACCACCTCGGACTCTGTAGCTGCGGAAACAGCGTCGGCTGCCTCCCTTGCGGTCCAGCCGGAGTTCTCAAGGACCCTCAGCTTTATGAGCTCCCTTTTGCGGAGAGCCTCGCTGATGTCCCGGCACATGGCCTCGGTGACTCCGCCCTTGCCGATCTGGAAGATCGTATCGTATGTTGAGGCGATCCCTCTCAGGTACGCCCTCTGCTTGCTCGTTAACATATCATACACCATAGCTTTCTCTAAGATAGGCCACCAGCTTTTCCATAGCGGCGCCCCTGTGACTTATAGCATTTTTCTCCTCGGCGCTCATCTCTGCAAGGGTCCTGCCGTCACGTACAAAGACCGGATCGTAGCCGAAGCCGTTCTCTCCACGCTCCTCGAAGCCGATCTCGCCCTCACAGCGCCCTGTGAAGCTCTCGCAGACGTACTTGTCGACGTACACGATGGCGCACTCGAAATAGGCATCACGCTCCCCCTTGGGAACGTCCTTCATCTCCTCAAGGAGCTTTGCACAGCGCTCGCCCTCAGGAGCGTAGCGTGCGGAGTAGACTCCCGGCCTTCCGCCAAGAGCCTTGACGCAAAGTCCGCTGTCGTCGGCGATCACAGGCATACGGATGTCCAGCTCATTGAACACGTCGCAGGCCTTGATCTCGGCGTTGCGGACGAAGGTGTCGCCGGTCTCGTCGGGCTCGATCTGGACGCCGGCCTCCTTCATGGATATTATGTCGAAGCCCAGGGGCTCAAGGATCTCCCTTGCCTCCCGGAGCTTATTTGCGTTGTTTGTGGCAAAAAGCAGCTCAGTCCTCATCTTCCTCGTCCTTTCTGCCGAAAAGTCTGCTGAAGAAGCCACGCTTTTTCTTCTTTTCGGGCTCTTCCTCCTCTTCGGAGCCTTCCTCCGGCTCGTCCTCTTCTTCATCATCGGTGGCCTCTTCCCGGTCAGAGTCGTCCTCAGTCTCGGGATCCTCCTCAGTCTCAGGATCCTCCTCAGTCTCAGGCTCTTCCTCAGTCTCAGGCTCTTCCTCAGTCTCAGGCTCTTCCTCGGTCTCTTCCTCAGACTCAGGCTCTTCCTCGGTCTCGGGATCCTCCTCAGACTCAGGCTCTTCCTCAGTCTCAGGCTCTTCCTCCTCGGTCAGATTCTCAGGAGCCTCCCCCTCGGCAAGCTCCTCCTCTTCTTCAAGGAGCTCCTCCTCGGCGGCCTCCTCTTCATCCTCGTAGGGAGCGTCGAACAGAGCGTCAACGAACATTCGGCTGTTGAAGGGCTGGAGGTCGTCGATCTTCTCGCCCACACCGATCAGCTTCACCGGGATACCCAGCTCGTTCTTTATGGAGATCACGATGCCGCCCTTTGCCGTGCCGTCCAGCTTGGTCAGCACGATGCCGGTGATCGGCGCTGTTTCGCTGAAAAGCCGGGCCTGATTGACGGCGTTCTGGCCTGTTGTTGCGTCAAGGACCAGCAGCACCTCCCTTGAGCAGTCCCCTGCCTTCGAGTCGATGATACGGTTGATCTTGGCCAGCTCGTCCATAAGGTTCTTCTTGTTGTGGAGGCGCCCGGCGGTGTCGATGATCACCACGTCGCACTCCCTTGCCTTGGCTGCGTCAAGGGCGTCGTAGACCACGGCTCCCGGGTCAGAGCCCTCGCTGTGCTTGACGATGTCCACGCCTGCACGCTCGGTCCAGACCTCAAGCTGGTCGATAGCCGCCGCACGGAAGGTGTCCGCTGCCGCAACGAGGACCTTCTTGCCCTCGGTCTTGAACTGGTGGCAGAGCTTTCCGATAGTGGTGGTCTTGCCGGCGCCGTTCACGCCGATCACCATGATGACTGCCGGAGATACCGACAGATCCAGGCCTGTGTCGTCCCCCATGATCTCTGAGATGACCTCATGGATCAGCTCCATGATCTCCTTGGGATCGGTAATGCCACGCTCCTTGATCTTCTTCCTGAGCCGGTCGCAGATCTCCTCGGAGGTCTCCACTCCGATGTCGCTCATGATCATCTGCTCCTCTAGCTCCTCAAAGAGCTCCTCATCTATCTTGGTGAAAGAGTTGAATATACGCTGAAGGCCGCCGAAGAAGCTGTCTCTGGTCTTTCTCAGGCCGTCTGCGATCTTTTGAAATATTCCCATAATAACCTCCGATGGATCGTTATACTGTTCGCTTGCTTGGGGCTTTTCCGGACATCACTGGATGTCGGCGACGTCCTCCTGGAAGTCCACCTGCTCCATTTTCAGCAGCTTTGAAATGCCGTCCTCCTGCATGGTGACACCGTAGAGGACGTTGGCCTCCTCCATGGCGCTGCGGCGGTGGGTCACCAGCACGAATTGAGTAGTATCGGTGAAGTTCTTGAGGTACTGGGCATACTTCCTTACGTTCACCTCGTCAAGGGCTGCGTCGATCTCGTCCAGGATACAGAAGGGCGCCGGACGCAGCTTCAATATGGCGAAATAGATCGCTATCGCCACGAAGGACTGCTCTCCTCCGGACAGTGAGATCAGGTTCTTGATCACCTTTCCGGGAGGCGCAACGCTGATCTCGATGCCCGATCCGAGGACGTCCTCCGGGTCGGTGAGGATCAGCTCGGCCTTTCCTCCGCCGAAGAGCTCGGTGAAGATGGCCTTGAAATTGGAGTTTATCACTCTGAAGCTCTCGCTGAATATGCGGCACATATCCTCTGTGAGCCCGGCGATGATCTTCTCCAGCTCTGCCTTGGACTTCTGCACGTCAGCAAGCTGCTCGGACATGAAGTTATAGCGCTCGGAGACCTCACGGTACTCCTCGATAGCGTCCACGTTGACGCTCCCCAGCGCTGAGATCTTCTTCTTGATCGAAGCCAGCTCCTGCTGGGCGGCGTTCAGGTCATCGATCTTCTCTGCGATCTGGACCGCCTCCGACCTCGTCAGCTCATAGACCTCCAGGAGCTGCCTGATGATATTATCCGTATCACGGCAGTTGGCCTCACGGCGCTCCTCCAGTCTGGTGACCTCGGCGGAGAACTTCTCCTTGGCCTCGTTGAGCTCCTTTAGGCCCTTCTGGATCTCATTGACCAGCCGGTTCTGCTGGGAGTGGGTCTCCTGACAGCGGCGGATCTCCTCGTTATAAAGGGCGGTGTTGTTCTTCATGGAGTCAAGCTCGCTGCGGAGCTGAACGATCTCCTGCTCCTTTTCGGAGATGATCTCGTTCTGGCGGCGGATCTCCTCGGTGAACTGGCGGCTCCCGGCCTTCAGCTCTTCAAGGCTCCGGTCGATGCGGCCCACCTCGGCGTTCTGCGCCTCGATGTCCTTGGCCAGCTCCATGCTGTGGATCTTAAGCTCAGACAGCTTCTCAGAGAGCTCGCTGCGTCTTGCTCTCAGCCTGTCACGGACGTCCTGGCCCTTTGCCAGCTCCTCCTCGGCCTGAGCGATCTGCTTCTCGGTGAGCTCTAGTTCCTTCCCCGACTCCTCAGCGGTCCTCTCTGCGTCGGCGATGCGCTGCTTGGCCTCGTCGAGCTGTCTTTTGGCGGCTGCGGACTGGGCCTTTGCCTGTGCTGAGAGCTCCGCAAGGCTCGTGAGCTCGGCCTCCAGCCTTACCCTCTCGTTCTCACATTCGCTGAGCTCGCTCTTGGCGCCCTCCATGTCGTAGCGCAGCTTCTCAGACTCCGCACGGAGCTTCTCGGCCTTTGCGCTCAGATCGTCACGGGTCACCGTAAGGACCTCGATCTCCTTATCAAGTGAAGCTATCTCGTTCTTCCGGGTGATCACTCCTCCGGAGCGCACAGCCGAGCCTCCCGTGAAGGAGCCTCCTGCGTTGACCACCTGACCGTCAAGGGTGACGATCCGGAAGCGATAGCTGTATTTTTTTGCGATATATGCAGCGGAGTCTATATCTTCTGCCACAACGGTCCTGCCCAGCAGCGAGGCAACGATCCCGCTGAACCTGTCGTCGAAGCCTATGAGGGTCGCTGCTGTGCCGATGTAGCCCTCGCAGTCCTCAAGGCCGCTCTCGCTGAGCTCTCTGCCCTTCACTGAGGTTATGGGGAGGAAGGTGGCACGGCCGGCCTTCTGCTCCTTCAATAGTCGGATACAGCGCTT
This sequence comes from Ruminococcus sp., assembly GCA_017460665.1. Taxonomy (GTDB): domain Bacteria; phylum Bacillota; class Clostridia; order Oscillospirales; family Ruminococcaceae; genus Ruminococcus. Next base: position 53,923 of record JAFUAO010000010.1, read on the forward strand.
GGCTATGTCCTCGTTCTCCACGATCACGTTCTGCATTGCGGCGCCAAGGGCGGTCTCGATCGCCACGGCGTATCTCTGGTCGACGCTGATATTCTGCGCCACCGTCCCCAGGACTCCGCCGATACGGCCCTGCTTAGAGGCTTTCAGCACCGTCTTTACGCTGCCGGAGAAGCCCTCCATGCTGTTCTCAAGGTCGCTGAGGATCTTGCGGCGCTGCTGCTTTTCCTTTAGCTCGAAAAGTGCTCGCTCGAAGTCGGCCTTGGCCTGCTCGAAGCCCTCTCTGCGGCCCTTGTAGAGCCTGTCGAAGCCGGTGAGCCTGTTCCTGACAGAGGCCTCTCTCTCGGAGTTCTCTTCGATCTGCTTCTGGCACTGGGCCTGCTTCTCCTCGTATTCTCCGGCGGAGCTGCTGCTGGTCTCAGTGGCCTTCTCCAGCTCCGGGAGCCTTGCGGTCTCTGACTCCACCGTGCGGTGTGCCGACTCCTCCGCAAAGCGCAGCTCGCTCTGTCTGATGTAGAGGCTGTTGATCTCGCTGCCGGCCTTCGATACGCTCTCGCCAAGCTGTGAGCTCTCCTCCTGAGCTTTGGCGAAGCTCTTGGTGACCTCGGCGATCTCCTGCTCCAGCTCGGTGCGCTGCTGCTCCAGCTCCTTGATGTGGAGCTCTGCCTTGCTGCGCTGACCGATCAGAGCCTGCTTGGTCTCGCCGGCGTTGTCGATGCTCCTCTGAGCGACTGCGGCGGCCTCCTGACAGTGCTTTATGTCGTTCTCCAAAACGGCGATCGACGCCTTTTTGTCGGAGGACTGCTGCTCCTCCTCGATCATTTTTCTTCTCAGCTCGTCGGAGCGCACCGTACACTCCTGCATCTTACGGTAGCCCTCTTGGAACTTCTCCTCCTGGCGCTGTATATCGCTATCCAGGTTCTCGTACTCGCTCCTGCTGACTAAGATCTTCTCGTCCAGTGAGTCCAGCTTCTCCTTCAGCTCGTCAAGGCGTGTCACCCATACGGAGATCTCAAGGCGCTTTCTCTCCTGGGCTAGCTCCAGGAACCTCTGAGCCTTCTCGGACTGCTTCCTTAGGGGCTCTACTCTGCCCTCCAGCTCTGAAAGTATGTCAGTCAGGCGCAGCAGGTTCTCCTGTGCGGCGGTGAGCTTGCGCTCGGCCTCCAGCTTCTTATAGCGGAATTTTGAGATGCCGGCGGCCTCCTCGAAAATATCTCTTCGCTCGCTGCTCTTTGCGCCCACGATCTCAGCGATACGGCCCTGTCCGATGATCGAATAGCCGTCTCGTCCGAGACCGGTGTCCATGAAGAGCTCGTTTATATCCTTTAGGCGGCACTGTCTGCCGTTGATCAGATACTCGCTCTCACCGCTGCGGTAGAGCTTTCTGGTAACGGCCACCTCGTCGTCCATGTCTGCGAGGGTCCTGTCCGTATTGTCGATATTCAGCGTAACTGCGGCGAAGCCCATGGGCTTTCTGGCTACAGTTCCGGAAAAGATGACGTCCTCCATCTTGTTGCCTCGGAGAGTCTTCGTGGACTGCTCGCCCAGCACCCAGCGCACTGAATCGCCGATGTTGCTCTTTCCGCTGCCGTTAGGACCGACTACTGCGGTCAGGCCCTTGTCGAAGGTCAGGCTGATCTTGTCCGGGAAGGACTTGAAGCCCTGTATCTCCAATGACTTTAGGTACACTCGCTCACCTCCTCAGCTTTGCTTTATACTTGGGAAGGCTCTCATCTCCAACGATCCTGAGCTCTATCCCCTGCTCCTTGAAATACTCATGATTGGACCTTTTGTGTCCTATCGCCTTGCTTATGCAGCTCGGCGCAACGGCAACTGTCACGCTGCCCTTCATGCTCTCCAGCTCCTTTAGAGCTCCGGCAGCATTGGTGTGCTCGCCCTTCAGCCCCAGCTCCTCCTCGATGAGCTGGCGGTAGATGCTGCTCTCGCAGAGCTCCCGGAAGGCCGGGTGGTAGAAGCCGCCCACCATGTCCTGCTCAACGAACTCGCTGGCGTGTAGGCCGCACTTGATCACCCTGATCCCGTTCTCCTCGAACTCTCTCAGGAAGTATGCTGCGGTCTCCACCACGTCCTCGAAGCCGAAGCCCGAGCGCATACCTGCTGCTCCGCCGAAGAGCTGATACTGGCCGCTCTCGCAGAGCCGGGCAAGCCTTGTGCCTTTGAGGATCACCACCGGGTAGATCCGGACGGTGTCCGGGCGGATCGCCATGATCTTCTCGAAGGTCAGCCACTCGTCATCGCCGGTGCTCTGATAAAGGCCGATCATCATTTGCAGGCCCAGCTCGAAGCCCAGCTCCCTGATGAGGGCGCTGGCCTCCTCCACGTCCCTTGCGGTATGGCCACGGTCGTTGGCAAGGAGCACCTTATCGCTCATGGACTGGGCTCCCAGCTCGATAGCCGTGACGCCGCAGCTTTTCAGCAGCTCCAGGATCTCTCTGTCGATGCAGTCCGGCCTTGTGGAGCAGCGTATGCCCCGAAATTTGCCCTGCCCTACGAACTCACGGGCAGCGCTCAGGAGCTCCTCCATGTAGGGGCGGGGTATCGCCGTGAAGCTGCCGCCGAAAAATGCGATCTCGGTCTCCTCCGGAGACCTTACCTCCGAAAGTGCCTTCTCGCAGATCTGCCTTACCTCGTCCCCAGTGGGAGCGTGCTGAGCTCCGCTGATCGTGTTCTGGTCGCAGAAGCTGCACCTGTGGGGACATCCGATATGGGGCACGAAGATCGAGATGTTACTGTGCGGCATAGCCCATCAGCTCAAGAGCCTCCTTTGCGGCAAGCTGCTCGGCCTCCTTCTTGCTCCTGCCCTTGCCCTTGCCGATCACCTGTGAATTGAGCCTTACCTCCACCACGAAGCGCTTGTTATGGTCGGGGCCTTCCTCGCCGATGAGGACGTACTCCACCTTCTCCTCGGGGTTCTTCTGGACGATCTCCTGCAAAACTGTCTTGTGGTCGCTGAAAACGGGCTTTTTGCCGTGCTCGATCTCCTCGGGCATGAACCGGAGGATATGCTTTGCGGCAGGCTCCATACCGCCGTCAAGGTAGATCGCTGCGATCACTGCCTCGAATGCGTCCGCTAATATCGAGGGGCGCTCTCTGCCGCCGGTGTTCTCCTCGCCCTTTCCGAGGCGGAGGAAGTCTCCAAGGTGTATATGCTGGGCGAACACATGGAGGGACTTCTCGCACACCAGCGAAGCCCTCAGCTTGGTCAGCTCGCCCTCTGCCACCTGGGTAAAGTGCTTGTAGAGATAATCTGATACGACTATCGAAAGGACGCTGTCTCCCAGGAACTCAAGGCGCTCGTTGCTGCCGCCGGCGGTCTTTTTCTCGTTGGCGTAGGACGAGTGCGACAGAGCCTGCTCCAGCAGAGACTTATCCTTGAAGGTATAGCCTATGATCTGTTCAAATCTATCTATGCTTTCCATTTTTTACTCCTTATGAGCGGCTGCGGCGTACTCCTCGATGACGCCTGCAACGTTTGCCTCGGCACATTTTTTAGCCTGGCGGACGGCGTTGAAGAAGGCTGTCCCGTCAGAGCTGCCGTGTGCCTTGATGACCGGCTTTCTGACTCCCAGAAGAGCAGAGCCGCCCACCTCCTTATAGTCCATCTGTTTCTTGAATGTCTTTATCTTGCCCAGTGAGAACACAGCGCCTATCTTTCCAGCGCCGGAGAATATCCACCTGAGCTTCCTTGCGAAGAAGCTGCCCATGCCCTCATAGAGCTTGAGGACGATATTCCCCGTGAAGCCGTCGGTGACGATCACCTGGAACTCTCCCTTGGGTATGTCACGGGCCTCGATATTACCGCCGAAGTTGAGCCCTGACTGCTCCAGCAGCTTATAGGCCTCCAGCTCCAGCTCTCTGCCCTTGGTCTCCTCTGCGCCGATGTTGAGCAGCCCCACCTTGGGATTTTGAACGCCCAGGACCTTCTCCATGTAGGCGCTCCCCATAACGGCGAACTGGACCAGCATCTCCGGCCGGCACTCAGTGTTCGCTCCTGCGTCCAGCAGCACGAAGCTGCCCTTGTCCGCAGGCATCACCGGAGAGGGTGCGATACGTTTGATCCCTTTGATACGCTTGACGATGAAGGTAGCTCCCATTACCAGAGCTCCTGTGCTCCCTGCGCTGACAAAGGCCTCGCCCCTGCCCTTTGCAAGGAGGGAAAGTCCCAGCGCCATAGAGGTGCCGCTTCCGGACTTTATTATCTCCTTCGGCTCATCATGTATATCAAAAACATCATCTGTATGCTCGATCTCCATACCGCTGAGGCTGATGCCGTTGTCAGCGGCGCACTTTTTTATCTTGGGCTCGCTGCCTGTAAGGACGATCTCCACGTCCAGCTCCCGGACCGCTCTCTCGCAGCCCCTGAGCACCTCAAGAGGGGCGTTGTCCCCTCCGAAGGCGTCAACTATTATCTTCATAAGCCGGCTCTCTCCATTTCCTTTGTAAGTGCTTCTATGGCTCGCCTTGCGTAGGCGCCGTACTTTTCCTTTTTGTCACGGATCCTTGTGCCGAGCTCGGGGAGTATGCCCATATTCGCTCCCATGGGCTGGAACTTCCCGTTGCCGAAGGGATCGCTGATATAGGCGCTGAGAGCTCCCAGCATGGACTCACGGGGGAGTTGCAGAGGCTCCTTCCCCAGCAGCTTCCTGGCGCAGGAAAGGCCTGCTATGATACCGCTGGCGGCGGACTCCATATAGCCCTCTACTCCGGTCATCTGGCCGGCGAAGTAGATCTCAGGGCGCTCCCTCATGGAGAAGTCCGAGTTCAGCAGCGCCGGGCTGTTGATGAAGGTGTTGCGGTGCATCACTCCGTAGCGGACGAACTCTGCGTTCTCAAGGCCCGGGATCATGGAGAAGACCCTCTTCTGCTCGCCGAATTTGAGGTTGGTCTGAAATCCCACAAGGTTGAACAGGGTCGCCTCTCTGTTCTCACGGCGGAGCTGCACCACGGCATAGGGCCGCCGGCCTGTGCGCTCGTCAGTTATGCCCACCGGCTTCATTGGCCCGAAGCGCATAGTGTCCTCCCCTCGGGAGGCCAGCACCTCGATCGGCATACAGCCCTCGTAGACGCTGAATGGGTGGGTCTCGAAGTCCTTTAGCTGGACACGCTCGGCCCCGATCAGGGCTCTGTAGAAGGCAAGATACTCCTCCTTGTCCATGGGGCAGTTGATATAATCGGCGTCGCCCCTTCCGTAGCGTGAGGCGAAGAACACCTTCTCCTTGTCCAGGCTCTCATAGGTCACGATCGGTGCCGCTGCGTCGTAGAAGCTCAGCCCTTCGCCGCACAGTGAGCGGACGGTATCGGCCATTTTCCCGGAGGTCAGAGGGCCTGTCGCTATTATGCAGATCCCCTCCGGAAGATCGGTGACCTCTCCCGGGATCACCTGGATCAGAGGCTCGGCCTTGATCTTGGAAGTGACGCTGTCTGAGAACTTCTTCCTATCCACTGCCAGAGCTCCGCCGGCCTCCACTGAGTTCTCCTTCGCACATGGCACCGTAAGGCTGCCAAGGAGCTCCATCTCGGCCTTCAAAAGGCCTGCTGCGGACTCGATACGGGCGGCCTTCAATGAGTTGGAGCACACAAGCTCCGCAAAGCCGCTGTACTTATGGGCCGGGGTGAACTTCTCCGGCTTCATCTCGTAGAGCCGGACAGCTATGCCGTTCCGGGCAAGGCTCCACGCCGCCTCGCAGCCTGCGAGCCCGGCGCCGATAACGTTGACAGTGACGCTCATTTTTTCAGCTCTCTTTCATAGCCGCAGCCCTCGCCCTCGCAGACAAGGCGTCCGTTCTTTCCGCCCTTGGTGAACAGGCTCCTGCCGCACTGGGGGCACTTCTCGGCGCTGGGCACGTTCCAGGTCATGAAATTGCACTCCGGATAGCCCTCACAGCCGTAGAAGCTCCTGCCACGCTTGGACTTCTTTTGCAGCATCTTCTTGCCGCAGCGGGGACAGGTGCCGTCGGTCTCAGTGACGATCTTCTTGGTGTTGCCGCACTCCGGGAAGCCCGGGCAGGCAAGGAACTTGCCGTATCTTCCATACTTTATGACCATGTTTCTGCCGCAGAGCTCGCAGATCACGTCGGTCTCCTCGTCGGGGACCTTCACACGCTTGCCCTCCATGGCCTCCTCAGCCTTGCCGAGAGTCGCGGAAAAGTCGTCGTAGAACTCATGCAGGGTGCTGATCCAGTCCTTTGCTCCGTGCTCCACCTCGTCAAGGTCGTTCTCCATCTCGGCGGTGAACTTGGCATCGACGATCTTCCGGAAGTGCTCCTTGAGCAGCTCGGTTATGGCCTCCCCCAGATTGGTGGGCTTTAGCTGCTTGCCCTCGTGCTCTACGTACTGACGGGAGGTGATAGTCGTGATAGTGGGCGCATAGGTGGAGGGGCGGCCGATGCCGTTCTCCTCCAGTGCCTTGATCAGCGAGGCCTCGGTGTATCTCGGAGGCGGCTGAGTGAAGTGCTGGTTGCCGGCGATCGACTTGAGCTTCAGCTTGTCGTCCTTGCGGAGCTCCGGCAGCATCTTCTTGTTCTCGTCGCCGCCGTCTGTGGACTCCACATAGAGCACGGTAAATCCGTCGAATTTCACGGAATATCCCGATGCACGGAAGGTGCAGCCGGCTGCGTCTATATCTGCGGAAACTGTATCAAGGAGAGCGTTGGCCATCTGGCTGGCGATGAAGCGCTCCCAGATCAGCTTGTAGAGCTTGAACTGGTCGCTGGAAAGGCTGGACTTGACCCTTGCCGGGGTCAGGTCGGGAGTCGAGGGACGGATCGCCTCGTGAGCGTCCTGTGCGTTGCTCTTGGTCTTGAACACACGGGGCTTCTCCGGGAGGTAGTCCTTGCCGTAGACGGTCTCGATGTACTGGGCGGCGGCGGCCTTTGCCTCGTCGGAGATACGCAGGCTGTCGGTCCTCATGTAGGTTATCAGTCCCACAGCGCCTACTCCCTCGATGTCAACGCCCTCGTAGAGCTCCTGGGCGGCCTTCATGGTGCGCTTGGCACTGAAGCCCAGCTTCCGGGAGGCCTCCTGCTGGAGGGTGGAGGTGATGAAGGGCGGCGCAGGCTGCTTCTTGGTGATGCGCTTCTTCACTGAGGTAACGACGTACTCGGCCCCCTCCAGTCTTGCAAGGAGAGCGTTGGCCTCGACCTCGTTGGGGATCTCCAGCTTCTTGCCGTCAGCTGCCACAAGAGCAGCGTCGAAGACCTTCCGTGAGCCGGGGGCCGTGAACTTTGCGTCGATAGACCAGTACTCCTTGGGAACGAACCTGCGGATCTCGTTCTCTCTGTCCACTACAAGGCGGACCGCAACGGACTGGACCCTTCCGGCGGAAAGGCCTCTCTTGACCTTCTTCCAAAGGAAGGGGCTCAGCTTATAGCCCACCAGCCTGTCAAGGATACGTCTTGCCTGCTGAGCATTCACAAGGTCCACGTCGATCTTGTGGGGGTCGCTCATGCCGGCCTGTACTCCGGTCTTGGTGATCTCGTTGAAGGCCACACGGTTGTTCTCGTTCATATCCAGCTTCAGCATCTGGGCTATGTGCCATGAGATAGCCTCTCCCTCACGGTCAGGGTCGGTAGCGAGGTAGACCTTGCCGCACTTCTTTGCGTGCTTTTTCAGCTCCTTGATAACGTCCTCCTTGCCCTTCATGTCGGTGTACTGAGGAGCGAAATCGTTCTCGGTATCCACTCCCAGCTTGGACTTGGGCAGGTCACGGACGTGGCCCATGGAGGCGATCACCTCATAGCCGTTTCCCAGATACTTCTGGATAGTCTTTGCCTTTGCAGGCGACTCTACTATAACTAAGTCTGACATTTTTTATCTCCTTTTCTGTCAGCCGATCTCAAATATTTTTCCGGGGAGAGAACGGATCTCTCCTAAGATCTCCAGCTCAGTGAGCTCCACCATGAGCTCGCCGGGATCCATTTCAAGGCGCTCTGCCAGTATATCGGCGTGCAGGGCGCCAACTCTCAGTGCGTCGACTATGCTCTTTTGTGCCTCCGTCAGGCTCTCGTAGGACTCCTTGACGGGAGCAGGTCCGCTGGGCGCCTCCGGCTCGGGAGCGGTCTCCTTCACAGGGGCCTCCTCCTTCGGTGAGGGCTTCTTCGTCCGGCGCTTGGGCCTTCCGGCCTCGCTGACCAGCTCCTCGATAAGGGTAGGAGCCGGGCGCTTCAGAGGCGTCCCCACATTGAAGGAGCTTATCCCTCGGTAGACCTCCTGACGGATCTCAGCATCGTTCACGCCGCCTATCCTGAACAGGTCCAGCACGTCCGCTGAGCCGAGCAGGGGCAGTGCGCCCTCCCTCAGGAGCATCATATTGCCGGAATAGCGCTCGGAGAAAATATCCGCCGGCGGCATCACGAAGACCTCTCTTCCCTGCTCGGCGGACATTGCCGCTGTGATCAGGGAGCCGCTGCGCTGTGAGGCCTCGAACACGACCGAAGCTCTCCCAAGGGCGGCAAGGATCCTGTTGCGCTTGGGGAAATTCTGGGAATGGGGCGGCGTTCCCGGAGGATACTCCGAAATGAAAACTCCGCCGTTCTCCAAAACTGCGCCCCGATAGCGGAAATTGTCTCTGGGGTAGTCCACATCGACTCCGCAGCCCATGACAGCGGCGGTAGGCCTTCCGGACTCTACTGCTCCAAGGTGAGAGGCGATGTCTATGCCCAGGGCGAAGCCGCTTACGATGACTATGCCGCTCCGTGCCAGCTCTCCGCAGATCCTCCCGGCGCTGCGAAGGCTGTACTCTGAGGCCTTTCTTGCGCCGACGCAGGTGACTGTCCTCGTTCCGCAGAGGCAGCCGATGTCGCCCTTATAGTAGAGGACTGCCGGCGGATCCATTATATGCCGGAGCTGGGCCGGGTATCCTGGGGCGCTGTAGCACACCGTATAGACTCCCTTAGCGGCGCAGGCGTCGATCACCTTCTCGGCGGTAGAGAGCCTGATCTCGGCTATATTCTGCCTTTCGTGCTGGCTCAAATTGAATGGGCAGTCATCGTCGGTCAATGTGAGATATGCGTCCTTGGCAGTGTCGCACAGGCACATTATCTCCCAGATCCTGCGGCTGCCGATCCCGAAGATCATTGTCAGCCAGAGCCAGTATTTTGTTTCGTTCATAGCTATCGCTCCCAAAGATCTTACTTTTTCAGCTCCCACATGAGGATCCCTGCGGCCATGGCAGCGTTGAGGGAATTGATCGTTCCGCTCATGGGGATCGTGATCCTTCTGTCGCAGCGCCGTGAGATCTCCGGCGGTAGGCCGTTGCCCTCGTTGCCGATGAACACGGCCTCTGTGCCCTCAAAGGAGCACTCCGTCACCGGCAGGGCGTCCCTGTCGATGACTGCGGCAGAGGTCCTTGCTCCGCCCTCGGAAAGGAGCTCAAAGAGCCTGTCAGGATCGTTCTCGATGAGGGTCTCCACCCGAAATACCGAGCCCATGGTGGAGCGCACGACCTTGGGGCTGTAGAGCTCACAGCTCCCGGAGAGGATCGCTCCGTCCAGTCCCAAGGCATCGGCGGTGCGTATGATCATGCCCACGTTGCCGGGGTCCTGGAGCCCGAAGAGGACGATGTATCTTCCTCCCGGCCGGATCACGAGGTGCTTTTCCTGCGGTATATGGCAGACAGCGAATACTCCCTGAGTCGTGTCAGTGGAGGCGATGCGCTGTCCCAGCTCGTTGGAGATGACAATTGCCTTCACCCTATCGGACCTGAGGCGGGATAGCTGCTCCCCGAAGCGCTCATGAGCCTGCTTCGTCAGCAGGAGGTGTTCTATATGGCTGTCCTCCCTGAGAGCGTCCTCCACGATACGGAGGCCCTCCAACACGAATAAGCCGTATTGGAGCCTCTCTTTTTTTGATGATGAGAGCTTCTGATACAGCTTGATAACGGGATTATCTTTTGATGTTATGATGTTTTCCAATAATACGGACACCTCCACCGATCAGCAGATGAGCCGCCGGAGGCCCGGCGTGCTTATCTACAAGAAAACACGCTCTTTATAAAAGGAGCGTGTCGTCATAGTCTGATCAAAGAGCGGCCTTAGCCTTGTCAGCGATTGCGCTGAAGCCTGCTGCATCTGTGATAGCGATCTCAGAGAGCATCTTTCTGTTGAGCGTGATGCCTGCCTTCTTGCAGCCGTTCATGAATGTGGAGTAGTTCATGCCGTTGAGCTTTGCAGCAGCAGAGATACGGGTGATCCAGAGCTGTCTGAACTGTCTCTTCTTCTGCTTTCTTCCGATGTAAGCGTAGTTGCCGGACTTCATCACGGCCTGCTTAGCCATCTTGAAATGCTTGCTCTTTGCGCCCCAGTAGCCCTTTGCGAGCTTGAGAGTCTTATTTCTTCTCTTGCGAGTCATCATTGCACCCTTGATACGTGCCATAGTCTTTTACCTCCAAAAATATATTACATTCGATACCTTACTGCTCTGCAAGATCAGAGATAAGGAACGAGCTTCTTGATAGTAGGAGCGTTTGCGCTTCCTGCAACGCCTGCAACACGGGCGATCCTCTTGCGCTTGGTGTCCTTCTGAGTGAGTCTGTGTCTCTTGTTGGTCTTCTGGTACTTTACCTTGCCGCTGCCTGTGATCTTGAAGCGCTTCTTAGCACCTGAGTGAGTTTTTACCTTTACCTTTGCCATTGTATGATCCTCCTTAGTCAAGAACCTAAGTTCTTACTTATTTGTTTTAGGATTGACGAACATTACTATGCTGCGTCCTTCCATCTTAGCCGGTTTGTCAACAGTGCCTGCAGATGATACAGCTTCCTTGAAACGATCCAGAAGCTCACTTCCCAGCTCGGGATGTGCGATAGCTCTCTTGCGGAACCTTACCGATACCTTGAGCTTATCCCCGCCCTGAAGAAATTTTACGGCCTGATTGACCTTTGTTTCAAAATCGTGGGTGTCGATCGTTGAGAACATCCTGATCTCCTTGATAGAGACTACCTTCTGATTTTTTCTTGCTTCCTTCTCACGCTTAGCCTGCTCAAAGCAATACTTTCCGTAGTCCATTATGCGGCATACGGGCGGTGTGGCGTTCGGCGCGATCTTGACCAGATCCAGATCCTTGTCATAGGCGATCTTCTGTGCGTCCTTTGCAGACAGCACGCCGAGCTTCGTTCCGTCAGCGTCGATCACCAGGACCTCCTTGTCTCTGATCTCTTCATTGATCTGCAGTTCCTGTTTGCTAATTTCAAGCACCTCCAGCTAAAATAATTTGATAAACAAAAAAGAGCGCAGACAGACCCGCACTCTACAACACACGCAGTCCTCCGGCATGACCGGACCTGCATGATATTGACCGTTTAAGCTGAGCCTGACGGTGAGAACGGAGTTCTGCTTTGTTTACTGAAATATTATAACCTATCCCCGGAGGAAAGTCAAGGGGAAAGATCAATTTCGTCATTTTGCATGATCAGAGGCCGCTCTCCCCTGCGGATCCTCGTCGATCTGTCCTCTTTCAGCCCTGAGATAAGGTCCAATACCGCCAGCCTTACCTCGTATTTTTCCGGGGAGTTGAGGATGTCCTGCTCCTCCTCAGTGAAGTGCAGCTCCTCCGCAGCCTCGTCCCCTGTCACCTGAGAGCTCTGGGGTATGCACAGGGGCGGATACATGACGCACCACCAGTTATGCCCACGGGCTGCACCGATCTCCACCCGAAGGGTCCTGTAGTCCCCGGCAGGCATGGTAATATTGCCGTAGGTGCGCTCTCCGAAGTGCATATCCGTAAGGTAGGCCGTCACCTGAGCCTGTGACCCCTCGGCCCGGAGAGTCTCCTCGGCGATATGCTGGATAGTCCCCAGCTCGGACTCTGCAAGGGCCTCGGCCTCGGCAAGGTCTGATGCCTGCCGGAAGATCCCGCTCTCAAGGAGGGCGTCCCGGACCATGAGCTTTCTGGCCTGGTCCTCGTCGCTGTCGGACTCCGCCAGGATATGGAGCCTGAGCACCTTGCTGCGGATCCGGTCCAGCTCACGGCCTGTCCTGACCGTGGAACCGGCTGCTGCTATGACGAGGGCAAGGATAAGTCCCCCTGCTATGGCTCTGCTGATGCTTCTTTTCATACGATCACCTCGAAGGGAGCATTGGCAGAGATCTCCTGACTTATTCATGATACCATAAATTTTTCCGGAGCGCAACGCTTTTCCGACATTTTTCTCCCGTGATCCGTGTTATGATCGTTGAAAAGGAGATGAAGCTATGAAAAAAATACTGACTGTGATACTTTCCGCAGCCATGATTCTGACCGCCCTCCCGGCAGGACAGGCCTCGGCCGAGGGCTCTGCCTACATATATACAGTGATCGGCGGCGAGGCAACTGTGATCGGCTATTCCGGGGAGCCGGCCTATATCCAGATCCCGGAAACGCTGGAGGGCTGCCCTGTCACCGGGATCCGTGACAACGCCTTCTATGAGTGCTCCTCCCTGCGGCAGATAAGCCTCCCGGATACCCTCACGGAGCTGGGACACCACTGCTTCTACGCCTGCACCTCGCTGGAGAGCATCGTCCTGCCGGACAGCGTGGACCAGATCGGCGACGGCTGCTTCTGCGGCTGCACTTCCCTCAGCGCTGTGAGCCTTCCGGACGAGCTCAGCTATCTGCCACACTCATGCTTCCGGGCCTGTACCGCCCTTCGGGAGATCACCCTTCCGGCAGAGGCGCTCTCTGTGGGAGACTACTGCTTCTCCGCCTGCACATCACTGTCTAAGGTCAGCTCCGGCGACGGCCTGAGGAGCCTGGGACAGTGCGCCTTTTATATGTGCAGCTCTCTGGAGAGCCTCTACATACCGCCCTCCGCCGACAGCATCGGCAGCTTCGCCGTGGGGTACGTCCCCAGTGAGAGCGGCTCGGAGGTCAGGAGGGGCTTCACGGTCCTTGGAGAGAAGGGCTCGGCGGCGGAGGACTACTCCGATGCCAACGGGATCCTCTTCACGCCGGTCTCCGGTGCGGTGGAGGCCATGGCTGCCGCTGAGCTGAGCAAAAACGGCGCTCCATACTTCTACTGGTTTGCGGCTGTGTGGGGAGCTATAGCCGCTGTGACCGCCCTGCTGGTGATCCGGTTCATCCACCAAAAGAGCATTAAATGACATTTCGTGAGTTTTTCCAAAAAATCTATTGACTTTTTTAGGAGTTTTGTGCTATGATTAAACTGTCAAAATTTACGTCAAGTTGATCTCCTTGGTATTTTTACAAGGAGTCAATGAGGCCCCCTGCTGTGTTCCCTTCTGCGCAGCCGGCTGTCTCGGACGATATAAAATGGAGGGCAGAAAACATGATCAACCTTAAAAAAGCGGTCGCAGGCGTGATGTGCGCTGCGCTCGCTGTAAGCTCTGCACCGGCTGTGCCGCTGACAACGGGCGCTGCCGATGCGACTATCGAGAACTCCGGGCTGAAGATCGACTACGCTCGTGCCTTGCAGTACTCGATATACTTCTATGACGCAAATATGTGCGGCACAGAGGTCGGCGAGAACTCTCGCTTCAAGTGGCGTGACGACTGTCACACTTACGACGCCCATGTTCCCATGCAGCCTTGGGACGGCACTAACAAGAATACCGGCACTAACCTTTCTCAGGCCTTCATGGACAAGTACAAGGACGTACTTGACCCCGACGGCGACGGGACTATCGACGTTGCCGGAGGTATGCACGACGCCGGAGACCACGTTATGTTCGGTATGCCGGAGAACTACGCCGCTTCTACTCTCGGCTGGGGCTACTATGAGTACCGTGACGTCTACAAGAAGCTGGGACAGGACGACCACATCGAGACTATCCTGCGCTATTTCAACGACTACCTGATGAAGTGTACCTTCCGTGACAAGGACGGAACGGTCATCGCTCACTGCTATCAGGTGGGCGAGGGCGGCATCGACCACAAGATCTGGCAGGCCCCTGAGGTGGACACTATGGTCCGCCCGGCCTTCTTCCTGACTGCCGATAAGCCTCAGACAGACTATGTCGTTTCTGCCTGCGCTTCTCTGGCGATCAATTACCTCAATTTCAAGGACACCGATGCTGAGTATGCGGAAAAGTCCCTGGACTACGCTCAGGCGCTTTGGGATTTCGCAAACGCTAACGAGAAGGAGCTCTCCGACAACGGCGACGGCCCCGGTCAGTTCTACAATTCCAGCAAGTGGGAGGACGACTGGTGCTGGGCTGCTGCTTGGATGTACCTTGCAACAGGCGACTCCTCTGTTTTCGACTATGCCTACAGCATCTTCGACTACTACGCTCCCTCCGGCTGGATATACTGCTGGAACGACGTTTGGAGCGGTGCAGCTACGCTTTGGGCTATCATCAATCAGGAGCACCCTGAGCTGGACATGGTCAACCAGATCCGCAAGGCTCAGGGCAAGAACGAGTACGTTTTCGATAACTTCTGGGACGACGACTGCTTGGGCAAGTGTCTGAAGACCTGGAAGGGTATGGAAACTGAGCAGGGCCTGTGCTTCCTTGATGTTTGGGGAAGCTGCCGCTACGCCTCAGCAGCAGGTCTGATCTGTGCACTTCACGACAAGTACCAAAATAACGGTCAGCCCTCTGAGTGGAGCGAATTCGCTAAGCAGCAGATGGACTATATCCTCGGCGATAACGACGTCACCTTCAAGGAAGACGCTGAAAAGACCGTCCTCGCCGGAAGGAACGGCACCCACGGTCCCAGATCCTTCCTTTGCGGATATGACGCCGAGACTACTGTCATGAACCCCCACCACCGTGCAGCCTCCGGTCTGACTATGGCCGAGGATCCCCGTGAGCAGAAGCACGTCCTCTGGGGAGCTCTTGCCGGCGGTCCTGATGGCAACGACGCTCACAGCGACAGCACCAATGACTGGCGTGAGAACGAGGTAACTATCGACTACAACGCTGCTGTCGTAGGTCTGGCTGCCGCTATGTATGAGGTGTACGGCACCGACGATATGGCGATCACTGAGAACTTCCCCCCTGATGACAAGCTGACGAGCGGCGACGAGGAGTCCGGCTCAGGCTACTGGGTAGAGGCCCTCGGTATCAGCAATACCAGCGATGACGGCTCAGGCGCTGTCGAGGTCTCCATGAAGGTCTACTCCGGCGAGCCTAAGCCTGCAAGCAATATAACCGTAAGATACTACATCGACGCCTCTGAGGTCAAGGACCCCTCCGTTATCGACGGCACTAAGCTCTACGACCAAGCTGAGATGGAGCTCACTGACGTTACCTGTACCGTAACGAATCCTATCAAGTGGGACAGAATGGACAACGTCTACTACGTCGAGGTCTCATGGGACGGCTGCACCTTCGCTAATTCCGGCAAAAAGTGCCAGTTCTCTGTTGGCTTCTACGGCAAGGGATATAATGAAAACAACCAGCATTTCGTTTATCAGTGGGATCCCACTAACGACTGGAGCTTCGAGACTCTGAAGCTGGGCAAAAAGGACGACTTCTTCGCTGTACAGGATCCTCCGGAGGTGCTCAACGAGCACATCTGCGTTTACGTTGACGGCGAGCTGGTAGGCGGTATCGAGCCCGACGGCACGACACCTGTCGAGAAGGAGGAGGAGACTACCGCTGCTCCTACAGCAGCTCCCACAACAGGCGGCTCTGCTCCCTCATGGGGCGACGCTAACGTTGACAAGAAGGTGGACCTGAACGACGCTGTTGCGATCCTTCAGTACGCTGCTCTTCCTGCAAAGTATCCCCTGTCCGCTCAGGGCGAGCTCAATGCCGACGTCGTTGACAACGGCTCCAGCGGAGTCACCGGTATCGACGCTCTGTCGATCCAGATGTACGACGCTCACCTGATCACTGCCGACCAGTGGCCTATGACAAGGGCCGAGATGGAGGCTGTCAAAAAGTGATACACCGGGAGGTCCGAAAGGGCCTCCCTTATTTTTTTGCTCCAGGCCTTGCATTTTTTCCGGGATCGTGGTATCATATTATGATGAGCAATTCGCACTACAGAAAGGATAATAATGGATTTTAAGGAACTTGACCTCTCTCAGGAGCTCCTCAGCGCTGTGGAAGAGCTGGGATTTACTGAGATGACGGAAATTCAGCAGGAAAGTATCCCCCTGATCTTGGAGGGAAAAGACGTTATCGGGCGCTCCAACACCGGCACCGGCAAGACCGCTGCCTTCGGGCTCCCGGCAGTCCAGAGCATAACCGACGCAGACGGCAGGTCCGCCGCCGTGCTGATCCTCTGCCCCACCAGAGAGCTGGCTATGCAGGCCTATGAGGAGATACGGAAATTCGCCAAATACAAGCGCTCCGTGAAGCCCTGCGCTGTCTACGGCGGCGCCAGCATGGAGCGCCAGATCCTACAGCTAAAGCGTGGCGCCAACATCGTTATCGGCACCCCCGGAAGAGTCATGGACCACCTCCGCAGACGCACCCTCAAGACCGAGAGCCTGCGTATGGTCATCTTGGACGAGGCCGATGAGATGCTGAACATGGGCTTTAGAGAGGACATCGAAGCGATCCTCTCGGAGGTCCCCGAGGAGCGTCAGACCGTGCTGTTCTCCGCAACTATGCCGCCGGAGATAATGGCTCTGACGAAAAAATATCAGCGTGACCCGGTGCTGGTCAAGATAAAGTCTCCCCAGAAAACGGTGGAGTCCGTGGCGCAGTTCTCCTTTGAGGTGGCCATGGGCAGAAAGACCGACGCCTTGAAGCTGCTGCTGGCGGCCTATTCGCCCAGCTCAGCAATGGTCTTCTGCAACACTAAGAAAATGGTGGACGAGCTGACTGAGGAGCTGGTAAAGTCAGGCTTCCGGGCAGCAGGGCTCCACGGCGACATGAAGCAGGCTCAGCGAACTCAGGTCATGAACAGCTTCAAGGCCAAGAGCACTGCCATTCTGGTGGCCACTGACGTTGCTGCGAGAGGGATAGATGTTTCGGGAGTCGATGCGGTCTTCAACTACGACCTGCCTCAGGACAACGAGTACTATATCCACCGGATCGGCCGTACCGGAAGGGCCGGACGTGAGGGCGCTGCTTATACTCTAGTTACCGGGAGAAGACAGCTCTATGTGCTGAAGGACATCGCTCGCTACACAAAGGCTGAGATCCGGGAGATGCCTCTGCCGCAAAAAGCCGAGATACTGGCGATGAAGAAGAAGGCATTGGCTCAGGAGATCGCCGAGGTGCAGGAGCAGCCCTCCCAGGCCGCTTACGATATACTCGATGAGCTGGAGAAGCAGGGGATCTCTCCGAGAGAGGCCGCCGCAAGACTATTGAGCGGCAGGATCTCCGCTGAGATGATCAGCCTTCCGGAGTTCGATATACCTCGCCCGATCAGAAAGGGCAGGCGTGACGGCGCAAACACCGTGAAGCTGGACCTGAACATCGGAAGGAGCAAGAGGATAGCTCCCAATTTCATTCTGGGAGCTCTGGCCGACGCTACGGGTATGTCCGGCAGGGATTTCGGTAAGATCGACATCTTCGACGAGCATACCACCGTTGAGGTGCCGGAGTCGGAGTGCGCTTACATACTCGATGTCAGCGACTCCATGAAGATCAACGGCTACCCTGTCACGGTGAAGCTGTGGACCGGGCCCTCCTCCAAGGACAGGCACCAGAAGCCCTTCAAGCGTGAGAGGCCTGACAGGAAAAGGTCCGCATACGGCTCACGGGGCCGCAGAGAGGTCTATCAGGACTACACCAGGAGCCGCAAGAAACGGCCCAAAAATAAGCACTGAGAGGTGATCGACGATGAGTGGATACAGCAAGCCCCCGAAGAAGACATGGGTAAGGATCTTCGTGCTGATCATGGCGCTGGCCATGATCGCCAGCTTCGTTCTCATGGTGGTAAGATAAAGCAAAGCGTCCTCGTAGGAGGGCGCTGTTTTTTTTGGACGAAAAAAATTGCGGGGTGCAGGGAGCCGCCGGATCAAAGATCTTTCTTCCCGTCAGGATACGACATATTTCGCAGCCTGTCTGCATTATAATAGTCTTGAAAGGGGGCAGGCTATGCGTGTCATTTACATCGACGTCCTTCTGGCCGTCAATATCTATGTGGACTACCTGCTGCTCAGGACCACCGCCGCTCTCACCCGTTCCCCTCTCGGCGGCAGGCGCTGTCTGCTGACCTCCGCTCTGGGGAGCCTTCTCTCGCTGATCATACTGGCCCCGGAGCTGGGCTCCGCTGTCACCGCAGGGATAAGGCTCTCCGGCGCTCTTCTGATCTGCGCCATGGCCTTCGGCGTAAGGCCGCTTTCAAGGCTCCTCCTCGATACAGCAGTTTTCTTTGGGGCCAATTTCCTCTTCGCCGGCTGTGTGTATGCAGTCTCCTCCCGGCTGGGCGCAGACTTCATCTATATGGGGAACTCCGTTGTCTATGCGGATATTCCCCTGATCGTGCTGATCCTGACCACCGGAGGGCTGTACCTGATCATTCGGGGCGTAAGGCTCCTCACTGCCGGCTCCCCTGCTCAGGCAGGCTGCTATGCCGTACATATCAGGAAAAACGGCCGGGAGGTCTGTCTGAAGGGCTTCCCGGACACCGGCAACGTCCTTGTGGATCTGTTCACCGGCAGGCCTGTGATCATCTGCGGAGGAGAGGAGTTCCTCCGGCTTACAGGCCTTGATCCGGAGCTAAAAAGCCTCCCCCGGGGCTTTAGGCTCCTGCCCTTCTCAACGGTCTCAGAAAGCGGCACCATGCCTGTTTTCACTCCCGATGAGGTCACTATCGAGGACCTTGCCACCGGGAGAAAAAAGCGTGTCGATGCCTCCGCAGGCCTTGGCAGGGAGCCTCTTGCTGTCTTCGATCCACGGCTTTTGGATCTGTAACTTCACCGAAAGGAGCATACATATGACCATTTTCAAAAAACTTTTCTCGATCTTGCAGGAGCGCCTCGGCAGGAGGGTCTTCTACGTCAACGGCTCGGATACTCTTCCTCCTCCCCTCTCACGGCAGGAGGAGGCTCAGGTCTTCCTCAGGCTCTCAGACAAGGACCCGGAGGCGAGAAAGCTGCTGATCGTCCACAATCTGAGGCTGGTGGTGTACATCGCTAAGAAGTTCGAGTCCACCGGCATCGGGATCGAGGACCTGGTGTCGATCGGGACTATCGGGCTGATCAAGGCCGTGAACACCTTCTGTCCGACGAAAAACATAAAGCTGGCCACCTATGCATCAAGGTGCATCGAGAACGAGATCCTGATGTTCCTGAGAAAGTCCTCTCAGTACCGCAACGACCTCTCTATCGACGAGCCCCTGAACATCGACTACGACGGCAACGAGCTGCTGCTGTCGGACGTGCTGGGGACCGACGATGACGTGGTCAACAAGGGCATCGAGACCGAGGCCGAGCGTGAGATGATAAGGGGCGCTGTCTCGGAGCTCTGCGACCGTGAGCGTGAGATCATGGAGATGCGCTTCGGCCTCATCGACGGCAAGGAAAAGACTCAGAAGGAGGTGGCGGAGCTGATCGGGATCTCACAGTCCTACATCTCAAGGCTGGAAAAAAAGATAATCCAGAAGCTGAGGGTCAAGCTGGAGAGCATGACCTAAGTCTCGGGAGGCGGCATGAGGCTGCCTCCCTTTTTCATCAACAGAAAAAGGGTCCGTTTTGACTACAATAGTTTTCCACAATTTAGGCTAAACTGACGATTTTTAGTGCTGCTATTGAAATATACATATAATAATGGTATAATAATTGTGTATATATTCTTGGAAATCTGTATCGTTAGGAGCTTTTTCATGAAAAAATGGAACGTTATGAAGCCCGAAAAGCCGATCATCGACAAGCTGGTCCTCGGGTGCTCTGTTACCTCGCTGACCGCCGCTGCTCTGGCCTCAAAGGGCTACAGCTCCCCGGAAATGGTCATGGAGAAGCTGGAGGCTCAGGAGCTCTCAGACCCATTCCTCATCGCAGATATGCAGAAGGCCGCCGACAAGCTGGAGCAGGCCCTCGAGGAGGGCAGGAGGATCTGCGTCTACGGCGACTATGACTGCGACGGCATCATGGCTACGGCTATACTCTACTCCTACCTAATGGAGGCCGGGGCAGATGTCACCTACTATATCCCCGAGCGCTCAGAGGGCTACGGGCTCAATAAGAACGCCATCGACGCTCTCTCCGACGACGGAGTGGAGCTCATCGTCACCGTGGATAACGGGATCGCCGCTATCGACGAGGCTGAATATATCTATATCCTGGGCATGGAGCTCATCGTTACAGATCACCACCAGCAGGGCAGCGCTCTCCCAAGGGCCGAGGCCGTGGTGGACCCCCACAGGCATGACGACTTCTCCCCTTTCAAGTTCGGCTGCGGGGCCCTCATCGCTCTAAAGCTGGTGGCCGCTATGGACGGCGGCGACTACACCCTTGCTCTGGAGCAGTTCGGCGATCTGGCGGCTATCGCTACGGTGGCCGATATAGTCAGCCTTACCGGTGAGAACAGGTTCATCGTCCAGTACGGCTTGGAGCTGATCAACAACACCGACAGGCCGGCTCTCATCGCCTTGAAGGAGGTCTGCGGTCTGGCGGACAAAAAGGTGAGCTCCCACTCTATCGGCTTCGGGATCGGTCCCAGGATCAACGCCTCGGGACGCTTCGGCTCCCCAAGGACCGCCGAGAAGCTCTTCCTGTGCGAGGACTACGATGAGGCGATCGTCATCGCAAGAGAGCTCGACAGCCTCAACGATCAACGAAAGGAAGCCGAGAACCAGATCATTTCCCAGATCTATCAGATGATCGAGAAGGATCCATCTCTGGTCCGGGGAAGAGTGATCTTCCTCCTCGGGAAGGGCTGGCACCACGGAGTTATCGGGATCGTGGCCTCACGGATCCAGGAGCAGTTCGGCAAGCCCTGCTTCATCGCCTCAGAGGAGAACGGCGAGATCAGAGGCTCCGCAAGAGCTTTCGGGGAGTTTTCAGTGTTCAAGGCCCTGACCTACGCAGGGGACGCTCTGTCGAAGTTCGGCGGACACACCGGCGCAGGGGGCTTCACCATAAAAGAGGGCAGGAGCGATGACTTTAGGCGGCTGATCGAGGAGTTCGCCCTAAAGGAGCACCCGATCATGCCGGCTGCGGAGATCACTGCGGACGCTCCCATTTCGGCTATGGAGCTGACTGTGGACAACATCAGGGGCCTGTCCGCCTTGGAGCCCTTCGGCATGGGCAACGAAAAGCCTCTGTTCTACATCGAGAACGCCTCTGTCATCGGAGTCGCAGGGCTGTCGGGCGACGCTCACACGAAGCTGAGGATCAAGGTGGGCTTCGCTCAGGCCGACGCTCTCATCTTCCGGCGCTCGCCTCAGGAGCTGGGCTTCAAGACCGGTGACGTGTGTGCAATGATCGTCTCCCCGGAGGTCAATGAGTTCAGGGGGAACACCTCCGTCAGCCTCATCGTCAGCGACATTCGGCCTCAGGGACTGGAGCAGAGCAAGTTCTTCGCAGGAGAGACCGCCTTCGAGAAGTTCCTGCGAGACGAGGAGCTCCCAAAGAACTACTACCCCAATATGCTGCCGATCAGGAACGACGCAGCACTCGTTTACAAGAGCATACCAGAAACGGGCATCACCCTTGACGCCCTTTACATAAAGCTGGCCGCAAGACTGAATTACTGCAAGATCGCAGTCTCGGCCGAGGCCCTCCGTGAGCTGGGACTGATCAGGTGGTCTCCTGCCGACGGAAGGTTCTTCAGACTCAAGGTCTCACATAAGGCTGACCTTGACAAAGCGCCGGTGCTCCTTAAATTGAAGGAGGTCATCGGCAGGCATTATTCCGGCGTCCGTCTGCCGTAAACGGCGGCAGCTTCTGCTGTGGGAGATAATTATGAATGACAATACCATGAATGTTTCCAATACTCCGCCAAGGCCTGAGATAGAGGTGCCGATCCCCGACACCGCCGTCACGCCCGAGGCCCTGAAAACTATCCCGGATTACGATGACGATTTCACCATAGAAATGATCATACAGAAGATCCTCAAGGAGGACAAGCAGTATGACCTGAGCAAGATCATCTCGGCCTATGAGTTCGCTGCTAAGGCTCACGAGGGACAGACCCGCTCCTCCGGCCAGCCTTATATCATACACCCTCTGGCTGTGGCGTATATACTGCTGGAGCTGGGCATGGACACCGATACGATCTGCTCGGCCCTGCTCCATGACGTGGTGGAGGACACCGACGCTACCCTCGACGATCTGAAAAAGCGCTTCGGACAGGACGTTGCCATGCTGGTGGACGGCGTCACGAAGCTGAGCAAGATCCCTACCAACACCAAGGAGGAGCAGCAGGCTGAGAATATCCGCAAGATCCTGCTGGCTATGTCGCAGGATATAAGGGTCATGATCATCAAGCTGGCTGACCGCCTACACAATATGCGTACTCTGAAATACAGGCCTATCGACAAGCAGCGGCATACCGCCCTTGAGACCATGAACATCTACGCTCCTATCGCTCATAGGCTGGGTATCCGTGCGATCAAGGAGGAGCTGGAGGACCGGTCCTTCCGCTTCCTTGACCCCTACGCCTACTCTGAGATAGAGCAGATCCTCGACTCCAAAAAGGAGGAGCGTGAGGCCTTCATCGAGACTATCAAGAACCGTATCGCTCAGCGCTTCAAGGACGAGGATTTCGCCGAGCCTCCGCAGATCTCAGGAAGGGTCAAGAGCATCTACAGCATCTACAAGAAGATCTTCCTCCATCACAAGAATATCGACGAGATCTACGACAAGTACGCTGTCCGTGTGATCGTTACTACGATCGCCGAGTGCTATAACGTGCTGGGCCTGGTACACGATATGTTCAGGCCTCTGCCTAACCGCTTCAAGGACTATATCTCTACCCCTAAGTCCAATATGTACCAGTCCCTGCATACTACCGTTCTGGGCAAGGAGGGCATACCCTTCGAGGTGCAGATCCGTACTTGGGATATGCACGAAACTGCCGAGTACGGCGTTGCTGCTCACTGGAAGTACAAGGAGGGCATCAAGGGCAAGGACAAAATGGAGGGAAGGCTCGCTTGGGTCCGCCAGGTGATCGAGGCTCAGCAGACCTCCGACGACGTGGAGGAGATCGTCCACATCATCAAGACGGATCTTGCTCCCGAGGACATCGTCGTTATGACTCCCAAGGGTATGTCAGTGGACCTGCCCGTGGGCTCTACCGTAATAGACTTCGCCTACCGTATCCACACCGAGATCGGCCACAAGACCGTGGGCGCTAAGGTGGACGGCAGGATCGTTCCCCTTGACCATAAGCTCCAGACCGGCCAGATCTGCGAGATCCTCACCACCAAGGACCCCGACAAGGGCCCAAACCGTGCGTGGCTCCACATCGTACAGACCAACGAGGCCCGCTCAAAGATCAGGTCCTGGTTCAAGAAGGAGCGCCGTGAGGAGAACATCGCCGAGGGCAAGGCCGAGCTTGAGAGAGAGTTCCGCAGGCACCATATCTACCTCGACGAGTCGGAGTACACTGAGTTCCTCCAGGACGACTTCCGCAGGCATAACTGCTCAACACTGGAGGACTTCTACGCATCTATCGGCTACGGAGGCACGACCCTGTCAAAGATCATGCCCCGGCTCAAGGACAAGTACGAAAAGCTCCACGAGACCGACGAGAAGGACACCTCTCTGCTGAAGATCGTGAAGCCAAAGGTCACCGGGAAGAGCTGTATCGTCCTGGACCAGATCGACGACCTTGCGATCAAGTTCGCCGGATGCTGCAATCCCCTGCCCGGCGATGAGGTGGTGGGCTTCGTCACCCGTGGCTTCGGTCTTTCCGTCCATACCACCAGCTGTACCAACTATCAGGCCGCTCTTGCAAGGAACGACCCGGAGGAGCTTGAGCGCTGGTACGACATACAGTGGTCCGATACGGGCTCGTCACAGCTCCAGACCAGCATCGAGGTGACTGCTACCGACCGTGTGGGCCTTGTTTACGATATTTCCGCAGTCCTCATGGAGGCAAGAGTGCCGATCGTCCACTCCGCATCGAGGGTCCTCAAAAACGGCAATGCCCTCTTTGAATGTACGATCGTCATTTCCAGCACCGAACAGCTCAGAGGACTTTTCGACAAGATAAAAAAGATCAAGGGCGTGCTCTCTGTTGAGCGCAGCAAGATCTGAGGGGGCTGCTATGCGTATCCATACTCTCCAACTGGGCGAGCTCCGCTCCAACTGCTATATCGCTGAAACTGCTCCCGGAAGAGCCGTGGCCGTCGACATCGGCGGCGACAGCAGGCTCTTTCTGGAGTTCATCAAAATGAAAAAGATCCGCCTTACCAAGATCCTGCTGACCCACGGACACTTCGACCACATCGGCGGTGTGGAGGAGGTCAGGGCGGCTACCGGGGCGGAGGTCTATATCCACGAGAGCGACGCTCCTATGCTGAAAAGCCCCTCGGCTTCCCTTCATTCCACTATGTCGATCTATCCCTTCAAGGAGGTCACAGACTACACCGTGGTCACGGGAGACTGCTATATCAACGACGCTGACTGCACATTCAGGGTATTCCACACTCCGGGACACTCCCACGGCAGCGTGTGCTATATCTGCGACGATGTGATGTTCTCAGGCGACACGCTGTTCTGCGCTTCGATCGGCAGGACCGACTTCCCCGGCAGCGACCATAACAGGATGATGTGGTCCCTGGCAAGGCTCTATGAGCTGGAGGAGGACTACATCGTGCTCCCCGGCCACGGCGAGCGCACCAGCCTTGACTACGAAAAAGACAATAACCCCTATTTCAGGAGCTTTCGATAATATGGAAAATGATAACAAAATGCCGGTCGTGCTGATCGGCAATTCTTTTAAGTACGAGGTGGAGGCCACCTGCAAGCTGTTCTTCCATACAAGGCGCTATCGGTTCTCGGAAGACCCTGCTGACGCCTCCGGCGAGCAGTTCATACTGGCAAAGATCTCCGATGAGGGGGATCAGGCCCTGCTTTTCGCAAAGGTGAAGCTCTCCGGACGTGAGGCGGTCTCAGGTGAGAAGAGGCTGCCTGCTTCGGCGGAGAAGTCTCAGCGTGAGCACGAGCTTTGCAGAGTGCTCTTTCACCTGCTGTCAGACCTAACAGGGATAAGGCCGCCATGGGGCCTGATGACCGGTATCAGGCCGGTCAAGAAAGTCACTGAGCTCATGGACAAAGGGCTTTCCCGGCAGGAGATCGAGAAGAGCCTCACTGAGCGCTTCGAGCTCATGCCGGACAAGCTGCGCCTTGCCTATGAGACTGCAAAAAACCAGCAGCCGATCCTCCAAAAGATCGACAGCGGCGCTGTCAGCCTGTACGTTTCGATCCCCTTCTGCCCCACTCGGTGCAGCTACTGCTCATTCGTTTCACACTCCATGGAGTCCGCCATAAAGCTGATGCCGGAGTATGTGGAGGCTCTCTGCCGGGAGCTCAGGATCATCGGCAAGCTGATAAAAAAATACGGCACCCGGATCGACACGGTGTACTTCGGCGGAGGCACGCCTACCTCCCTTGAGGCCGGGGATATTCGCACGATAATGGAGTGCGTGGCGGAGAGCTTCGACCTGGACAAGATCCGTGAGTACAGCTTCGAGGCCGGCCGTCCCGACACCATGACCGAGGAAAAGCTCCGGGTCATCAAGGAGCTGGGCGCCACAAGGATCTCGGTGAACACTCAGACCCTCAATGACGATGTGCTGAGGGTCATCGGCAGAAGGCACTCCGGCGCTGACTTCATCGCAGCCTTTGAGACTGCAAGAAAGCTGGGCTTCGACAACATCAACACCGACCTTATCGCCGGGCTCCCCACTGAGTCCTACGAGAGCTTTAGGGACTCCCTCGACAAGGTGGTGGAGCTCTCTCCTGAGAGCATCACTGTCCACACGCTGACCATCAAGCGCTCGGCGAGCCTTTTCGCTGAGAGCAGCGAGGGCTCCCAGGGACAGGCGGCGAGAATGGTGAGCTACAGCGTCGAGAAGCTCATGGAGAACGGCTATCTGCCCTACTATATGTACCGCCAGAAGAACACCGTTGACGACCTTGAGAACGTGGGCTACGCCAAAAAGGGCTTCGAGAGCTGGTACAATATCTTCATCATGGACGACACTCAGACGATCATGGGCGCAGGCTGTGCTGCTTCGACTAAGCTGGTGTTCCCCGGCGGAAGGATCAAGAGAGTGCATAATTACAAGTTCCCCTATGAGTACATCAGACAGTTCGACAAGCTCATGAAAAAGAAAAAGGAGGCAGAGGAATGCTTGCAAAAAATCAGCTCCATACCGCCCAGATCACTGGCCTGACCTCCGAGGGCAGCGGCGTTTGCAGAGTGGAGGAGATGGCAGTTTTCGTGCCCGGGACCGCCGTGGGCGACGTTGTGGAGCTCCGGATCGTCAAGGTCATGAGCAGGTACGCCTTCGGCATAGTGGAAAGGATAGTTTCTGCCTCGCCTGACCGTGTGGAGCCGGACTGCCCTGTCTATAAAAAGTGCGGCGGCTGCGTCTACAGGCATATCTCCTATGAGGCAGAGTGCAGGGCAAAGGACACTGTGGTCCGTGACGCCTTCACAAGGCTGGGCGGCCTTTCGCCGGAGTTTGACAGCTTCATCTCTGCGGAGGAGACCTGCCGCTACCGCAACAAGGCACAGTTCCCTCTTGCGCTGGCTGACGGGAAGGCCGTCTGCGGCTTCTATGCCCCTCGCAGTCACAGAGTAGTCCCCGTGGAGGACTGCCCTCTCCAGCCGGAGGTCTTCTCACAGATAATGAGGCTCAGCATGGACTTCATCAACAGGAAAAAGCTGCCGGTCTACGACGAGCGGACCCACACCGGGATCCTCCGGCACATATACCTCCGGAAGGGCACCTACTCCGGCCAGATCATGGTCTGCTTCGTGGTCAGGAAGGACATCTCACAGCAGCTCTCTCCCCTTGTCAGCGCTCTTGCTGAGGAGTTTCCCCAGATCTGCGACATCGAAATGAACATAAACCCCAAGGACACTAACGTGATCCTCGGCAGGGAGTGGCGGACGCTCCATGGCTCGCCGATCATCGACACCATGTGCGGGAATAAGATCATGATCTCGCCACCCTCCTTCTATCAGGTGAACACCGTTCAGGCCGAGAGGCTCTACGCAAAGGCGCTGGAGCTGGCAGATCCTGCTCCCGGCGCCGTGATCGCCGATCTGTACTGCGGAGCCGGCACGATCGGGCTCTCTATGGCTCACAGGGCGGCCTCTGTGGTCGGTATCGAGATAGTTCCTGAAGCCGTTGAGGACGCCCGGCGAAACGCTTCCCTTAACAGGATCGGGAACGCTGAGTTCTACTGCGGCGATGCAGGTGAGGTCTTCCGGGAGCTCCGGGAAAAGGGCTGCTCACCGGACATCATTCTGCTGGATCCCCCAAGGAAGGGCTGCTCTCAGGAGACCCTTGAGGCGGTCTGTCAGGCCACCCCTGAGAGGATCGTCATGATCTCATGCGACCCCTCCACCGCCGCCCGGGACGCTAAGTGGCTCGCCCAGCACGGGTACTCCCCTGTCAAGGTCTGCGGCGTGGATCTCTTCCCCAGAACGAGGCACGTTGAGTGCGTAGTATCGATGTCAAGGGAGAAAGGTTGAAAAGCACGATCATCGAGCTGACAACATTTCTTCTCACTAAATTTTGTGCATCAAATCGTTATCACACTGCCTATGATCCAACGGAGATGTAAGCAGTAGAAAGGAGACGCTGACATGATCCTTACATGGAAGGCTTCTTGGTACGAACTAGATCAGACGATCATCGTCGGAGACAAAGACTGGTTCTATCTTCTAAGTGATGATACTGATCATTCATTTTTCAGTGATCTTTATCAGAGCAATTCTTTCATACGAAAAGAACTGAGGATCGAAAGGATCACACATCCTATACTTGGTGATGTGCGAGGCATCGTGACGATCGGGTTAGACTATACTATTTATCTGGCTGACGGGAGGGTGCTCGAAGTCAATGCCGAGGAAGATCCGGGGCATATCTACGATCCTTCAGTTGTGATCGACAACTGGACATTTGATGTGGAGGTCACTTTCATAAATGAAAAGGATCTGGCGGGAAATGTTAAAAAACGATCATTAAAAGATACAGTCAGTCGGTACAAAGTTCTATTGGGAATAACAGAAGCACCGTGGGAAAGATATGTCTGATGAATAAAAACCGTACCGCACCGCTGGATCATCCGCATTTCACATTTAACAAATACCCAAAGGATCAGGAGGGACCATGCAGGTAATAACAGACGAAAAGCTCTATAACGATCTATGGGATAGGATCTATCGGGAGTACTCTTTTTCCCCTCAAAATGAAAAATGGCTTTGTCCTGATATAGCATACGATGTATACCGTTTAGGTCCTGTCTGGGATGAAAAACAGGCGGAGATAATAGATCAGATCTTTTGCAGGCTCGTCAGTGGTCATATGTACGCACTTGACTGGCATCATGACTGCTTTATTTTTGATCCTCATGAAAATATTCCCTTTGGGTATCAATATTATGACGACTCACGAGACTGCACAGTTTACTTCCCGACATATTATCCCGACGGCGACTTTTATTTTTTCATAGCAGCCGACTGGTCATTCGGTATGTTCGGACATCCATGGAGAAATGAACTGATCGTTACAGGGATCCCACTTAGACGTGAGATCGAAAAAGCAGCTAAGGAGCTGGATCTGGAGAAACAATAAAGGAGATGTTCCTGTGTGGATATCGAAGCCTATGATATCTGACACGGATAGGTACATCGGATCGGCTTTGAGCCAAACGGAAGATCCCTCTCACCAAGCAGGAGCACCTCGACTTCCTGCCTGATGAGGGGGATCTGCTTATCGCTGTTAGGCATTTTGTGGGCTTTGCCGCACGCTACTCCACGCTGAAGAACTGAAAAAACTGAGCGGTATCATTGGGTCTGTATCTTTGAGCCATGATCTTTCTCTTTCCTCGAAAGACCGCCTGTTTTTAGCTTGACAAAAGCGGTACTATAATGCTATAATGAGTAAAACCACGGAGCGCATGAGCGCTCCCAAGGAAACTACTGACCCGAAGACTGATACCACAAGAGGACCGACAAAAGCCACAGCCGGGATCGAGCTTATACCGGCGATCTTGACGATACAGATACAGTGTCCGCAAGGATCTGGACAGCACGCTCAAGCTCAAAAATAAGATCAGGAGGATCATTTCATGGAATTCAAAGAAGTTATCAGGGACCGCTATTCTTGCAAGAAGTACAGCGGCCGTCAGGTCGAGCCGGAAAAGCTCGCCGCCATTCTCGAGGCAGGCAGACTTGCTCCTACTGCAAAGAATTTGCAGGAGCAGCACATCTATGTGATCCAGTCCGCTGAAAAGCTCGCTGTTATCGACCAGCTTACGCCCTGCCGCTACGGTGCGCCGACCGTTCTGGTGGTCGCATTCGACAAGAATAATGTGTTCACCTACCCCGGCGAAAAGCGACATTCCGGCGTGGAGGATGCCACGATCGTTGCAACTCACCTGGTACTTGCAGCCGCTGACGAGGGCGTTGATAGCTGCTGGCTCAATTATTTCGATCCCGACAAGGTAGCAGAGCTGCTGGGTCTGCCGGAAAACGAGGAAGTGCTGATGCTTCTGGATCTCGGCTACGCAGCAGAGGGCACAGGTCCCCTTCCAAATCACAGCAGCAGAAAGCCTCTGTCTGAGACTGTGACATATCTGTAAGATCCGGGAGGAAGGTCACATGGTCGCAGTCAGATATTTTTCAAAGTCCGGCAACACCCGTCAGATCGCCGAGGCGATCGCTGAGGGCGCCGGCGTAAAGTCGGTGTCGATCACGGAAGAACCGGCATTTACGCAGCACGCAGATATACTCTTTCTCGGCGGTGCGCCCTATGCCAATATCATGGCTCCGGAGCTGAAGGCCTATGCCGAGAAACTGTCACCGGAGCTGGTCGGCAAGGTCGTTCTATTCACCACGTCCAACTGGTCAAGGCGGACGGTCCTCGCACTCAAAAAGCAGCTCCGTGAGAAGGGTATCACGGTGGAGGAGGAATTCTTCTACGCACATATGCTGCGGATCCGGAGCAGACTTGACGCTGCAAAGGAGTTCGGAAGAAAATACAGTACCGCAAAATAAACAAGGAGGGCTACATAATGAGCACGATCGTTATTTATTTCAGTGCAGAAACGGGCAAAACAAGAGTCCCTTTTTACTTTTGTGTTGCTGATAAGACAGATCGGGACCTCTGTGTGTATTTGAATAGGAGATGATACTGTGAACTTTTTATGCACCTGCTGCAAGCAGCGTATCACGAAAGGAGAGCGGGTCTCTCGGCTGGTCGAGAGTGCAGGAGTTCATAATTACGCTTATCATATGGAATGGGCAGTATTTGATGAAGAGGAAATTTCAAGACCGATCACAGAGAGAAAATGGTCAGACAGAAATATACAGCCAATAGTCGGCGATAAACGGATACTTCGGGTAAAAAGACCGTTTGATGAAGACCTTGGCGGTGTGTTCACCAATATATATGAACCGTGGCAGATGTTCTATAATGGCTGGGACAGCGCCGAGAGCCCGGAAGATATCCAAAAAACCTGCGCTGTACTGTGCCGGTTCGATGAGGTGCTTTGGGCAGATGAGTTTTCTGCATACATCGTTGTCACGGTATTACATACCCTGCCCCTCTGCCGGCTGCATCAGGTGTTCCCTGAGACTGTGACAGACCGAAATTTTTCGAGGAGTTTGGTTTCGGTGATGATGTCTGGACGGAGTATGAGGACGAGCATCTGCTCTATCGTACATGGTCTGCTCAGGGCGATATCGGCGATGTGCAGCTGCTCTATACAGACAACAGCGGAAAGCGTCATGAAATACTGAGCGGCTATATCGACGGTCACAACTGCGAATCCTACGTCTTGGGAAATGATGTCAATGCGTAACAGTAAGTATACTGTACATGAGATCCTGATCTACCTCAGGAACACTTTTGTAAATAGGTAGAAACAAGAAAGATCGCAGAGGAGCTTGCGCAGAAGCTGGAGGCAGATATTTTCGAGATCAAGCCGGAGCAGCCTTATGCCGCTGCTGACATGAAGTGGACGAACCCGCTTGCCAGGTGCAATAAGGAAAAGTTCGGCAAGAAGGACGTGCCCGTGGCTGGAAAGATCGAGAACTGGGGCGATTACGACACCGTTTATCTCGGGTTCCCGATCTGGTATTACGCCGCCCCGAATGTGATCAACACCTTCTGCAAGGGCTATGACTGGCATGGAAAAACTCTCCATATCTTCGCAACATCAGGCAGCAGCGGGATCGGGAAGTCCGCCGAAAAGCTGGCGCCCTATATCGAGGGCGCAAACATTGCCGACGCAAAGAGAGTCACTTCTGCATCGGAGATCGTTTGAAAGGATCAAAGAAAGATCACATCTGTCGCCCATGATCGTTCGATAAAAAGGAGGACCGATCATTTTGGAGGAAGAAACTATCTACACCTACACCACCTATCACGACTCGCCCCATTTCGACAAGGATCTGGTCTTCCTCGGAATAGCAGTGATCGCATTGTCGCTGATATTTTCATCAAGGCAAAGGGCATACTGGGGCTCAGGAGGCGCTGCACGCATCCCGTGACTGCTGAGATCACCAAGATCAGCAAAAACGACCCTGCATACTCGAAAATGCGCCACAAGTACGCCCAGTTCAACGGGACCTACAAGTACGACTACCAGGGCGTCACCTACACCGGCAACGACCGTATCGCCGGCGCAAATACTTCGATCCATATGGACAAGGTGGGCGATCATGTGACGATCCACATCGATCCCAACTCCCCGAAGGACCTGTATGACCGGTTCGCCGCAAACGCTCTCAGGTCCGCCCTCCTCAACGGAGGCATGATCCTCTTTGCCGGTCTTCTGCTGATCTTCGGCCCGTTTATCATTCGATGAAAACACCCCCTCACCACCGGTCCGCCGATGATGAGGGGGCTTCTTTATTCTGTGGGGATCTGTGGGATACGGGCGTAGAGCTCCTCTGCCACCGAACGCATCTGAGGGTCTATCCGGCTCCTGCACTCCTCCGCCAGCTCCTGGGTAACGCCGTAGAAGGCCTCCGCCATTGCGCCGGCGATACAGGTCAGTGTGTCGCAGTCTCCTCCCAGAGAAACTGCCGTTCGGATAACGTCCTCGAAGTCAGTTCCCTCAAGGAAGGCCGTGATCGCCTCAGGGACCGTCTGCTGGCAGCTCTCCACATGATGATAGTCAGGCCTTATCTCGTCGCAGGTCCGAGAAAGATCGTAGCCGAACTCCCGGACGATGTACTCACGGATCTCTGCCTTGGACTTTCCGCTCCGTGCAAGGAACATAGCGCTGGCAGTGGCCTCAGCTCCCTTGATCCCTTCCGGATGGTCGTGAGTCACCGAGGCTGTCAGAGCCGCCATTTTCCTCGTAGTTTCCATGTCTTTGTAGAGCCAGCCCGCCGGCGATACTCTCATGGCTGAGCCGTTGCCGTAGCTGCCGTAGGGCTTGGGGTCCTCCGAGCTGAGCCAGCCCCGGAACCTTGCGCCGTAGCCGGCGTAGGGGTATCTGTTCCCCCAGCGCCTCATGGACTCCACCAGAGCCGCTCTGATCTCCTCGTCGGGCTTTCCCTCCGAGGCAAGAAGAGCCTCCGCAACTGCCACTGTCATTACGCTGTCGTCTGTGAACTCCGAATTTTGACTGAACAGGGGGAAGTCCTTGGTCTTGTCCCCCATATCGAACTCGTAGGGCGAGCCGATGATGTCTCCTAATATCGCTCCGATCATAGCTTTGACCTCCTTTACTTGATGGTCTTATTATAGCACCGTTTTGACCGAAAGTGGTCGCCTGCCATGTGACGATCTTATATCACAGCTTTGCAAGAGCGCTGATCTCAGAGGCTGAGGGGTTTACCTTGCCCTCAATGAACTGTGCGCCGGGAGCGCTGGGCTGCAAGCTCTCCACGGTCTTACCGAAGCCGCTGCTGCCCGATGTTGCGAAAAGGATGATCCGCTTTCCGCTGAGATCTGCGCTCTCAAGGAAGGTATTGACGATCGTAGGTGCGATGTACCACCACACCGGGAAGCCCACATAGATCGTGTCGTAGGCCGAAAGGTCCGTATCCGAGGGAGCAAGGGCCGGACGTGAGGACTTATCGCTCATCTCGATGCTGCTCCGGGACTGCTTATCCCTCCAGTTCAGGTCCTCACTTGTGTAGGGAACTGCCGGACGGATCTCGTGCAGGTCTGC
Organism: Ruminococcus sp.; assembly: GCA_017460665.1. GTDB lineage: Bacteria > Bacillota > Clostridia > Oscillospirales > Ruminococcaceae > Ruminococcus. The sequence continues at coordinate 87,095 of JAFUAO010000010.1, forward strand.
GCCGGCCTCCTGTGCCAGCTTCTTGGCCAGGGAAGCGGTGTTGCCGCTGGCGGAAAAATATGCTACTAGTTTGCTCATGATGATACCTCCTGTTTTTATTTTTGGGGGAGCGCTCAGCGCTTCTCCCCTTCTCGTTTAAGTCTGAAATCCACCGAGCCCTTTAGGTACTCAAGGTACTCCTCGTCCCGGCACATTGCCTTTCCGATGTCGTCTGAGAGCTTTGCCACCGGCCGGCCGTTGACGTATTGCAGCTTGATCACGATGTTCAGCGACTGCTCCTCGGTGTCGTTGGAGCAGAAGGTCCCGATCCCGAAGGATACCTTGGACTTGTCGCAGAAATACTCGTGCAGCTTCTGTGCCCGGTCGAAATCAAGGCTGTCACTGAACAGCAGCAGCTTGGTCTTGGGGTCAACGCCGAACTTCCTGTAATGAGCGATGATCTTCTCGCCCCACTCATAGGGGTCGCCGCTGTCGTGGCGGACGCCGGTGTAGTTGTTCACGTTGGAGCGGTTGAAATCCAGCAGGAACAGGTCCGTGGTGATCGTGTCGGTGAGGGCCGTTCCGTTGTCGCCTTCGTACTCGTCGTACCAGTCCTTCATTGCGTAGTGGTTGGTATAAGCCAGCGGGACCGAGTCGATCCCCTGATACATCTGGACGAACTCATGGGCATAGGTGCCGATCGGGGTCACGTTGTACTTCATGGCCAGATAGACGTTGGACGTTCCCACGCACTTGTCGGTCTCAGTCACCAGCCGCCTTACCACCACGTCCTCCCACTCACGGGAGAGCCTTCTGCGGCAGCCGAACTCCGCAAAGCTGAAGGTATAGGTGCCGTCGCTGAGAGCCTTTATCTTTGCGTCAAGGCGCTCCTGCGCAGAGCTCCTCAGCCTGTCGTAGTCGAACTTCATGCGGAAGTAGACCTCGTTGACGATCTCCAGCAGATAGATCTCGAACTGCATTGCGGAGAAGAGAGGCCCGTCCACCACGATGCTGAGCTGGCCCTCTTCGTCCAGGCCTACGGTGACGTAGTCCCGGATCGGTCTCCACAGGCGGAGGAACTCCACATAGTCGTCCTTGATGAAGCGTATGGAGCGGAGGTAGTCCAGCTCCTCCTTAGTGAAGGTCAGCGTACACAGGTGGTCGATCTGGTCGCTGATCTCCTGGACCATTTCGGGCGTGAACACTATCCCCTTGTTGCGGCACTTGAAATAATACTGTCCGCAGAGGTCGGTATGCTTATGGAAAATGACCTGATCCATGTTGAACTTGTATAGGTCAGTGTCAAGCAGCGAGATGACGATCGGCTCGAGCTTCATCGTGATCATTCCTTTCAGTCACAGTCTTTAGTGCAGCCCTTAGCTGCCCTGATATAATGATACCATAAAGCCGCAGATCTTTCAAGTCCTTTTGCAGATCTTCCGGAACAAAAAAGCCCTGCCCGGTGTAAATTCTGCCAGGCAGGGCTCTTTGTATCCATGTTATGTCAGGAAGGATCAGCTCTCCTTCTGGCTTTCCATGAATTCCTCCATAGTTCCGGTACCGCCAGTCTGAGTGTACGAGTAGTACTGGAGCACATAAGAGGCGTCGCTGGAATCGATATGTCCGTCCTTGTCAACATCTGCCGCTGCAAAGAACCCGGGATCGTAGTCCTCGGCCTTTGCACCGGTGTTGAGCTCTGCGTAGAGCACAAGGATCTGAGATGCATCGGTGGAGTCGACCTTGTCGTCAAGGTCAACGTCGCCCAGCTTAGCGGTCTCCCAAGTCACTGTAGTAGAAGGCTTGGTAGTCACTGTAGGTGTGGATGTGGTAGTAACGGCTGTAGTCTGAGCTGTAGTGGTAGCGTCGCTGCCTGATGTAGTGATAGGTGTGGTCGTAGATACGGGCTCTGTTGTAGTAGCCTTAGGATCTGTCGTAGTTACAGGCTTAGTCGTTGCAGGCTCTGTTGTGGAAGTTGTAGCCGGCTCAGTGGTAGTCGTTGCTGTAGTAGTTGTTGTAGTAGTAGTGGTAGTAGTCGTTGTCGTGGGTACAGCAGTCGTGGTCACCTTAGGCTCGTCGGAGTCAACGTCGACGAAGTTGTAGCCCCAATAGTCTGCGAATTTCTCTGCGATAGAGTCCTTCTTAGCTGTGATCGAGCCGGTGTAGCTGATGATCTGATCGATAACGGTATCGCCGTCCTCGTCGTATATCTCCTCAGATGAGTTGTAGATCGCATACTTGCTGTGCTCATTGTCGCTGTCAGAGTTCTCCTCTGAGAAGCCTGAGATCTCACAATCGGGATTCATGATGATCACGTTTTCAAGAGCAGGGCAGTTCGCAAATGCGTACCCCTCGATATAAGTTACTGACTCAGGGAGCGTAATGCTCTTGAGGTTCTTGTTGCCTGAGAAGCGCTGTGACCAGATGTTTGTGATACCGTCTGCAACTGTAACATCTCCCGGGATCTGAGCAGGAACGAATGCGAAGTAGATCTGCTCGTTCTCTCCGTCAGTGTTCTTTCTGTAGAGGATGCCGTCATACTCAATGTAGTTGGTGTTCTTATCTGACAGTGTCACCTTCTCAAGGTTGGGAAGAGCTGAATATCCATATCCGTAGTAATACTCGCCCAGAGTAGCTGTATTTGCTCCAACATGGAGAGACTTCAGGTTTTCTGAATTTAAGCCCCTTACTATCTCAACGCTGTCTGGGATCGAGAAGCTCTCGCCCTCCTTTGCACTAGGATAGTAGATGAGCGTGGTCTTATCCTTGTCGTAGAGCACTCCGTCCTCTGCAATGAGAGTTGTGTTATCCTTGGAGACGATCACTTCCTTCATCGAGCTGCCGCCGATGTTTGCATAGTAGTATACGTTCTCGACAAGTTCATCGTTCTCGTCGTAATAGCTATCCTTGTGTGAGAAGTCGACGTTCTTGCCAAGTGTAAGGCTCTCAAGATACTGGTTGTAAAGGGTGTCGATGATCTTTACTGTATCCGGAACAGTGTAGGACGTGTCGGTCTTGTTGGCAGGATAAGCCACAAGAATGGTCTGATCCTTATTGAAGAGGACTCCGTCAGCGGCCGTGTGATGAGTATTCTCCTTGGGAACTTCGATCTTGCTGAGGCTGGGAAGGTTGCCGTTAAGGTAGTATTCCTCCCTTGTGGTCTTCTCTCCGTTCTCGTCCTCGTAGGTATAGATATCTCCGCAGAGGGTGTTCTTGCCAAGGGTCAGCTCCTCGATATACTCGTTGTTGATGTAATTGAGCTGCTCAACAGTATCGGGCACCACGAAGGTCTTATCGGTCTTCTGTGTCGGATAGCTGATGAGACGTGTCATATCCTTGTTGTAGAGCACGCCGTCCTTGGAGCTGTAGTTCTCGTTGTCAGGATCTACAACGTACTCCTTGATCTTATTGTAGTTGTCATAAATGTCAAATCCGGTTATGTCGCTTCCTACGACTACCTTCTCGATAGAGCTGTCGCCGACGCTGATGTAGCCTGCTCCTGAGAGCGTGCAAACTCCGTCCTCGATGATGTACTCGGCATTTCCGTTCCTGCCCATGCGGTATGACCTGTCAGTATCAAGTGAAGTGAACCACTTTCCGTACTGATTTGCATAGTGCTCGGCAGTGGAATTATCATAGCCGTAGATCATGCTAGCGTTGAGGGTAGATGAAGAGTCATAGATCGTGCAGTCCTTTGAGAGGATCGTCATCTTATCGATGTTATAGCTGTAGATAGAGTTCTGCTCGATGCTCTCGACATTCTCAGGGATAGTCAGCTCTCTGAGCGCATTTACTTCGTAGATAGCGTATCTGCCGATCGTCTTTACTGACTCAGGGATCGTGAAGGTCGTGTCCTTCTTGCCCTTAGGATAGAGCACCAGGGTGTCGCCCGATGCGGTGTAGACTACTCCGTCCTCAGACTTATAGTACTCGTTCTTGCTGTCCACATTGATCTCAGTAAGACTGCTGCAGCTTGCGAAGGCATCTCCGGCGATGTAGCTTACTGACGAAGGGATGGTGACAGAGGTGAGCCCTGTATTGTAGAAGGCGTCGCTGTCGATAGTCTCAAGGGTGGTGGGGAGCTTCACAGATGTGAGCTTGTAGTCGTATGAGAATGCGTTCTGGCCGATCTCAAGGAGGCCCTTGGGCAGCTCGATGTTCTCAAGCTGATTACAGCTATAGAAGGCCTGATCGCCAATGGTCTTGACAGTTGAGGGAAGAATGACCTCAGTAAGTCCGTCACAGTCTCTGAACGCACTGGCCGGGATCTCAGAGATGCCCTCGGGGATCTCGATAGTGGTCAGGGAATCACAGTTGCTGAAGCAGCTGCTGCCCAGGTTCCTGATAGTTGACGGGAACGTTACGCTCTCAATGTTGCTGCATCCGCTGAATGCATTCTCGCCGATAGAAACTGCGCCCTCCTCGATAACGACAGAAGTGATCTCGCTGCTGCCGCTGAACGAAGGTGAGTCATACATCTCGCCGAAGCCTGAGATAGTCAGCACGCCGTCCTTGATCTCGAAGGTCAGGTATGTACCGCACTTGCCCTTATGGATGATCTCGCCGGTGTCGATGTCCTGGAACTTTCTTCCGTAACGGTATGCAAAGTCGTATGCTGTTGAGTCAGCATATCCGCAGATGACAGCACTGCCTGAAAGTGTAGAGTTCTGGTCGTAGATCTGACAATCCTTGTTCCTGATCGTGATCTTCTTAAGGGCATAGCAGTCATAGAAGGCCTGATACTCGATAGTATCAACGCTCTCGGGAAGGTCGATCTCAGTCAGGGAATTGCACTCATAGAAGGTGCTGTCGCCGATCCTGGTGATGCCGTCGGGGATATTTACCTTAGTAAGATCGTAGCAGTATCTGAAGGCTGCGTTGCCTATCATGGTAACGGTCTGGGGGATAGATACGGTCTCAAGTTCACCACAGTTATCGAATGCGTAGTAGCCGATCCTCTCGACTCCGTCAGGGATAGCCACAGATATGAGGTCGTCACAGTTATAGAATGCGTAATCTCCGATCTCAACTACTGACTCGGGGACCACATACTCGGTCTCGGCCTTTTTGCGAGGATAGCAGATAAGCTCGAGCACACCCTTGTCGAAGAGCACGCCGTCCTTGCTGGTATAGCTCTCGTTCTTGGCATCCACATTGATCGCAGTGAGCCTGTTGCAGCCATAGAACGCTCTGTCGCCGATGGTGGTAACAGATGCAGGTATGCTGATCTCAGTCAGATAATAGCAGTAATTGAATGCGTAGTCGCCGATAGATGTAACTGTATCGGGGATCGAGATGCTCTCGATCTTATCGCAGTTGTCGAAGGCATGAGCGCCGATAGATGTTGCGCCGCTCTCGATAACGACCTTCTTGATATCGTCGTTGCCTCTGAACAGAGGTGATGAGAACATCTCGCCGGTGCCGGTGATCGTAAGTGTCCCGTCCTCGTCGATGCTGTACTCAAGATCAGTTCCGCAGGGACCGCGCTGAACGATCTTGTCGCTGCCGATCTCAAGGAAGCGCTTGCCGTAGTTGTAGGCGTATTCCTCGGCGGTAGAGCCCTTATAGCCTGAGATGATGATGCTGTTGCTGATCGTATCAACTTCGTCTTCGATCTCACAGTCAGCATTAGGGATCACCAGAGTTCCGGGCTTTGACTTATAGCTGAACAGATAGCTGCTGCTATCGATGGACTTGACGGTCTCAGGAAGGGTGAATACCTTGTCCTCCTTGCCGCTGGGATAGATCTTGATCGACTCCACAGCCTTATCATAGAGGACACCGTCAACTGAGGCATATGCTGTGTTCTTCTCGTCTACATCGATGGACTTGATGCTTGTGCCGTTGAAGGCATTGGCAGAGATGCTGGTCAGCGATGCAGGGAGCTTGATCTCGGTAAGGTCCGTATACTCAAATGCGTAGCCGGAGATCGTCTTGAGTCCCTCGTTGAGCTTGATAGACTTGAGGGTGCTGCTGTAGAACGCCTCATAATCTATGTTCTCCATAGTGGAGGGGAGCTCGATGTCGCTGATAGAGTCACAGTCATAGAATGCGTAGTAGCCGATAGAGGTAGCTCCCTCGCCGATGATGACTGTCTTGATGTCGTCGTTGTTGTAGAATGCGTTGGAGTTCATCTGGCCGGTGCCTGAGATAGTCAGCACGCCGTCCATGGAGATCTCATAGATCAGCTTAGGACCGCAGCGTCCCTTGAGGGTGGTCTCGCCGGTCTCAAGGTCGTAGAAGTACCTGCCGTTGTCATAGGCGAAGGTCTCAGCAGTGCTGCCCTTATAGCCTGCGATCACGATATCCTTGTCGAAGGTGTTGCTGATCATGCAATCCTTGTTCCTAAAGATCACCTTGGTCAGGTTGTTGTTGTAGAATGCGTTCGACTCAACAGCTGTTACGGACTCGTCCAGCTCGTACTCAGCTCCCCTCTTGTTGTTGGGGTAGTAAACGACCTTGGTCTTGTCCTTGTTCATGAGAACGCCGTTCTCAGCGCTGAAGCTCTCGCTGGCCTCATCAACTGTGAAGGTGGTGAGCTGATTTGCCTTCATGAATGCCGAGTTGTCGATGCGCTTTACAGAGGCAGGGATATCCATATTGATGACACGCATATAGTCGAATGCATTGCTTCCGATAGATGTGGCTCCCTCTGCGATGTTGACCTCGATGATGCTGGAGTTGTCTCTGAACAGAGGATAATCCCACATATCGCCTGTGCCGGTGATGTTGAGTATGTTGCCGTCGATGCTGAAGAACAGATCGTTTCCGCACTGTCCTACCTGCTTGAACTCGCCGGTCTCGAGGTCGCAGAACTTTCTGCCGTAATCAAAGGCATACTTCTCTGCGGTGGATCCGGCATAGCCGTAGATCGTCGCACCGCTGTCGATAGTGCTGGATGAGTCAAAGATCTCGCACTCAGGGTCTCTGATCGTGATAGATGTGGAGTTGGAGGAATAATAACGGTAGCCGAAGGCTGTCTCGCCGATCTTCTTTACAGATGCAGGAAGGTCGATAGAAATGAGATCATTCTCCGCAAAGGCATGGTCGCCGATCTCCTCGATGCCGTCCTCGAAGGTAACTCTGCTGAGCCTTGCGTAGTAGAAAGCATAGGGAGCGATAGTCTTGACCGTTCCGGGGATGATGACGCTTCCCATCCTGTAGCAGTCATAGAAGGCGTAGTCTCCGATGACCTCAAGGCCCTTGGGCAGTGAGATAGAGTCAAGAGCGTAGCACTGATAGAAGGCCTCGTCGCCGATCTCCTTAAGAGTCGAAGGAAGAGTTACTGCACGGAGCCTAGAGAAGTCCTTGAACGCATTGGCGCCGATAGTAGTTGCGCCCTCTTCGATGAGCACATCTGTAACATCGGGGTTAGCAGTGAAGCTGGGCTGGTCGTACATAACGCCTGTACCGGTGATCGTAAGGATACCGTTCTTGATAGTGTAGCTCATGTCTTCGCCGCACTGACCTCTCTGGACGATCTCACCGGTCTCGATGTCCATGAACTTCAGGCCGTTGGTATAGGCGAAGCTCTCTGTGGTGGATCCGGAGTAGCCGCAGATGATGCCGGTGTACTTGGTGTTGCTGTAGTAGGTGCCGTCCTCAGTCGTATTGGAGGAGTAGCTGGTGCAAAGTGTCACGCCGGAGGGATCGATCTGGCAGTCCTTATTGAGGACAGTGAGCCTTGTGATAGACAAGCAGCCGCCGAAGGCGCCGATCTCGACTGTAGTCACGGTCTCAGGGAGAGTTACCTCCTCCAGCAGGTCAGCCTCAGTAAAGGCGAATGAGCCGATAGTAGTGACAGTTGCGGGGATCACTGCCTTCTTGATAAAGGGCATAGCCAGCTCGACTCTGGTCTTGTCGCTGCTGAGGAAGAGGCCGTCCTCATAGACGTAGGTCTCATTGTCAGCAGAGAGCTCGACTGTCTTGAGCTGAGTGCAGCCGTTGAAGGCGTTGGGATCGATGCTCTCGATAGTTGACGGGAGCTGGATGCTCTTGATCTGACGGGCATAATCAAAGGCATTGGACGGGATAGCTGTGATGCCCTCGCCGATGATGCAGTCAGTTATAGTAATGTCATCATAGCTGGGTATGCTGCTGATCTTGCCGGTCCCGGTGATCGTGATCGTGCTGCCGTCGATGATGAACTTAGCGTCCTCGCCGCAGCTTCCACGGATAGTGAGCTTATCGGTATCCAGATCAAGGAACCTTCTGGAATTGTTCTGTGCATACTCGTCTGCCGTAGAATCTGCATAGCCTGCGATGACCGCATTGTAGTAGATAGTCGATGAAGAGCTGTCGATCTTGCATTTCTTGTTGAGGAAGGTGATCTTCTTCAGTGAATAAGAGTCGAAGGCGCCGTAAGAGATCTCAAGAGTATCCTTAGTCTCAGGGATAACGATCTCGTACAGGCTGTCACAGCTCTGGAAGGCGTAGCTCCCGATGTTGACCAGAGTAGACGGGAGCGTCACGCTGGACAGGCTGTCACAGCTATAGAAGGCCTCGTGGCTGATAGATGTCACGCCCTCCTCTAAGATAACGGCTGTGATATCATCGTTGTTCTCAAAGGGCGAGTTGCTGTACATAGCACCGGTACCGGAGATAATTACTACTCCGTCATCGATAGTGTATGTGAGGTTTTCGCCGCAGAAGCCCTTCTGAGTGATCTCACCGGTCTCGATATCCTGGAACTTGCGGGCATATTTCTGTGCATATGCCTGAGCAGTAGAGTCAGCATAGCCCTCGATGACAGCCTTGCTGGGGATAGTGTAGGAGCTCAGATAGATCTCACACTCAGAGTTGGAGATAGTTACCTTCTTGACCGCATTGCAGTATGCGAAGGCGCCATCGCCGATGCTTGTGACGCTCTCAGGGATAACTACATCGCCGAGGGCGCTGCAATTGTAGAAGGCTGACTCGCCGATAGAAGTCACGCTCTCAGGGATAGTTACGGACTTGAGCGCATAGCAGTAGCGGAAGGTGCCGAAGGCGATCTCTGTAAGGCTCTCAGGGAGCTTTACCTCGGTGAGCTTCTCGCACTCATAGAATGCATCGCTGCCGATAGATGTCACGCCTGCCGGTATGTCTATCTCAGTAAGGTTCTGGCAGTAGTAGAATGCGTTTGATCCGATAGATGTAACTGTCTCGGGGATCTCAACGTGCTCAAGGGCATAGCAGCTCCCGAAGGTACCGCTGGGGATCTCTGTAAGGCCTGCCGGGAGAGTCACTGTGTTGAGCAGGTTGCAGCCGGACAGTACCGACTCGCCCAAGGTGGTCACGCTGTCAGGGAAGGTGATCGAACGGAGAGAGGTGCAGCCGCTGAAGGCTCTTGCGCCAACGGTCTCGACTGATCCGGCGATCTCTACGCTGTCAACATTGCGGAAATAAGTGAAGGCGCTGGCGCCGATAGCGGTAATGCCGTCCTCGACGATTATGCTCTTGATCTTATCCTTGCTGTTGAACGTTAAGTTATCGTCCATAGGACCTGTTCCGCTGATGATGAGCACATCGTCAGAAACGGCGTACATCGCATTCTCTCCGCACTTTCCGCTCTGAGTTACCTTTCCGGTCTCGATGTCCTCGAAGCGTCTGCCGTATGTAAAGGCGTAGTCCTTTGCAGTAGACTCATCGTAGCCGATGATCGTAGCGTTGGAAGAGATAGTGTACTCTGAGTCGAAGATCTCACAGTCAGGAGACTTGAATGTCACCTTTGCCTCAGAGGAGATGCCGCTGAGGCCGTTCTCCTCGATAGTCGTAACGGTCTCAGGGAGAACGATCGACTTTACATAGGAGCCGCTGAAGGCATAGGGTGCGATAGAAGTCACTGTATCAACGATGTCATAGCTCGTAGATGTACCTATGACCATGATCAGCCTTGTCTTGTCACCGTTGTAGAGGCAGCCTCCCTCATAGGAGAGAGCAGTATTGTCCTCAGAGACAGTGAAGGATGTGATCGGGCAGCCTGTGAACGCTCCTTCGCCTATGGACTCAACAGAAGCAGCGATCGTCACCGTCTTAAGGTCGTTAAGGTCATCGAATGCGTAAGGGCTCACGGCTGTAACGCCATCTTCGATAATGAGCTCGGTGTAGTTATAGCTGTTGGGGAAATAGGTGCTGTCGGACATAGCGCCTTCACCGTAGATAGTGAGGACGTTGTCTACCGCCTTGTACAAAACACCTTCTCCGCAGTAGCCTCCGAGAGTGATCTCATCGGTCTCAAGATCGTGGAACTTCCTTGAATTTTTGAGTGCATACTCATTGGCCGTGGAACCGGAATAGCCTCCGATATAGCCGTCGGAGCTACTGATGACATAGTCTCCGATCACGCAGTCGGGATCATAAATATCCAGTCCCTTGAGGTTATAACAATACGCAAATGCCCGGTTGCCGATGCTGGTAACGCTCTCGGGTATCACTACAGGACCTACAAGGCCTGAATCGTCGAAGGCATAGTTGCCGATAGACTCAACGCCCCTGCCCAGATCCACTGTCTTGAGCGCATTTGCTTCGTAGAAGGCATAGTCACCGATCGACTTTACAGAGTCAGGGATCGTGATCTCCTTCAGGCCATAGCAGTAGTAGAAAGTATTATTGCTGATAGCTTCAAGATCCTTAGGCAGGGTGATGCTCTCCAGTGCATAGCAGTTGCTGAAAGCATTGCTGCCCAAAGAGGTCACGCTGTCAGGGATAGTCATCTCAGTGAGGGCATTACAGTTGCTGAAGGCGTAAGACTTGATCGTGGTCACGCTGTCAGGGATCGTCACCTCGGTCAGAGCTGAGCAGCCGCTGAATGCGCTGGAGCCGATAGAGGTAACGCCGTCCTCGATGACTGCCTTCGTTATGTTCTTATTGCCGGAGAAGTTGGGGTAGTCGTTCATTTCGCCCGTACCGGTGATCGTCAGAACGTTATCCTCGATAGTGTAGGTAAGGTCTTCACCGCAGCGGCCCTTGACAGCAACAGTATCAGTGTCGATGTCGTGGAATTTAAGGCCGAAGGTCATGGCGTGCTCCTCTGCTGTCGAACCGGTATGACCGGCGACAGCGGTGCTGCCGTTCACGATCGGATAAGATGAAGGGAGCTTGCACTCTGCGTTGGGGATCAGGACCTCATCAAGTGAAGTACAGCCGCTGAAAGCATTGTTTCCGATGCTGGTAAGGCTCTCAGGGAGCTCCACCTCGGTGAGCTTTTTGAAGTTATAGAAGGCATAGGTGCCGATGCTCTCAACGCCCTCCTCGATAACTACCTTCTCCACTTCCTTTGCACCGGATAAGGCGCTGCTCACGGAGCTTGAAAGTGTGCCTGTGCCGGAAAGGGTCAGCACACCGTCCTTGACCTCATAGGTGTAGTTGGAGCCGTACTTTGCACGGAGATACCTCTCCCCTGTTTCGATGTCAGTAAAGAAGGTCCCACGGTCAAAGGCGTAGGTCTCGGAAGTCGAGCCTGCATATCCGACTATCTCAGCACTTGAATACACAGAGCTGCTAGGATACTCAACATCCTTTGAAAGAACAGTCACATTCTTTAGACCATCGATGCTGGAGAATGCAGCAGAGCCTATAGACTTTACCGACTCAGGGATAGTGAGCTCGGTAAGAGCATAACAATCGTAGAATGCGCTCTCGCCGATAGTCTCAAGGCTGTCAGGCAGCTTATCGAAGGTGAGGCTCTGGCAGTCATAAAAAGCGCTTTCGCCGATAGAAGTTACAGTGTCCGGGAAGGTAACTGCTGTAAGGCCCCTACAGTTATAGAACGCATAGTCCCCGATAGTTGTAAGGGCAGATGAGAACTTGACATCAGTAAGAGAGGCACAGCCATAAAAAGCATACAGCCCGACCTCTGTCATGGAGTTGGGCAGCTCGACCTCAGTAAGGCCGGACTTGTTAAAGATGCTCCGGCCAAGAGACGTCATTCCGGCAGGAAGTGAGACCTCTGTCAATCCGGTGCACTTAAAGAACAGGCGTGCGCCGCCGCCGGTGATGCCCTTTTCGATAATGGCTGAGGTGATGTCGGACCTTCCTGCGAAGGGAGACATCTCTGTATAAGCAGAACCGTAGTCCGGGAGATCGCCTGTACCGGAGATAACGACCTGTCCGTCGATGATGGTATATGTAGCGTTCTCGCCAAGCTGACCGGAAGTAGAGGACTCGCCGGTCTCTAGATCGACGAAGGTACGGCCGTATGTGCGGGCATAGGCCTCAGCAGTCGATCCTGCATAGCCCTCGATAACTGCACCGATCGGGAATGTGTTAGAAGCGGAGTAGATCTCGCAGTCCTTATTCGTGATAGTTACCTTTTCAAGAGCAGTACACTCGCTGAAGGCACCGTTCCCGATAGAAGCGACGCTGTTAGGGATAGCGATCTCAGTTAGGCCTGAGCAGCCCTCAAAAGCGTACTGAGAGATCGAAGCAGGCTCGCCGTCGAAAACGACGCTGGTGATATTGCTGTTCCCCTGAAATCTGGGAGAGTCGTTCATCTCGCCTGAGCCCATGATAACAAGCGTCTCAGAGTCGGTCAGGTCGAAGAGCAGATCATCGCCGCACTTGCCGCGAAGGAAGCTCTCGCCTGTTTCGATGTCTGTGAACTTCTTTGTATAGTTGAGGCAGTAGTCATAGGCAGTCGATCCGCTGTAGCCTATGATACTGGGGCTTGAACCGTTGAATGCGCTTTTGGTGATAGTGCACTCTTTACTAAGGATCTTGACCTCATCAAGACTGTAACAATACGAAAAGGCATATGATCCTATGCTGGTCACAGACTCAGGGATCGTTACGTTGGTGAGACCGGTGTTGGCAAACGCCTCATATCCGATAGTAGTAAGAGTTTCCGGAAAGCTGACGCTTGACAGATTATTACAGGAAGAGAAAGCCTCCTCGCCTATGGACGTAACGCCCTCAGGGATCTCGACCGACTCCAAGCTATAGCTCGAGTAGAAGGCATAATTGCCGATAGACTCAATGGTGCTGGGAAGTGAGATCGTTGTGAAATTGTTTGAGCTAAAGGCCCATGAGCCCACGCTGGTGATGCCCTCGCTGATGATCAGAGTATCACACTCGCCGTACCCTGACACACCGGGACTATCTGCCATAGCGCCTGTACCGACCACATTCATGACATTGTCATCTATAGTGAATGTGATGTCCTCGCCTAGAACGCCGTACAGTGACTCATCGCCTGTTTCAGCATCACGGAAGACCCTGTACTTGCTGCGGGCGTAACTCTCGGCCTGTGAGCCTAACGATCCAACGATAACTGTCGATGTCGGGATCGTGCCGGCAGCATTGTAGATCGATGTCTCTGCGCCCTCGAAGGTGATAGTCTCAAGAGCACTGCAGCCCCTGAACGACGCTTCACCTATGCTGGTAACGCTTGCAGGGATAGTGATCTCTGTAAGCGCAGTATCGTTCAAGAACGCATCATACTTGATCTGCTCCAGTGTTGACGGAAGAGTCACCGACGTAAGGTTTGAGCAAGACGAAAAAGCGTATCCGCCGATGATCGTGATGCCCTCGCCGATCACCACGGAAGTGATGTCCGAGGCGCTCTCGAACGCTTCATAATTGATAGTACCTGTACCGGTGATAGTCAGAACTCCGTCTGACAAAGTGTACTCTGCGTCGTCGCCGCAGGTACCCGAGGCTGCCGTTGCCTTGATGGCAGTCTCACTGACAGCAGAGGTGATGTCCTCAACTGATACCGAGGTCTCAGCAGCAACGGCCGGCTTGATACCGACAGTTTGCAGCGAGCCCGTAGTGATCAGGATAGCCATGACCATAGCTGCCACTCGTCTAAATGACATAAAAAAACCCCCTTTTAAAAATTTCATGCCAAAAATTTGTAGTTTTATGCAAAAGCGCCAAAAAGCGCTTTACCGCATTAAACTTCATTATACATTATATACCATTTTTCGTCGAATTGCAATAGGAAAAGAGAATATTTCATATCAAATTTTGACTTTTCATGCAAAAGGTCTACACAAAAGTGTAGGCTGGAGAGGAACATTTCTGCCGCTGGTCCAATGATATAACAAAAAAGAGCGTGCGGTCTGCACGCTCTCTGTCTTTATTTGTACTGCCTCGTGCTGAGAGCCCTGATCGAATTGAGCACCAGCAGCATGGCCGTTCCTGAGTCGGCAAAGACCGCCAGCCACATATTCGGGTGGCCCAGAAGTCCCAGCACCAGCACCGCCAGCTTGATACCAAGGGCGAAGATGATGTTCTCGTAGGATATGCGGAGGGTCTTGTCGGCGATCCGCTTCGCTCTTGCCACCGACTCCGGCTCGGAGTTCATGAACACTACGTCCGAGGCCTCAAGAGCCAGATCTGCGCCGGTCTGCATCGCTCCGCCAACATCGGCTCCTGCAAGGACGGGAGCGTCGTTTATGCCGTCGCCAACGAACATCACGGGGCCGTACTTCTCACGGAGCTTCCCTATCTCTGCCAGCTTTCCGTCAGGCATCAGCTCTGCCCGGATCTCGTCTATGCCAAGCTGTGAGCCCACGGCCTCAGCGTTTGCAGCCTTGTCCCCGGTGAACATCGCTGTCCGGCAGCCCTTTGCCCGGAGCGCACCGATCGCCTTCCCTGAGGTCTTCTTCACCGTGTCGGAAACTACGATCCTGCCCAGGAGCTCCCCGTCGGCGGCAACGTAAACTACGCTTCCGGACAGCAGGCTCTCCTCCGCCGGCAATTGGATCCCGCAGCTCCCCATAAGGCGCTCATTTCCGCAGAGGATCCGCTTCCCTTCAATGACCGCCGAGATCCCCCGGCCTGCCAGCTCCTCAGAGCTCTCGGGCTGAGAAAGGGCGATGTTATTGCTCCGGCAGTGCTCAGCTATGCGCTCTGCAACGGGGTGTGTGGAGCTCTGCTCGCAGCTGCCGCAGATCCGGAGGAGCTCTTCCTGTGAGGCTCCGCCATAGGTCTTTATGTCAGTGATCATGAATGTGCCGTCTGTGAGAGTTCCGGTCTTGTCGAAGGCAACGGCCTTCACCTTGCCAAGAGCCTCGATAGAGTCGCCGCCCTTGAACAGGATCCCCAGCTTTGAAGCTGCTCCGATACCCGAAAAATAGGCAAGAGGAACGCTCAGCACCAGCGCACAGGGACAGCTTATTACAAGGAAGGTCAGCGCCGAATAGATCCACTTGCTCCAGTCCCCTGTCACCAGAGAGCCAACTACCGCCGTCAGCACTGCGACCGCTATAACTATCGGCGTGTAGACCTTTGAGAAGCGTGTGATGAAGCGGTCGATCTTGGGCTTTTCCGCAGAGGCGTCCTCCACCGCACGGGCGATCTTTGAGATCATGGAGTCCTCCGCAGCGGCTGTCACCTTCAGGCGGAAGGTATCGGAAAGGCTAATACAGCCCGAAAGTACGCTGTCTCCGGTGTAGGCCACCATGGGGACGGGCTCGCCGTTCACAGCGGAGGTGTCGATCTTCACGCCCTTGTCAGCACCCTCAACGATACCGTCGGCAGCGATACGCTCGCCGGCCTTTATGCGGAGAACGTCCCCCACTCGGATCTCATCAGAGCTGACACGGACGAACTCACCGTTCCGCAGGACATCGGCCTCGTCCACCCGAAGGGCCGCCACGTCAGTTATGGCCTTGCGGCTCTTGGCAACGGCGTAGTCCTCAAAGATCTCGCCGATCTTGAAAAAGAGCACGACGCCCACGGCCTCGGCGTATTCGCCCAGAGCAAAGGCTCCCAGAGTAGCGACCGTCATGAGAGTGTTCTCGTCGAAGAAGTTCCTGACACGGATATTCTTCCAAGTGGCAGTGAGGACTCCCCTGCCCAGCACCAGATAAGCCGCAGCATAGAGAGCTATGGCGAGGGGCATGACATGAGCGGCCTTGTGGACGATCAGCGCTGCAATGAACAGCAGTACCCCCACGGCCACCTCCAAGAGCTCGCCCTTCAAGCCGGAGCTCTCCTCATGATGAGCGTGGTCCTTGTGGGCCTGCTCCTGGGGAGCCGAGATCGTGACGCCGGGCTCGATCTGGCCGGCGATCTGGTTCATTTTCGCAAGGAGCTCCTCTGTGACCTCACCATGTACCGTGAGCTGGCGCATGGGGAAGTTCAGCTCGGCTGACTCGACTCCCTCCAGCTCGCCGATCGCCTCAGCGATCTTGCCGCCGCAGTGAGCGCAGCCCAGATCGTTGACGGTCAGCTTTACGCCGCCGTGGTGATGATGTTCATGGTCGTGGTCACAGCACTCCCCTTCGTGGTGGTGCTCATGGTCGTGGTCACAGCACTCCCCTTCGTGGTGGTGTTCATGGTCGTGATCACAGCACTCCCCTTCGTGGTGGTGGTGCTCATGGTCGTGATCACAGCATTCACCATCGTGGTGGTGGTGCTCATGGTCGTGGTCGCAGCACTCTCCTTCATGGTGGTGGTGCTCGTGGCTGCCCTCATGAGCGGCAACGATCTCCACATCCGGCTCGATCCTCCGAGCAAGCTCGTTCATCTTCGCAAGGAGCTCATTGCTGTGCTCGCCCTTGACCTTCAGCTTCTTCATGGGGAAGTTCAGCACCGCCAGCTCCACTTCCTCCAGCTTGTTTATGGCCTCCTCGATCTTGCCGCCGCAGTGGGCGCAGCCGAGGTTAAGTATATCATAATTTCTCTCCATTGAGATCACCCTTTCATATGAACACTTGTTCATATGTTTAATATATCACATTCCCCTGCTCTTGTCAATAGGTTTTCCGAAAATCATTGAAAAAATTTTGCTCCGGTGCTATAATAATGTGTATACAGGCAACGGCGCTCTCCTTTTTTTCTGTTTACCTGCTGCAACAAAGGGCTCTATTTTCGGAAAATGCAACTTGTTAGTATTCACTAACAACTCTCTGAAAAAAATTTCGTCTTTTTTGCCCTCTAAATTCACTATTATGTGAAAGCTTTCATCAGCGGAGCTCGACCGCTCCCCTGATAATCAGTCAGCAGACCAGATCCCATGTCAGAAAGGAGTGACTGCCATGCTTGCCGACCCGAAATTATTTGCCGGAGGTGAAGGTGCCATAATGCGGACTATCAACAATGACGAGCAGACCGCCGAGACTGTCGGAACGGTCAACCGGCTCATCATGAGCTGCAATACGTCAAAGGAAAGCCTTAGCACCTTGTACACCATGTTCAAGCAGAACATCTTCGCCTTGGCATTCAGTATCACCTCGGACTATCACCTTTCCGAGGACTGCGTTACTGAGACCTTCGTCAGGCTCTCGCAGATCACCGAATTCGACCCCAGAAGGGGCGACGGCAAGGGCTTCATACTCACTATCGCACGCAACGTTGCACTTGAGCTTCGCAGGCGCTATAAAAGAGAATGCACCGATTTCTTCATTCAAAGCTACGGCGAAGCGGACAAAACTGTCGAGGACAGTATCTTCATAAATCAGCTGCTAAAGCACCTAAACGACAAGCAAAGACAAGTGGTCGTCATGAAGTGCTGCAGCGACTTGACGTTCAGGGAGATCGCTAAGATAATGAAATGCCCTGAATCTACCGTAAAATCAAGGTACAAAAAAGCGATCGCTATTCTACAGGAAAAGGCAGGTGTAAGCAGTGAAGGATAAAGACTTCAACGATCAGGGATTTGAAAAAATACTGAGAGAAAAGATGAATGAGCTTTCTGACTCTGTTGACTGCTTCGATAAGATCTCCGCAAGAGCCTTTCCACAGGATTATCTGGATTTTTCCGACGGCGAGTTCACTGTAAGCGACCTTGAGAACGTTACAGGAAGGAAAAGAAAGCTGCCGGCCCTGAAATGGGCTGCGATCGGTGCGGCAGCGGCGGTCTGCATAGCCTTCGTCCCAAAGACAGGGCTGGCAGACAGACTTTTCGCAAACCTTGGCAGCAGCTCAGGCAAAAACCGCTTCCGCTCGCTCTGCACTGAGATAACAGAGCTGAACAAGGAAGAGGAGCTTTATTTCTTCGATGTGGATCTTGACGTCTATGCGAAGTACGATGTGCTGGTGACTCCCGGTGTAAGCTGTCCCTTTGAGGAGAGCGGCGAGGAAGGCACTATGGTCAGAGTTTTCGTAAGGACCGTCGAAGGCGTCCCCACTAACCAGTATTACGCTGTGGAGTACGAGGGCACCTACGCAGAGGAGAACATCATCGCTGCGGCTGCATCTGAGGTCACCATCTCAAAAGAAGAGGCTGCAAGAATTGAGGAGGCAGAGCCGGTATTTACCTACGATGAGCCCCTCCTTACGGAGACTGTCCGGGATCATTTCATCGCCTCCGGCTCCGGCAGTTTGCTGGACGCAGAAGGCAAGGATACCGCTGTTGCTTCATACTCACACAACGCCTTCTTCAAAGACGAGAACGGGATCCGCCCTGTGACGATGACCGTGCTCTACGGTCACAGAAATATCCCCGCAGACGAAAGCTACTTCTACGACATCTGCGCTTCGTCAGGCTCCGGCAACTCCTTCGTTCAGCAGGAGGACATCTGGAGAGCCTCGCTCTACTACAACGGTCGTTCCGCTAAGCCGGAAAAGAGCGCCTCGCTTTTCACCTATACCTCGCTCTTCGGCAGCGATATCGAACAAAACGGTGACACCTGGGCATACGTTTTCCCGTACTCAGCTGTTAACGGCAGGGTCACTGTAAAGGGTCACGCCGAAAAGACCGGCTACGATCTCGTTTCGGCCGCTAAGGGCAACTATGGCTTCATTGTCCCTGCTCCCTACGGCGACCAGGACGGACTGAGCATGAGGCTGTTTTTCGACCCGGCTCTGCTGGGCAGCATAGACGACAGCATAGAGGTCTATAGCTCAGTGATGAGCTCCCCCGCTCTGTTCAGTTCCTCAGACGCCTCAGCAGATGATATTACCATGGCAAAATGGGAAGAGGAGGCTGCTCAGGCTGAATTTGACGAAGAGCAGCAAAGGCTCCAAGCCGAGATAGAGGCTCAGAGACGGGCGGCGGCTCAGCAGACTGCGGCGGACCAGCACTTACAAGAGAAAAGGGCAAATGAGGCCCTCATCGCTCAGGTCCTTTCCGCTAAGGAGGAAGAGCTCTCAAGGCTCGATCCTTCGGCGAAGGGCTGAAAACGGCATAAATATGAAAGTGGATAACGACACACCTCTTTAACATATCCCGATGAGCTGGACTCGCTCGGCTCGAGGGGATCAAAGCTGATCAGGCAAAAGAAAGTTCCATTCGCCCGTCCGGGTCCTCCGGGCGGGCCCTTTTTGTTATATGATAAAATTTTTACCCCGGGTCTTGATTTTCTTTCCCCGATATGGTATAATATTTTGGTAATATGCAGTGGTATCGAAGTGGTCATAACGGACATGACTCGAAACATAGTCGGTTTTGAGCTTGCCGCACTTTGATTTATCCCTGTTCTGCGTGGTTTCGGCGGTGTCTGTGATTGCGTTTGCAAATGGCTGTCTCGCAGTTTTCTCGCAGTTTTATTGTTAAATTAAATACGCAGTGGTATCGAAGTGGTCATAACGGACATGACTCGAAATCATGATGCCCCTTGAGGGACGTGGGTTCGAATCCCACCCACTGCGCCAGCGCGGAGCCCGCGCAGCCAATTTCGCGTCTCAGTTTTTCTGGGACGCGATTTTCATTCCGCGCATTATACAAATACTGTACTCTTGATTAGGCGGTGACTATTATGTCAAATTATGTTTGGAGTAAAATAATATGCGGCTTAGATACACTTGATAAAATTGTTATTGGAGATCCTACAAATCTTTCACATTCTATCATCTCATTCCATAAGTTATTCGATATTCCATATGACGATAGAGAAGCTCGCGGTGTTTTAGTGAAAAAACTTGCAGATAATTCTTATGAGCTAAAGTATTGTCAACGTTGGCGTTACCCCATTACTTCAATTATTCGTTTAATTGAAATATACCATGATGTGGTGTGGTATCTTGTTGAAGAAAACCACATCTACGTTTCAAAGTTTTACTGGAACAATGGCGTTAAAGAAGATGTTATGGATATCGAATACCAGTATTATGATTGGTTAGATGAAAACCCAATATTTGATGGATCTCTTGATTATGGAGATGACGACGTCTGGTATTTCCTAAAAACGCTCAAAGACAACTGGATCAATTGGGAGAGCAACGATAATTTTGCAAGATACCTTGACGTTGCAGCACATAATGTTGATCATCCATTTAAAAATCGACCTTAGTTTTATGTATAAGCCTCTGAACATAGCTGTTCAGAGGCTTTTGTTCTTTCGTTTCGGCAGAAGTCAACAAGAGCAGGCTTCGGAATAATGATCTTCTTGCCCAGTCTTATTGCTCCGAGACTTCCATTTTCACGAGCTCGCATGCCTGATCTTTTCCAATGCGGAGCAGCTTGGCTGCCTCTGGGACGGTAAGCACGTTCGGTTCGTTTCTGAACATTTCTGTATATCTCATTCGTCCCTCCTGTAATTCTTTCGCTTGTGTTTCTCGTGTGATCTGAATTGTTCATTTTAATCTTTCCTTTACTTAGAATTAAAGGGTACGTTTTTTATCGTACCCTTTCCATTTTGATTGTTATGTTGTTATTTCAGGTTCTCGCTACTGCCGAACATCACGTCTATTATCAGTTCAGCGCAGTCGCGAAAGCCCTGTATGTAGCTTTCCGCTACCATTGTCTCGGACAGTTTTTTATGAAAATCTGTAATCTCGTCGAGCTGTTTTTTTATCATCAGCTGACAACCTTTCCTTCAACGAATCGCACATATCAAGCAGCTCACGAGGTCGTTTGGCATACTTAGACTCGCTCTTAACACTGTGCTGACATGGAGAAACATTTCCGTAGTATAGATCCTGCAACTTCATTGCTGCGGTCACCTCCTGACCAACAATCATACCACATCGCCCTGACGAAATCCATTCACCAGAACTACCGAATGTTGACTGTTGATACTGGGCAGAACCACTACACAATGAGCTTGTCACTGTCAACTATTCCCTCACGCTAATTGCACATGATAACATATCACATACACATCAATCAGCTTTTATTCTTCCTCGCTCCGCTGATACCTGACAGCACTCTCGAAGTTTATGATACCGTTTACGCGCCGTACTTCATCAGTTACCATTTCACGGAGCTTGAATATCACACGTGACAACCTCTACTCAGTCCCCATGATGTATCCCTCAACGATGTGCGCTATCTGCGGCGCAAGGTACTCGACAAGTTCAGGCTTGTTTTGCATAAGGTGCGCGAAGTAGAAGCGGATAGCCTTCTCCATGAACTCAGTTTTTGTGCTGCAATTATCAGACTTGTAGAGACTTTCAACGGTCTTCATTGTCTCGGGATAAACGTACAGCGGAAACTTGATTTTCGGGGCGTAGACTCCATCATAATTTGCCGAAACATCGGCATTCTTCTTGCTTTTTGCATTTTTTGACATCAGCATTTTCCTCCCTTTTTTATTTTGACTCCAATGCGGTAAACTCACAAATCGCGGAATATCGGCGGGCTTTGCCCGTCCGATGTGAACTGGCTGGCGCTTTGACGCCAGCTTTTATCCTGCAACCCAAAAATCTCAGCGATTTTTGCTGTTTTTGGCTTCTTCCATATCAGGGAACATCTTCGACTTATCCAGTACTGCCACGCTCATCTGACGGTCATCGGTGACGCGGACAGTCGTCGTGTTGCGCTTGCCCTTCACGACCATGATGCCGTCATCGACAAGCTGTTGTATCAGACTGTTCTTGCCAATGGAGAAGCTCTCGCCCATTTCTTTCGACAGCTTTACCACCTCCGACAGCGCCGCATTCATGATGAGGTAGTAGTAATTGTCGTCCTCGAAGTCGATGAAGCCCTTGCGATTCATGTCGCAGTCGCTGCCAATGACGTTGACACTGCACCTGCCGCTGTCGAGCAGACTTTTCAGCTTGTCGCAGAACTGATACGAATAGTTTTCGTTCTCGACAATGGAATTGTTTCTGACAGAACTTGTGACGATTATGTTTCGGAACGAGCTTTTGTAGTTCTCCATGTCCTGCACACCAATTTCTTCTTTTGCATTGAGAAACGCAAGCAGGAAGTCGAAGCCTATCATCAGGTGCGCAAGAGTATCGGAAACTCTTGTGTGGAAAGATTCGCACCTTGTGAGCAGTTCCGCTGTGACATCAGCGCGGTATTTTTTGAATGTATCTGACAGTCCCTGCACGAAACTTTTTTCATCGTCGCAGAGATATGTTTCGCGCAGCCAGACAACATAGCTGTGCATAATTGACGCAAGCACTCCGTCCGCCGCAAGCTGCTGATACTCAGTCATCAGCGCAAGGTCGATGTCGTCAGCTTTCATCTCGATGATGAAGTAACGCGCAAGACCACTCTGCGATATCTCGGGAACGTACTCTGCTGTGATAAGACACATACCTGTCGGAGGACGCGACGGCTGCAATTCGATTTTACTATTCAACCTTGCACGGCCAATGCGGTCACCGTAGAATCGAGCGAGGTTCTGCGCGGTACTTTTCATTTCGTAGTCTCCATAAGTATCATTCGGGTGCAGGTCGTCGACACAGGTCAGCACGTCCTTCAGCGAATAGATGTTGCTGAGGATACTGTTCGCCGTGTCGTGAAACGACATAGGCAGAGTGCTCGCAGTGAAGCTGCCGAAGAACGAACACATCAACGCGGCTGTGGATGACTTTCGCGTACCTGTTTTGCCGACCAGAGCAGTTATGAACTTCGGTTCACAGCTCGCCACTTTCAGGAAGTGCTCCAGCGGAGACAGAAATGTTACCGCCAGCAGAGGCAGCATTACTCTCTGGGGAAGCAGACCATTTTCGAGAAGTGCCATGAGATAGAACAGCTTGTCCGAACTTGCAGGCGCACTCCAGTGATATGCATTCAGCTTCCCCTGTAGCTCCACAGTGAACTCACTATCCGCAGACGGCATCAAGAACTCGTAACGCTCATCTATCTTTCGCCAGCCGGTCTGACTGTACACTGTTCTGAACTCAACGTCAGCTTTGGTGCTCATTATCGCGTGGCGTATCTTGCCGAGAGTGTTATTCGCAGGCGAATACGAACCAAGCGAACCCCACTTCTCGATGAGCCACTTCATACTGTTCATATCGTCTGCGGTGACAGTCACTGTCGGCATTGTTGTACCATTGGAGTGTACAGCTCCGACCTCGAACGCCTTGCGGCACTCGCTGCCGTCGTCGAAAGTTATCTCCGACTTCAGCACCGGAACGTAATCGCACAGTCTGACCGTTGTGATCTTTCCCTTTCGCTCAACCGTTTCATAAAGGCAGCCGTCCCTGACGCAGTACGGCTCGTTGTAAATGTTGTTGTCGTAGTTTTCAGTCATTCAATCATCCTTTCAAACTCGTTTTATTTGCCCTCAATTTCGCCTTGAGAGCTCGTGTGGTGCAGTTATCCCTCCTTCCTCCGCAGGACGCCACAAACCGCGCACAAATGCGCGACACGCCGTCCTGCACCTATTATTTTACTAACAAACTACCAAGCACGGTCAAAGCACCTGATACAGAGCTTTTTCAGTGTTAGCAATTTACTATCACTGAACTAACAGCTACCGATTTTACTATCGGAACTCTGACCTGCGTGGCAGCAAGTTAGCAATTATTTTACAGGAGCCCTTGCGCAGTACCTTTGCCCTCTAATTATAGGGAACTGGGAGAGGCATTTTGATACCCTATTTCACATAACTTTCATATTACTTTGTAGAGTTGCATAAGAGCCGACTTAAAAAGCTCTCATTTTTATCGTCTCCTTACCTTAAAAACGAAAGGACTAATACAAATGATCGATGCGATGTACGATTACAGACAAGGCAATATTCACTCCGCTGAGTTTTCTGACGAGTTTAACAAGCTCTGTATCCCCTTTGAAAATTCTCTGAGCGAGGAGCAGATCGATGTATTCCACAAGATCCTCGACTGCGTGAGCGATACCGCCGCTGCTGAGCTGAGGGCTGCATACAAGGTCGGCTTCAAGGGCGGTGCGACTATGATGCAGAAAATTCAGGACTAATACAATCACAACATAAGGAAAGGGCTATGTCCTCCGTGACAGTGTGACGGAAGGCATAGCCCTGATTTTTCTTTTTCAGAAACATATTCTATTAGTTATGATCTTCTTTCAGCTTTTTCAGAAACAGCTCTGCTATCGGAGAAAACACCTGATACTTCTTCCAGATGATGTACATATTCGTTTCCAGGGTGGGACTGATCGGGCGGAAACAAAGTCCGCTCTCTTCACTGGTGTCGATGAGGTGCTCAAAGGATAGCAGGTACCCCAGCCCTTCTTTCACAAACACAGAACCATTGTATGCGAGGTTTACCGTTCCTGCGAAGTTGAGCTTGTCCATATTGTCTCCGCACCAGCGTGGGAAGTCCACACGGATAGACTGCTCCGAACAGAACAGCGGCAGACCGTATAAATCATCAAGGGTAACATATTCTTTCTCTGCAAGGGGGCTGCTGCGAAGCATAACAAGCCCCCACTTGTCGCTTTCGGGGATCGAGAGATAGTTATACTTAGACAGATTAGGCGGCTCAACGATAACAGCGAGGTCAAGGATACCTCTGTCAAGACGTTCTGCAACAGGCTCGGTATCTCCGCTGAAAATGTGAAAGATAAAATTCGGGTACTGTTCCTTGAAGCTCTTGATACTTCGTGCAAGATACTTGATGAGATAGCTCTCCGCACACCCGATCCGGATCTCTCCGCCGATGATGTTGTCCAGTTGGCTGAACTCCTCGGCGGTCTTGTCCACCATGGCAAGAATGTCCTCGGCACGCTTCCGCAGGAGCATACCCTCATCATTCAAGAGCATATTCTTATTCGTGCGGATAAACAGCTCATGGCCCAGCTCTTCCTCCAGCTTCTTGATCTCCTTAGAGAGCGAGGGCTGAGAGATGTGCAGGCGCTCGGCAGCCCTTGTCATGTTTTCCTCTCTTGCAATGGCAAGAAAATAGCGTAATACCCGTATTTCCATAGTACACCTCCGATAGTTGGTATCTTCATTATAACCGATTTTGATATTCCTGTCAAGAATGACAAGCTATTCAAAATAGGTATTATACATATCACCGGATCTGTGTTATAATAAAATAAAAACGGAGGTATCTGATATGAAAGACGAAATGCTTGCTTTGACACAGGAATGGGATAAGACCTTCCCGCAGTCCAACAAGGTCGACCATAAAAAAATCACCTTCCACAACCGCTACGGTATAACTCTCGCCGCCGATATGTATGTTCCGAAGGATGCAGACGGAAAGCTCCCGGCGATCGCTGTGTGCGGACCCTTCGGCGCAGTCAAGGAGCAGTGCAGCGGTCTGTATGCTCAGACGCTTGCAGAGCGTGGATTCCTGACCATTGCCTTTGACCCGTCCTTTACGGGCGAAAGCGGCGGTATTCCCCGTTATGTAGCTTCGCCTGACATCAACACAGAGGACTTCTCAGCAGCCGTTGATTTCCTTAGTGTGCAGGAGAATGTTGAGCCTGAGCGTATCGGTATCCTCGGTATCTGCGGCTGGGGCGGTATGGCGATAAACGCTGCGGCTATGGACACCCGTATCAAGGCAACTGTCGCTTCTACCATGTACGATATGACCAGAGTCAACGCAAAGGGCTATTTCGATGAAGCCGACAACGCAGATGCACGTTATGCGATGAAGCAGGCTCTAAATGCTCAGCGCATAAAGGACTATAAGTCCGGCGAGTACGAGCTGGGCGGCGGAGTAGTGGATCCTCTGCCGGAGGACGCACCTTATTTCGTGAAGGACTACCACGCATACTACAAGACCGAGCGTGGCTATCACCCCCGCTCTCTCAACTCCAACGGCGGCTGGAACATCACATCGAGCCTGTCATTCATCAATATGCCGATCTTGCAGTACAGCAATGAGATACGCTCCGCTGTTATGGTAATGCACGGCGATAAGGCGCATTCCTTTTACTTCGGCAAGGACGCTTATGAGGCTATGATCAAGGATAACCCCTATGCCGACAATAAGCAGCTGCTCGTGATCGAGGGGGCTTCCCATACCGATCTGTATGACGGCGGTGAGAATAACGCTATCCCGTTTGATAAGCTCGAAGCGTTTTATAATGAGTATCTGAAATAAACGAAACGCATAAACAGGGCGGAATGAGGTGAAATAGGTATGAGAAATAAATTTAAACGATCGAATGCTTTACTTGTTTTAGCGGTATTATTCCTTTTTTCAGGCTGCGGAAGTTATTCTGAGGAAACAGCTTCTGTCATGCAGGAAACAACAGACACTGCTGACACTGTGTCATCTGCAATAGTTCTTCCTGAAACCAACTATGATCTGGATCACACATATACAGTGCAGGATATTCGTGATCTACAAGATTTTTTGCTTACAAGACCGACGGAGGAGGATTTGAGTGGCAAACCCTATGATCTGACCGGAGATGACCGCTGGGACGTTTTTGACCTATGCCTAATGAAACGTAAAGTAATAGAATCTATGAAGAAAAACGATGAGTCGCAGGTGCTTGTTGCATATTTCTCAAGAACAGGAAACACGGAGAAGATCGCTGAATACCTGATAGATATTACTGGGGCAGACAGCTATGTGATCGAAGCTGCTGTTCCTTATACTGATGAGGATATTCAGTATCAAAACGATTGTCGTGCAAATCGTGAGCAGAACGATAAAACGGTTCGTCCTGAGATTGGCTCGTTTATTGACAGTATAGATAATTATGATACTATTTTCGTTGGTTTCCCGATATGGTGGGGACAGGAGCCTCGCATCATCGACACATTCTTTGAAAGCTATGATTTTACGGACAAAACGATCATTCCTTTCTGCACTTCACATAGTTCAGGTATCAGCACAGCTGAAGGCAATATCAAGGCGCTCGGAATTGACTGCAAGGAAATCAAAGCCGGCAAACGCTTTTCAGCAGACAGTACCGAAAATGATGTTATGGAATGGTTGGACTCTGTGGGTCTATCGTTCGGTAACAGCGATAATGACTTCAACTTCAAAACAAAGACCGTACTGCTCAACAGCGGTTACGAAATGCCCATTATCGGGCTTGGCACATGGACACAGGACGATGATACTGCGGAAAATTCCGTCTACGAAGCTCTGAAAGACGGATACAGACTGATCGACACGGCGCAGTATTACGGAAATGAAACAGGTGTCGGCAAAGGCATTCAGAGGGCAATAGATGAGGGCATCGTTACCCGTGACGAAGTCTTTGTCACCACAAAGGTCATGCCGTCCAACTATGAAAGAGCGTACAGCTCTATTGATGATTCTCTTGAGCGGCTTGGACTTGATTATATCGACCTGATGCTGATACATCAATCCGGCAGTAATGATACAGAGGTCTATAAGGCTCTGTGTCAAGGTGTCAAGGACGGAAAACTGCGGTCAATCGGTATTTCTAACTATTATACCCTTGAAGAATATGAGCGTGTCACATCGGGCGGCGATATCAAGCCTGCGGTGGTGCAGAACGAAAATCACCCGTTTTATCAGAACACAGAGTTTCAAAAGGATATTGCCAAATACGGTACTGTTGTAGAATCATGGTATCCGTTCGGCGGCAGAGGGCATACTCAGGACTTGTTCGGCAATGAAACGATCATGGATATTGCCAAAGCTCACGGCAAGACCTCGGCACAGATCATACTCCGCTGGCATTTGCAGGCAGGATATATCACGATCCCGGGCTCGCAAAATCCCGACCATATCCTTGAGAATTACAGTATCTTCGACTTTGAGCTGACAGATGCGGAAATGCAGAGAATGGCAGAGCTGCATACGGGACAGCGGTATGAAAACTGGTGAGAATACAATGGAATGCTTAATGGAGGGAATCAAATGAAAGTATTGATCTTGAATGGAAGTCCTCATGCAAATGGAAACACAGCGATCGCTGTCAATGAGCTTGTCAAAACTTTTGAAGCCCAGGGCGTAGAAGCTGAGATCTGTCATATCGGAAGCAAGGACATCAGGGGCTGTATTGCCTGTCAAAAGTGTGCAGAGCTTGGCAGGTGCGCTTTCAATGATGCTGTCAATGAGCTTGCACCTGAGTTTGAAGCTGCTGACGGTCTTGTGGTCGCTTCACCTGTGTATTATGGTTCGGCAAATGCTACGCTCATAGCCTGTCTTGACCGACTGTTTTACAGCACACATTTCGATAAGACGATGAAGGTGGGTGCAAGTGTTGTAGTCGCAAGGCGCGGCGGGTGTTCCGCAACATTTGATGAGCTGAACAAGTATTTCACCATAAGCAATATGCCTGTCGCTTCAAGCCAGTATTGGAACAGTGTTCACGGCAGAGAGTCCGGTGAGGCGGAAAAGGATGCCGAGGGCTTGCAGACAATGCGTACTCTTGCAAACAATATGAGCTTTCTGATAAAGGCGATCGCCCTTGGTAAGAAGCAGTTTGGTCTGCCGGAAAAAGAACAGTGGCAGCCGACACATTTTATCAGGGACGATCTTTGAAACCAATAAGTCCTCCACAAATTAAAACCAACATTGTGGAGCATACCACAATTGGCACTTACCCTATTGGAACTTATTATCTCACAGTAAGCTCTCGGAAACGCCCTGCAAGCGTTTCTGAGGGCTTTCTTTTTCAGACGGTTAAGTTTACGCTCCGCAGGCTCGGACGGTGCTGTGGGGTTTCTCCGTCCCGATGACAGCTATTATCAAGCAGAGGTCGGCTCGGCAATGCCGTGCGTGGCTTCATACTCCCTCACACGGCGGTAAAAGATATTTGCCGACAAGCCCATTCTCCGCATAAAGTCTCTGCCCGTGATGTTCTTTGCTCTTTATTCCCCATAGAGCTGACCGAACTTCGTCCAGTCGATCGGGGTGGGCTTTCTGCCCTTGTACTTGCCCCTTGCCTTAGCGATCTCGATGCCCTCACGCACATAGTCAAGCATAGCATGAAGCTGTGGACGGTCTGCGCTCGCTCCTGACAGCTTTTCAGAGAAGATACGGCGGGGCCTGATAGTCGCACATGATCTCCTGCTGACGGGCTGTCTCCTGATGTTCCGTAGAAACACGGATATAACCTATTCTGCTCATAGTTGTTGTTTCCTTTCTTTTTGTTGATTTATGGTTGACTTATTGGCGGTGATGATGTATAATAATACATAAGATGAGATCCTCAATATAGGTTAAGGATAGAAGCCTCATGGAGGTACTTAAATGAAAGTCAAGCGAAAGTACCGATTTGTTATTGCAGTAATACTGATGATTGTGATAATATCCATACCTGTAATTATTCAATTCTTGTATCACACACCATATCGCTACTGTGAGAATTGCTTACAATCAAACAAAGAATACTTTGATGCACTTCCAACGTATATTAGAAATAACGGTCTTAATGGTATAGTTTACCTCAATGACGAAAACACTCCCAAAGAAATAAGAGATATACTTGATAGCTTAAACAAGCAATATCAAAAAGATAGCGATTTTCCCGTATTCACTGTAATTGAGATTTATAATGACAAAAATGGAAACTTAGCTATTTCTATTCAAGCAAAGAAAGATAAGTTGAAAAACGGCAATGGGATAGAAACCCCTGATATAAGATGTTATTCTCTTGTATATGTTGAGCCAAATTACACTGGCAGTATTCACGCAAAAGATAAAGCACCATTCTATGATAACTGGCGTACATGGTCATCAGATATGTATTCGGGTTAGTTTTATGATCTATATGGACGGCAAGGAGAAAAGCTCTCCCGGCCGTATTTTTATTCAAGCTGATTTTTCTTTCTTTTGGCAGCCTGTTCGTTCTGTAAGTAGCGGTCGAGCGTTTTTTTGCTCTGCCGCTTTTTCTGTATCTGCTGTGCAAGCCTGTCCGCTTCCTTCTTGTAAAAATTGTACTCGGCTGAACTCTGTGCGTACTGCTCTCGGAGTTTGGTCTGCCTTTCTTTCAAATACTGGGCGGTCGGGATTTTCTTGTCGGGAAACAGCTCTTTTACCTTAAAAACGAAAGGACTAATACAAATGATCGATGCGATGTACAATTACAGACAAGGCGATATTCACTCCGCTGAGTTTTCTGACGAGTTTAACAAGCTCTGCATCCCCTTTGAAAATTCTCTGAGCGAGGAGCAGATCGATATGTTCCACAAGATCCTCGACTGCGTGAGCGATACCGCCGCTGCTGAGCTGAGAGCTGCGTATAAGGTCGGCTTCAAGGGCGGTGCGACTATGATGCAGAAAATTCAGGACTAATACAATCACAACATAGCCCTATATTGTTCATATATGCAAAAATCCCAAACCCGAAATAAAATCGGATCTGGGATTCAGATCACACTATTTTATTTTTGACAGCACCTCATGAATATCCCCATTGATCAGAATACTCTTCTCCGCTATCTCGTCGGGCGCATACGCTTCTCCGTAATTCAAGCAAGCGTAAGTAGCTTTGGGGTTCTGAGCTGTCATTTTCCAGAATGGATATTTGATGATAACAGGCGTATTGTAGCCCACACCAAGCTCCAAAAACAGGATATGCTGTCCATTGTGGGTTTTCAGAAAATCATCATATCGCTCTGCTGCCTTATGCCAGCCCTCGTCCTCGACAAACTTATCATCGCTTCGTAAATTCATCGTCATGGGCTTACCGCATTTCGGACATTTCGGTATCAGATCAGAAGGTATCTTCATATCCTCCTGAAACTCGATCATGTCCTTGACTTGTGTCTTATTGTCATAGGTCTGATCGTGGCATGGCTCGGAGCATTGGAACAGTCCATAATCGCCCTGCGTGTAAAAGAGCCGGCTCTTGTCAAAGCCTGCCTTCTGAAATTGGTGGTCAACATTCGTGGTGATAACAAAATAATCCTTGTCTTTCACAAGCTCAAACAGCGCCTTGTAAGTGCCGTTGTCAATGTCCATATAGCGGTTGCACCAGATGAAGCGTGACCAGTACGCCCACATTTCCTCCTGCGTTTCAAAGGGGAAGAAACCGCCTGTATACATATCGTGAAATCCATATTTCGCTTCATGATCCGAGAAGAAACGCTCGAAGCGTTCGCCCGAATAGGTGAAGCCTGCGGCGGTGGAAAGTCCTGCTCCTGCACCGATCACGATTGCGTCCGCCGTTTCAATTACCTTTTTCAATTGCTCGATCGCTGCGGAATCATCTCTTGTAATACTCATGTCTACTCCCTCTTTCAGAATAAAGTCATCTGACCGTCTATCCAGCTTTCCTGCTTCGCCTGATGAATGACCTCGCCCTCCTGCAAATTCCCCACAAGAAAGGGAGAATTGGGATCGTGAAGCTGCATATTCCGCCTGACATTTTCGTGGTTATAATTAGCATAGCAATAGCGGCAGAGGTGTCCACAGGTATCGTAAGCACCAATATCCGTTCCGAGAACACAGGCACATTCTGCCCTCTGCGATTTCTTTTTCGGTACATTCAGATGAGAGCCTATCGCCGTTTCAAAGGTCTGCTGAGTCATACAGCCGCTGCAGTCCACACCGTAAGGTGCAAGGTCTGTTCCCTCGGCGCAGGCTTTTATCGTAATGCCGTAACGACTGCCGATCTCCGCAAAGTTCTTGCCTATGTTGATACGCTCCTGCTGTGTGACCGTCCGAGCCTGCGGAAAGTTACGCTTGACCTTTTCGTAGAGGTCAATGAAGCTGATCACGCAGACTTTTGTATATCCTGAAAGTGTTTTGCACATCTGCTCAAAGTCGAATATATGGCGCTCAAGGGTGTAGGTGCTGTCAATGAAGATCGGATCATATCGCCACCCTACACAGTCCGCACCAAGCGTTTTTGAGAGAGTTATAAAGTCCTGCATTACCTTTTCTTTCGGCGGAACATTCGGCTCTACATCTCTGCCATAGGGCGTGATCGTGACAAACCAATACTGATGATATGCTTTCAACTCGTCAAGGCGCTTCAGCATCGGTTCAGGGTCCTTCGTGCAGAAAGCAAGGCAGTCCACCACATCGGGGTTCAGCTCATAGCGTGTGATCCAGTCGGGGCGATAAGGGTTTCGCACCAACACAAAGCCAGCCCGTATCCTGTTCATAAACCACTCGGAATAAAATGCAGGAATATCCGTCCGCATACCTGTGTTGATGATCATGTCCCTCACCGTCCTTTCTGCCTATTATATCATATCTATGGCATTTTTACAACTATTTTCCCATTCACCTTGCCGCTGTCAAGAGCGATGCAGGCTTCACGGATATGCTCAAAGTCAAAGCATTCCCCGAAGCAAGGCTCTAATTTATGCTCGTTCAGAAATGCGAATATTTCATCAACGGTCTGCTGTGTGGGATAGTTTGAGAAAAATCCCGTGAGATAAACTCCGTTTGGTATCTCCTTGATCGGATCAAAGCCGTCAAGGGTATAGACACCGCCCAGCAGTCCCGTATGGCAGACGATACCGCCCCTCACCATACAGCGGAGCGTGTCACGGATAGACTTTGCTCCTACAAGCTCCAAAGCCTTTGTTACTTTGACCTTGCCTGCCAGAGTGCCGTCATCAATTACAGCTTCATCGGCATTGGAGATCAGCGGCAGCTTGCTTTCCCTGTGCGTAGTGGCGATCACCTTACAGCCGAGAGCCTTTGCGATCTGTATCGCCGCATAGCCGAGAGCGCAGGTCGCACCCCTTATAAGAAGTGTGTCATTCGGCTGCAAATGCAGGCACTCAAACAGCGAACCCCATGCCGTAAAATATGTTTCGGGAACAGCCGCAAGGCGCTCCCACGGCAGATCGCTGTCAATGGCAAAAACATGATGTGCAGGGAGCAGGGCATATTCGGCATAGCTCCCGTTGAAGCTCCTGCCCATACCTCCCATAAGAGCTATCACTTTCTGTCCCTTTTGAAAATCGGTGTCGGAGGGGTCTGCGATCTCGCCCACGCACTCAATGCCCGGAACGATAGGCTTTTGGATATAGTCGGCTTTTATCTCCAACAGACGGAGTATCTGCTCGGAATGGTTCATGCCGAATGCTTTGACTTTTACAAGCACCCAGCCCGACTTGACTTCGGGAACGGGTATCTCTGTGATTGCAACTTCCTCGGCAGGGGTTATTTTATCGATAGAAACAGCTTTCATATTAGCCTACCTCCTTCCAGCACTGCGGGTCGGGTGCATACATATTGCCTGTGTAGCCGAATGTCACGGCAGGACAGCCACGGCAATAGCCCCGAAGCTCGCATTTTGCGCATTTCTCAAATTTATCAAACTGTCTGTATTCTTCTAAGTCTGCACCTGTGAACAGGTCATACATTGAAGTCTCAAACACATTTCCTATCTTGCTTTCCATTCTGCGGCAGGCATACACATCGCCTGTCGGCAAAATCGTCATGTGACCGATAGCACAATGGCAGCCGTCATAGACCATATCGGTGTTATGGTTTTCAGGTATTTTGAAAAGCCCCTGCTCGTAGAGGTAGAGCGTCCACAGGTGGTCTTTATACTGAAATGTGGTCTTGCAGCCGTTTTGTTTATGGTGCTGAAATTTCTTGTAGCACATATCGAGGAAATCACGGTAGACGGTCGGCTCGATATGGTATTCCTCCGACTTCTGACCGCTTGTGGGGCAGTACCGCCCGAATGCGAACACATCAACATTCTTCTCTGCCACAAGGTCGATAAGCTGCGGAAAATCGCCCATATTCATGCTTGATACCGTGAACATAATAGCGCAGTACATACCCGAATTTTTGATGTAGTCTATCGCTTTCAGCGTGGTCTGAAACGAGCCAGGCTTGCGGAACAGATCGTGCATATCCTCCATGCCGTCAAGGGATAGCTGATATTTACGGCAGCCGTGATCGTAGAGCTTCTGACAGACTTCATCATTCAAATGAAACGGATTGCCAAGAATAGCCCATGTGATGCCTTTTTCTTTCAGAAGCTCGGCAAGTTTCCAGAAATCACGGTGCAGTATCGGATCACCGCCTGTGATATAAAAATAGGTCGTCCGACCGAGCTTGTCACACATATCCTCACAGCTCTCCACAACCTTACGCATATCCTCCCACTTCATTTCGGTAAGAGCCTTGCAGTTGTCCTCTGCGAAGATGTAGCAATGCTTGCACCGTTGGTCGCAAGTGTCGGTGATGTGCCACTGAAAAGCAAAATATGGTTTCATCTCGGTGTCCTCCTTTTAGATGTTAGAGATTAGAGGTTAGAAGTTAGAGATCAGAGGTAAGACTCTTACATCTTACCTCTAACCTCTTGCTTCCTCCGATTTACTTCTTGTCGGGGTCTTGAGCACCGCAGGCAGAACCGCAAGCGGAAGGTGCAGGATCGGCAGCTCCGCAGCTCGACGCGGGAGCGTCCTTCGGATCGGCTGTACCGCAGGCACTATTCTCGCTACCCCAAGCGGCAACATGCTTAAGCATCTCACTCATGGCTTGTACCTCCTTTTTAGAATCAGGTTTCCCTGTTGTGATCAGTATAGCATATTCCCGCAAATCGCTCAAGTACGCACTTTTTTGTGCCTCAGTTACAAAAAAGTAACTATTGGGCAATACGGCGGTTTGAGAGTTATTCGATACTTGTAAATATTCTGTGAACTGTATATATTGCTTGCAAAATCTACTGCAATATGTTATAATGAATGTAACATTCTTTTGGAAACTATTGGAGGTATACTATGCTGAAAAAGGAAGAACTGCCCGATTGTCCTGTTGCAACTACTGTACAGCTTATCGGCAACAAATGGAAACTGCTGATACTGAGAAATCTGCTCGTCCGTCCATGGCGATTCAATGAGCTGCAAAAATCACTTGAAGGTATCAGTCAGAAGGTACTGACCGAAAGCCTTCGGTCGATGGAGAGTGACGGTATCGTGATCCGTACTGTCTATGCCGAGGTGCCGCCGAGAGTGGAGTATTCGCTTAGTGAGCTGGGCGAAACGCTTAGACCGATACTTGATGCGATGCAGGCTTGGGGAACGGAGTATAAGCAGAATAATATGTGATATTGATAACCGAATAACTGAAAATAAGCCCTCGGAGCGTTTCTGAGGGCTTTCTTTTTCAGGTGGTTAGTTTTACGCTCCGCAAGCTCGGACGCTGCTGAGGGGCTTCTACGTTCGTTCTGAAATTCACTCTTGACAATTTCACTCTGCCGTGATACAATAATATCAGAAAATTTCATACGGGAATGATGTTCTCCCACGGGAAACCGAAACCGCCTTTTCAAGCTGATGACTTCTGCGTTTTTACGCAATAGTTGTCGGCTTTTTTATTTTGCCCGGAGGTGTTTTATGTTGTTATCACTTGCGATAATTTTTCTTGTCGGACTGTCTGCCGCTGCCGTCTTTGAGAAGATCGGCTTGCCTCGTATCATCGGTATGCTTGGTGTCGGGATAGTAATAAGTCCCTATGTGCTTGATCTGCTTGATGCAAAAATACTCGGCATATCCTCGGAGCTTCGGCAGATAGCACTTATCATCATTCTGATAAAAGCAGGGCTATCGCTAAATTTATCTGACCTCAAAAAAGTCGGCAGACCTGCGGTAATGATGTCCTTCGTGCCTGCCTGCTGTGAGATTGTAGGATATGTGTTATTCGCTCCGCTATGGCTTGGAATAAATCATATTGAAGCCGCCGTTATGGGTGCGGTTTTGAGTGCTGTTTCTCCTGCGGTGGTAGTTCCCCGAATGGTAAAGCTCATCGAAGAAAAATGGGGCACTGGGAAGAGCATACCCCAGATGATACTTGCAGGAGCGTCATGCGATGATATTTTTGTTATAGTTCTGTTTTCCACATTCGTAACAATGGCACAGGGCGGTACAGCAAGGGTTACGGATTTTCTAAATATCCCCGTTTCCGTTGTGCTTGGTATCATGCTCGGTGCGGTTGTCGGACTTTTGATGTATCTGCTGTTTGAAAAGTCTTTTCAGCGTGACCGTAAAATCAGAAACAGCACAAAGGTCATTGTTTTGCTTGGAACATCTTTTCTGCTTATGAGTATGGAAACCCTTGTGAAGCCTTATGTAGCCGTATCGGGGCTTCTCGCCGTAGTCGCTATGGCTTGCGTGGTAAAACTGAAAGCCGTGGGGAGCGTTTCCACAAGGCTGTCGGAGAAATTTAGCAAGCTGTGGATCGCCGCCGAAGTGGTGCTGTTCGTCCTTGTCGGGGCGGCGGTAGATGTGCGTTACACCCTATCGGCAGGCGGTACGGCTGTGTTTATGATATTTATGGCACTCGCATTCAGAGCTGTGGGTGTAGCCTCAAGCCTTATTGGTACAGAGCTTAATGCAAGAGAGCGTTTCTTCTGTGTGATAGCCTATCTTCCAAAAGCAACGGTGCAGGCGGCAATCGGTTCAGTGCCGCTGTCGCTCGGTCTGCCTTGCGGAAAAATTGTGCTGTCGGTAGCGGTGCTTGCGATACTGATTACAGCTCCGCTTGGAGCAATAGGTATTGATAGGAGTTATATGCGGTTGCTTGATACTCATAATAAATAGTCAATCAGAAGTCGGCTCGGCAATGCCGTGAGTGGCTTCATACTCCCTCACACGGCGATAGAATGTATTAGCCGACAAGCCCATTCTCCGCATAAAGTCCCTGCCTGTGATGTTCTTCGATTTCCATTCCCCATAGAGCTGACCGAATTTCGTCCAGTCGATCTCAATAGGTTTTCTGCCCTTGTACTTGCCTTGTGTCTTGGCAATTTCGATGCCCTCTGCTCTGCATAAGCGATCAGCCGCGCTCGTCCCTCGCTGGCTGCCTGCTTAACGCTGTCGCTGTTTGAGCTGTTCACGCTCCAACTGTGAGAGGGCAGTAAACACGGTCAACAAGAATTTTCCTGACGGAGTATCTGTGTCGATTTTCTCCTTGTGGCTGACGAGGGTTACTCCCTTGTTAGTGAGAGTGTCAATGATAACATTAAGCGGCATAAGGTATAATTATGATCATCTTGGTCGCTCGACCGACCAAGTTATCGACCAAGATACCGACTAAGATGATATAACAAACGCTCAGGAGAGATCCTGAGCGTTGTACTTATATATTAGCTTATTAATTCGATTATTCTGTTTTCAGTCCATTATGTCGCAGAGTTCAATAAGCTGCTTGATATTTGCTAAAGACTTGTAGTACCTTGAGATCACCTTATCTTTATCGACGTTGTGACCGCCTGAAGCCACCCTTGTTTCAACTCGGGAGACATTTATCAGCGGATCATTTGTCAATACGAATATACACTTTATAAAATAGCCTTTTTCTTTAGCTTTTCTGAGAATATCAAGTTTGTAGTGCGAAGACAGGACGTCTCAAAAGTGAAGTCTTCCTTCGATCCAATTGCTTCGTATCTTTTCTTATCAGCAAAGGCAGCCGCTTCTTCATTACTCATGCCGGTTGCTGCAACTATATCATCAGCGTTAGTGTATGTTCCAACTGTATCAAAATATTTCGTGATAGTACTCTTTCCTGAGCCGTTTGGACCAGCGAAAACCAGTATCATAGGTTTTTTATTCAACATATCTTCTATTGCCTTCCGCGTCCTCAATATATGCTCTCTTGGCTTTTAAGTCATAGCGAGCGATCGGTTTCTTACATACTTTGGCTTTTGCAAGAGCAGCTTTTACAGCTTCTTTAGCTCTGAAGTCTATGTCCTTATCTTCCTGAGAAAGAGCGTTTTGTTTTTCGGTATTATCAATTACCTTTACAGACCTACCGTTGACAATGATTATCTTAGACATAGAATCTCCTCCTTTGTGCAGTGATGTTTTTTAATATTATATCACAGATTAGCTATTAAATCAATAGTTTCCTGAGCAATTTCTGATGCTTATTGTGCACTTGTCAATGATCTTGGACACTAACCCTCAAAACAGTATTTGTTGAGTTGATGCTTGATATTATTTATTCAACATTGAATGATATGAAGAATGTTAGTCGCTCGACCGACCAAGTCAGCGACCAAGATACCGACCAAGATGATAACATCAGCAGGTTAATCAGAGCCCTCGGTGACAAAGAGATGTCGGCAACTGATATTATGAGCAGGCTTGGACTCTCTCATCGTCCTACCTTTCGCAAAAACTACCTTGCTCCTGCATTAGAGAAGGGAATAATCGAGAGCACGATTCCTGACAAGCTTAACAGCAAAAACCAGAAATATCGCAAAGTCAAATAAAAATGAACCGCTCAGGTTTGATCCTGAGCGGTAATATTATATATGCTTTTTAAGTGATTCCTGTTTTCCCTATTTTCAATAATCTGCCATTGACATTTTAGCTAAAATATGATATAATAATATTAGCGAAAAATAATTGGAGGTGTTGTTATGATCACTGTAACCGCTACTGATATACAGAACAACTTTGGTCACTACCTGCAAGCTGTCCAGCAAGGGGATGAGATCATAATTCTCAAGAACGGAAAGGAAGTCGCAAGACTTGTTTCCCGTGAATCGAGCGTTTCTTTCCTTACTGATTCGCTTACAGGCGTTCTTAAAAATGACTATGATGATAAAGCTATTCGTGCAGAAAGGATAGAATCACATGAAAACCTTGGTTGATACCAATGTCATTCTTGATGTGCTTTGCAATCGCTCTGAATTTATTGAAGCATCGTCGAAAGTTTGGAAATATTGTGAAGTTGGTCAAATCGAAGGATATATATCAGCGTTATCTGTACCGAACATTGTATATATTCTCCGCAAAGAGCTTACTCCCGAAAAGACAGCACAGCTCATTCAACAGATAACTATGATTTTCAAAGTCGTTGACCTCAAATCTGCTGATTTGAAAGCCGCTGCCGATATGTTTTCTTCAGATTATGAAGATGCATTGCAAATGTGTCAGGCAAGCAGGATCAATGCAGATTTTATTGTTACAAGGAATATTCGCGATTTTAAGGAAAGTAGGGTGCCTGCGCTCAAGCCTTCTGAATTGCTTGATAGAATATAATTATTTAGTTATAAGTGTAATATCTTTCTAAGCAGTTCCTGATGCTTATCGACCTTCTTCACGATGTTATATCCATCATCGCAGTAGAAGTCGATGAGCCATTCACGGCAGGTTATGATACCCGTCTGAACTGTCACCGAGCGGAGACTGCCTTTCACTATCCATCGGTCTACGGCATTGGGAGCGTAGCCTGTTATTCCTGCGACGTCAGCGATAGTCAGCACATCAGGCACATCGAACCACTCGTCGAGAAGCTGTTCGCGGCAGCACTCTGGAGGTCGCTGCGGCTGAACTCTTTCCGCTGAGTTCTCAGATTCCATTATATATTCCATAACGTCATCAAGCTTCACAGCGTAGCGGTGAGTACTTTGGCAGTTATCAGTGCAGGGAATAGCTCCGCTTTGGAAGAGCCATGCACACTTCCGCTTGCTGATATGGAGTATCTTACGCAACTGTTCTCCTGATATTATTTCGGGAAACTCATCTCGCAGGTAGCTGTGATCACTCATCCTTGCCGCCTCGCTTTATCGAACGTGCAGGCTCATCATCGCAGTGCTCAAGCAGGTAGTCGATGAGGTCGTCCTTGCTGATTATGTATCCGCCCTGATAGACGAAGGAGCGGAGCTCGCCACTGTGTATGAGTTCATAGACCCTGTTCTTTCCGAGCGGAGACCACCTGGAGGCTTTTATCGGTGATAATATCTCGGGACATCTTCTGAGCATACGCTCTAATTCCTTGCGTTTTTTCTTCCTTGTTCATGGTCACTTTTGCCTTTCATTTTTCGCTTTAACCGGCTGAAATTTCTCGCAGTTTTCTCGCAAATTTCCAAATTCTCGCAGAAAAGTGTTCAAAATCAGGGAAAAACGGCGTTTTTTTAAGACGATAAGTGACCAATTGGGAAGGTTTATAATTTGCTAGAGATCATGATGCCCCTTGAGGGACGTGGGTTCGAATCCCACCCACTGCGCCAGATCCAAATTCGGCGTTTGCCGTGTAGTTCCGCCTTTTTGTGAGGCGGAACTTTTTATAAGGAGGTGTTTTGTGTCCAATTATGTTTGGAGTAGAATAATTTGCAGTGGCAATGCACTTAATGAGATAGTGATAGCCGACCCGACCGAGCTTAGGTCTGGTATTTCCTAAAAACGATGGAAGAAAACTGGATCAATTGGGAGAGTAATGATAATTTTGCAAGATACCTTGACGTTGCCGCACATAATGTTGATCATCCATTTAAAAAT
Organism: Ruminococcus sp.; assembly: GCA_017460665.1. Classification (GTDB taxonomy): domain Bacteria; phylum Bacillota; class Clostridia; order Oscillospirales; family Ruminococcaceae; genus Ruminococcus. The sequence continues at coordinate 127,195 of JAFUAO010000010.1, forward strand.
CGACCTTAATTTTATATATGAGCCTCTGAACATAGCTGTTTAGAGGCTTTTGTTCTCTCGTTTCGGCAGAAGTCAACAAGAGCAGGCTTGGGAATTATGAATTTCTTTCCAAACCTTATCGCTCCGAGACTTCCATTTTTCACGAGCTCGTAAGCCTGATCCTTTCCAATGCGGAGCAGCTTCGCTGCCTCGGGGACAGTAAGCACGTCCGGTTCGTTTCTGAACATTTCTGTATATCTCATTCGTTCCTCCCATTATTCTTTCGCTTGTGTTTCTCGTGTGATCTGGATTGTTTATTTTAACATTCTCTTTTAAACAAAATAGCACTTATGGCGAACATCAATGTAGGTCATAAGTGTTTTTAGGGTATAAAAAACCGCCTTGTTATGGGCGGTTTAGTTTATCCATTTTAAATTTAATATGAAGTATTTCTCCACATTCATTGCATTTAAATCTTCCAGCTTTTTCGGGTGTAGAACCATATGCAGGTACTAATACTCCCTTATTGCAACATGTACACTTTACTTTTTCGCCTCTACGAAGTTTGTTAGTATCAATAGCCATATGCTTCTCCTTAGAAAGTGATTTCTTGCTTCAAGTATAGCACATCAATAAAGTTTTGTCCAGCATTTTATTCTTCCTCGCTCCGCTGATACCTGACAGCGCTCTCGAAGTTTATGATTCCAATTATGCGCCGTACTTCATCAGTTACCATTTCACGGAGCTTGAATAGCGTCGTATCTTCTATGTCGTTTATCGCCGCAAGTATAGCGTCTGCGCAACGACTTCCACCGCAAGTTTGAATATCGCACGTTACGACCGCTGCTCGATGTCATTATTCTATAAAGTTTGAATTTATGCGGAGCGTGAAAGCGTTCCGCATTTTTCATTTCCACATAACAATATGTCGAACTGGATGATCTTACTGGAACGGAAAGTTTGAGCTCAATGCGAATAGACAAAAACGGCGTATCTATGCTATAATTTATCATAGGACATTGGCTCTAGATCCAGTTACCAGCAAGGTGATGCGAATGAGAAAGTCAAAGGCTGATACTGTCCAGGGCTGAGTGCTTGCTGAGGATCAGGCGAAGCATGACAATGCTGACAAGACATTCCGTTCCGTCGTCGAAAGTCATCTCCGATCTAAGCACGGGAACGTAATCGCACAGCCTGACTGCAAAGTATGAAGGAGATGACTGCTGGGATCTGATCACACATAAAGCAGAAGTTGAGGAAACGCTTTCTATCGTGACTTTTCTTACCCTTTCCGCAACCGGCTCTGAAATGAACGTCGGCCGTGTTATCAGCAATGTGGATACAAATGAAAAGTATGGCTATTTTGCACCGCATAACGATCCGAGAGTTTCTTTCCTCGACCCGACAAACACGTTCACCGTATGTGCATATCAGACCGCAAGCGGAAGTGCAGACATAATGTCACACATTTTCAATGTTGCCTATTTCAGCACACAGACCGAAATAGATATGCTGCTGAGAATGCAGGAGACAGTCGGCAGAGAGCTTTTTGAGATCGAAACAGTCAAAGAGTACATCATCCCGTTCAACACCAGCGAGGGCAGCGGTGCAGGCAGAAGCGGCGATAAGATCAAGGAGATCTGCAAGAGTGCAAAGGTCTAAAATGTCTATGCACTCCGAGGTCCACAGGTCGAAAGCAAGAAAGCGGAGATACAGTCATGGGAAAAGAAAATGTTATAAAACAAAGTCAGATCTGAATAGCAAAACAAAGCGGCGGCTCATCACTGGACCGCCGTTTTCTTCTTTTTGAACAGAATCTGCCGGACGTATCCCACATATGCAAACAACACCATGACTGTTAGATATTGCAGAGCCGTCAGTGCTGCCGAAGCCAATGTGTCGATGAAAACAAACAGGACTTTTCCGAACGAATGATCCGGAAATTTGAGCGAAATAAACTCATATATCCCGACTGCACCGACCACACCGAAGATGATACGCAAGCTCCATATTACTGCCTTGTTGTTTAGCTTCGTTCTCGCTGCCATTTGCGAAATGTGCATACCGAGGTGACTACTCATCAGCACAAGTTCCCAATAGGCACACAGCATATGTATCGTCCGATCAGTCATTGTTCCGCCGAGATCCACAAAGTGAAAACGTGCTTTGAGATCACGATCCCGCTGTACATCAGCCCGATCATGCACAGGAACATAAGCATATTGACTGCAATATTCACGCTTCTGCGGAGGTCATACTTGCCCTTGAACAGTGTTTTGAGTCAGCCGAAATTTTGCAACGTCGCAGCAATCGTCATACCCCGCAGGATAGGCGTTCACCGTTTCGATATGAAAGCTGTCCGCACCGACTTCATCGGCAATAAACTCCGCAAGTATCTGAGTGTTGCCGACCTCGACCGTTCCGACAGAATAATTTTCATCGGCTCTGGAGAAGTATGCCACAAGGATATTTGTGACGTCCGTGTCGGTCTGCTTTTCCTGCACGATGCTCTTGTCGCTGTCTGCAACAGAGGGTGCTTCGGCAGGCTCATTTGAACCGCAGGCGGTCATGGTAAGAGCTATAAGCATCGCAGAAGCTATCATAGCTAATTTATGTTTCAAACTTCTCACCCTTTATTCTTTCATCTGTTCCGGATCAAGTATTTTGATGATCTTTGCAGGGACACCGCCGACTACTGCATGATCGGGAACTTCCTTTGTGACAACTGCACCAGCCGCTACAACAGCATATTTGCCTATAGTCACAACCGGGCAGATCGTGCAGCCCATACCCAGCCACGCATTTTTCTTCACAAGCACCTTGCTGTAGGTGTAGGTGGTGTGGCGGTCGTACATATCGTGATCGATCGTGATCGATCCTTAGCCCCGGTGCAGCCATAACACCGTCCTCAAATTCGATCCCGCCCAACGCAGAAAGAATAGCGGAGCGATCGATAAACACGCCTTTACCGAATTTTACACGGTTGCCGAAATCACAGTGAATGGCGTAAGTATCCTTACATCATCGAGCTTGCGTCCGAACAGTTCTTCAAGATAGCCAACATAAGACGGATCATCTGGAAGAACGGCATTTGCCTTTGCACACAGCGTTCTTGCTCTCATCATCTCATCCACCGCATCCTTGAAATACGGCTCAGTTACTTTTGTCGGACCGCCTTTATCCATAAGCTCATATACATGACCCTTCTCATATTCCATTTCATGTCCTTCTGTTCTCAGAACTGCTTTTTCAATATCTCAATAAATCCATTCGTGTGTTTTTTCGGATCGTCTGCCTTCATAAAAGCACAATACCGCCTGATAATGGGTTTTCCGTTTCGCAGGAGCTTTACAGCCTTTGTAGTAGTCTGCACCACATCACCGCTGCCCTCAATGGGCATATATCCCTTGCCCTGAATGACCTGCATCAGCGCATCGTCAATGTATTCCGTAAAATATATCTCGCTCTGAAAGCCGAGATCGTTCAGATAAAAGTAGCGCTCCGTTTCCTGCTGATCTTCGGAGGAGAGCAGTATCAGCGGTGTGTTTTTAAGGTCGGAAATTTCCACCTCTTCAAGCTGTGCAATAGGCGAATTTTCCGATATTTCCGCATAATATTCCCTAATATCCAGCACGATATTGATATACTCGTCCGAAAACGCACGGCGCTGATCGTTTAGAACAATGTCAATATCACCGTTTCGCAGAAGTGCATACAAGGTGTCATGATTGCCGTGCGTGACCTCGACCGTTACATCGGGAAATTTTACCGTAAACTCGGAAACAGCGGAATTAAACTCCGTTCCGCTGTACCCTTTGAGTAGTCCCACACGGAGAAGCTCGCCGTTTTTGCCCGATACCTTTTGCAGCTCACGGACTATGTTATCATAGTCCGCCACAAGCACAAGGCTTTTCTTATAGAAAAATTCGCCTGCGGGAGTGAGGGTAAAGCTCCGATTTTTGCGTTCAAGCAGAGCGACGCCAAGCTCATCTTCGAGAGCCTTGATCTGCTGAGAGATGGCCGACTGCGAGATGAAATGCTCCTCGGCAGCGGCTGTAAAGCTGCCGAGCCGTACTACCGACTGAAAATAGCGTATCTGTTTTAGCATCTCATCACCTCAAAAGGTCGAGGCACTCGCCATAGCAAAGCGCCATTCGCCTTTATTTTTCACAAGCTGGAACCGAAGCTGTGACCGCCATGTGTGCTTTCCGCCGCCGAATACCGCAGCATTGACACGGCTTTTGCCTGTGAGAACTGCTGTTTCGCCGTTTACTTCGACCTGCAAATCCTCATGAGCAGCGGAATAGTAGTTGAGCGTACTGTCCATTACCGCATTGATGTATTCCTGCTTGCTCTGCCGCATACCCGTCATGTGGATAAGCACGAAGCTGTCATCGTGGACACGCTCAAGTTCGGCTCTGTCCTTGTTTATCATAGCGGTGTACATCTCTTTGTAGAGCTGCACGATCTGTTCCTTGTCTGTCATACCCTCACACCCATATCAGTCATGGATCTTGTAGTTTTTGAGCAGCATTTCGCCAACGCCGGGAGCTTCGGGATCGTGCGAAACCTTGCCCGTATCGAGCGCACGAATGCTTGCCATTTCTTCATCGGTAAGAGCAAAGTCAAAAATGTCGATATTGCCCCTGATCCGCTCCGGATTCGTGGACTTCGGCAGAACGATAAAGCCCTCCTGCACCTCAAAGCGGAGAATGATCTGTCCTGCGTTCTTGCCGTACTTTTCTGTAAGTGTCGTGATCACAGGATCTTCAAGCAGCGACTTGTCACCGTGACCGAGCGGATACCACGCTTCGAGCTTTACATCATTCTCAGAAAGCACTTCACGCAGAGCCTTCTGCTGAAAAAAAGGATCGCACTCCACCTGATCGACCGCAGGAACACTTGCAAAATCAGCCGTCAGCTCACGGTACAGCTTCGGTGTCATATTGCTCACGCCGATAGAACGGAGCTTGCCCTCTGCTTTCGCTTCTTCAAGAGCCTTCCACGCACCTGCCACATCACCGTAGGGCTGGTGGAGCAGATAGAGGTCGATGTGATCAAGACCGAGCTTGTCAAGAGAAGTTTGAATGCCGAGCTTTGCTGCTTCATAGCCATAATCCTGAAGCCACAGCTTGCTTGTCACGAATATTTCCTCACGGGGGATACCGCTGTCACGGACAGCCTTGCCAACTTCTGCTTCGTTTAAGTATGCCGCCGCCGTGTCAATGTGGCGATAGCCTGCATTCAGCGCTTCGAGGCTGCCTTGTAAGTTGAACCGTCGGCAGGTATCATGAACACGCCAAAACCCACCACAGGAATTTTGTTGCCGTCATTTAATGTGATGTATTCCACAGATCATTCTTCCTTTCGTTACTCAGTAACATCCGTCGAAGCTGCAAGCTCCGTCTGTGTTTTGTAATCCGCAACACGCTCTTCAAGGTGCTGTATAGTTGCGGAAAGCGCCTGTGAACCCAGGACCATTCGGAGAGGTGCAGGCTCTTTGTCAACGCTTTCTATCATGCGTGCTGCCATTTTTGCCGGGTCTCCGGGGGCAAGCCCCTTTGACGGATCAAGCATATTGAGGAAGCCGTGTACATGGTCGTATTCGGGCATAAGCTCCGCAACGTGAGCAGAGCCATATCTAAACTCAGTTCTTGCACCGCCCGGCTCGACGATAGTTATGCCGATGTTGAACTTTGCAACCTCCTGTGCCACGGACTCGCAGAAGCCTTCGATGCCGAACTTTGTTGCATGGTACATGGAATTTGCAGGGAACGCCACCTGTCCGCCGTATGAGGAAAGCTGTATGATACGTCCGCCGCCCTGCTTTCGGAGATATGGCAGACTGTCACGAATTATCATGATCGGACCTGTAAGGTTCGTGTCGAGGATCTTCTGGATATTCGCATAGTCCAGCTCCTCAGCCGCGCCGAAAAGTCCGTAGCCTGCGTTGTTTACCACAACATCTATCCTGCCGTGCTTTTCAAACATTTCGGGGATAAAAGTGTGGATGCGATCGAGGTCAGTCACATCAAGTATCTGACAGTCGAATGTGTCGGGGTACTTTTCGATAAGCTCCTGCACCTTGTCGGTCTTGCGGACAGTACCGATAACGGTATCACCCTTTTCAAGAAGCTGCTTTGTCATTTCAGATCCAAATCCGCTGGAAACGCCTGTGATAAGCCAAGTTCTCATAATTTATCCCTCCATATTTTTTGCTGCGTTGTTGATACAGGTCAGCGCATTGAGGCTCCTCGGATAGCCAATATACGGCACACACTGCGAAACGATCTTTATAAGAAATGCCTTGTTGTTGCCGATACGCATATTTGCCGCTGCATGAGCAGTAAGCTGCGGTTCACATCCGCCCTGTGCCGAGAGAAAGCAGAAGGTCATCATCTCACGCTGCTTATAATCGAGACCTGTCCTTGTGTACCAGTCGCCAAAACAGTTGTCAGCAAGCCAGCGGTTTATATGCACAGTTTCGGGAGCGCCAGACTTGTAGAATCCTCTCATTCCCTCGCCGAAAATGTCCACCTGCGCCTGGATACCGCCTTCAAGACGGGTCTCCATAGAGGTCGTTGCCTGACCTTTTAATGGCAGCTCCACGCCGAGTTTTTCAAGCACCTTATTAGTCGCTTTCAGAAATGGGAATACGCGTCCGATGCCCAGATATGCCACAGCCTGATAGACTATCTCTTTAGCTTCAACGTAGGTCACTCCGAAATTGAAAGCCGCAGGCAGCATAGCCTTGAATTCGTCGATCCCCTGACAGCCGATGAGGGTCGCAAGTATCGCCATAAAGCGTGTCTTGTCATCGAGATCGTCGTTGTTCACCACTTCATCAAATGCGAAGTTGTCGAAGCATTCGATAAACTCAGGATCAGTGCGCAGGAAGTCCGAAACATAGCCCGGAAACATTTTCTCGTGATATGCCTTTGCGTTGTCTGTTATCGCCATAATATCCTCCTTATTTCAGCTTGCCGTAGTCCTCATCAGAGACAGGCTCGCACCATTCAGTTTTGCAGTTTTCGCCTGCCACCTCGATCGCAAGGTGCTGGAATGCGCTGTCCGCCGCCGCACCGTGCCAGTGCTTGACGCCGGCCGGGATATGGACCACATCGCCGGGGCGGAGCTCTCTTGCCTCCTTGCCCCACTCCTGATACCAGCCACGACCAGCGGTGACGAGAAGCATCTGTCCGCCGCCCTTGTCTGCGTGGTGGATATGCCAGTTGTTGCGGCAGGCAGGCTCAAAGGTTACGTTGCCGATGACCACCTGCTCCAGACTGAGCATATTCAGGTAGCTGGTGCCTACGAAATACTGTGCGAAGTTAACGTTTTCGCCGCCTATCGGGAAAACTGTCGAGTTTTTCAGTTCTTCAAATGTCATGATGATACCTCCTCAGACAGACTTCTTAGCCCAAGCAGCGACCTTCTGCTCTGAATTTGCAGCCTCAGCGCCGTGGATCGAAAGACCTGCCTTGACCGTTGCACCCTTGCAGAGATCTTTCAGATCACGCTCGCTTGAACCCATGCCGCTGCCTTCGTTGGTGCAGAACGGAATGATCGTCTTGCCGGACAGGTCGAGCTTTTCCAGCAGCGTGAACATACACATGGGCATCGTTCCCCACCAGTTGGGATAGCCCACAAAGATCGTGTCATAGTCCTCGAAATTCTCGGGATAAGCCTTGATCTCGGGACGAGCCTTAGCACGAAGCTCAGCCTTTGCCTCCTCGATGCAGATCATGTAGCTCTCGGAGTAGGGCTTTACAGTATCGACCTCGAACAGATCGCCGCCGACAGCTTTCTGAATGAACTCTGCCACACGCTCGGTATTGCCCTTTTCGATGTGTTTCAAGCCGCCGTTCCAGTAATTCTCGCCCTTGCGGGAGTAGTAAACGATAAGTATATTTGCCATAGTGGTTACCTCCGAATTTTATTTGGTAACTTTATTGTAGCACAGGTTTTTGAATAAATCAATATGGATATCGGGGGTAATTGATAAGTTTTTCTTATCTATCACTGGCAAGATCTTAGAAGCTATGAAAAAGCCGGCGAGACGCCGACCGCAGAGCCGACAGCAAAAGCGCTCTCTGAGTAAAACAAAAGCCCCCGAATTGATCTTCGGAGGCTAAGTATAAAGGTCGGTAAATTAGTCATAAGACGGATAAAAGTCAGGGTATTCCTCCGGCGAAATATATATTCCATTCGGAAGCGTATAGCCATCGGGAGCATAATGCTGAACAAAGTCGAGCAACAGAGTATGGCAGGGGGAAAAGAAAAAGACATTATCTATTCGCAAATCTTTTTCACTACTTAAATAAAGCAACGCAGAATAGTGATCAGAACAGATGAAATCCGAAGCGTTCCATTAGCTTATCGTAAAACATATAGTAGCTATCCGCACAAAGAATATATAAAGATCTCTGGTCGGAAAATCGGGACGAATGTGCTCTGGTATCCATAGCTTTATCGATGTCAAAATCGACTCTCGATTCAGGAAGAAGAGCTTCTTTCTCTAAATAGAAATACGGCCTCTCCGTCGTGGTCGTTTCGCCCGATGTCGTCTCTGTGGTGGTCGCCGTCGTCGAAGTGTTTGGCTCGATATCTGAACGTGAAAATTCTTTCCTGCTCCCTAACAGGAATTGCTGTAATTGAACTACGTCAGCCAATGAAAGATCACCGTCGCCGTTGATGTCATGGGCTTCCACGTTTGCCTCCTGTGTATCTTGGGAGAGCAGCTGTTCTCTTGCGAGGCAGAGATCAAAGACCGTCGATCTTTTATCGTTATCAAAGTCGCCGTAGATCACAGGCTCATTACTGCCATTGGTGGCCGCATAGATAGAATAGATCGCCGTGGCTGACAAACAGATCATGACCACGCCTGCAAACAGTGATCCTATAATTTTCTTGATCATGTATACCCCTCCTCTGATGTTCGGACAGACCGGTTTTACAAATATATTGTAGCCTACCAGCAAAAATTTGTCGGGGAGGCAGGGATCAAATTGACGATAAGATCAAGCCCTTAGAAAATGCTCTAAGGGCTTGGCTTTTTGTAAATATGCTATCTGTTTATTGCGGAGCGAGCGGCTCATTGCCTGTCATATGTATCCTTCTCCCCCGTGGTCTCGTCCTTCCTAAATGCTCCTTTGATAAAAACAGCATAAAGAAAGCTCCAGAACGAGAGATCCAGCACGCACAGGAGCGCCAGCCACTTACATGGCGAGATGAGCCCTGCAATAAGGATATGGATCCCGCCAAGAAAAGGGATCCCTGATATGTGGCGGCTCGATCCCTTGCGCTGGATCCTTTTCGTCGCTATGATCGCTGCGATATAGTATATGATGTATAAGACCCCGATACCTCCGATGATACCGGGAACTGCCCATGGGTGGGACGGCATCGCTGATCCTCCTCTCATCTGCGGAAAGCCTGTGGACTTGCGAGATAGAACTGACTGAAGGGCCTGTTGAAGGGACCGATCTCGATCAGGTCACCCTCATCTTATCGGGTGTCTGATAACTGTTTTCAGCTTATCGGGAGAGACCTTTCTTGCATCAGAAAGATAGATCTCATGATGAAAGCGGCTGTCTGTAATATCCAGCGAATAGCCCTCCTGCTCCATGAACTGGTGCATGAGAGCGACAGTTGCCGGCTCATCATCGTAGCTGCCGATATGCATACACTGCACGCACAGGCCCTCGTCATAGGTGAGAAGCTCCACTTTTGAATGATCGGCCTGCTTCTTGCGTGTGGCTTCCTCGACCGCCCATTCAAAGTCCTCTTTCGTTACGAAGTCCGGGAGACGGATCAGCGACACCCACTTGAATTCTTCCTTGTGTGCATAGTCGATGCCCTGCACGCCCTCCTGGGACCAGAAGCCCTCCAGCGGCGGCACGACATAGTCAAAGTAGCCCTCGATCTGCCTGCTGCCTTTTTTGCTCATCTTGATCGTGAAGGCTACCCCGTAAAGCAGCCCTATCGACTGCTTGTACTCGCCGCCCTCAATGTTTGGATCGCCCTGACCTCTCACTGCGATATAGTTCATCGGCGGAACGGTAACGATAGTCGGCTTTTTCGGAGGCATATAAAATTCCTTGTACTCTTTTTTGTAATCGAACGGCATAGTTTTTTCTCCTTTCTGTGACCTGAGTTTCGGCAAGGGGACCTCATCTCACGTCTGATCAAAGAGGCTGAGCTGCTGGTATCTCTCCGGGAGTTCCGCCGTGTAAGCGAAGCACTCCTCCGGATCGTGGATGATCTTGTACCTCTCGCAGGTCTCATGGAAGCGCTCCATGAGCCGGGGACTGTTTTGGCCGAACAGCTCATAGGCGTCGCCGAAACGCTCTCTGTACCGGCTGCTGAGGCCGGGAAAATGCCTGTCCAGAGCCTGATAGAAGTAATCCCTGCTGCCCTCCCGGAGGGTCATGCCGATCCCGAAGAAGACTATCCCCTTCACTCCGGTGTCAAGGCAGAGCTCCATGAGCCGGCTGAAATTCTCCTCCGTGTCCGTGAGGAAGGGCAGCAACGGGCTCAGCCAGACCACCGCCGGTATACCACGCTTCTGGAACTCTTTCAGGACTTCATAGCGCCTGCTCGTGGGACAGACGTTGGGCTCGATGATCCTGCTGAGCTCATCGTCAGCGATCGTCAGGGTCATTTGCAGGACGCTCCTCCCCTTTGAGTTGATGCTGTCGAAAAGGTCGATGTCACGCAGGACACGGTCAGACTTTGTGATCACAGTTGCCCCGAACTCATACCTGTCGATCAGCTCCAGACAGCGCCTTGTGAGCCTGAGCTCCTCCTCGCAGGGCTGGTATGGGTCGCTCATGGAGCCGGTGCCGATCATGATCCTCCGGCGCTTCCGCCTCAGGATCTCCTCCAAGAGCTCCGGAGCGTTGATCTTGACCTCGATGTCCTCAAAGCTGTGGTCGATGTGGTAGCACTTGCTTCGGCTGTCGCAGTAGATACAGCCGTGAGCGCAGCCCCGGTAGATGTTCATGCCGTTCCAGCGGGTCAGCAGAGACTTTGCCTTTACAAAATGCATACCCCGTTCAGTCCTTCCTCTGTGAGAGCTCCTTCTCCATGTGGACACAGGTGAAGGTCTCGCCCTTGATGATCATGTCAGGACTGGCCTTGTAGCCCAGCCTTTCATAGAAGCCCACCTTCTCCTCCCGGGACTCCAGCACGGCCCTCTCATAGCCCAGCTCGGCCGCCCATTTTTCGGCCTCGCTCACGCAAAGGCTCCCGAGCCCTCTGCGGCGGTATTCCGGCAGGACCACTATCCGCCCCAGCATCACCGATCTTTCATCTATCGGGTAGAGCCGGCTGGTGGCGACGGGGAACTCCCCGTCAAGTATGACGATGTACCTGGTATCAGGGGCGTCGTGCTCATCGAACTCCTGCTCCAGAGTTATCCCGTATTTCCTGGCCATGGCCTGTATGCGGACGTAATATGCGCCTGCACGGTGGGCGGTGGTCAGGGCTCTCAGTATCTTCATAGTCAGCACCTCCCTGCCGGAGATCTCCGGCAGCTCTATTATAGCACAGCTCAGACTGCATTGCAATAGCAGAGCGCATGGCTGCCATAAGAGCAAATGAAAAAGGCCGCCGATCAGGGCGGTCTTTTCATATCTTCATTTTCAGGACGCTCCGTGCGTAGGCGATGCTCTGGCGGAGGACGTTCTCCTTCTCCAGCCCGGCCAGCCGCAGCTTATGGGCGTATCCCAGCACCTCTGAAAGCTCCTTTCCCGGCGGTATACCGGCCTCGATCAGGTCCTGCCCGGTAACGTGGGGGCGCTCCATGATCCGGCGGAAGGTCTCGTACCTCTCCATGAGGAAGTCCTCGCTGCCGCTGCTCTGAGGGAGCTTCCCCAGGCCGTCGCAGATGCTTAGCCAGATCAGGTCGAAGGGCTCCACAGATCTGTCGAACAGCTTATTGGTGCGCTTTATTTTCGAGCCGGTGCCGGCCAGCTTATTAGGCGCCATGTGGAGCTCAGTCATGTTCATCACATAGCGCCTGAGCCGCTTGTCGGAAGTCAGCCGGGAGAGAAAGCTCTTCACCAGCGGCACGCCTTCGGTCTCGTGGCCGTAGGAGTGGACCACGCCGTCCTCTTCACTGGTAGTGACGGCCTTCCCGAAGTCGTGGCAGAGAGCGCTCACCATGAAGCCCAGCGGATACTTGGCCCGATCTCTGCGCTTTGCAGCCTCGTCCACCACCAGCATGGTATGTACCCACACATCGCCCTCCTGATGATAATTACGGTTTTGCGGGACTCCGATCAGGGCCTCCAGCTCCGGCAGCCAGCACCCGAGCTGGTCCATTTCCCGGAGCGTCTCGAAGAAAACAGAGGGCCTCTCCGCCCGGAGCAGAGCCTTTTCCAGCTCCCCCATGACACGCTCACCGGCAAGGTCAGAAACGCCGATATTCCGGCACAGATCAATGGTCTCCCCGTGGATATGGGAGCCCAGCCTTGCCGAGAGCTGAGCCGTGCGGAAAACTCTCAGAGGGTCCGCCGGGAAGGTCTCAGGGGCCACATGGTGAAGGATCCCCCTCCGCAGATCGTCGGCTCCCCCGAAATGATCGATGATCCGGCCGGTCAGGACCTCCTCCATGATAGCATTTACGGTCAGGTCCCGGCGCCGGGCGGCCTCACGGGTGCCGATGAACGGGTCCGGCTCTCCGCTGGAGTTTTTGGGAAGAGAGATGTCCAGCCCCGTGCCTGCCAGCCCGTAGACCCCGAAGCTCCTGCCGTGCTCAAGGAGGGTCCCTGCCTGCCGAAGGACCTCCTCCGCCTTCTGAGGAGGGAGCCCGTGGAGCTCGATGTCGATGTCCTTGCTCTCCCGGCCAAGGAGCCTGTCCCGGACGTATCCTCCCACGAAATACGCCTTTCCGCCGGCATTTTCCGCCAGCTCAGCTACTCTTCTCGCAGCCTCAATGTCAGTCATTTTTCCAGCCTCCGTCGTATTTTTCAAGGAGCTCCGCCTGCCTGCGGACACGCTCCCTTGCCTGCGCTCTCAGGCGCTCAGGCCCCATGATCTCGATCACCGGCCCGAAGCTCAAAAGCCTGATGAGCAGCTCGGTCTCGTCCTGCTGATCGTACCAGAGCTCAACGGTGTGCTCCCCTGTTCCCTGGTCACGGACGGTATGCTTCTCAAATGAGGCGAACTCCAGCATGAAGCGCTCCACGGCATTCCTCTCGGGAGTCACCCTGACAACTGCCGGCGAGCTGCACTTCCTGCTGCTGAAATAGCTCTCCATGGAGATCTCCTCCCGGAAGACCTCCCCCGTATCCCGGACAAAGCGGATCCTTCCCATGTTGATGATGCCGCTGCTGGAGATCCTGCCGGACTTTAGCTGATAGCAGTATACCCTGGACCTGTCGTGCCTTGGGGAGTATTCCATTTTCAGCATGACGAAGCTGCCGAAGACCCGGTTCCCCTTGCCGGAGACGAAGCCTATCTCAAGGATCCTGCGCTCCTTGACCGCTCTCAGGACAGTCCGGAAATTCGCAATGTACTCCGGGTCGTCGTAGGGGTCGTGCTCGGTGGGGCGGTCGGTGATCCGGAAGTGCTCCTGCCGGTAGAGGGGCTCGGTATTTTCCAGCCGCCTGTCCAGCTCCGCCAAGGCGTCCTCCTCCATGAAGAGCCTTATCCTCGGGTCGGAGAGCTTCGCCTTCAGCCAGCTCCTTTGCAGCCCCGTGAGGATCTTGGGAGGCGCCGACCTTGTGATCCTTTTGAGGCTCCCATCGGACCCTCGCCTAAAGAGCCCCCAGTCCTCACGGCCGGGGATCAGCTTCTGGGGCAGGAAGAGGATAGAGTCCCTAAAGCCCTCCTTCATGATCCTCTCCCGGACGGTCTTGTCATCAGTAGTGCCGGCCTCCAGGAGCTGCGCCAGGATCCGGAAATAAGCCCCGTAGATCTCACTGAATATGTTCATCTTCATCACCGCCGTACATTTTATCCATTCGGTAGATATCACTATAGAAGCGAGCTCTCACGCTGTCGGGACCGCCCTCGATGCGCTTGATCCGGCCGATGAAGGTCTTGATCCAGTGCATGATCTCGTTTGCGTCGTGGACATCGGTGGTCAGCGTATAGATGTGGTCGCCGGTGCGCTCCAGAGTGCAGCAGCGCTTCTCACGCTCCAGCCTCTCGATAACGTAGTGCTCGGCGATGGGATCTGCGAAGAACTCGATCTTCATGGGAGACCGGCCGCTGTCCTCCTTTGAGGTCCCGAAGGAGACCCCGAAGCACCTTCCTGCGGCCTTGTCGAAGCTCTTTTTCAGCGTCCTCCAGTCGGTGCAGACCTCCCCTGCCCTGACACTTTTGATGTTGTCAAGGCGCATGGCGGTGAACCGCCGCAGGTCCGGAGCGTAGCCGGCTGCGTAGCGCCTTCCGGTCTGGGCCGAGGAGAAGATCTGCATGGGGAGCAGCAGCCTCTCCTTTTCTTCTCCTGAATGGTCCCTGTCACGCCTTCCCGGGAATACCGTGACCGTGACATAGCGCTCCTGATCGATTGCCCTCAGCAGCTCCGGCAGCAGAAGGTCCTCCAGCGTATGTATGATGTAGTTGTGCTTTATGAAAAAGAGGTCGTTCTTCAGCCCGAGGGACTTCAGTATGCTGTTGCCCACCACGCCGAAGCTCTGGACCTCCGAGAAGAACTTCACAGCGTCCTCCAGCCCGGGGAGCGAGGCAAGGTACTCGTCCGCCCGGTCCGGCGTCAGGGAATAGACCATGGACTTCCCCTGCTTCTCGGCGATCACTATGCCCTCGCCGGTATACTCCCGGAGCTTGTTGCGGACGGTCTGCTCCTCGAAGAAAAAGCCGTACTCGCTCTCCAAGAGATCCGTGATCCTGCGGAGGGTCAGCCTCTCCTCCTGTGAGAGGATATCCAGCAGCAGGAAGTGCAGGCGTATGTCGTTGTCGGTGAAGCTGCGGGAGTAAAAGGCGCTGTACAGAGGATTTTCGGGGATATGTCCGCTGTCCACTGAGATCGAGACCTGTCTTCCACGGACCGAATCGTCATAGCGCATATAGTCCCCGATCCAGCTCTCCACACGGCGCTTCTCGTCGTCGTAGGTCCGTGAGCTCTTCCTGTTGAAGTCGCTCCTGACCTTGCAGCCGTAGATGAAAAAATCACGGACGTAGTCCCTTGTTTTGTCGAAGTTCTTTATCAGCTCGGAAAAACCTGCCATAGCTCCACTTCCTTCCTAAAACTAATATAACACAAAACCGATGCCCATTTCAAGCCCCTGTGAAAGTACGCAGAAAAAATTAAATGAACTCTGCCCCAAAACGTGGTATACTGAGTTCACAGCCACACAAGGAGCCGGGTGCTCCGCAAAAAGGACGGGCATCGCCGCTATTGCCGTCCTTAGCTTAAAAAAGTCAGGAGGAAAGACCAAAGCGGCACAAAGACGCACACAGCAACAGGTATTTGAACAAAAAAGAGCGTCTTGTCTGCGGCCGGACCAGTTCGGCCGAAAGTCAGGAGCAGCATACACCAAAGCAGCGGAGTCCTCTCCGCTGTCTGACTTGAAAGGAGCAGTATATGCTTGGACTGATCAAAAACGAAGCCAACTACACTTTGACACAGAACGGAGCCCTCACGCTCCGCTCATCAGGGACCGACTGTCTCGATCTCTTCTTCAGCGCCGGAGCTATGCGTGGTGCCTCAAAGGAGGAGATCGCCGAGAGGACGGTCCGTGCCTTTGCCGAGGATCCCCACAAGACCATGAGGATCCTCTTTTTCGCCCGTGACGTGAGAGGCGGTCTGGGCGAGCGGCGGTTCTTCCGCAGCGCCATGAGAGCTCTTGTGGAGCTGGCACCTGCCTCAGTAAAAAAGAATATCGAGAACTTTGCCAAATACGGCCGTTTCGACGACCTGCTCCTCCTGCTGGGGACTCCCCTTGAGAAGGACGCTGTGGCTCAGATCCAGGCCCAGCTCCAGAAGGACATCGAGTCCATGAAGGCCGGTGAGAGCGTGTCGCTGCTGGCCAAGTGGCTGCCCTCTGCCAACGCCTCCTCTGCAAAGACTAGGATCATGGGCAAGCGCATGGCGGCCCTCCTCGGAATGGATCAGGCCGGATACCGCAGGACTCTCTCCGCTCTGCGCCGGTACATAGACATCCTGGAAAACCGCCTCCGGGAGAAGGACTACACCTTCGACTATGAGGAGCAGCCCTCCCGTGCAATGTTCAAGTACAGGAGCGCCTTTATCCGCAACGACGGTGAGCGCTACTCCGAGTACCTGAGCCGTGTGTCGGAGGGCAGGGCAGTGCTCCACACCGGCACTCTCTACCCCTACGACATCATACGCTCCGCCCTTACGGAGGACCTCAGCGAGGAGAGCCGCAGGGCACTTGACGTATCCTGGCAGGCTCTGCCTGACCTGAGGAGCGCAAAGACGGAGAACGCCCTTGCGGTGATCGACGGCTCAGGCTCCATGACCGTCAGCGCAGGAGATCCTCGCCCGATCGACGCTGCGCTGTCTCTGGGGATCTACTTCGCAGAGCACAATGTGGGCGCCTTCGCAGACCACTTCATCACCTTCTCCCGGGATCCTCAGCTCGTTAAGATCAAGGGCCGAGACATCGTGGAAAAGGCAAGGTACTGCGAGACCTTCAACGAGATCGCCAACACGGATCTGGACAAGGTGTTCACGCTGATCCTGAGGGCGGCGGTAAAGAACAGCGTCCCCCAGGAGGAGCTCCCCACAAGGCTATACATCATCTCCGACATGGAGTTCGACTATGCGGTCTACGGCGGCAACGACGAGCTGCTGTTCCGGGAGAAGAAGCGCCAGTACGAGAAGTACGGCTACAAGCTGCCGGAGGTGGTCTTCTGGAACGTGGCCGGAAGGTGCGGCTCTATCCCTGTGGGCCGTGCAGACACTGGGGCGGCTCTGGTGTCGGGGTACTCCCCTGCTCTGTTTGACATGATCATGAGCGGTGAGATCTCGCCTGAGGCTGTCATGGACAAGATCCTCAGCTCTCCCAGATACTCAGGGATCTGGGCGTAAGAGAGGCTCCCGGCAGCTCCGGAGCGGACCTTAAGATCGGGTTTCCAAAGGGATCACATCCCTTTGGCAGGGTCTGGGACAGAGTCCCAGCGGGAGTCTGAGGGCAGAGCCCTCAGTGGCTTAAAGCGCCTCGCAAGGGGTGAATGAAAAAACAGTCCGGGGGACTGTTTTTTCAGAGGGGACGCCTTGTAAGAGAAGGCGTCCCCTTTTTGCGGTCACTTGCTTTTGACCGCAAGCCGCTTGTCGGCTTGCCAAAATGATCTCCGAAACAACACTTGATTTTCCTATCATTTTGGTGTATAATGGTATCATAACAGCCGAAAGGCACCAAAAGGAGGTCTCAAAAATGAGCAGGATCACAGAAGAACTCAAAAAAGTCGGCGTTTTCTACATCGCCACCACCGACTCGAACGGCGACCCTCACGTTCGTCCCTTCGGCGCTGTTGCCGAGTTCGAGGGCGGTATCTACATCTGCACCAACAACACAAAGAAGTGCTACGCTGAGATGATTGGACACAGCAAGGTCGAGATCAGCGGCATGGCTCCCGACGGGACTTGGCTCCGCCTGACCGCTAAGGCCGTCCGTGACGACCGTGACGAGGCAAGAGCTGCTATGCTGGAGCAGAATCCTGACCTTGGCGGTATGTACAAGGTCGGCGACGGGATCTTTGAAGTGCTCAGACTGGACGAGCCGGAGTGCATAAAGTGCTCCTTCACAGCAGAGCCTGAGATCATAAAGTAAACAGCGAAAGCCCGGGAGCGTCAAGTTCCCGGGTTTTTTCTGTGAGCTGACAAAATGTGACCTAAAATGCACTGATATTGATACAAAAGTTCATTCACTTTTTGGGAAAAATAGTGTATGATAAGTTTAGATATTATAGCCTCTTGCAAAATGCCGCCCTCTCAGGCAGAAGAGGCTGTAAGGTCCGGGAAAAAACACATTTACGGAAGGAGTTCACTATGAAGACCACCCTCTTGAAAAAAGCAGCCTCCCTCCTCCTCTCGGGAGCAGTGCTGCTGTCGGCAGCAGGCCTCGGTGCGCCCTTGGCGCTTTCCACCGACGCAGCCGCCAAAAAAAGCCGTGTTTCCGTACACGATCCCTCGGTGATCAAGGACGGGAGCACCTACTATGTCTTCGGCTCGCATATCGACGCTGCAAAGACTAACGACCTGCAAAACTGGACACGCTTCACGAACGGCTACGCCACCAAAAACAACGTGGAGTTCGGCGACCTCTCCCAGAACCTGCAAAAGGCCTTCGCTTGGTGCGGCGAGGACCTGGAGGACTGCGCCGGCGGATTTTCAGTCTGGGCCCCGGACGTTATCTGGAACGCTGACTTTGTAAACTCCGACGGCACCAAGGGCGCCTACGTCATGTACTTCTGCACCTCTTCCACCTACATAAGATCGGTGATCTGCTTTGCCACCGCAAAGAACATCGAGGGTCCCTACACCTTCGGCGACACACTGATCTACTCCGGCTTTACGAAGAACGACCAGTATGTGTCCAGCTCCACCAAGAACGTCAACAAGAAGTATACCTCAACCAATATCGACGAGCTTATCGCCTCCGGTGAGGTCACTATGAACGATAGCTGGTTCAGCGGCAACAACTACAATAACCAGCTCTTCCCCAACGCTATCGACCCCACGATCTACTACGGCACCGACGGGAAGATGTACATGACCTACGGCTCGTGGTCAGGAGGCATCTTCACCCTTGAGATCGACCCGGCCACCGGCAAGTGCATACATCCCAAGACCGGCACTACCTCTGACGGGCGGCTGGTGGACAGCTACTTCGGCACAAAGCTGGCTGGGAGCTACCACAAGTCCGGAGAGGGCCCCTTCATCGAGTACAACGCCGACACCGGCTATTATTATCTCTGGGAGACATACGGCGGACTGCTCTCCGAGGGCGGCTATAATATGCGGGTTTTCCGCTCGACAAGTCCTACAGGTCCCTTCACCGATCCGGCCGGAAGATCCGGGATACAGACCTCGAATTCAAACCTTGACAGCACAGGCTTAAAGGTCATGGGCAACTACAAGTTCTCCACGCTGGACAGAGCGTATATGGCCTGCGGACACAACTCGGTCCTCCGGGACGACGACGGGCGCTGGTACCTTTTCTACCACGCTCGCTTCGACGACGGAAGCGAATACCACGAGGTCAGGGTCCACGAGATGTTCTTCAACGAGGACGGCTGGCCTGTAGTAACGCCCTTTGAGTTCGGAGGAGATCATATCTCCGAGGGAGGCTATGAGGAAACAGACATCGTTGGCGACTATGAGTTCATCGACCATGGGAACTCCACCGACGGGAACATAATAAACTACCAGAGCATAAAGCTGAACGCCGACCATACCGTTTCCGGAGCAGTCACCGGCACCTGGGAGGAGGACCCCGGCAGCGCTGCGGCAGTCCTGACTATCGGCGGCCAGCGCTACAGCGGATACTTCATCGCTGCTGAGAACGAAAAGGGAACGAAGGTCATGTCCTTCACCGCTGTCGGCAGCAATAACAGGACGGTCTGGGGCGCAAAAAATACCGCCTTCACCGGCACTGACAGAGCCTCAACAGCGGACTACACCAACACAGACGCTCAGCTCGTCATGGCTCCCGATACTGTGGGCCAGAGCAGCGCCTCTGTGAAGCTCAGCGGCACCGAGCTGCTCAGCGGTCTGACCTACTTCATCACGAATAAGAACAGCGGCCTCTCCCTTGACCTGCCCAACGGCTCGCTTGAGGACGGCACCAATATCCAGCAGTGGGACTTCAATAAGAGCTGGGCCCAGCAGTGGAGGCTCGTTTCCGTGGACGACACCTACTTCCGGATCGTTCCGTTAGGCGATGAGTCAAAGTGCGTGGCAGTTGCGGAAAACTCCGCAAACGACGGCCTGAACGTCGAGCTAAAGACCTACACCGGATCCGATGAACAGCTCTTTGAGCTGGTTAAGAGCGGATCCTACTACGGGATCGTCTCAAAGTGCTCCGGCGGCAGCGGAGGGCTGGACGTGTTCGAGTGGTCCACTGAGAACGGCGGCAACATAAACCAGTTCGCATACCACGAATACGACTGTCAGCTCTGGAAGATCGAGGCTGTCCGTCCGGCAGTCCCCACCGGCAGCTACACGATCAGGAACCTAAACAGCGAAAAATATATCGCCGATCAAAACGGAAGTGCTGTTCAGAGCCAAGCTCAGACCTGGATCATCACAAAGCAGGATGATGACACATACACTATCCAGACCACCGACGGACAGGCTCTCACAGTCGAGAACGGCTCCTCAGAGGACGGCGCTGACATAGTGCTTGCAGACTTCAACGGCAGCACCTCGCAGAAGTTCGGTATACAGTGCAACAAGGACGGCACCTATTCCCTGCTGACGAATCCCTCCGGCTACAAGTCCTGCTTCGATGTTTACGAGATCAGCAAGGACGATGGCGCAAATATCTGTCAATGGGAGTTTTGGGGCGGCGACGGACAGAAATTCATCATCGAGCCAGTTTCTCCCGAGGCGGCCCCCGAAAGGATCGTCGGGGACGTTAACGCTGACGGAGAGCTGACCATGAACGACCTCGTGCTCATGCAGAGGTACCTGCTAAAGGCCGTCACCGAGCTCCCTGACTGGGAGGCCGGAGACCTGACCGGGGACGGAAGGCTCTCCACCTTCGACCTGATCCTCATGAGACAGCTCATGGTCTGAAACTTACCGAAAAAAAGAGACTACTTCGAGTAGTCTCTTTTTTTGCTTTGTTCAGCGCTTTATGCCACAGAAATACACCATGGAGCCCTCCACATGGAACTCCGCCAGATCGTAGACCTTCTCCAGCCGGCGGCGAAGCTGCTCCGGTGTGTCAAAGGGAGGCGTGAACCAGCCCTTCCGCACCAGTATCCTTGAAACGAGGGCGTCCGTCACCTTCGACCTTCCACGAACGTAGTAGCAGCCGATGAATTTTCCGCCCTTTTTCAGTACCCGGTAGGTCTCCCGGAAGGCGCTGGGCTTATCGGGGAAGGCGTGGAAGCCGTTCATGCTCAGCACGATGTCAAAGCTGCTCCTATCGAACTCCAGCGCCCCTACGTCGCCCTGTACCAGCTCCACGTTGGGGAGCTGAGAGAGCCTCTGACGTGCCTGGGCCAGCATATCCTCGCTGTAGTCCAGCCCGACGATCTGGGCATCCTTCATTGCGGAATACTTCTCGTGGGTGAAGACAGCAGTCCCCACCGGCACGTCAAGGAGCCTGCCGTCAAAGTCATCGGGGATATAGCTCAGCACCCTCCGTGTCAGCTCCACATCGTCCACACCGCTCCAAAAAAGCCGGATATACAGCCTGCTCCACCACTTGCTCTGGGTCAGCACATCGTCGTAGATGTTCTTTGACTGGCGGTAGGAAGAGGTTATGCTGCTGTAGTTCTTGGAGGGAGCCTCAGGCTTTCTGATCAGGCAGTGCAGGCGGCAGAAGCCTCGCTTCTCGAAGGTCACCATCTCCAGACCGGCGTTCTCGCAGAGCCGGCGTATATCCTCCCGGCCGTAGATCCTCACGTCGCCCTTCCCTGCCAGGTGAGCCAGCGGCATCTCCACATTGTTGCAGAACCAGCGCACGGCGGCACTGTTCATGGTCATGTCACGAAGAATGAACCTTCCGCCGGGACGCAGCACCCGGTACACGCTGTCGAAAAAGGCCTGCGGATCCGGGTAGTGGTGGAAGCTCTCGCAGCAGATCACGGCGTCGAAGGAGCCCTCCTCAAAGGGCAGATGCTCGCAGTCGCCGACTACCAGATCCACGCCCTCCATATTTTTCGCCTTGGCCACCTCGATCATCCTCGGGGTCAGGTCGATGCCTGTGTAATGCTTCTCCGGGTATTTTTCGTGGAGAAGGGTCAGCATGGGTCCGGTGCCGCAGCCGCAGTCCAGCAGGTCACTGAAGGGCTCCTTTTCCAGCTCCGCCAGCACGTCGGGATAGTCCTTTTTGCACATCTCATAGACACCGGCGTGGTCGCTCTCATAGACCTCAGCGGCCTTGGTGAACTCCTTCAGGGACAGCTCTTTGTATTCCTTGCTCGTCATGATATCCTCCTTGTCACAACAAAAGTTAGCTTTCTATAACACATTATACCACATTTCCTCTCAAAGCGCAATGCTCAAAGAGGAATTTGTTAGTGATAGGCAACTTACTTCCCTAGCTTTCTGCACAAAGAGAGCCGCCGTCCCTTGTGCAAAAGGGAGAATTTTGCTTTTTCCTGTAATATCTTCGGTTTCTTTGTTTTTACATGATATAATGTTCGTAAACGAACATTATGTTCTATTTTAATGTCCTCGCAGATACGCTGATCTTCGATCTGCTCCCTGCGATCGGACAATTATACCATATCGCTTCGCTTATATGGTATAATGAAGGTGACAGGTCAAATTTCCCAGAAAACGGAGGCAGTGATATGAGCAGAAGAGACACCATGATGAAGTTCTTTCCCGGGCACACCGACTATTCGCTGATAGGTCTCTAAGGCTGTGCTGCGGCCATACTGGAGCACTTCTATCACAGCGGGATCTCGGTCTTTGCAAACTACGACTACTATCCTGATCAGGTGTGGATACTTGGGCAAAGTCCTCCTCGCTTGATCTGGGCTATAGCCACTCCAAGGACAGCTTCTCATTCCTTGCAGACGAAGACCTCAGCGTCACCGAGACCGACATCTTTAGCTGGCTGCCGGACTGTGCTGAGGAGTACAGCGACCTACTCAACAGCCACGGCCAGGTCTCCGTGAAGGACAACTATGCCCTGTTCTGCCTGACCTCCAGCTCCGGTACTCCCTATGGCTGGAGCGTCACCACCGACGGAGAGGAGTGCTTAGAACTGGAGAAGATCAGCAACTGCTCCGCTGTTTCTGGAATACCGATCGAAGGCGGATCCGTGAAGGAAGTCTACGCATACAAGGCTGTCAAGGACGGCTGTGAGAAGATCACATACGACCTGAAGGCAATGTATACTGACGGCGAAGTGATCGAGACCCAGACTGCGGACTGCGCCGTGTTCGACAACGCTCAGGCAGTACTGCTCTCCGGACAGATGAGGATCACTCTTGAAGACTATGACACCGGTGAGACGATCCCTCTTTCTGAGGGCTCGATGCCTGTGATCTCCACAAACATAAGCTATGATACCCCCAATGGAACGGTCTCCACAGGGCCTATCCTAGCCATGGATCCCGACCCTGCCATATTCGATAATATAGGAGGATTCTTCGGCGCAGACAGCTTCTCCTTCTGGCTGAGCAGTCAACAGCTCCCTGAGGGCTACGTTATCCCCGGAAATGAGCAGTCGATCGGATATTACGACGGAACTATCCTGCCCGAGGGCTGCATGACCGTGGATAGGTACGACAACGGCTCCGCAAACGTGGTGTTCAGGCTGAAACACATCGTCATCGGCGATGTGAACGGCGACGGCGAGTTCAATATAGCCGACGCTGTGTCTCTCCAGAAATGGCTCCTTGCTGTTCCCGATGCGGAGCTTGCGTGCTGGAAGGCAGGAGACCTTGACGGCAACCTCAAACTGAACGTGTTCGACCTGATCTTGATGAAGCAGGTAGTAGCTGAGCAGTGCAAGGACTACGTCGAGCCTGATGTCAGATCAACGTGGCCCTCTGAAATGATGGTGGTGAAGGACAGCATCGAGATGTATCAGGGTCCCGACACCAGCTATCCCGTAGTGGCTACGATCCCCGGCACGTTTGTGAAGAGGCTCCATGAGGGCTCAGTGCAAGATGAATAAATTGGACCGGAAGGCTTAGAGCTTTTCGGTCTTTTCTTCGGCAGGTCCGGACAGAAGGCCGCTCCAAGGCATAGATCTTAGCCTTGGAAAAATTTCATGACAGAATTCTCCTTTTTGTGTTATTTCACAAGATCTCGCTGTAGCTTTTTCGCAAATATAGTTGACATCAACAAATTAGTCTGCTATAATAAAAGTGGTCATTTCTCATCAGTCAGTTCTCTGCACTGTATATCAGTCCGGAATGGTCAGCTCAGGACCTGCAGATAAATGAGCTCTGGCTGTTGGATGACTAATGATCAGAAATTGGAGTGGTAAAATGAAAGTAAAGAAATTACTGGCGGTCCTGTCATCGATCACCATGGCATTCACGGTCTCCGCAGGGTATTTTCCGGCAGTGATCCCGAGGGCCCATGTGATCACGGCAAGCGCCGAGGAGATCTCTGCGCCGGACCTGTCTGCATTGTTCTCCGAGCCTATCACTGAGGACCAGACCTCCGACGACGGCTGGGTCTATACCTCCAGTGATCAGGGGATAACGATCAAAGGCTATTCCGGCAGCGAAACGGCCCTTGTGATCCCCGACGAGATCGACGGTACTGCTGTCGTGGCGATCGCCAACAGTGCGTTCGCCAATAATAAAACGATCACATCGGTGGACCTGGGCAGTGTCACAACTATCGGCTACAAGGTGTTCGAGGGCTGTACCAAGCTCACGGAGCTCACTATCCCCAAGAGTGTCAAGTCGACCGGAAAGGACGGCTGGTACGGCTGCTTAGAAGGCAGCAGTGTCGAGACCGTCACCTTCGAGGAAGGGATCGCAAATATCCCCAGTTTTGTTTGCTGGAAAGCAAGCAGCGTAAAGAACGTTATCCTGCCAGAAAAAGAAGATACCCTCGACGGCTATACTATCGGACAGTCCGCCTTCCAGGGAACTTCCCTTTCATCTGTGACGCTCCCCGAGAGCCTGACTGCGATCAACAGCTATGCTTTTGCTGACTGTGCTCTGCTGACCAATATCGAGATCCCGGCAAACGTTTCATACATCGGAGACTATGTCTTCAGCGGCTGCAAGAGACTGAAAGCGGTCACGCTGAACGAGGGTCTGACTACCCTTGGCGGAAAGGTCTTTGAAGGCACAGCTATATCCGAGATCACTATCCCGGCTTCGCTGAACAAGATCGACAATTCTTCCTACGGCCCCTTCTCAGGCTGCAGCACTCTGAACTATGCGATCATCAGCGACGGCATGACGACCGTTCCTGCAAGACTTTTCTCCGGCGCTTCGTCAATGACTGCTGTCAGCGTTCCTGAGTCGGTCAAGACCTTCGGAGACTATGCCTTCCAGAACTGTTCGAGCCTGTCCCGTATCCACGCTGTACAGAGCTCCATAGCATTCGGTCCTCACACCTTCGAGGGCTGTGACCAGCTCAACGATAAGCGCTTCACCCTTTTCGACACTGAGAAGACCGGCTTCAGATCTAACGGCAATATCTCCTCTGTGAACGGTACGATCAACTACACAGTGGATTACAAGTTCCAAGACAGCGTAGCCAATGACCTTAGCAACCTGGTCATGAAGCTGGATATCCCCAGCGGCGTCAGCATAATGGCTGACTCAGTGGTCTCCTCCGACCCCACCGCCGATCTTTCAGGGATCACTAACGGAAATGTGTATCTCACTGAGACAGAGGGAACTCTCAGCTTCTCTGTCCGCATAGTCGAGAACGGCAATTACAGCGTTGGCGCTGCGATCGAATTCCGCTATAACAACAGCACATGGAAGCAGAACATCGGCAGCCTTAAGGTAGATGTTCCCACAGTAATGGCAAATACCGCCGATACGACGAATACTCTTACCGCAGAGGTCTACGGTATCGCCGGCAAGGGCGCCAACGTTGAGATCTTTGTCAACGGCAAGAGCGCAGGCAACGTAAAGGCCAACGCATACACCGGTAAATACAGCACGACCGTTGATCTCCCCTCCGCTCCTTCGGGAACTTCCTTTGAGATCTACGCCAAGTCAGGATCTGCAACCTCAGAAACAGTAACGACTACCTATGAGGAGGAAAGACCTGCTGTCAAGAAGGTCGTTATGTACTACAACGACCACAAAAACAACTTCCTCGACATCACTAATGTGCTCACCGAGGGCGTTTCGCCTGTTATCAGCTACAACCCTGCATACCCGCTGAAATTTGAGATCGAGGTTTCTAACCCGGATAAGGTCCAGCGCCTCTTCGTGACCAGCGATAAGGGCAGCGAGGCTAGATACCTTGAAGCGAGCTATGACGAGGCCTCAGGCCTATGGATCGCAGAGGGATATTTTGAGCCCGATAATCGTTCCTATGTTCCTGGCGCTCTCAATATCAGCATGATCGAAAAGGGCATC
Source organism: Ruminococcus sp. (assembly GCA_017460665.1). Lineage (GTDB taxonomy): Bacteria > Bacillota > Clostridia > Oscillospirales > Ruminococcaceae > Ruminococcus. The sequence goes on from JAFUAO010000010.1 coordinate 153,367, forward strand.
ACCCACCTGGACGAGGAAACCTTCGACTTCGACTCATTCGACACCCTCGACCTTCCTCAGGATGTGATGGACAACAGCAGTGTTGAGATCCTTGAGGAAACAGAAGATTCAGTCCTTGCAAATGTGACCGTTTCCAACGGCACTTCATCAGTAACATATCAGCACTACAGCGAGAACGCACAGGGACTTGTGATCGACGGCAAGTATCATACTGCTGAAGAGATCGCCAAGGATCCCGAAAAATACGGCTATAAGAAGATCGACTTCACCAGCACCTCCGGCGATGACGAGTACTCCTACTACATAAGGTCTATCGACTCAGAGGACGTGAACGAGGACGTTTCCAAGAAGATCAAGGACCTGGCAGGATCTGTCAACGGCTACCTTTCAGGTACGTCTATCCTGAAGATGCTCGAGGGCGAGGCTGCTGAAAACGAGCTGATGGAGCCCCTCATCTCCATGGGCAACAATTACGTTACCGGTCAGTTCAAGGAGATCATCGGCTATAAGTCCGAGGAGCTCTTCGGCTATAACATCTACGGCGACCTTACAAAGGGCATATCCATCGTTGGGACTCTTGCAGGCGAGGTATACGACTTCCAGCGTGCAGAGGGCAACCCTGAGCTCCAGGCAGCAGTAGTCGGATATTATGCAGTCAAGCTGTTCCGCACGTTCGGCGGAGAAAAGGCTCTGATGACTGCGGCCGGCATAGCACCTCCTGCTTCGGTAGTTCTCGGTATAGCTATCGGACTGGCACTTGATCTGGTGGGAGATTATCTGGACGAGTGCATCGAGGAAAACAAGGCCTTCTCGTTCTCAGGCTTCCTGCGCTTCATCATCGACCCCAGCGGTATCGTCTATGAGGCAGTCATCGGCAACACTGTCGAGGGCGCAACTGTAACGGTATACTTCAAGGATCCTGAGACCGGCAGCACGGTCAAATGGAATGCAGAGGACTACGACCAGCTAAATCCGCTCCTCACTGACTCGGAAGGAAAGTACCTTTGGGACGTTCCCGAGGGAGAGTGGAAGGTAGTCTGCGAAAAGGACGGCTATGAGACCGCAGAGTCCGAGTGGCTGGGGATCCCCCCTGTAAGAACTGATGTCAACTTGGCTCTGGTGAGCAAGGAAGCTCCTCAGCTTGAGAGCGCAGCTATCAGCGACGGCCAGATCACAGTCAAGTTCACAAAGTTCGTGGACATCTCCACTGTCACCGAGGAGACCGTTGTTCCAGTTGACTTCACAGGAACGTTCACTATCGCTCCTCAGCTTCTCAGCGAGGAAGACCAGTATGCAGATACCTTTATCCTTACCGGAGACTTCGGCGATGTCAGCGCTGTATCAGTTTCTGATGCTGTAGTCAGCTACGCCGGGACCGCTGCTGCGGCAGGTCAGGTCAACATATCTTCCGGCGAGGTGAGCGGCAAGCTGGGCGATGTAAACAACGACACCTATATCGATGCCTCCGATGCATCTGAGGTACTGGCTGAGTACGCAGCGATCCAGACCGGAGCGGCTCCTGTTCTGGACAAGGCGATCGCCGACGTCAACGATGACGGCTTCGTCGACGCATCAGACGCTTCTTCGATCCTCCAGTATTACGCCTATACTCAGACCGGAGGAAAGAGCGAGCTTATCGACTTCCTTCAAAGCGAAGGAATAGCTTGATCCTATTTGGTCTCACACAAAGCAGGCGCCCTCACGCCTGCTACTCATAGAGAGGTGCAATCTATCAAATGAGCAGTTTGGATTTAGAAAGAAAATCAGACTATTATTTCTTTTATTTCAATATATGGAATCGAAGTAATAGAATCAAAATCATGAGTGATTCTGAATCTGAAACCATACAGGTAATTCCTTCAATTATTGAGAATTTAAAGCTTATTGACAAAAATAAAGCCAAGATAGCTCTCAAAATATTCGAGGGCAGATATTCTGGTGATCCACAATATCAAGAGGACTTATTAGAAGAAGTTACTAATGCTACATTTCAGCATTTTATAAAAGGACTATATATATCAAATGTTAGAATAGAATTATACAACAACATGGAATTCGACGTCATTTTTGATGTTAGATCAAAATATAGATCAAGGATCGATTTGGGTGAAGAATGTGTGCTTTATTTCGATCATAGCTTTGAAGTTTGACAGTTACACTTTACATTAAACCAATGCAAGTTGGTTTCAAAACAGCAGAGAGAACATATCTCCCAGCTGTTTTTTAGTGGATTCTTCTTTTGCTTGGTGTTCTGTTCGTTTTGTATATATCCAACTTGTTACGTTTTTCCGCCGTGCTTAGTGCTCATAAAAGAGTGGATGGAAATTCACGGTGATCAGCCTGCCCGAGTTAGCAAGTGTATCTATCTGATCAAGGTGCGCCCGATAGCTTTCTGCTGCTTTGCTACCTCGTCCAGTCCGTCTGCCACTACGATTTTCTTGTCGAGTGCCGACCTGAGAACGAAGTCGCTGAGGGACAGCTTGTGACGTTCAGCCTTGTTGTGTATCCGCTGATACTCATCATCGGTACAGCGAATCGTGATCGTTCTGTTCCGTTTACGCATTGTATCACCTTCCTTCCGTTGTGCGATTTTTGAGAGGGGCTCGGGGCGCTCCCCGACCAGCAAGCGTTCGGCGGACTGCCGGATGCGATGCTGGCATTTCATACTTCCGTCGCCTGTGCTGCTCCGTCAGCGGTAGTTTTCTCCTTATGCCAATGCCGCCACACTCGCTCCACGTTGCGCCACGATCGCTTTTGTCGGTGCAGGTGGGATAACTATCCGATTTCTGTATTGGCGGCAAATTTAGGTGATTTTGTGCGTGACGGTAGCATTTCTGCTGTCACTACCGACACGCTGTTATTGGCAGAGAGTGAATTGCCTCCATATATATACCAATGGAGAAGATAAAAACGAAGGTTTAGAATATCGCTTAGGCACATTTTGTAGCATTGCACAACCAGAAAATGTGGGAGCAGTATCATTTTTGCAAATTGACCTGTTTTTGAATGCTTTTTTCCTGCAACAGTACCGTTCCTTTTATGCACAAAAAACAGCGCCTGCAACTGTAATAGTTACAAGCGCTGTTTAGCACTCTAATATATATTATGGGAACTTTTTCTTCATTTGCATAAAATGTGGAAACATTTATTTTTCGTCTTAGGAGATATTTTTCGACCACATTCTAAGTGATATTGCACAACAATTCTTTTTTTTGATCGTACGATCATACGAATTTTCAAAATCTTTCATATTTTTCGTCTTTTTTGCCCCCTAAAATCACTTGTCTATAGAAAGTGTTGGTATGACTATGCTCCATACCGCAAGAAGGAGTGACATTATGAAAAAAACTATGGCAATTCTGTGTGCGGCGGCGCTGCTCTGCGGAGCTATAACTGCATGCGCAAAAGGCAAAAACGAGAGTTCTTCCGCAGTTCAGACACTGGAAAAGCTCTCATTCAAAGCCGCAGACATCTCGATGTCCGAGAGCTTCGATGACATCACCAACATAAGCCGCGATCCATCGAGTGGAAACATTCTCGTTTTTGGATGTCTTGCAAACGGAAGCTATGCCGGCTATCTAACTGACCACACATTTTCAGATCATGAGGAACTCCGATTTACACCGCAAGAGGGCGAGGAGGTCAAGTACGCAGCACTCATGAAATTGGGAAAAAAGGCGATCCTGACAGTGCTGGACGGCAAGACGTTGATCTATCTCTACGACAGTAACAATAAGCTCGAAAAGACAATAGACTGCGGTGATGTACTCGATAATGACACTTATGCCACTCTTGTTCCTTGCGAAGACGGCATTATTATCAACGAGGATCGCAGCGATCTTACGGTAGTGACAAATGACGGAAATGTGCTTGGGACTATCGCGCTCGGTGGTGATATGATCATCGGCGTGTGCGAGGACAGAGACGGGATCCCAACGGTCGTTTACAATGATCTTGAACATACCTACACTGCCCATATAGAGGGTCTTGAACTGATCGACAAGCAAGAATGCAGCAGGATCAACTCATCTGCGTACACAATGTGTGCCGGTTTCGGTGACTACACACTTGCAGCGGATCTCGGACAAAACCTGTGTGGTCTCAAAGACGGAAAGTGGATCGACATAAGTACGAATCTGGAAAGCGACATTGAGTTCTATACACTCTACTCTATTGCCATGACAGGTGAGGACGAGTTTGCGGCAGTGCAGTACCAGCGATCCAGCTCGAAGCTAATACTGCTGACAGTGCAGGACATCTCAGAGCTCAAGTCTAAGCAGGTAGTGACCCTTGCGTGCTTTACTCAGGGCAGAGGTCTCGGGCAGTATGATGACGAGATAAAGGCATTCAACGCCGAGAGCGAGGACTACCGTATTGAATATAGGAACTACTGGAATGCAGACGATCTGGAGCGTGATCACGACCAGCTCAGGCTCGATATCATCAGCGGCAGCGGTCTGGACATCATTCCGTTTGACTCTGACCTGACGGTGGATTCGTTCAATTCCGGCACGTTCTGCGACCTCTACGAATTCATTGACAATGAGCCCGACCTCTCGCGCGAGGACTTCATTCCCAACGTCCGTGAGGCTTTTGAGCGCGACGGAAAAATGGTAATGATCGCACCCTCGTTCGGGTATCAGACCACCACTGCAAAAGCAGGATATCCGGGAGTTCGCGAAAACTGGAGCATTGACGATATGATAGAGGCTTACGATTCTACGCCCGAGGGTATGTACTTTTTCAGTCGATATGAGAACATTAATACGCGGCAGTCTTACTTTGATGAGACCGTTAAGGACTATTTCTTCATCGACTACGACAAGGCTGAATGCCACTTCGATTCACCTGAGTTCATCAAGCTGCTCAACTTTTTCAATGACAATGAGATAGGTCTGACATGGGACGAATACAATAACCTTTCAGGTGACTTTCACTGTGAGGACACAACATTTGATATACTGGACGGTAAGAAATTTGTTGATTTTGAAGGCGGCGGTATGCAATGGTTCGGAGCAATTTTCAATGATGTGCGTGCTAACTATGAGGACGAGTGTGTATTTGTCGGCTTCCCATATGACGGCGAAAAGAGCGGCTCATATATCAATATTGGCAGCAGTCTCGGCATAGCGGCAAACTCGCTGCATAAAGAGGGGGCATGGAGCTTCCTTCGCTATATGGTCTCTGATGAATACTACCACGACAAGAACGGTATGCATTATTACTGCTTCCCCGTAATCGAGAGTATCTTTGACGAAAAGGCTCAGATGACAGTTGACGGTATGCTTGTATATCCCACTGACGAAAACGGAAAGATAATCGACGGCGATATGATAAGGACGGACTGGACTTTGACCCGCTATGACATGGAGGGCAACAAGATAATGGAAAAAACTCTTGAACCATTCACGCAGGAGGAGTGCGACCACTACAAGGACATGATAAAAAATTCGGAGGTCATTCGCTATGACAATACGATATATCAGATCATCCTCGAGGAGACCATGCCGTTCTTCAACTATGAGTGTACCGCTGAGGACTGCGCAGAGAAGATACAGGACCGCGTTTCGCTCTACCTAAGCGAACGGTATGGCTGAGTGAAATACTGAGTTTTACCTTTCATATTACTGAAACAGCGGCACCAATTAAGATGCCGCTGTTTTTCGTCCTATTCAGTTTGTTTTTCAATTGTTCCGCTACGGTCGTGATAGACGGCAAGACCTACACTGTTATCAACGCCTTCTCGAAGGAGGCTGACGAAACCTTGGACGACAAGCTCCGCTATCTCGTAAAGGAAAGTTAACAAAAATTTTACTGGACAAACAAACCGAGTAGGAGTATACTGTGTGTGATACCGGAAACGGTACACAAAACAAAATCCTATTCGGTTTGGTTTCCAGAAGCAATGCTTCGGAAGGAGGAATTAATGATCACGAAATCAGACCAGAATTTAATAACAGCTCTCTACTGCCGCCTTTCACAAGAAGATATGCGAGAGGGTGAATCACTGTCAATCGAAAACCAAAAGCTGATGCTTAAAGATTTTGCTGATAAAAACGGTTTTAGGAATTGCAAATATTATATTGACGATGGCTTCAGCGGAGTCAATAAGAATAGACCTGAGTACGTTCATATGCTGAAAGATGTGGAGAATGGACTTGTAGGAACGGTCATTGTGAAAGACCAGTCCAGACTTGGACGTGACCATTTGGAGACTGACAAGCTCATGGAGATCGTATTTCCTGCATATGATGTGCGCTTCATTGCGGTCACAGACGGCGTTGACAGTGCAAACGGCTTCAACGAAATGACTGGCATAAAGAACTATTTCAATGACTTTTATGCCCGTGATACAAGTAAGAAGATCAGAGCAGTATTCAAAGCGAAAGGCGAACGCGGCGAGCGTGTCGGGACTTCAATCCCATACGGATATATGAAAAATTTCGATAACCCGAAACAGCTTATCCCTGATCCTGTCGCCGCGCCTGTCGTAAGGACGATCTACGAACTCTGCGCAGACGTAAAGGAAACGAGAGCTATATGTAGGTACTTGGAAGAGCATGAGATCGAGAGTCCCGGTGTTTATGAGTTCCACCCTAAAGGAACAAAAAACAAACATCCCGACCTTGAACATCCATATCTTTGGACGCAAAGCACGGTCAGAGATATGTTGTCCAACAGAATTTACTGCGGAGATACTGTGAATTTCAGCACTTACAGCAAGTCCAACAAGCTGAAGAAGCGTATCAAGAACGATCCCGAAAACATACTTGTGTTTGAGAATACTCATGAGCCGATAGTCAGCCGCGAGCTCTTTGAAAGAGTGCAGAAACATTATGAGGGAAGGAAACGTCCCGACCGACAGGGAGATACCGACAAGTACGCTGGCTATATCTATTGTGCTGACTGTGGAGCAAAACTGTATCTTCACCGCGGAAAGAGCATAAAGCCTGAGAACAACTACTATCAGTGCGGCGGCTATCAGACCAAAGGCGGAAGATATTGTACAGCCCACGGAATAAAGGCAAATGTGCTTGACAGCTTAGTCCTTAAACAGCTCAGGGATATTACCGCTTACGTAAGAAATGATCCGCAGCAGTCCTATGAAATGGCAATGCAAGACGGCGAAAAAGAAGCTCAGAAACTCCGCAAATAATCCGAGCAGAAGAAGTCAAAGCTGGAGAAACGTATCAAGGAACTCGACAATGTCATTTGCTGCCTTTATGAAGATAGAGTGACTGGAAGATCGTCTCCCGAGCGTTACGACAGTATTGCGGCAACATGGTGCTGATACACTATACATTCCTTTCGATCAATAAACCAGAACCTATGTTGATCCCAACAGAAAACAAGACATTTGCACCGGCAGCCTGCTAAAAAACGCAACCCGAGGACGTTACGCCCTCGGGTTAAATAAGAAATATTAAGTTCCGTTAAGGATAGCGCTCTCAGGGGTACCTGCTTTTTTGCTGTCTCTATGACAGTTCTCGTCCTATCGCACAAATGAGAGGGGCTGCTTTTGTGCAGCCCTACAAAGTTTCCAGAAAATAGGCGTTCTGGCAAAAAAAGTTTGACTCTCTTTCTGGGTTTTGGTATAATTAGTAAAAGGGGAAATATCGCTTCATAAAAGGAGGTCTTACTATGAAAAAATTACTATCAGCACTTATCTCCGGCGTGGTGGCATTCAGCAGCGTTTCTGTTCTGGCAGGAACTGCCAAGGAGCCGGACAACTCCCTCTGGGAGAAGTTCCTGAAATACGATCTGGGTATAACCGACTACAGCTCGCTTTCTGCGGAGGACAAGGCGCTCTGTCACTTCATTTTCGATACTGAGCAGGCTGCCGGTGATAATATAGTTTGCGAGCGAGCCAGACGTATTCTGGCAGGCGATGATGTAGGTGAAAGAGTTACCCTTGCCCAGCTCGAAAACGCATATGGCTTGTGGGATAGTTATTCCTACTATAGGCCGAGCTACGGCTGGCAGAATTATATCCAGTGCGTGCCGGACATAGTTTATCTGGACGCCAATAAATATAACGAGCTCCCTATGGAATACTGGCTGGACGACACCGGCGAGACCTATGTGATCTTTGTGGAAAAGAACGAGCCCGCTACTGAAAAACGGTTTGAGGTATATGATCGTGAGGACGGGCTCATCCAAACGATAAAGGCAGCAGCATGGGATACCGAGTACAAGGATATGCGTTGTCTTGAAGAGGATATGGAACGTAACGGTTTCATTTATAAAAACGGCGGCTGGTACTACACAAAGCCTGACGGCACGGCTGTGTTTGCGTGGAGCGATCATTCCGGCGGAGAGTCAGAAGAAAAGATCACAGAACCATTTGTTATTGAGAGCGAGATAAACGGCTGTCCCGTAACGGCTATAGAACACGGTGCTCTTGCCCAGACTCCGTTTACTGAGATCGTGCTTCCGGATCCACTTGAGTTCATTGATAGGGACGTCTTTGCAGATTGTCAGTATCTGACTAAGATCAATTTCCCTGAAGGTCTTAAATATATAGGAAAATGGGCTTTTCTGGGCTGTAATTCCCTGACGGACTTAACTCTCGATTGTCCGGAACTTGTAATAGCAGATGGAGCTTTCTATAATTTACAAAGCCTGAAAACCGCATATATTAATGTCAATGATATAGGCGAAAGAGCTGTATCTTATTGCGAGAGCCTGGAAAGCGTCACTTTAGGAGACAGCGTTGAAAACATCGGTAGCAAGGCTTTTTGGTCCAATATACTTCTCACTAAGATCGATCTCCCCAGCAGTGTGAGGACTGTGGGACAGGGAGCGTTGGTCAATTTCACTTCTGTGACTATACCGCCGACAGTTGAGGTGCTCGGTTCATTTCCTCACAAAACGCCGCAGGAATTATTGTCGGGTCTAGAACCTCCGCCGCCGATAAGACCGCTTACCGATGACCCCATAGGTGTGTTCGGAGAAGAGTGCATCGTATACGGCTACCGTGGAACTGAGGCCGAGCGCTATGCGAACGAATGGGGCCTTGAGTTCCAGGAGATCGGTACAGTGGCTGGCGATGTGAACATCGACGGCAAGGTCAACATGGCAGACGCTGTTTCTCTCCAGAGATACCTGCTGGGAAGATACGTTCCCACCGGCGCATACTACGGAGACCTGACCGGCGACGGAAACGTCAACGTTTACGATATGATCGCGCTAAAGGAAGAACTCACCAAATAGCAAACAACACCGCCGCAGCCATATGACTGCGGCGGTGCTTTTATGCCAGCTTCCAGCTGCCGGCCTTCTGCTGCTCCTTCCAGAGCGCTGCATACCTGCCGCCCTTTTCCAGGAGCTGAGAATGTGTCCCCTGCTCGGCGATCCTGCCCTCGTCCAGCACGATGATCTCATCGGAATTTTTGACAGACTGCAAACGGTGAGCAATGACCAGCACGGTCTTGTTCTTCACCAGCTCGTCGATAGCCCGCTGGATCAGCACCTCGTTTTCCGGATCAAGGCTGGCAGTTGCCTCGTCCAGAAAAACGATCGGCGCATCTGAGAGGATCGCTCTTGCGATAGAGATCCGCTGCTTTTCGCCTCCGGAAAGGGTCGAGCCGCCCTCCCCTACCATGGTGTCGTATCCCTCCGGGAGGGCTGTGATGAAGTCATGGCAGGCGGCCGCCTTTGCAGCGGCAACGATCTCTTCCTGAGTCGCATCCGGCCTGCCCAGCCGGATATTCTCCGCAATAGTGTCCCTAAACAGGTACACGTCCTGAAAGACCATGCTGATCTTGGAGAGCAGATGCTCCTGACTCATGGCAGTTATCGGCACGCCGCCTATGCAGATCTGGCCTGAGGTAATATCCCAGAACCGTGCCAGCAGCCTCGCAACGGTGGTCTTGCCGGAGCCGGACGCTCCCACAAGAGCGATCGAGCTCCGCTCCGGGATCTGGAAGCTGATCCCCTTTATGACCTCGGTCTTTCCGTCGTAGGAGAAGTGTACGTCCCGGAAGGAGATGTCGCTGCGGTCGGTGGTCCGTGCCGGCTCAGCCACTGTAAGGGCCTTCTCGTCCTTGAGGGCAGACAGCTTTTTCACGCACTGATCTAGCCTTGCCATGCTTATGACGAACACGAAAAGCTGCATGATCGGCTCGTAGACCTGCAATGCCGCCAACAGACACATGATGTAGAAAAAGGGACTGATCTGACCGTCAGAGAGCAGATGTGCGCCCACGCCCATAACTATGCTGATCCCGAGGAACAGTATCGCTCTGCCGTACATGGAGACCGCTCCCCCGGCCTTTTCCTGACGCTTAGAGTCGTCCCGCAGCTTTGCAAAGCTGTTTTTCAGACCGGTAAATGCGCTCCCGGTGCGGTCGTAGGCTTGCAGGGCAGTGATACCTCCTGCGTACTCGATAACGCCGTCAGCAGTCTTCTGCTGGATCGCGATCAGCTCGGCGCTAGTATTTGCAACACGCTTGAAGCTGATTACCGCAAAGGGGACCGCCAGCGGGATCACTATGAACATTGCCAGCGTCATCTTCACACTGAAAATGCTCATCACGGCCAGTGCGATCAGCAGCCGGATAAGGATCACCGCACCGTTGGCCACGACGCTGGAGGAAAGGTTCTCGATCTCCTCGTAATTCCGCATCAAAAGAGTGGACAGCTCGCCTGCGTCATGGGTTGCAAAGTAGCCCATCGGCAGGGTTTTCAGCTTATCGCCCAGCCTCAGCTTCTCGTTTTGCTGAGCCGAAACGTGGCCCACGCAGATGTCGAGATATGACTTTCGCCTGACAACGGCATAGACCGCCGTCTGGAGGATCAGGATCCCCACAAGGATCCAGAGAGGCTTTTGCTCATAGGCCTTCGTGCTGTCAAGGATCGGCGCCAGCAGGAAGTATACCGCTATCATCAGCACGCTGGACGGGATCGAGGCGACAAAGCTGTCCAGGAACAGCCATGCGATGAATTTTGTGTATTTTCCGCTGTCGCCGTAGGTGATGATGTCCCACCATTTCGCCAGTTTTTCACGCTTCATCATGCTCAGTCTCCTTTCCCATGGTCCAGTTGTCACGGCGCTCGTTGGCCGTCACCATATCCCGGTACAGCTCACAGCTCTCCATAAGCTCATCGTGCCTGCCGGCCGCTTTGAGCCTGCCGGACTCCATTACCAGGATATTGTCAGAATTCTGGATAGTTTTCAGCCTATGGGCTATCATGATCACAGTCTTGCCCTTTGAGAGCCGGGAAAATGCCTCCTGGATCTTGGCTTCGTTCTCGGCATCGGCATAGGCAGTAGCCTCGTCCAGCACTATGATCGGAGCGTTTTTCAGCATAGCTCTTGCGATAGAGATCCTTTGCTTTTCTCCTCCGGAAAGACCGCCGTCGTCAGAGACCACTGTCTGATAGCCCTCGGGGAGGGCCTGGATCGTCTCGTGGATATTGGCAGCCTCTGCGGCAGCCCTGACCTCCTCGAACGTGGCTGTTTCGTTGCCCATACGAATGTTGTTCTCAATGGTGTCATGGAACACGAAGGGGTCCTGGAACACATACGCGATCTTGCTAACCAGCTCAGAATGAGTGACCTCCTTTATGTCCACGCCGCCGATCTTGATCTGGCCCTCGTCCACCTCATAGAAATGCAGCAGGAGCTGAGCGACGGTAGACTTTCCTCCTCCCGAGGGCCCGACTAGAGCATTGCAGCTGCCTTGATGTAAGCGGAAGCTAACATGATCACAAGCATTTGTGCCGCTGCCGGGATAGGCAAACGACACGTTTTCAAAGGATATATCGAAGGCCGTAAGCTCCTTTCCACTGCCGACCAGCTCGATCTCAGGCTCTGCAAGGAGCTCATCTATCCGCTTGAGCCCCACGTTGATCTTGGTGCTGTCGACCGACACGTTCATCATGTTCTCAAGAGGTTCCTTCAGTCCGGCGCAGATCACGAGGAAAAACAGGATCTTGGGCAGGACCTGGGCATAGCTTGCGGCGTGGCCCAGCATTACGATCGCCGCCGGCAGAAGGAACAGCACCTGCGCTCCGAAAAAGGCGTAGTACAGGCCCATGCCGTTGGCATTGTAATATGCGGTCTCACGGACAGTTTCCGTGAAGCTGTTCAGATCTGTCCTGTAGCGCTTGAACGCATTGCCGGTGCCGCCGAAGATCTTGATCACCGACATACCGTGTATGTACTCGATGACCGTGCCCTCCATTTTAGCTTTGGCCTCCGCCATAGCCTTCTGGAGCCTTGCGCCGTCGGGCTTTTTCAGTGCCATTGCAAGTATCACGAAGGAGCACAGGATCGGCAGCAGCGAAACTATCGCCAGCCGCCAGTCCACCATGAACAGCACGATGATCGTCAGCAGAGGCGTTGCCACCGCAGCAGCGACCTCGCACATACTGTGGGCGATGAAGATCTCGATCTGCTCCACGTCCTCAAGGAGCAGCTTCTTGATCCCGCCCTGGGTGTTGGCGGTATAGTACCCCGAAGAGATCCGCCCCATTTTCTCCATGAGCTCCATACGCAGCTCATAGAGTATGTCAAAGGCCGCTCCGTGGGAAAGCATGGCCGAGGCATAGGCGAAGATCCCGTACAGCACAGCGCTGACAGCGGTAACTATCACAAGAGTGCTGACCTCTGAAAAGGTGAAGCTGTCCCCTGCTGAATAGCACTGGATCAGCTTTTTCAGTATCCGGTAGATCGTAAAATATGGCACGATCTTGCAAACGCTGGACAGGACCGACAGGATACAAGCGCCGGTAAGTCCGGATCTTTTCGTCCCTGCAAGCTCCATGAGCCTTGCGATCCCCTCTTTTTTCTTTGGTTTTTTATTCATGACCGCCCTCCTCAAAAATGCAGCCGAACAGCAGGCCGAACAGCTTCTCCTGGGTCCGCTGATAGCCGCTCTCGTGGAGCAGAGCCTTGCTCTCGGCAGTCAGTGCCAGGATCTTCAGCAGGTTCGAGATCACCGCATGATCCGGGTCAGGCCGCACGCCCTCGAACATGGCGAACAGCCGTTTCAGCGTTTCGGTCTCCTCGTCTATGTCCGCAGCGCCCTTGTCCGGCATGGCGTCCGCCAGCTTTTGCTCGTCCTCCGGCGTGAGATACTGATACACGCTGTCGTTGTTGTTGATGATTCCTCGGAGGACCTGCTTGCCCTCGCTGACCGTCAGCTTTTCCCGATCCCCCAGCATTTCAGCAACGGCTCTCCAGAAACGGCTGCGGTTGAATTCTATGAGCTGTAGGACAAAATCCTCCTTGGACAGGAAGAAATTGTAGAAGGTGCTTTTGCCGATACCTGCGGCGGCGGTGATCTTCTCCACGGACATATGGGTCATGCCCAGCTCCTTCAGGAGCTCAAGTCCGGCGAAGAACATACTCTCCTTGAGCCGCTGCTTTTCAGCGGCGGAAAAAATTTTCGGTGACATTGGGTCCTCCTTGCGACTGTTTTGAAATATAATACGACTAAAAACGTAATTTTGGTCGCATAAATATCATAGCACAGTTCCCCCGGTCTGTCAAGAGCCGATCTGGTCAGGCAAAAAATTTTTTTCGGAGACCCCTTGACAAACGTAAGTGAACGGTGTATACTTATACAGGTAAGTGAACATCGTTCATCTACAAAACGGAGGTGAAAACTTTGCCAAGAGACAAGACCGAGACCCACAAGCGGATCATCGAGGCTGCCAAAAAAGAGTTCCTGACCTACGGCTACGGCGAGGCTTCCCTGCGGCGGATCGCAGCAGATGCCGGGATCCAGGTCGGCGGACTGTACAAGCATTTCGCCAGCAAGGACGCTCTTTTCGTTTCCCTGGTGGAGCCTGCTATAGAGGGGTTCTACAGGCTGTATCATGAGATCGAAACGGAGTACATCGACGAGGCTGCTAAGGCGGAATGGGAGGATCAGGGCGAGGCCGTCCGTGTCATGAGCTTCATCTATGACCATTTGGACCAGTTCAAGCTGCTGATCCTGCGCTCGGAGGGCACCCGCTTCGAGGACTTCAAGCATGAGGCCGCTAAGCTGGAGGAGGAAGCGACTCTCCATTATCTGGACGAGATCAAAGCCAACGGCGGCCATGTGAACGACTTCGACAGAACGGAGTTCCACCTGCTGTCCACGGCTTATGTGGAGTCCTTTTTCCAGCCGCTGATCCATGACCTCGGCCGGGAGGAAGCCCTCCACTACGCAAAAACTCTTGCAGAGTTCTATCAGCCGGCATGGAAAAAATGGCTCGGCATATGAGCAAAGCGCCCCGCTGGTCCAAGGCGGGGCATAACAAAGACTATATGTTAGCTTAGGCTAATAAAAGGAGGAAACTATCACATGAAAACAGTCGAGACGAAAGAGAACGCTCCGTCCCAGCCTGTGCTCAACCAAAACACGTTCAGTTGGCTGTGGGAGTTCACCAAGGGCAAGCGCAGCACCTACCTTGTGAGCGTCGTTCTGGCGCTGCTGGGAGTTGCGTGTATCCTGCTGACCTACATCTGCCTTGCAGACCTGATCCGTGAGCTGATCTCCGGCGGGAAGGATATGCATTTTTACGTCCAAAGAGGCCTCCAGATCGGGATCCTTTGGGTGCTCAGATACGCCTTCCACGGCTTTTCCACCTACTCCTCTCACGGGGCCACCTTCGGTCTTATCGGGAACGCAAGGAAAAAGCTGCTGAAGAAGCTGGGGACCATGCCCTTGGGCGCAGTCCAGACACGCTCCTCCGGCGAATACAAGAACATCATCTGCGACAGGGCCGATCAGGTGGAGCCCACCCTTGCTCACGTCGTGCCGGAGTTCACCGCAAACATCGTCGGTGCAGTCGCTATGTTCGTTTACATGATGCACATAGACTGGCGTGTGGGCCTGTGGCAGCTCATATGTATCCCGGCGGGCCTCGTCGCCTTCGGGATAATGATGTCCTCTACTCCGAAATACTACCCCAACACGATCAAAAAGACAAAGGCTCTTAATTCCACGGCGGTGGAATACATCGGCGGCATCGAGGTCATCAAGGCCTTCGGGCAGAGCAGGACCTCCTACGGTAAGTTCGTGAAGGCTGCCAAGGAGGGCGCAGACTGCTTCATCGACTGGATGCAGAGCCAGAACTTCTGGCATAATTTCGGCATGGCCTGCTTCCCTGCCACTATGCTGGGACTTCTCCCCTCAGGCGTGCGCTATTGTCTGAACGGCAGCCTTGCTCCGGCTGACCTGATCGTGCTGATCATACTTTCCTTCGGGACCGTTGCGCCGCTGGTGACGGTTTTCAGCTACATGGACGACATCTCAAAGGTCGGCGAGATCATCAGCGATATGGCTGATGTCATGGACGAAAAGGACATGGTCCGCCCAGAGAAGAGCTCCGCCCAGCCCAAGGATCACAGCATATCCCTTCGTGATGTGCATTTCTCCTACAAGGACACAGAGGTCCTCCACGGCATAGATATGGAGATCTCAGACGGCACAGTCAATGCTCTGGTAGGGCCCTCCGGCTCAGGAAAATCGACTATCGCAAGACTGATCGCCTCCCTCTGGGACGTGGACAAGGGCCAGATCCTGATCGGCGGCGTGGACATCAGGGATATGCCCCTTTCGGAGTACAACAGGCACATCGCCTATGTCTCTCAGGAGAACTACCTCTTCGACCTGTCCGTCATGGATAATATCCGCATGGGCAGGGACGGCGCCAGCGATGAGGAAGTGATCGAGGCTGCGAAAAGATGCGGCTGCCATGATTTCATCATGTCTCTGGAAAACGGCTATCAGACGATCTGCGGCGGTTCCGGAGGACACCTTTCCGGAGGCGAGCGCCAGCGGATCGCCATTGCAAGGGCGATGCTGAAAGACGCACCGATCGTTATACTGGACGAGGCCACCAGCTACACCGACCCTGAGAGCGAGGCCGTGATCCAGAATTCCCTGTCCCGGCTGACCGCCGGAAAAACGCTGATCGTCATCGCTCACAGGCTCTCCACTATTGCAGGGGCAGACAGGATCTTCCTGATCCACAACGGCGACGTGGAGGCCTCCGGGACTCAGGCTGAGCTGCTCGAGAAGAGCCCGCTCTACAGAAGTATGTGGGAGAGCCACATCGCAGCTAGAAAGGAGGAGGCATAATGTTCCGCACACTAAAAAAGTTCTTTGACTTTTGCGCCGAAAAGGAGAGAAAGCAGTTCTATCTCTCGATATTTCTCGGAGTTTTCAATGCGCTCTTCATCGCCATGAGGATCCCGGCGGTCTATGTGGTGATCAAGGCTCTGCTGGAGGGCGGACTGTCCAAAAAGACTGCCTATACTGCCGCAGGGATCATTGCGGCTTCGATCGTTTTGCAGACCGCCGTTTCCATGAAGACCACCATGCTCCAGACCAGAGGCGGCTACAATACGGCCTCCTTCAAGCGCATGGAGATCGCCGAGCACCTGCGCTATGTCCCCATGGGGTATTTCAACAGCGAGGGCCTTGGCAAGGTAACTTCTATCGCCACGAACACCATGGAGAACCTCTCCGGCATCGCCACAAGATGTGTCATGGTAGTGACCAAGGGGATCATAACTACCCTTGTGATCATCGCTTCAATGTTCGTTTTCAATTGGAAGATCGCTCTCGTGGCCCTTGGGACCATGATCGTTTACCTGATCGGTACTGAGCTCATGATCCGTGCAGAGAGATCGGACTCTGACGGTGCAACAAAGGCTCAGGACAAGATGGTGGCAAGGATCCTGGAATATGTCCGTGGTATCGCTGAGATCAGGAACTTCGACCTCTTCGGCAGGAGCATAACTGACGTTGATCCGGCGATCGACGATTTTACAGACTACAGCACCCACCTGGAGACCACCTACGAGATCGCAATGTTCCTTCTGAGCACCCTCAACAAGCTGTCCGGCGTAGTGATGATGCTGATGAGCATAGCCTTCTATCTGAACGGCTCCATGAGCCTTGTTTATGCGGTAACGATGATCATCTGCTCCTTTATGATCTTTGAGTCTCTGGATCAGGTGGGAGCGTTCAACGGGCTGACCCGAACGATCGAAAACTGCGTGGATAAGGCAAACGATGCACTCTCCTCCCCCACTATGGATATCGACGGAAAGGAGATCTCGCCGGAGAGCATGACGCTGACAGTGAGAGATGTGGACTTCTCCTATGATACCAAGAAGATCATCGACGGTGTCTCCTTTGAGATCCCCGAGCGCACGACTGCCGCATTCGTCGGGCCCTCCGGCGGCGGAAAGACCACGATCACTCAGCTCCTGGCTCGGTTCTGGGACGTTGACAAGGGCCAGATCCTGCTGGGCGGAAAGGACATCCGTGAATACAGCTATGACAGCCTCATGAAGAACTTCGCATTCGTCTTCCAGAACGTTTATCTGTTCAGCGATACGGTGGAGAACAATATCCGCTTCGGAAGGCCGGAGGCAAGCCGTGAGGAAGTGATCGAGGCTGCAAAGGCGGCCTGCTGTCACGATATGATCATGGCGCTCCCCGACGGCTACGACACAGTGATCGGCGAGGGCGGAGCAAGTCTGTCCGGAGGTGAACGCCAGCGTGTCTCCATTGCAAGAGCTATCATGAAGAACGCACCGATCATAATACTGGACGAGGCTACTGCCAACGTTGACCCGGAGAACGAGGAGCTGCTGATGAAGGCCGTAGATTCGCTGACCAAGGAAAGAACAGTGATCATGATCGCCCACCGGCTGAAGACCGTTGAGAACGCCGACCAGATCTTCGTGATCGACCGTGGAAGGATCGCTCAGCACGGCAGACATGAGGAGCTGATGAAGGAGAAAGGCATCTACAAGCGTTACATCAGTGAGAGAAAGGAGGCCGCCGGCTGGAAGCTGGGAAGCCGCAGCTAAAATAAATACCGCCTGTCCTACAGAAGCTCATGGCTTTGCAGGGCAGGCGGTTTTTGCGTTCCTTATAGCTCTCCCTTCATCAGGCACAGGTCGAAAACGCTCCACACGCCGTCATTGTCAAGATCGTAGGGCCTTCCGGTCAGATCCTCCTCTGTCGGCCTCGCAAGGAGGAAATCGCAGAGAGCTCCTGCATCTTGGGCAGTGTATCCGGTATCGGAGCTGCCGGGCGCTCCAAATGTAACGGTAACACCGCCTTTTCCGAGAGCCTCAGCAAGGCCGGACGTGTCATCGATGTGCCCGATCCTAGTATAGCTGTATGGAGTATCGAAGCTCTCATAGAACACCACAAGGCAGCTATCGCCGTAGAGCATTATATCGCCCTCGCTGATATGTCCCACCTTCTCAGGGGCAGAGGGCAGAGCTGTATCAAGGTAGTGATACTTCTCGTTGCCGTTCAGCTCAGCCATATCCAGCGTTAAGGGCAGCATTTCTGTCAGAGCTGCGGCAGTGTCATTGCTTTCCAGTGCAGCCGTGAACTGCTTTTCGCCTGCAATGATCTGCATAACGTCAGACCGGCTCTGTTGGGCAGCCGGCACCTCCGGCTCAGACCCCGGGAGGCCTGATCCCACAAGACTGCTCTCTGTCTCTTGGGAGGATCCTTCGCTCTGGACCGTCACTACGGAGCTGTCCTCGTTAAGGCTCCCACAGGCGGTGAGCAGAAGGAAAGAAGAGATCAGCGCCATTGATCTAAGCTTCATCATAAATGCTCCTTATCACCCTTGCCGGGCTGCCGACGGCGATCATGTTTTCGGGAATATCCTTCGTCACCACCGAACCTGCACCGATCACCGCATTATCGCCGATCGTCACTCCAGAAAGGATAGTCGAGTTCGACCCTATCCAGACATTTTTGCCGATGTGGATCGGCTTTGGGATCAGGTCGTGGCGCTGCTCCGGGAGAAGTCCGTGGTCAAGCGTTGCAAGCACAGTGTTATGCCCGATCAGCGCACCGTCACCGATCCAGATACCGCCCTGGTCCTGGAACTTACAGCCGGCATTTATGAACACGCCCTTGCCGAGATGAATGTTCTTGCCGCAGTCCGTGAAAAAGGGCGGGAACAGCCCTACCTCAACAGGCTCGCCGATAAGCTCGGACATGAGAGCATTGATCTCATCGGGGGTATGATAGCGGCTGTTGATCTCCATTGTGATACGGATCGCATCTTGACTAAGCTGGTGCATGGTCTGATGAACACCGCACTCTGCCGTGACTTGTTTTCCGCTGTTCATATATGCAATAAATTCCTCTGTTGTCATCACTGTTTCCTCCGTTATGTCTATTTCAGATACTCATTATAAAACGCTTCGAGCTTATCAAACGGGATAGCGTTATTCTCACCGCCGTCATACAGATCGGTGTGAGAAGCACCTTCAATGACAAGAAGCTGCTTATTTTCCGCATAAGGGTTATCCTTGATCATGGCCTCATAAGCGTCCTTGCCGAAGTAGAAGGAGTGGGCCTTGTCGCCGTGAACGATCATAACAGCGGAGCGGATCTCATTGCTGTACTGCAAGATCGGCATATTGATGAAGGACAGGCTCGATGTGATGTTCCAGCCGCCGTTGGAGTTGAGAGAGCGAGGGTGATAACCTCTTTCGGTCTTGTAGTATGCGTGGTAGTCCTTCACGAAATAAGGTGCGTCCTCCGGCAGAGGATCGATAACACCGCCTCCAAGCTCATACTCACCGCTTACATAATCCTTGATACGTTGGGCATTGAGAGCCTGCTTCATCGCATAACGGGCGTCTGCATTGTCCTGCTCATCGAAATAGCCCTTTGCGTTGACTCTGGTCATATCGTACATGGTAGAAGCGACAGTTGCCTTGATACGGGTGTCCATAGCCGCAGCGTTTATCGCCATACCGCCCCAGCCGCAGATCCCCAGGATACCGATACGCTCCGGGTCAACGTTCTCCTGAACTGAGAGGAAGTCCACCGCAGCGGAGAAGTCCTCTGTGTTGATGTCAGGCGAAGCTACATAACGGGGAATACCGCCGCTTTCGCCCGTAAAGGACGGGTCGAATGCGATCGTCAGAAATCCACGCTCCGCAAGGGTCTGGGCATACAGACCGCTGCACTGTTCCTTGACTGCGCCGAACGGTCCGCACACAGTGATCGCCGGGAGCTTTCCGTCTGCATTCTTCGGAACATACATATCGGCGGCGAGAGTTATACCGTAGCGGTTGTGGAAGGTGATTTTTTTATGGTCGACCTTGTTGGACTTGGGAAAGGTCTTGTCCCATTCCTGTGTCAAAGCAAGCATTTCGTCTTTCATTTCAGATACCTCCGTTTTTTCTCAGTGTGTAGGTGAAGTAGTCAAGGCAGTCGATACGGTCATTATACTTGTGAACGCTGTCAAGCAGCGTTTGACGATAGACTTTCAGGAGCTTTTCAAGCTCTGTATACCGCTTTTCCTCGATCAAAGTCAAGCACTTAGCTGTTGTCTCATCGTCCAAGCCCATATCACGCAGATTTTCTGTCATGACAGCTTTTTTATCTGCTGCGTTTGGCATATTTTCACCTCCGTGTTCTTTGGTATCTTTAGTATAACACAGATCTCGTGATATGTAAAATACTTATTTTGAATTGCTTGTCATTCTTGACAGGAATATCAAAATCGGTTATAATTAAGATACCAACTATCGGAGGTGTACTATGGAAATACGGGTATTACGCTATTTTCTTGCCATTGCAAGAGAGGAAAATATGACAAGGGCTGCCGAGCGCCTGCACATCTCTCAGCCCTCGCTCTCTAAGGAGATCAAGAAGCTGGAGGAAGAGCTGGACCATGAGCTGTTTATCCGCACCAATAAGAATATGCTCTTGAATGACGAGGGTAAGATAGAGGTCACATTCTGCAGAAAGCGAAGCGTGGCTCGCAATGTTATACAGCAGTAAACCCCTGTCTGTATGAGAACATTATATCATACTCCGAAGAGTAATGAACAAAAATATCATGCGGCAATATCAGGATCCCACTCTGCAGGGAGCGAATCAAATCACAAGGTTAAAGAAGGGAATCCTGATACGCCTTTATATCAGATTTACTGATATGCAAATTTGAAGAAAAGAGGTGATTTTTGCCACTGAGAATAGTATAGCAGGATAAAGTTTCGGGGTCGCAGCCCCCGAAACGGTCACAGCGGACCGGCGAAGCCGACCGCAATTCGCCAAAAAACAAAAACAAGCAAAAGGAGTCGTAAATTCTTCGTGTGTTACCCACAGGGAGTCGGTATCGGGATAGATACCGATTTTCAGGCGGATAACACGGGTCGGAGAGTAATAAAGGAGGATAATATGGAGAAAAAGGAAAAACAGGCGGTGTGGCTCTACCCAAAGACAAAAGAGCTGATGGTTGATCACCTGAAGGAAGCAAACGCCACATCTCAGAGTGACTTCATTGAGAAAGCAATCAGGTTTTATTCGGGCTATCTCGACAGCACATCGAGTACCGCAACGGAATATCTCGGGCACGTACTGACGTCGATCATCGACGGGATCGTAAAAGGTTCAGAGTACAGGATCAACCGTGGACTCTTCAAGCTGGCGGTGGAGTCGGCAATGCAGTCCCACATCATCGCGGCAGTTAATGATATTGATGACGAGACTATCGATGACCTCAGAGGTATGTGTGTAGACGAAGTACGTCGCATAAACGGCGTGATAAACTTCGAGCGAGCCTACGATTACCAGAAAGGGAGTGATGACGATGAGTGAAAAAGTGAGGACGGGCATTTATATTTCCAAGGACTTGCTCCGCGAGTGCGACGAATATCTTTCAAAGAACAGTGGCAGCCGTTCGGAGCTTATTGAATCAGCACTGAGATTATACTTGGCGACGCGGACAATAAAAACGAAGTCGGAAGTGCTCGTGCCTGAACTCGCGGAGTGCATCTCCGCAGCCAGTGACGAGGGGATAATAAAAATATCAAAAGGACTTTTCAGATACGCAGTCGAGGTGGAAATGCTCATTGTGCTGCTGTCGGAGACCTTTGGTGTCAGCAAAAATCATCTCAAGGACGTCCGCCGCGAAGCAGTCAACAACGTCCGCAGAACGAGGGGAAAGATAAATCTTGATGACCTTATTATGCGTAATGAGCGTGAGGGTATCATTGATAATGATGACTCCTCGATACAGAGACTCGACTAACTCAGGGGCAAAATACCCGTGAGTTATATCCATAGCTCGACTACCGTTATGATAATTGAAGTCCCGAAACAGGACTGCACTCAGTCCCAGCTCAGGAGCGTGTTCCCGAAATGGAAATTCGGTATGGCGGGATGAAATATCCCGTCACGACTATGAGGTGGTGTAACGCCACCTCATCATATACCTGAGTCGGCGAAACACAGGCTCAGCAAAGGGAGTGTACAAAACAGACAGCCCTGATGTAAGAAAACACGACATCAGCTTACGGTGAACGAAACGTTCACCGTCTATGTACCTGCATTGAATCAGGGCGGGGGGTGGACAATTCGTTCAGCACCGACAGGCGTTGCCAAAACGGCAGCACCTTAAATCATCCGTATCGGAAGGTATGAGCTGACAGAACGATTTGTTCGGTCAGGAGATAGAGTAACGAAACGCGACTCCAGCTCATTACTCCAAAGGGTGTCATGAAACGTGACAGCCTTTGCAATAAGGGTATCGTTAAAGCCGATACCCTTGTGGTGTTTCTGCTCTGTTTCAACTGGCAGTTTTCATCAGGTTTGATGAATGGATTTCGTCCGAGTGCTGTGGTATGATTGTTGGTCAGGAGGTGACCGCGGCAATGAAGTTACAGGATCTATACTACGGAAATATTACGCCATGCGAGCACAGCGTTAAGAGCGAGTCCGACTATGCAAAGCGAAGTCTGGAGCTCCTCGAGATGTGCGACTCATTGAAGGAAAGGCTGTCGGCTGACGATAAGAAGCTGCTCAACGAGATAACGGATACGCACGAAAAGTTGTCCGAGACAATGGTGGCAGAGAGCTATGCACAGGGCTTTCGTGACTGCGCTGAGCTTATCATAGACGTTATGTTCGGCAAGAGCGAGAACCTGAAATAACAACACAAAAATTAAAATGGAAAGGGTACGGTAAAGCACCGTACCCTTTTACGTTATCAAAAAGGAGAAATGTAAAATGAACAATTCAATAATCATTATGGTGTTTAGAATTATAAAGAGAGGTGTTAGCTATTGGCAGATATTGAAAAGATGTACGACAAGATGTTTACCGATTACCCCGACGTGGTGAGCGTTCCGCAGTTGATGAAAATGCTGTCGGTAGGTCGCCATGCAGCTTATGAATTAGTAAGCAGCGGCGAGATACAGAGCTTCAAGGTCGGTAAGAATATAAGGATACCAAAGATAAAAGTTATTGAATATATACTCGGAACAAGGAGGTGCTGCCTATGAAAAATGTGACAGGAAGTCTGCAAACCAAGCGCGGCAAGTACTACGCCGTACTGAATTTATACGACCACACAGGCAAATGAAAACAGAAGTGGATATCCACAGGATACGAAGTCCGAGGGAATAAGAAAGCCGCGAAAGCTTTTCTTGATGAGCTGCTTGTCGCCTACAACAAGAAGCAGCAGGCAGCACTAAAGGTGATATCCAAGATGAAAGATCCCGAACATTTCATAAAGGAGCAGAGCCGCATAATGGCTCTGCCCCTCTTTTTATTTGTGGAAGAATGGATAGACCACGTATCAGTCAAGCTCCAGCCGACTACCATTGACGGCTACAAAAGCCTCTGCAACGGACGAATAAGAGAGTTCTTCGAGAGCAGAGGCACTACCGTTTATGATCTCACGGGCGAGGACCTGAACGAGTTCTACGCCTACCTTACAAGGCAGGGACTGAAAGGCGTTACTCAGCAGAAGTACCATGCGCTGATACATTCCGCATACAGCTTTCTCGTTAAGCACCAGTACATTGACAGCAATCCATGTGACTTCGCCGACCGTCCTAAGTCTGAGAAGTACCGTGGAGCCTACTATAACCAGTCAGAGCTGACGAAGCTGTTTCATGCGGTGAAAGAAAGTGAAATATACATTTCTGTGCTTCTTGCTGCCTATTATGGTCTTCGACGCAGCGAGGTCGTAGGTATCAAATGGAGCAACATCGACTTTGAGAACGGCACTATCCGTATCTCACACAAGGTCGTGGAGCAGTTGGTGGACGGCAAATATCAGGAGGTCGGACATGATAAAATGAAAACGGAGTCCAGCAACAGAATACTTCCGCTGATGAAGGACGTGGCAATGGCTCTGCGGAGGCTGAAGCACCACCAGGACGAGCAGCGCCGTTTATGCGGAAACTCTTACGTTCACGAATACGATGACTACGTCTGCGTGAACGAAATAGGACAACTCCTCAGACCAAATTATATATCAGCAAAGTTCGGGGAGCTGCTGAAAGAAAACGGCTTGAAGCACATACGCTATCACGACCTCCGCCACAGTTGCGCGAGCCTGCTTCTCGCCAACGGAGTTCCCATGAAAGAGATACAGGAATGGCTGGGGCACTCGAACTACCGCACAACTGCCGACGTTTATTCTCATCTTGATTTCAGCAGCAAGGAGCATTCGGCGGAGATAATTTCGCAGGTGTTGGCGGTATGAGGTTGACATTATTGACTGAGTGATGTATAATACTGGTAAGAAAAATCGGAATTTAGAGGAATAAAGATATGAATGTAATCAAAGATATTCGTGTATATAGAAGTCAAATAGAAAACATCGCAGGTAATTCAATGCCACATGAATTTACGAACAAGGATTTAAATATTATTCTCCATAGAATTGCAATGAAACTAAGAGAGAATGATTTTACAATGGTTGATTTCAATCATTTATATGTCAATCTAACAACCTGTGCGGTAGATAATAAAATCGCTCCCTCTCAAAGAGGAAAAGACCGCAATTTTCCTTGGTTTCGTTATTACAATGTTGAGGTAAGTCAAGATTTTTTTGATACTTTGGAAACACCTGACTGCATACAATCAGTTATAGAAATCGTGGAGCAAGTTTTGATAAAGTATTTCTGCACCATGCAGTATGATTCAAAGTTTATTCACTCCTGCGTATCCGAAGCTGTAGAACAAGGAGAGAATATGCTTATGAAGTTTAAAGAGAAAAGGTCTTCAAAAAACAAAGCGATTATTTACTTGAGATACTTGGATAACGGTCAATATTCCCCACTATTAAGAATATTTGATTTGGAAGATATAATGCTTTTCGAAAAAGAACTTCCCGAAACTAATGACCTTGATTCATATGGTGAAATTCAATTAAGCGGAAAAAAGATAACTATTAAGCCGAGAAAAAATAATTTTGCAAGAAACCATGAACCTATAACAATAATGTTGTGATGTCGCTACAAATTCTGATTTACATTAGAACTTCTGTAAGCGAAAGCAGACTGACCGTTTTGCAGAGAGTGAGCGAGTTTACGAGCGTCATCGTGGAAGCGGTCGAGCTGGCTCAGCTCGAAATTCTGATTTGGTTTAAACGACTACAAGCCGGAAAGCTAACACCTTTCCGGTTGTTTTTTTGCTCCCACAAATGTGTCTGAAATCTTAATTCCGAGTCCGAATATTGCTTTTCGGCGGCGGTTGTGGTATACTGTGGTTGCTGAAGCGGATTTCCGAAACAGGAGGTAAAAATGAAAGAAGTAACAGGAAATCTGCAAGTAAAAAACGGCAAGTACTATGTGCTTGTGAATCTGTACGACCGCAGCGGTAAACGCTCGATAAAGTGGGTGTCACTGGGACTTGACAGCAAGGGAGGCAAGAAAGCGGCAAAGGCTCGCATGGCGGAGGTGCTGGAGGAGTACAACCGCAATCAGCGAAAGCTCCTGAGAGCCGTCAGCAAGAAGAAAGCTCCCGAGCAGTTCATTCAGCAGCGTGAGCAGGTGCAGTATCAGACGGTGACTGAGTTCCTCACGGACTGGATAAACCTGTCATCAGGCAGGCTTCAGCCGTCCACGATAGATGGCTACAAGAAGCTGGTTGACGGCAGGATAACCGAATTCTTCGGTGACAGCGGTATAACCGTCGGCGACCTTACAGGCGAGGACCTGAACGATTTCTACGCCTGCCTTGAAGAAGCAGGACTGTCGGGAACTTCGGCTCTGCGCTATCATGGACTTATCCATGCGGCGTTCAAGTATGCGGTGAAGAAGGAGCTCCTCGATGATAATCCCTGCGACCATGCAGACCGTCCCAAGCAGGAGCGCTACCGCGCCTCATTTTACAGCGAGGAAGAGCTGAAAGATTTGCTGACGGCGGCGAGGGATTCTCCAGTGTTCATTCCGATAATGCTTGCGGCGTACTATGGGCTCAGGCGGAGCGAGGCTCTCGGGCTGAAATGGAGCAACATCGACTTCCAGACCAAGACCATATCTATATCGCACAAGGTCATCGAAGCCAATGTTGACGGCAAATTTCAGGCAAAGGGCTTCGACAGAATGAAGAACCAGTCCAGTAACAGGACTCTTCCGCTCATCGAGGACGTTGAAAATGAGCTGCTATATCACAGACAGCAGCAGAAAATGAATGCGTCAGTTCTGTGGGGAGCGTACTGCCACGAATACGACGATCACGTCTGCACCGACAGCACGGGCAAGCTCCTGCGTCCCAATTACATCTCAACGCAGTTCGGAAAGCTGCTCAAGGAAAACGGATTCCGCCACATACGTTTCCACGACCTGCGACACACCTGTGCCAGCTTATTGCTGAAAAACGGCGTGCCCATGAAGGCGATACAGGAGTGGCTGGGACACTCAACGTTCGAGGTAACAGCCAACATTTATGCTCATCTGGACTACTCCAGCAAGGAGCGTTCGGCGGCAAAAATAGCGCAGGTACTTGCCATAAAGTGAATAAAATAAGTCCTGTACAGAACTTTTGACAGCTCCGTGCAGGACACGAACAAATTCAAAGTGTTAGAAAAGTGTTAGAAAAGATCGGCGTTCATAAATAGCAAACGCCGTAAATGGCTAATTTACGGCAATATGTGACAAGCTGGGATCCGCACATATTTCATGCGCGGAATAAAAATCGCGGCTCAGAAAAACTGGACCGCGAATCTGCGTGCGCCCGCTCGGCGCTGGCAGGGGCAGAAGGACTTGAACCCTCGGCACGCGGTTTTGGAGACCGCTGCTCTACCAACTGAGCTATACCCCTATGTTCGTGACAACATAAATATTATACCAGAACGCAGGGCAGTTGTCAACAGTTTAGAGATATTTTTATCATTTAACTTTACAGCAGCGGAGCAAAGATATTCAGCAGGCTGCCTGAGATCTTCTTATGGAGGGGCCTGTTCCGGCAGTCCTCCATAGTGATGAGCTGCGAAGCCTCGGCAGTTTTCAGTATATCCGCCTGGATCTGACTGATCACCGAGCAGTTATACAGCATCGAGGCTGACTCGAAATGCAGATAGAAGCTGCGGTAGTCCAGATTTATGGTGCCGATCATAGCGAGCTTGCCGTCGGCGATACAGGTCTTGGCGTGGATGAAGCCGGGCGTGTACTCATAGACCTTCACGCCGGCGCTGATCAGCTTAGGGTAGTTGTTCCATGCGATCATGTAAACGTACCATTTATCGGGGATATGGGGAGCGATGATCCGGACATCGACTCCCTTTTTTGCTGCGAAGGCAAGGGCGTCGATCATCTCCTCGTCGATTATAAGGTAGGGCGTGGTGATGTAGACGAAGCTCCTTGCGTTGGAGATCATCTCCAGATAAGCCAGCTTCCCCACGGGCTCGTTGTCAAGGGGAGAGTCCGAAAAGGGCTGGACATAGCCGTCGGTGTCGTTAAGTGCGAAGCTGAACACATCGGGGATATACTCCTGGAAATGGGAGATGCTTCTCCCCTGCTCCTCCCAGAGCTGAAGGAACATGACCGTATAGTTCCACACGGCCTCGCCCCGGATCATGACGGCAGTATCCTTCCAGTGGCCGAAGCGCTCCTTGCGGTTGATATACTCATCGGCGAGGTTAGTGCCGCCGTTGAAGGCCACGTTCCCGTCGATGACCACGATCTTTCGGTGGTCACGGTTGTTCTGGGTCGAGGAGAGAAAGGGCGTGAAGCGGTTGAACACCCGGCACTTGACGCCGTTCCGCTCGAGCTCAGCGAAGGGCAGTGATGACTGCTTGAGGCCGGTGCCTATGCCGTCGTACATAAGGCGAACATCGACTCCGCTCCTGGCCTTTCGGATAAGGAGCTCAGAGATCGTATCCAGCATATAGCCCTCTGAGATGATGAAATACTCCATGAAGATGAACTTGTCCGCACGCTCCATTTCCCTTAGCATGGCCTCGAACTGGAGCTCGCCCAAGGGGAAATACTCCGCACAGGTGTTCCGGTAGGCCGGATAGAGCCCGTACTTTGAGATATACCTTGCAAGGTTAGCGCCTTCGGGACAGTCCTCGGCAAGAGCGGCAAGAGTGTCGCTGTTCTGGATAAGGCACTCACGGGTCTGGTGCTGATAATGGCGCTCTATGGCCTTTGGGAGCCGCTGGGTCCGCTTGACATAGAGGTAGGTGACTCCCCCAAGCAGCGGGAAAAGGCTTATGAGAACGATCCATGACAGCCGATAAGCGTCAGGCTCTCGCTTGTTCATCAGGTAGACCACCAGCACAGCGTCCAGAATGATCAGCATGATGTACATGACGTAGAAGCGCTCGCCGATCGTTACGACAGCAGTAAAGAGAAAAGCTATTTGCAGCAGGAGCAGCAGCACGAACATGGCGTTCCGGCTGAAAAGCCTGCGGAAGAGCTTGCGTGGTCTCATATTACCTCCTAACAGGCGGAAGGCTCCGCCGGTTGCGTTTTGACATGAAAAGTAGTATAATGATAGTATACCACAAAACTAAGTCCATTGCAACACAGAAAGGAAGGCTGACATGAGTTATTTCAAGCCCTACCGCCGAAAGGTCTATTACTACGAGACAGACAAGATGAGCATAATGCACCATTCCAACTACATACGCATTTTCGAGGAGACCCGTGTGGACTTTCTTGAGCAGGCCGGTATGCCCTTCCGCCTCATCGAGGAAAGGGGCCTTTTGATGCCGGTGCTGTCGGTGGAGTGTTCCTACAAGCGGCCCCTGCGGTTCGGGGACGAGTTCGAGGTGACGCCGGTCATCACCAAGTTCACCGGCACGACCCTTTTCGTGAAGTACCGTGTGGTGAACACCGCAACAGGCGAGCTCTGCGCCGAGGGGAGCTCCTCACACTGCTTCACTGACAGGGATATGCGTCCTGTCCGGACAAAGCGCACCTACCCCGAGATCTACCACCTTTTTGCCGACAACGTGGAGGAAGAGGGCTGACCCGCCCCGGAGCGCAGGATATGTCTTGCTATTTTCATAAAGATATGGTATAATGTTCGTAAACGAACATTATGTTCTATTTTAATGTCCTCGCAGATACGCTGATCTTCGATCTGCTCCCTGCGATCGGACAATTATACCATATCGCTTCGCTTATATGGTATTAAAAAGTTGGTTTATTGCAACTTATCCTAACTCATCAAAATCCCGTAAAACTGCAAGATACAAACAATCATCAATCGTTAAACTCTTGTAAAACAGTGTAGTTTTTCGTAACTTTGTTGACCAAGAGTTGTCCAAATTAGAATAAGACAGACGAATATATCAAAAACACGCTGATGGATTTTACTCCGTCAGCGTGTTTTTTTACCAATCATGCTTATTTTAATAGCAATCATTTATTTTCGTTCCAATTGTGTTTGTTCAGCAAGGATGAAAACACAAAGCAAGTCATCACTCCCACAATGCCAATCACAAAGAACAGCATAGCCGCACCAGAACCCTTACCCTCGCCAAACAGCGTGGTCAAAAAGCCTGATTTATTATTCGTCATTAAAGGCTCAAACACCTTGTCCGTCAGCAGACCACCGAGCAGAAAGCCTATGGGTATTGTGAAGAATTGCAGAGTGTTCCGGCAGGAATAGACCCGTCCCTGCATATCTGTCGGTATCTCGGCACGGAAGATCACGTCCATGTTTGCGTTCATATACGGTATGGCTATCCAGCCGAGAACTGCGCCGACACACCATATGATCGGTGTTTTCCCGAGTGCAAGCATAAAGTTTTCCGTACTCATCGACATAAACAGCGCAGCAGATATCGCCTTTACACGATTTTTCGGTGCAGGCAGAAATGTCACCAAAACGCTGCCGACAAGCGTAGCTATGCCAACGCAGGTGTTGATGATACCTAGGACGGTCTGACCGCCGTTTGCCTTTGAAAGTATCATTGCAGGAAGTGCGGCATCGTATGTCGAAGCAACAAGGTTTATGCAGGACAGAAAGAGTATCAGCTTTAGGATAAGCGGATTATCTTTCAGCCATTTCAGTCCCGCCCTTGAAGCCGACAGCACACTTTCTTTCTGCTTGTCCGAACTCGGCACTTCGGGTATCTTTATGAATAATGCGAGCGTGAGAAACGCTATCCCAAAGGTCGAAAGGTCAACAGCTATGACCACACCAATGTCTGCGAGTGAGAACAGAGCCGTTGCAATAATCGGTGTAAGTATAGAGTTCAGCGACTGCGAGAACGAGCGCATACCACTTGTTTTCTGGTAATACTCTTTTGGCGTGAGCAGCGTTGCCGCTACCTCGCTTGCAGGCTGCTGAACGGTGTTCATCAGACCATTAACTGCGTTTATCAGATACAAATGCCAAGGGTGCAGGCTGTTCAATTTTATCAGCACAAGCACTGCAACGGTGCTGAGTGCGGCGATAAGGTCGCAGACAAGCATTGTTTTCTTCTTGTCTAAGCGGTCGCTGAGCGTACCCGCAAAAATGCTCATCAGCACATAAGGTGCATATGAACATATGGACAGCATTGCGGTTTTGAGCGCCGAGCCGCTACTCAGATAAAGCCACAGCACAAGCGCATAGCTTGTCATTCCGCTGCCGAGCGCAGAAAGCGATTGTGTTGCCCAGAGTATAGCATATGATCTTAAATTTTTCATTTGACTTTGCTCCTTTGATATTAATTTTATCGGGAATACAAAGTCCGAGGACATAAGCCAGAGGGCTATCCTCCATGCAGCGTCCTCAAACCTTGCATGGAGCTGTGTCATTGATGAGAAGCATTTTAACCTCCTATGTTTCTGTTCAAAGTGTTTACCTATATATTATATCATACTGATACTTTATTGTCAATTAGCTCGATTATTTTATCCCCGTAAACATCACCTGATAACTCAACCCCGTAAACTCCCTAAGAAAATCCATATCCGAGAAATTAAGCCCATAATTCTGCGACTTATCTCGATTCTCTTTGCCCGTATAGAGATAGTCCAGCTTCTTCTGGTCGAGGTGTTCAGTTCGGAGTGCTTCACGGTCAAAGCCTTTTTCTTTCAGGTGATACAGCACGATTCGAGAGAGCTGCACCTGAACGATGCGATAGCTGTCCGTATCGGCACAATGATCGAGAATGCCCAGAATGTCAAAGATGGTTTCTGTTGCTTTGAGGTTGTCCGTATCATATTCGGATTCGGGATAATACTCGACATATCGGTCATTATTGAGAAACTGCACCGTACAATTCACATAGGGAATGATTTTGAGCTGTGTTTCAAGGCTGATCTCGCTCCCTCGCCGTAGGCTCGCCCACCTCTGAGACAATGAGCTGACGGATTTGAAAACACTCCGCTTCTTGTTGGCTTCGGGAATAATGGGAGTATCATCCTCGTTTATCAGATAGTCTATCGGCACATCGAAGTATTCCGCTATTTTACGTATCATTTCAAGGTTAGGCATACCGTCATTCACCCATTTGGTTACGGTCGCTGCCGAAATGCCCAGCTCTGTGGCAACAGCTCTCGGCTTGACCCCATGTTCATCGCACAGCTCGTTATATTTCTTCCAAAAAATCGTCATAATGTTACCTCCATATTTGTGCAAAAGGTAGAATCCATATGATTCTAATTATTTTTACTTGACAAATGCTACTTAGGTAGCATATAATATTATTCGGAGATTGAATTTCATCTTTTTTTACTCTATTATATCACATTGAATTCAATCTGTCAAGAAAAATAAAGAAAAAACAAATGAGAAAAGGAAACAACACTATGTTAAACATTCAATGGGGAGAACCCCGGCCGCTTCGGCAAGCGGCGGACACTATTCCGTTTCCGCTCGAAGCCCTGCCGCCTATTCTGCGGAATATGGCAGGAGCGATCTCGGTCACGACAGCAACCGATGTCGGTATGGCAGGAACGGCAATTCTTTCTGCGGTCGGCTACTGCTTTACAGGTCTGTACCGATTGGCAGGAAAGCCCGATCACACCGAACCTCCTGTGCTGTACGCATTCATCATCGCCCAGCCCTCGGAGAGAAAATCTCCCGTGATGCACTTTATCAAAGAGCCGTTCGACAGCTTTGAGAGCGAGTACAATCAAGAACACCGTGAGGAGATTTACAAGGCACAGCAGTACATAAAGGCTATGGAAAAAGAGAAATGACCGCCCTTATGACCTCTGTTGGTGCAGAGGTCGGGCAGCCACCAATTCTAATCAATATCTATTATTTGATACCGAATATTATGATCAATGCAGAACTTTTCAGCATAGGAGCCTTTAGTACATTTAATTAAAATATCTTGATTTTCTCTGAAAGCCTTTTCAGAAATATACTGAACAGAATCTGGAATTGTTACTTCCTCCAAACAATAACAATCCCAAAATGTATAATCCTCTATGATCCCAATCTGCGGATATATAATAGTTCTAGCACTTTGAAAGCCAATCAGATCTGTAAAGTCCGATTTATAAAACTTAATACGGTGCTGAATATCTGACAATACTTTTTCAAGTTCATCATCAGTTGGATCTGAATGAACACGAATGCCTTGAATATCACCTATCAGATATAATAATTCACTGTTAAGGTAAGCATCATCAACATATATTGGCACTACTTTTCCACCATTAGCTATTGTATATTCGATTTCTGTGGAAACATAGGAGCTTTGCAGTGATTTATCTGTAATAATAAGTATTACAAAGCCACTATGAATAGAATCGTCAAGAGCTCTATGTAGCTGATCAGACCACAATTCTCCAGGCATTAAATCTTGATCAGTAAAAACCAGAAAATCGTGTTCTGTAAGTTTATCCGATATCTTTTTCATTAAAGAATAATCTTTGCGAGAGTAAGATATAAATACTTGCAATTGCCTTTGTATGTGCTCAATTTGGCTATCAATATCTTTATGGAGATCAATTACAAATACTTTTTTATCGGGAAATTGTTGTATATAATCTAATTCTGAACGAACCCATACAGATTGTTGTGCGTTTGGACTATCTACATAAATAAACCATTCACGCTCTTTTATTTCTCGCTTTATCAGATCTTCTATTTCATCTGCATCGTTTAAGCATTTTAGATAAAACAGGAGAGGCTCAAATCCTTTTGACTCAAGTGCGTTTCTTATTTTCCTAACAAGATCAATATCAAGATGAGAATGAGAAATGAAGACCCAACCACCGCTTTTTTTCATAATTAACATCCTTTCTGTGAAGTTGTTACAAATTTATTATAGCACAATCGTAATTGTTTGTCAAACAATTATATGACCCAGAAAGATAATTCTTATGGATACAAGTATATTTAGCATTACGGTCGTGACGATGTTTGTGAGGTCTCAAAAAGACCGTCACCATCGTCACGGTGATGTCGATTTTGCTGAGATGATACTTCCTAAAATATCTGAATCGGCAAATCCGAAAGTCACGATTTTTATAAAATTTACCCACATTTTCGGCTGCTCCGTCAGCCGTTCTCCCGTCAGGGATTACCCCGTAGGGCGGCATATGTACTTGTGATGTGGGTTTTCCCCGGCGCAAGTACTATGGCGTTACAAGCGGCGCACTCGCCTCTTGTAATCGCCGCTTTGCGGTTTTGGATTGCCAATCTCCGTATCGTTGCAAACCAATTGCCCGGCAGGGCTTTGCGATAGCAATTCCTCGTCAGAGGTCATAGAAAGGAGTTGATGCCTATGTGGTAGAAATTGGATTGAGTAGAAAGAGAGAAGTAAATCCAATAAAAAAGAAAGGCGAACTATGAAAGAAAAACGAATCTCATTCGGTCAGGGACACGGCTCTCTGACTCACAATAACAGGGAGTTCGTGGCGGCGAATGTTGACCCACTCCGCACTCCCGATAATATCACTTTCGTGTGTCAGCCGATCGGCGAAGCATACGATCAGCTCTTTGCCGAGTCAACAGAAAGATACAATGCTCGGCAGACAAGGAATGACCGCAAGGTACACGGCAGTTACTATGAACACCTCTTTGGTGTCAAGCCTTGCAGCACCGTCCGTACCGCAGCCGATAAGCGTAAGAGCTTCTATGAAGATGTGGTGCAGATCGGTAAAATGGAAGATTCAGGTATTGGCACGGAGGATTTTCAGCTTGTGGCTGAATGCCTAAAAGAGTATATGGAGAGCTGGTCTGCCCGAAATCCCAACTTCTACATTTTTAACGCTGTCCTGCATTTGGACGAGCAAACACCTCATCTGCACATTGATTACATTCCTGTCGGTCATTACAAGCGAGGGCAGGACGTGCAGAACGGTATCGCTCAGGCACTCAAAGAAATGGGTTACGGCGAGGGTAAAATGGCTATCGCCCGTTGGAGAGCTGCTGAGGTCGAGGTGCTGAATGCGATCTGCCGTGAACACGGTATTGAACCTCTGCCACCGGATAAGTCCAGAGGTACGCTCGAAGTGGCTGAGTACAAGGAACAGCGGCACAAGGCTGACGAGTTGGCAGAGCAGAATGCTCAGGCTGATGCGGAGCTTGCCAAGAAGAAGGCGGCTATCAAGGCTGCTGGGAAGAAAACTGCCAAACTGACCGAGATCGACAGTATCGAAACAGGTAAGACTATGTTCGGCGGTAAGGTGACTGTATCGTCAGAGGATTGGGAGAACGTGACCGCCCTCGCTAAGAAAGAGGTCGCATCTCAGAAGCAAACCAAGAAGCTCCGCAAAGAGCGTGATGAAGCTGTGCAGGAGCGTGACGAGCTGAAAGCAAAGCTGTCGGCGGTTTCCTCGGAGCTTACCGCCTACAAGAAAGCCGAGGAAGAAAAGGGACTGTTCAGCCGTGAGAAGCTGAAAAAGGAAGCAAAGCGTATCAGCCGAGAGGACGAACTGTCCCGTGAGTTGAAAAAGGCTAAGGCTTTTATTTCAGCCTGCGGACTGAGTTCCGACTATCAACAATTCAGATACAACAGCACCACAAGAAAGAATGTGCTGGAATAAACAAGAAACAAAGCAGGGGGAGTACCTGCTATAAAGGAGACTATTATGACAACAAACAGAAAGAACGAGCTTATCGCTCAGCTCGTAAGTGTTTTGAGCGAACTGATCGAAACCGATGATTCCGACATTACCAACGATTCCCCCAGTGCCGTGGAAATGCTCACCATTAAGGAGTGTACCGAAGCAGTCAAGGGGCTGTCTGAACACACCGTCCGTAAGCTGATTACGCAGGGCAAGTTGCCGTATATGCGTACCGGTGAGGGCAAGAACGGCAAAATGCTCATCAACAAGGTGGATTTACTTAACTACTTCAACGGACAGGCAACAGACAGATAAGTCTGTACGCTGAAAACGGCGATTTTACGCTTTTTAAGTGTCAACAGACACAAAATCCAAAAAAACCATAGATTTCTGAATTTAGCTATGGCGCACGAAATGCTGTGCCATAGCAAATTCAAATCTGGGATTTTGTAAAATATTTAAAATAGGTAGTGACAAACAAAGCGAATCATGGTATAATAGATGTACGATATATTCGCTGTCGGAACGGAGGTTATATGTTTAAGACAGTGAACACCGTGACCGTAAAGGCGGTGGCGGTATGAATATACAGGAGCGCAGAAACAAGGACGGTAAGATCACATCGTACCGTATCAGAGTGTTCGACCACAGGGATTCTCAGACAGGCAAGCAGATTTTCAGAACGTTGTCGGTCAAGTATAATCCCGAAAAGAGTGAAGCGTGGAATAAGAAAAACGCCGAAAAACAGGGCATTATCTTTGAGAAACAGATTGAGGAACAGACAATCACGGACTCCCACATCACTTTCGATAGTTACTGCGAATATGCTATCAGGATAAAGGAGCAGGCTGGACTTTCCCCCTCGACCGTGTACACCTACAACGGTTATCGTCAGCGTGTTTCGCCGTATATCGGGCATATACAGCTCAAAAAGCTTACCCCTGCGGCAATCAACAAGGCATATTCCGAAATGCTGAGTAACGGAGTATCTAAGGTGAGTGTGTATCAGTATCACCTGTTCATTCACTCTATGCTTGCAATGGCTTTCAAGGAGAACATTATCCCTCGCAACTACGCAAGTGCAGCCACTCCGCCAAAGAAAGAGCAGAAAGAGGTCAACGCACTTTCCGAGGACGAGATCAACGCATTTTTCAACGCTCTGTATGCTGACAAGAAGCACTATATGTATCAGGTATTGTTCAGCGTTATGCTTGCAACAGGCTGCCGTATCGGTGAGATTTGTGCCTTGACTTGGGATAACATCGACTTTGAGAACAACTGTATTCACATCTGCAAGCACTTTATCGTTGACAAGTCGGGTTCTCATATTCAGGACGGTTGCAAGACGAATGCGGGAGACCGCCTACTCACTATGGACAGCGGTATCATGGATATGCTCAAAGAGTATCGGGAGTATTACAGCAAGACCGCCGAGCGTTACGGCAGCAAGTGGCACTATGAGGAAAATGCTGTTTTCTTTTCTCAGAAGAAATACGGCACATTTCTGAATCCTGCAACAGCAAGAAGCTGGCTGAACAGCTTCACCCAAAAGAATGGTCTGCCGAAGATACACCCTCATATGTTCAGGCACACGGCTGTGAGCTTGCAGTTACAGGCAGGTATCAGTATTACCGATGCCGCCAAAAGAGCAGGACACGCCCGTCCCGATGTGACTTTGAGGATTTACTCGCACACACTGAAAAAGAATGACTTGCATTGCTGTGAAGCAGTCACAAAGGCAATGCCAAAAATGCCGAAGCGTGAAACAAGTTAAGAGAAGATAAACATTTTCTATCTTGCTGTGGCTTATCGTGGGGCAAAAGTTGAACTATTGTTGACCAAATTGGCTTTTTGACCGCTGAAACAGTGCGAAAATAGCGTAATTTCGTGGGGTGGGTTGCTTTTTCTGTGTTTATATGGTATAATGTTCGTAAACGAACATTATGTTCTATTTTAATGTCCTCGCAGATACGCTGATCTTCGATCTGCTCCCTGCGATCGGACAATTATACCATATCGCTTCGCTTATATGGTATAATGTTAAAGTGTCACCCATGCGGTGCGCTTTTACCAAAAGATCACGGCTTTTCGCCATTAAGGAGTTGTTTATAATGAACGGAAGACAGAGGATCATCATCTTTGCACAGGCTACTGACGAGGCACCTATCTCCTGCTACGCATACGGCCTTCCTACAGCCGAGGAGTGCCCCCTCAAGGACAACGGCTACATGAACGGCAGGGACTTAGGATCATGGATCCTTGCCTCCTTCAAGGCCCTTCCCAGATCCTATGAGTACCCCAGAAAGTTCGTCATGTTCGGCATTGTCGTAGGCGAGGCCGCTGCGATCAGCCACATCGCCTATATAAACCCTGCCGGGGACAAGTTCACCCTCAGCACCGTGGAGGAGGCCAACGCCGGCAGCAATGAAAAGACCCTCATGTTCGACATGGATAACGTCAAGCTCACAAAGCAGCTCAGCCTCTGATCGGAGGGGATCACTTGGACCATTTCGTTCTTCATTCTGAATATGCCCCTGCCGGCGACCAGCCTCAGGCTATCCAGAAGCTGGCCGACGGCATACTCTCCGGCAAAAAGGAGCAGATCCTGCTGGGAGTGACGGGCTCCGGCAAGACCTTCACCATGGCCAACGTCATCGCTAAGGTCAACAAGCCCACCCTCGTCCTGGCCCACAACAAGATACTCGCCGCCCAGCTCTGCTCGGAATTCAAGGAGTTCTTCCCGGAGAACGCCGTGGAGTACTTCGTTTCATACTATGACTACTACCAGCCTGAGGCCTACGTCCCCAGCACTGACAGCTACATCGAGAAGGACTCATCTATCAACGATGAGATCGACAAGCTGAGGCACTCCGCCACCACCGCCCTCGCCGAGCGAAGGGACGTGATCATCGTGGCCAGTGTCTCCTGCATATACTCCCTGGGAAGCCCCGAGGAGTACCGCTCGATGGTGGTGTCGATCCGTCAGGGCATGGAAAAGCCCCGTGAGGAGCTGATCTCTGAGCTGGTCAGGATCCGCTATGAGCGCAACGACATCGCCTTTGAGCGTAACCGCTTCCGTGTCCGTGGGGACGTGGTGGAGATCTTTCCGGCCATGTCCAGCGATACCGCCGTCCGTGTGGAATACTTCGGCGACGAGGTGGACCGGATCTCTGAGATAAACGTGGTCACAGGCGAAGTGAAGGCCGTCGTGTCCCATGCGGCGATCTTCCCGGCTTCGCACTACGTCGTGGGGGACGACAAGCTGGAGTCCGCCCTTCAGGAGATCGACAGGGAGCTGGCCGAGCGGATCGACTACTTCACCGCAAACAACAAGCTGATCGAGGCTCAGCGGATCAAGGAGCGCACCCAGTATGACATGGAGATGATCCGTGAGGTGGGATACTGCTCCGGCGTAGAGAACTACTCCCGTGTGCTGGCCGGAAGGCCCCCGGAAAGCACTCCTCAGACCCTCATGGACCACTTCCCCGAGGACTTCCTGCTGATCGTGGACGAGAGCCATGTGACCCTCCCACAGGTAAGGGCCATGTTCGCCGGGGATCGGGCCAGAAAGACCACCCTTATCGACTACGGCTTCCGCCTGCCCAGCGCTCTGGACAACCGGCCCCTGAACTTCGATGAGTTCAATGCCCATATCCACCAGGCGATCTACGTCAGTGCGACTCCCGGTCAGATTGAGCGTGAGAAGACCGATACCGTCGTCGAGCAGGTGATCCGTCCTACGGGCCTTGTAGACCCCGAGATCATCGTCAAGCCCACTCAGGGACAGGTGGACGACCTCCTCAGCGAGATCAATACCCGTGCCGCTAAGAACGAGCGTGTGCTGGTGACTACTCTTACGAAGAAAATGGCAGAGGACCTGACCTCCTACTACGAGCGCCTCGGAGTGAGGGTCAGATACCTACACCATGACATAGACACTATCGAGCGCATGGAGATCATCCGTGACCTTAGGAGCGGAGAGTTCGATGTGCTGGTGGGGATAAACCTCCTCCGTGAGGGCCTTGATATACCGGAGGTCAGCCTTATCGCTATACTGGACGCCGACAAGGAGGGCTTCCTGAGGAGCGAGACCTCTCTGATACAGACCATTGGCCGAGCCGCACGAAACGCCTCCGGTCAGGTCATCATGTACGCCGATACAGTTACCGGCTCCATGGAGCGTGCGATCACCGAGACCGAGCGCCGCCGGAGCTTGCAGCTGGCCTTCAACCGGGAGCACGGAATCGTTCCCAAGACTATCATCAAGGATATCCGTGACGTGCTGGAGATAACCTCAAAGGCCAAGGTGGAGGAGAAGGCATCAAAGAAGAAGATGTCCGCAAAGGACAAGCAGGAGCTCATCGAGAAGCTGACTGCCGAGATGAAGAATTCGGCAAAGCTGCTGGAATTCGAGCACGCCGCATACCTGCGTGACAAGATAAAGGAGCTTAAAGGAGAATGAGATACGATATCCAGGCTATCCGCCTGAGACATGATCTGGGCGAGAAAATGAAGTTCATCTTTTTCTGGGGACACAAGCCCATGAGCGGCGGCTCGGTAGGAAAGACCTGCCTGAGCCAGTGGTATGACTGCCGCTTCACCGTGGACGGGACAGAGTTCCACACCGCCGAGCAGTACATGATGGCTCAGAAGGCCCTGCTGTTCGGGGACAAAAAGATCTATGCGGAGATCATGGCTGCCTCAGACCCCGGCGCTTACAAGGATCTGGGAAGAAGGATCTCAGGCTTTGACGAGAAGGTGTGGGAGCAGCACCGCACCGAGATAGTCATTGCCGGGAACATGGCCAAGTTCGGCCAGAACGAAGAGCTCAGGGACTATCTTCTCGCCACTGAGAAAAGCGTGCTGGTGGAGGCCTCGCCCTACGACAGGATCTGGGGGATAGGCCTTTCCGCCGATACGGAGGGCATAGAGGACCCCTACATTTGGAAGGGCAGTGACCTGCTGGGCTTCTGCCTAATGGAAGTCAGGGACAGACTAAAGGAGGACCCGGATGCGAGATAAGATCATCATCAAGGGCGCAAGAGCCAACAACCTAAAGAACATAGACCTTGAGCTCCCACGGGACTCGCTGATCGTCATGACCGGACTGTCAGGCTCGGGAAAATCCTCCCTGGCCTTCGACACGATCTACGCCGACGGCCAGCGCCGCTATGTGGAGAGCCTTTCGTCTTATGCGAGGATGTTCCTCGGTCAAATGGAGAAGCCTGACGTTGACAGCATCGAGGGGCTCTCCCCTGCTATCTCTATCGACCAGAAGACCACCTCAAAGAACCCACGCTCCACTGTGGGCACCGTCACCGAGATCTATGACTACCTGAGACTGCTCTACGCAAGGATCGGCGTGCCTCACTGTCCGGTCTGCGGAAGAGTGATCTCTCAGCAGTCGATCGACCAGATAGTGGATACGATCATGGAGCTCCCCCAAGGCAGCAGGATACAGCTCCTTGCGCCTATCGTCAGGGGAAGGAAGGGACAGTACGTCAAGGAGCTTGACTCCGCAAGGCGCTCAGGCTTTGTCAGGGTCCGGGCCGACGGGATCATGTATGAGCTCACCGAGGAGATCAAGCTGGACAAGAACAAAAAGCACAACATCGAGATCGTGGTGGACCGTATCATCGTCAAGGAGGGCATAGAGTCAAGGATCACCGACTCCCTCGAAACGGTGTTCAAGCTGACAGACGGCCTTGCGATCGTTGACGTGGTGGACGGGGACGAGATCCTCTTCTCCCAGAACTACGCCTGCCCTGAGCACAATATCAGTATAGGCGAGCTGGAGCCGGTGATGTTCTCGTTCAACAACCCGATCGGAGCCTGCCCTAAGTGTACAGGTCTGGGAGTTTTCCGGCGGATCGACCCGGATCTGATCATCCCCAACAAGGACCTGTCGATCATGGACGGTGCGATCAAGGCCTCCGGCTGGAACAGCCTTGACGAAACGTCGATCTCCACCATGTACTACAAGGCGATCTCCAAGAAATACGGGATCCCGATCGACGTGCCTGTAAGAGAGCTCAAAAAGGAACAGCTCGACATATTCCTCTACGGAACAGGCAGCGAGACCCTTGAGCTGAAAAGGCCTAAGTCCCTGGGCGGAGGCAAGTACACCACGCCCTTCGAGGGGATCATCAACAACCTTGAGCGCCGCTACCGTGAGACCAGCAGCGAGTACTCCAAGGCAGAGATCGAGGAGTGCATGAGCGAGGTGGACTGCCCGGAATGTCACGGAAAAAGGCTCCGGGACGAGTACCTTGCTGTCACTGTGGGCGACCGGAACATAAGCTCCCTCACGGACCTTTCCGTAAAGGGCGCTCTGGACTTTTTCAAGCAGATCAAGCTCACCAAGCAGGAGACCTTCATCGGTGAGCGCATAATAAAGGAGATCAATGAGAGGCTGGAGTTCCTCAGCAGCGTGGGCCTGGACTACCTGACCCTCTCACGGTCATCAGGGACCCTCTCCGGCGGCGAGAGCCAGCGTATCAGGCTCGCCACTCAGATCGGTTCCTCCCTTGTGGGAGTGCTGTATATTCTGGACGAGCCCAGCATAGGCCTCCACCAGAGGGACAACGACAAGCTGATCGCCACTCTCAAGCGCCTGCGTGACCTTGGGAACACCCTGATCGTGGTGGAGCACGACGACGACACCATGCTTGCGGCGGACTACATCGTGGACATCGGCCCCGGCGCAGGCGTACACGGCGGCGAGGTGGTGTTCTCCGGCACAGTGGATAAGCTGCTCAAATGCAAGAGCTCCATAACGGGCGCCTATCTCAGCGGCAGGAAGAAGATCCCCGTTCCCAAAAAGCGCCGTGAGGGCAGCGGTCACTTCCTCACCGTCCACGGGGCATCCGAGCACAACCTGCAAAACATCGACGTTCATATCCCACTTGGGAAATTCATCTGCGTTACGGGAGTTTCCGGCAGCGGAAAGTCCTCTCTGGTCAACGAGATCCTGTACAAGGAGCTGGCCGGGAAGCTGAACCGTGCCAAGATCCGTCCGGGAAAATTCGCCTCTATGGAGGGCCTCGAGGAGCTGGACAAGGTGATCTGCATAGACCAGTCCCCTATCGGCAGGACTCCCCGGTCGAACCCGGCCACCTACACCGGAGTCTTCTCCGACATCCGTGATCTCTTCGCAAAGACCAACGACGCAAAGGCCCACGGCTACACCAGCGGAAGGTTCTCCTTCAACGTCAAGGGCGGCCGCTGTGAGGCCTGCGAGGGCGACGGCATGATCAAGATCGAGATGCACTTCCTGCCGGATATCTACGTTCCCTGCGAGGTCTGCAAGGGCCGGCGGTATAACCGTGAAACGCTGGAGGTCCACTACAAGGGCAAGTCGATCTACGACGTGCTGGAGATGACGGTGGACGAGGGCGTGGAGTTCTTCGAGCACCTGCCCAAGATCTCACGGAAGCTGAAAACTCTGCAAAAGGTAGGCCTTGGCTACATCAAGATCGGCCAGCCTGCAAC
Organism: Ruminococcus sp.; assembly: GCA_017460665.1. Classification (GTDB taxonomy): domain Bacteria; phylum Bacillota; class Clostridia; order Oscillospirales; family Ruminococcaceae; genus Ruminococcus. The sequence continues at coordinate 196,070 of JAFUAO010000010.1, forward strand.
GACCCTCTCCGGCGGCGAGGCCCAGCGTGTGAAGCTGTCGACGGAGCTCTCAAAGAGAGCAACAGGCCGCACGATCTATATTCTGGACGAGCCCACTACAGGCCTCCATTCAGCCGACGTCCACAAGCTCATAGATGTGCTCCAGGAGCTGACCGATCAGGGCAACACCGTGCTGGTCATCGAGCACAACTTGAACGTGATCAAGGTCGCCGACCACATCATCGACTTAGGTCCAGAGGGCGGCGACGGCGGCGGTACGATCGTGGCACAGGGAACTCCCGAGGAGGTGGCCCAGTGTCCTGAGTCCTACACCGGCCAGTACCTCAAGCCCTACCTTGGATAAAATGAGCCCCGGAGTATAAGAACGGTACTCATACAGAAACATTGAGCCATAGTACTTCCGATATAAAGTCAGAAGTGCTATGGCGTTTTTATTGACAGTGCAGCAATTTCATGCTATAATTGTTTCTAAGAAAAATCGGAATTTATGATCTTATGGTGATATAATGGAACTAATTACAAACAGGCTGACAATTAGAAGTCTATGTCCTGACGATTGGAGAGAAATAAAAGGAATATGGCAAGATCTTGATAGATCTGCTTATGCACAATATGATGTTCCCCATAGCAATAATGATACTGAAATACAAAAACTTGTAAAGCATTTTTCTGAAAGCAATGACTTTTTCCTTGTTATACTTTCTGCAACAAAAGAAGTCATTGGCACTGTGGATCTACATAATACAGGCAACGGATATGATATTGGTTTTTGTTTTCTGTCTGAATTTCAAGGAAACGGATATGCAAAAGAGAGTTGCATTGCCTTAATAGATCTATATGCAGAAAATGGTTGCAAACGTTTTACAGCAGGAACTGCATTGAAAAACACACCATCTGTAAAGTTGCTAACAGCATTAGGATTTAGTAGAGTAGATACTGAACAAGTGACCTTTTACAAAGATGAAATGGGAAATAATATTTATTTTGAAGGAGGTCGATTTGAACTATTGGTATAAATTCTGATCTATCTCAGCAGCTGTATAAAAAACAAATGCCCCGAAGCGGTCTGAAACGCTCCGGGGCATTTTTATACCGATAGGCACATCCTGCCTTTTCTCACAGCAGCCCAAGGGCTTCCTTTTTTTCAAGGATCCTCAGGACGCTCTCGTCGATCCTTTCCTCGGAAAGGGCCCCGGAGCTGACAGCGTCCTCCACACCGCTGACGGCAGCCGGAAGATCCGCCGGCATGAGGATAATGTCGATCCCGGCGCTGATGGACATGACGGCAGCCTGTCCCGGCGGATAGACGCCTGCCACGGCTCCCATGGAATGAGAGTCGGTGACGGCGATCCCCTCAAAGCCCAGATCTCCTCTGAGCCAGTCGGTCACCACCACCGGCGACATATCTCCCGGGAGCTCCTGTCCGGAGCCGGTCGTGATCTGGTGGCCCACCATGACGAAGTCCGCTCCGGCAGCGATCCCGCCGCCGAAGGCCGTGAATTCCACTTCCTTTAGCTGCTCGTAGGTCCGGTCGATCACAACGGTCCCGTAGTGGGTGTTGCCGCTGCCGGCTCCCAGCCCGGGAAAGTGCTTCAGAGTGGCGCAGATCCCGTTTTCGTGGAGGCCCTCCACCACCGCAGCAGACATCTCCGCCACGGTATTCGGGTCCTCGCTGAAGATCCGGTTGCCCAGCTCGTTCTCCCAGCTCAAATTCACATCGGCCACCGGAGCAAAGTCCAGGCTGAACCCCAGCTCGGAAAGATAGCCGCCGATCGTTTCCCCGGCAGCCTTAGCACGCTCAGGATCGCCGCTCTCGCCGATCCACCTCATGCTGTCGACAGCGGCCGTGCCAAGGCTCTGGCTGACCCTGGCAACGGATCCGCCCTCCTCGTCGACGCCCATGAAAGCGCCGATCCCCTGCTCCATGGCGGAGCTCTGCATCTCTGAGATCAGGGCGGAGAGCTGCTCCTGAGAGGTCATGTTCTTTGCAAAAAATATAAATCCCCCAACGGGGTATTCGGCGTAGCTGAGCATATTCTGGTCATCGCTCCAACTAAGCACATCGTGTCCTGCCAGGGCCTCCGGCACGACGATGAACAGCTGGCAGACCTTCTGGTGAAGGCTCATCTGGCTCAGCCTCAGCTCCGCCTTTGTGGGAGGCTGGGTCGGCGGCTCGGTAGGAGGCTCTGTGGGAGCCTCTGTGGTGGGAGCTTCTGTGGGCTCAGCCATTGCAGGGACAGCGCTGTCCGCCTGTCCCACCGGATCTGCACAGCCCGTCAGCATCAGCAGGGCGGCTGCCGCAGCAAGGATCCTCCTCATTTGCAGCGCCCCCTTCTGACCTGCCTTCTGATGAAGCGGAAGGTGTAGTCCTCGCCCTTATCGGCCAGCATCCTCAGCAGATACTCAAGCCTTGCGGCGGTAGTTTTCTCGATGATACGGTCGTGCTTTGCACGGAGAAAATACTCCAGCGGGCTCCTGTCAGTGTAGTTCTCCCCCATGTAGATCTTAGATGCGGCGACCCTGTCACAGAACATCTCGAAGAGGTACTGGTCCGGCATACGCACAGGCTCCAGACGCTTGGTAACGGTGCTGTAGTCGGTCCAATACTCGAAGTGGTGGCGGTTGCGGCCCTTGTGGTGCATCCACGCCCGTGAATAGCCCAGCACCTCACGCTCACGCTCGTTGGGGCTGCGGTCCCCCTGATAGTAGAGGACTCCCGGGATGAACTCAGTAGGCGAGAATTTCGACAGATCGTGAAGAAGGCCTCTGCGGAATATCCCTGCCTTGAAGCAGTGGCGCATGACCGTGTGGCGGTGCCTTGTGACGGTCCGCAGGTGGCCGAAAAAGTTCCTAAAAAGCATTTGTGTCCTCCTGTTCACCGTAGCCTCCGCTCAGGTCGAGAACGCTGTTCTTCTCGATGAGCCGGCCGCTGATGATGACTCTCCCCACGGAATAGGAGGGGTCCTCCAGCTTCTTCACCATGAGGTCGACGGAAGCCGCTGCCATTTTCCCAAGGTCCACCTCGACTGTAGTGATCGTCGGTATGCAAATGCTGGAAACGGTGTAGTTGTCATAGCCCACCACCGAGATGTCCTCCGGCACCCTCACGCCCTTTGAGCGCAGGGACGAGATCACACGGAAGGCGGTCTCATCGCAGTTGCACACGAAGGCCGTAGGCAGCTCGTCGGGGAATTCGATGTGGTCAAGGAAGACTGCTCTGCCGGAGCGGTCGTCCAGAGTCCACTCTTTGCGGTACTCCAGGTCGTTCTCCATAAGGCATTTTATGTAGCCGAGGAAGCGGTCGTTGATGCTGCTGGTAGCGTTGACTGTTCCCACGAATCCGATGTTCCGGTGGCCTCTTTCCACAAGGTAGTCTGTCAGGATATAGCCGCCGTGGAAGCTGTCAGAGTTCACCGAATCCACGTTGAAGCGATTGTCGTAGAAGTCCACGAAGACCAGCGGCAGATCCACCTGACTGATCCTGCGGATATACTTCCGGCTGACCTGACCGATGATGATCACGCCGTCCACCTTGTTCTCGGCGATCATATTCGGAAGGGCCGCCGCCCGCTCGTTTTCGGCGGTTATGCACTCGTACACCGTCATGACGCTCATAGCCGAGAGCTTGTTGGAGATATTCGCCGTCAGCTCCCAGTAGAAGGTGCCCCTTGCGCCCACGAAGCGCTCAGAGGTCAGGATACCGATGTTCCTGCCCAGCTTCGGCAGAGGCTCACGGCGCTTCCCGGCCTTGGTATTCGACGGCCTGTAGCCCATTTCCTCGGCTGTCTGACAGATCCTGCTTCGCATCCGAACGCTGACTCCGTCACGGCCGGCAAGGGCATTTGAGACAGTCACCACGCTGACGCCCAGCTTATTGGCGATGTCGATCATTTTGACTCCGTTTTTCATAGTCCACCTCTTTGCAAAAATTAACCGATATTTTCCTTAAATATTATAGCATAGTTTAACTAAAAGATAAAGGTATTTCTGGATATTCGGCGGATCTGTTAATTTCATGCCGCCTCCCTTGTTAGATCTGCACAAAGAAAAGGGACTCATCATGAGTCCCTTTCGCTTTTAGGCTCCGGCATATAGGGGTAGAGCTCCTGATAGGCGCTCCGCTTTGAGCTGTCGGAGCTCCCCTCTGGGATCAGGCCCGTCATGTCTCCCCATGAAGCCGCCGGGCAGACGTACTCAAGATCCGGCTTTTCCGGGTCCGGGAGGGGTATGCCTTTTTTTCTTCTGCTCATTTGATCATCTCCCGGAGCTATTATCCCCGGAACTTTTAAGATCATGCAAAAAGCGGAGGATCTCTCCTCCGCTTTGATATTAGATCACATTCTTCCGCCAGGGCCCTGAGACTCGCTTGCCTGTCCGAGAGTCGAACCGCCGGAGATAGTTCCGCCAACTGTTGCGGAATAGCTGCCAGCCTGCTCAAGTACAGCAGTACCGCCGGAAACGCTTCCGCCGGACTGAGCTGAAGCGGAGGAACCGGATCTGAGGCCGCCGCCGCTGCCGGAGAGGAAGGAGATGATAGCCTTGCCGCTGCTGTCAACGAAGGTGTAGCGTGTGTTCAGGCTGGTGTTGCCTGCTGTCATGGAGATGACAGTTCCGCCGTTCATGCTGATAGAGTTGCCGTTGTCGCCGCAGTCAAGAGGCTCCTGACCGTTAGCGCAGTAATAGCCGCCGTTGACATAAATGTTTGCATTGGAGTCGAATGCGTCGTGGTCGCCGTTTGCAGAATTTACAACTACTAAGCCGCCGTTGAGGTTCATTGCGATATTCGTGCTTGTAGTAGTTCCCTGGCTCCAGCCGCCGCCGGGACCTCCGGGATTGCCTGTGCCTGAGCTGTCAGCTCCGCCGCCTGCGTTGTATCCATCGTCCTCAGAGATGATGTAAACTGAACCGCTGTTCTGGTTTATAACGGGAGCCTCAACGCCCTCGTAGCACTTGGAAACGAAGATCTGGACATCATCAAAGGTGTTTGCCACGGTCTTGCCGATAGTCAAGTTGTGATCAGAGTGGAAGCCGTCGTCTGCTGAGGCTACCTTGAACACGCCGCCGTAGATGAACATATCGCCGCCGCAGTGTACGCAGTCGTCGGAGGAGTCGATAGTGATCGTTCCGCCGTTGACAGTCAAGTTGCCCTTGCTCTGCCATGTTGTACCTGCTGCGTCATAAAGGCCAACAGCCTTGATGCCCTTTGCGGAGATGTCGGTCTTGTTGGAGTTTCCGTCCTGGCCCATACCGAAGCCGGGGCCTCCCCAAGGATTAGTTGAGCCGCTGGAGGAAGAGCCTGAGCCTGTGTAGGAGCTTCCCTGATAGGTGCTGATAGTAACATCGCCGCCGTTCATGATGAACTCCTGCTCCGCCTGGATACCGTCAGCATAGGAGCTGATATTTACCGTACCGCCGTTGATAGTTACAACGCCGTAGGACTTATCTGTAGCTGTGTCAGTTGCCGTGGACTTGATGCCGTCGCCGTACTGAGTCTTTACAGTCACGCTGATGCCGCTGTTGTCGGCAGCAGAGCCGTCTGACTTAGTAGTATCACCGATAGTGACGCTGTCCTTGCCACGGATACCGTCGTCAACAGCATTTACTGTGAGAGAGCCGTTGTAGATCTTGATGTCGTTCTTGCAAACGATAGCATCATCGGTGTTGCCGTTTACTGTGAGGGAGCCTGAGCCCTTGAACTTCAGGTCGTCTCTTGAGAAGATAGCGCCCTCGACCGTATTTGTGTTGCCGTCGGAGTCTGTGTAGGTCTGGGTGTGAGATGTGCCGTCTGAGATCACGTTCACTGTGTCCTTCTTGGAAACGATCTGTACCTCATCGCCGATAGAAGCAACGTAGATCGGAGCAGTCGTGCTGTTGGAGAGCTCAACGCCTGTCAGGTCCAGCTCAACGACGCTGTTGGGATAAGCTGTCTTGTCAACATCGACTACGATCTGGCCGGAGGTGCTGTTTCCTGTAACAGCGAAGGTGGACTCCTTTGAGATAGTAACTACGCCGTTTGAAACAGTTGCCACGTCAGAGGGAGCGTTAGTGGAGGCTCCGTTGGAGGCAAATGTGATAGTATAGCCGTCAGTCGTGATCGGGTCAACTGTTACTGTGCCATCCTTGCCGGCGGGGTTTACTGTATCGAAGGTAGTTACAGAGTTCGTAACTGCGAACGTATCGGCAATATCGTTTGAATGAGTAGCTGTTGCGCCTGTAGAAGCGTTCTTGAGGGTGTAGGTCTGTCCTGTTGTGATAGAGGGATCAGAGATGAGCACATACTGGTACTTCTTCTGCCACTTGTCAGCCGTAACGCCTGCTGTTGTGAGAGCGTTGGCCTTCTTCCAGCAGCCGTCTGTGTTGGAGGGGTCTGCAACGCAGTTGAGCAGCATAGCGGCCTGGTTGGTGCTGGTCAGGAGAGCAGCGTCGGTCTGGTAGTCTGTAGCTGTAGCGATTACAGTTCCGCCGGTGATATTCACGCCGGTAGTAGAGGTGAGGCCTCTATCGCCGCCGGCGATAACAGTTCCGCCGGAGATGTCGATAGTCGTACCGGACTGGACAGCGTCTTTGCCGGCCTTGATAGCAACTGTACCGCCGGAGATGTCAACATTGCCCTTGCCGGACTTGATGCCGTCGCCCTCAGCGTCAACTGTGAGAGTACCGCTCTTCACTGTGAGAGACGTCTTTCCGTTGAGGCCATTGGTGCCGTCAGTTGCATTGAGAGTAGTAACATTGATGATACCGCCGTTGATCTTAAGATCGTTGTTGCAGACGATACCGTCCTGAGTATTTGCAGTAAGCTCAAGAGTACCTGTGCCAAGGTCGCCTCCCTTGATCGTCAGGTCGTCCTTTGCCTCGATAACAGCAGCGCCGAGGAAGTCTCCGGCATAGGCTGTATCGCCGTCAGAGATCGTATTAGTAGTGCCGTCTACCAGGTTGATAGAGGTGTTCTCAGCGTTGGTAACGAGGATCGCAGGTGAGCTCTTGCCGTAGATAGTTGCGCCGTTGAGGAAGATCTTGACTGTCTCGGGATCGGCGACTTCGTCAGCGATGTTAACGTTGATCTGGCCGTCGTCAAGAGTTCCGTCAACATAGAAGGTACCGGAGTGGCTGATCGTAACTGTGGAGCCGGAAACTGCGGTATAGCCGGAGCTGTCGCCCTCAACTGAGATCGAAGAGCCGTTCAGGTGGATATAAATGATGTCAGTTACAGGATCCACATCGGAGGGCTTGCCGTTGAGCCATGAGATCGGGAGGGTCTCCTCTGTGGCTGTCTGACCAGCGAAGTCGCCCTCTTCAAGAGTAACGCCTGCATCTACCCACTGGATAGCTAAGGCGTCCATACCGGAAACACCGTCGCCTCTCTTGTAAACATCGGCGTTGTTGAGAGCCTCATCTGTGAGGGAGTACTTTGCAGGAAGAGCAGCGTACTGAAGGATAGCAACAGCGTCGTTGAGGTTTACGTTGTTGTCCAGATTTGCGTCACCGTAGTGAACGTTGACATTGTCGTAGGTGAAGGCCTGAGCTGTGAGAGTTACAGCCGGGACTGATGCTGCCATAACGCAGATCGATGAGATACCGGCAAGCAGCTTTTTCGCATTCTTCTTCATAATGAAAAACTCCTTTGTCTTTTTTTGAAAGGCTCGTGCAGATAAGCCTTAACGTTTTCTATAGTCCTGATTATAAAGGCATTTTCTTAAAATAATCTTAATTTAGACTTAATATTTCCTTTAATTTTTGGCTATATACCTTATAGTATAAGAAAAGCCCCTCTTTTTAGAGGAGCTCTCTGTAAAAATATTGCGCCGGAAAAGATCAGGCATGAACGTCCCGACCGGTATCATTCTCCGATAAAAGCCAAGGCTTTTTTATGGACCTCACTTCCGTTTTTTCCTGAGCTGCCAGAAGGCTACTGCGCTGGCTGCGGCCACGTTCAGCGAGTCCACGCCGTGGGACATGGGGATCTTCACGGTGTAGTCGCTGTCCCGGATCGTTCCCTCCGAAAGGCCCTCCCCTTCCGTGCCAAGGATCACCGCTAGGCGGTCGGTCTCCCGGAGGAAGGGCTCCTCGATGCTGACGGTATCCTCGCAAAGGGCAAGAGCTGCGGACCGCAGCCCCAGCTCCCTCAAAAGGGGGACGTAGCCTGTGTCCGAAGGAAGATAGGTCCATGGCACCTGAAAGACCGTCCCCATGCTGACTCTGGTGGAGCGCCGGTACAGCGGATCGCTGCATGAGGGCGTCAGCAGGACGGCGTCCATGTCCAGAGCCGCTGCTGACCTGAAGATAGCGCCCACATTGGCCGGGTTGACCACGTTCTCCAGCACCGCCACACGTTCTGCGCCCCTGCAGAGCTCCGCCGCCGGAGGGAGAGCTCGCCTTCGCATGACACAAATGGCGCCACGGATCAGCCGAAAGCCCAGCACCTGTGCGGTGATGTCGTCGCTGCCAACATACACAGGGATCTCTCCGCAGCGCCGGATCGCCTCGCCGGTCTCGCCGCCCAGCTCCTCCTCCTGAGAGATCATCATCAAGGGTCGGTATCCGGCGTCAAGGGCCCTTAGGATCACACGGGGGCTCTCGGCGAAGAAGACTCCCGGCTCCGGCTCGTAGTAGTGGAGGAACGCCGGCTCCGAGAGGCTGCTCCGGAAAATGCTCAGCTCGGTCATTTGCGTATCGGTTATCCTGATGAGATCAGCCATGGTACAGCCCTCCTGACAGTCGTTACAACAATTATACCACTTTCGCTCGGCCTTGGCAAGGCCTTGACAGAGCGCCGGAAAAATGCTAAGATAACGGTATACTATGAATGAGGAGGAGCAGAAATGTTTAGAGAGGTCGCAAGGAAAAAACAGGCCCTTAGCCGGGAGGAGTGCATAGCTCTGCTGAAAAACGAGCCTCGGGGAGTCCTGTCGGTGCTGGGCGATGACGGCTATCCCTACGGGCTGCCGATCGACCATTGGTACTGTGAGGAGGACGGGAAGCTCTACTTCCACAGCGGCTCGTCGGGCCATAAGATCGACGCAATGAGGGCCTGTGACAAGGCATCGTACTGCGTTTACGACAAGGGCTTCCGCAGGGAGGGCGAATGGGCGCTGAATATCCGCAGCGCGGTAGTTTTCGGCCGGATCAGGATCATCGAGGATCACCAGGAGGCCATCGAGATCTGCCGGAAGCTGAGCTACAAGTACACCTCCGACAGCGAGTACATCGAGAGCGAGATCATTCGGGCCGGAGCAAGGGTGCTGGTATTCGCCCTTGAGCCGGAGCACATCACAGGCAAGCTGGTAAATGAATCATAAGGCTTATTATGCAAAAACGGGTCTCCAAAGAGATATGATCCCTTTTGGAGACCCAATTTTATTGCTTCTTCCTGACGGTGAAAACGATACCGCTCTTGGGATAGATCCACTCCTCCTTGATCGACACGTCAAATAGCCCGTTTTGCAGCTCATAGGCGCCGTCATTGGCCTCGCTGCCCTTATTGAGGTAGGAGTACATCTTCACGTCCATCTTGCCCGGCATATAGTCGAAGGTGATCTTCGGCTCACGGGTGGGATCCACCAACGTTACCTCGAAGATAGAGTCCCACAGCTTCGGCATATGGAAGATGATCCGGACAGAGTGCTCGTTGGCGGAGGTGTCATAGTCCACACGGTATGTAGCTACGATCCCGTCGCTCTTCAGGTCCACCGTTTTCAGCTCCCCCAGCTTGTCGTCGATCTTCAGCACCGCCGTGAAAAGGTCCTCGTACTTCTTTTTCATCTCCTCCGGAGGAAGGGTCCGCAGATACCTTATGGCCTGAGGTGTTATGTCAAGGTTCTCGTTGAAGATGCACCGTGAGAACTCGCTCTCCTCGTCAGTTTCCAGCAGCCCCACGTCAAGGCTCATCTTGTCGAAGGAGAACCCGATTTTCACGTCCTTGGTGCTGAGATTTTCGTACTTCCCCGAGAGGTACTTCACCTCATAGTTGAGGTTCTCCTGAACGTAGAAATACCTGTCCTCCTCCATTCCGGGGAAGCCCTCATAGTCCGTAGGGAACTCAGTGGTCAGGGTTATGACGTAGTTGAAATGGTTCCTTATCCGTGAGACCTTAGCGTACTCCATGTACTGGTCCATATGCCCCACGATCATGTCCACAGCGTCGTCGTCGTTCATCATGGACCGGATCGTTGACACGAGGAAGTTGTGCTTGTCCTCGTTGTCGAAGGCGTCAAGGGTCTCCGGGTCCCCCATAAGGGTCTTGGTGATCTGCTGGGAAACGTCCCTGGCGTACTCGTCCTGGGTCAGCTTGTTGTAGATTATGTCAAACAGCAGGAAGGCTCCCAGCACGCCGATGAGATTTCCCACGATGTTATCTATAAGGTCGTCGAGAGTATAGCCGTTCCTCAGCGACAGGTAGACATATCCGACGAACACCAGCAAAAGCGCTATGAGGATCAGCACCAGCGTTGCCGGAAGAGTGCTCAGCCTCAGCTTTTTGTCCTTGTCAGGCTTTTTCATAGATCTCTTCCCTCCGGAAAGCTCCCCGATAGATCGCAGGAGCATTATTGTAATAGGCCCAGAAGCGGTCGCCGAAGTCGAAATGCCACCACTCCGTCGGCAGGTTCGTAAAGCCGGCCTCGGTCATGACGTGATAAAGGAGCCGCCGGCTGTCCCGGATCCTGCTGTCGCCTGAGCTCTCGAAATAGGCGGTCTCGGTCATTTTGGAGAAGGAATCGAAGCCCGTCCCCATGGGGAGCTCCCTGCCCTCCGGGTCGATCACCGTCACGTCAACGGCGCCTCCCGTGGTGTGTACCGGAGGGATCTGACGGTCGTCCACAGGCAGAGACACATACCCCGAGATCACACGGTCACGCTCCTCCGCACTGAGCCCTTCAAGATGAAGGTCAGCTATGAGCTTCTCCCGGTAGGTGTAGTAGAGCTCCTCCTGCAAGGCAAAGGGCCGCCATGCGTCCCAGACCTTCAGTTTGTAGCCCTTGGGCAGGAGCTCTGCCGCAGTATTCAGCCTCTGAGCCACCTGCTCTCTCACCAAGCACAGGCTCTCGGCATTCTTCATACCCAAAGCCGGGTACTGCATATCTATTGTCAGAAGGGGCGACTCCGTCAGCCGCACGAAGCCCTCCTCTGAAAACTCCGCCCTCCGGAAGATCTCCGGCGAGGGAGCTGCTGGGATAACTTTCATTTTACGCCTCTCTTTTCTGCAATGCGCTGATGCGCTTTTCTCTATTATACTACACCCAAGGGAAAATTGCAACAACAAAAAACTCGCTCCCCGAAATTGCCGAGCTTTGCGATCGGGAGCACATAACGAGAAAGCCCCGAGGCCTTGCCCCGGGGCTGTGCTTTTTTCCTTTTGAGAGCGCAGGTCAGGCCGCCTTTTGCTGGGGGACCTCCTGCTTGGTCCGGCGCTTATCGGCCACCATGGAGATCATTATCCCCAGGCAGAACACTGCGTAAGGGATCAGGGTCAGGGCCTGCTTGCCCATGGAGCCACTGAAGCCCTCCATGTCCTTGATCCCTGAGATCAGAAGGCTGCTGGCACCGAAGCCGCCGTTGTTGTTGACAGCGTGGAAGATCGCCGCCGGTATCACCGAGCCGGTCTTCTTCACCAGCCACAGCAGGACGATCCCGTGGAGAGTGCAGAACAGCGCCATCATCGCAAAGCCTGCATAGGGGTATCCCGGGTAGTCCTTGCCGAAATTATGCCCCTCAACAGTCAGCGGTGCGTGCCACAGTCCCCAGATGATGCCACCGATGATACAGGTCCCGACGGTGCCTATAAGGGGCTCCATTTTCTGATCCATGTAGGCTCGCCAGCCGAATTCCTCGCCTATGGTCTGGAAGGCTGCCACCGGCCCTGCGGTCACTATCGACAGGAAGAAGCCGACCACCATCTTCCAGGAGGCGTTGCTGCGGATCTCAGTGAGATCGAACTTCCCGAACATCAGCGTTGCGGAAAGGCCTGTGATCAGCCCGGCCGCAAGAGGTATCACAGCCGCAAGGATATAGTACCTGACGTTCCCACGGAGCCTTAGGCGCAGATAGGTCTCGCCGAAGCCCTCCTTGGTGATCAGCCGGGTCAGCACGTTGGCGATCGCCGGCGCATAGAGCAGCGGCAGTACGAAGAGGAAATATCTGTTGGTCTCGAACCACTCACTGTAGCCGATCTTCTTGTTCATGATCAGTGCCGGGATCCAGGCTATGCCGAAGGCCAGCACCAAAAAGAGCAGCAGCCTTCCTGCGGTCTTGCCCTTACTTGTCATACTGCTCAACTCCCTTCATGAAAAGTCTGCATGAGATCTTGTAGGAAACGAGATAGGCGATAACTGCCATGAGCTGGAAAATGCCCATGCCAAGTATCAGCGTGTCGCTGGACTTGCCGGTCTGGAGGCCTGTGACAAAGTCGAAGACCTTGTACAGACCGTCGTCGAAGTTCTTAGGCAGAGGTCCGAACAAGAGGTAGATGCCTACCACGATGAAGGCTCCCAGGAAAATGAGCATCTTGACCATGCCGCCCCGCTGAGAGCCAAAGCGGAAATAGAAGGGCAGCTCGATCGCTCTCAAGATGAGCTGGACAAAGAACATGATCATGTAGACCGTTGTGAGATCGGTCATATCCACGCTGTACATTGCGTAGGCCAAATGGCTGAAGGCCCCTCCGAAAACATAGCACAGAGCGCTCCCCATCAGGATCATCAGGAACACGGTCAGGTACTTGTAATAGACCTGCCCTTTGACGCCCTTCGGGTGAGAGGCGGTGAAATAGCCCCATTTCTTGGTCTCGTCGCCCCTGAACACATTGGACTGGATCATTCCGGAGATGAGGAAGCCGAAGAGCATGAACATCGTCTGGATCAGGAACTCTCCCTGGCCGATGTCGCCTGCATCTTCCGAGGAAATGACTGCCAGGCCCGGCATCACCAGAACGGCGATCAGGAAGGCCCCGATGATCCCAAGGAAGTTGACCCAGTTCATACGCAGCTCTTTGAAAAACAGTCCGGTCATCATTTCTCCCTCGCTTTCAGTTGTTTTTCGGAGATAAAGAACAAGAGCACCAGCTCTAAGATCAGCACAGGCAGAGCGAAGGGCGCCGTCTTGTTAAGGAGAGCAGACAGGTCTCCGGTGAGCTGGGCCGGGATCATATCTGACATAGACTGGATCTCTGTTTCGTCGCCGGCCATTTCCCGGAAGGCTGATGTGTATCTCTTCATGATCGCCAGAAGGATCATGAGCCCGAGGATAAAGCCAAAAGCGGCGTTCTGTGCAGTGGCTTTTTTCAGCTCAGGAGCAGTCCTTGCCCGCAGGCAGAAGAACGCCTCGGCCAGCGCTATGATCATCACCACGTCGGTCAAAGAGATCAGCGAGGTGAAAAAGCCGGACGGGAAGGACTTGCCGCACATCGCTCCCAGAACGAGCTGGTCCACCGTACAGGCGATGATACACATCACGATCCTGATGACGGTCAGGATCACCTTTGCAGCAGCGGCCTCGCTGGGCCTTGATGGAAGGCATACGGAATACCTCGCCCAGCCTGCGTTCACATCGGCGCTGTGTACGCCTAGGCCTCCGAGGGCAACACTGCACCCGGCATAAGGTATGGTCAGGCGGAAGATGTTGTAAACATCGGTCTTGACGTCCTGAAGGCCGGCCCTATGGAGATTTCCGTACAGACAGCTCAGCATGAACAGCCAGCCGATAAGGATCGCTCCCCAGAGCGCCAGGTACGAGATGATCATGTATTTTTTGCTCAGTCTCAGTTCCTTCAAAAAAAGAGCATGGATCCTTGACAGCCTCATCACGACCACTCCTTCTTGCCCTTATTGACGTAATATACCAAGATCTCGTCAAGGCTAGCCGGGTCGATCACTGCCCCGGAGTATTTTCTCGCAACAGCGGCACGGTCGCTGACGAGAGCCTCGGCGCCGAAGTCGGTCAGCCTTGTGCTGATGAAGTCCTCCGGCTCTAAGTCCTTATAGTCCCTCTTGGAGCATTTGAGGATCCCGTGGCTCTCAAGGATCTCGTCCTTATAGCCGGAGATCAGGATCCTTCCCCTGTCGATGAAGGTGACGCTGTCGGCGATCTTTTCAAGGTCGCTGGTGATATGTGAGGACATGAGGATACTGTGCTCCTCGTCCTGCAGGAATTCAAGGAAGATGTCCAGGATCTCGCTCCTAACGACGGGATCAAGGCCGGTGGTGGCCTCGTCCATGATCAGGAGCTCCGCATCGTGGGAGAGTGCGAAGGCGATCTGGAGCTTCATCTTCATGCCCTTCGAGAACTTCCCCAGCTTCTTGTTCATGGGGAGCTGGAAGCGCTCCATGAACTGCCCGAAGGTCTCATCGCTCCACTTTTGGTACAGGCCCCTGAAGATCCGGGCCATCTCCTTGGCGGTGAAGATGTCGTGGAAGGGCATCTCGTCAAAGACCACAGCGATCCTCTCCTTGATCTCCTCCTCGTGCTGGATATGATCCATGCCAAGGAGCGAGATCTTTCCCTCGTCGATCCCGATAATGTTGAGTATGCTGCGGATCGTGGTGGTCTTTCCGGCACCGTTCTGGCCCACGAAGCCCATGATACTGCCCTTTGGCACGTTAAAGCTGATATCGTCCAGGGTAAAGCCGTCGTACTTTTTTGTAAGCCCCTGTATCTCAATGGCATTGGTATACTCGCTCATACTATTCCCCTCCGTAAACAAGGCCGAGCATTTCCGTCAGTTCCTCCAGAGAAACGCCGCAGTGCCGGGCTTTTTCGCCGGCAGCAGTCAGCAGCTCCTCGATCTTTTTGAGCTGCTCCTCACGGTAAAGCTCCTTATTCTGTGCCTTGACGAAGCTGCCCTTGCCGGTGAAGGACTCAATGAAGCCGTCCCGCTCGAGCTCCTCGTAGGCACGTTTTGTAGTGATGACGCTGATCCTGAGCTGCATAGCCAGGTTCCGCATAGAGGGCAGAGGATCGCCCTCGTTAAGTCTTCCGTCGAGGATCATAGTCTTGATCTGGCTTACGATCTGGCTGTAGATCGGCTCGCCGGAAGCGTTGCTGATGATGATATCCATTTGGTGTGCACTCCTTATGGACGGAGGGGAGCCTTCCGGACAGCTCGCCTCCGATAATGTATATATACTATATACACATTATATCAACGTATACACATTTTGTCAAGCCCTTTTTTGAATTTTCTCAAAAAAATAATGCCCACCGAGAAAAAGCTCTCTCAGTGAGCATTACAGCTTTCATGAAATTATTTCACGAGCCGCAGTATATCGCTCTTTTCCGCCTTTGGGAAGAGCTCCTGCGCCCGGGAGACTATCCTCCGGAGGGACTGCTCCGGATCCTCGCCGTAGGAGGCCGTCACCGCCTCATAGCCCCATATCGCCTCCGGAGGCGTCAGCACCGACACCGCCATACCGTACTCGCTGCCCTTCTTGTTGCGGCGCCTGCGAAAATCAGACGTCACCAGATAGAGCTTCATCATCAGGTCCGTGGTGATCCCGGGGAAGTTCTTCTCGCCGCCCTTCCCGAAGCCTGCAAGCTGCTTCAGCTCCGTGGAGAGGATCTGCTTGTCCGGGAAGATGAGCTCTCCCCCTTCGTCCTTGTCGGTGAGCACGTCCATTATCAGCTTCTCACGGCGTGTGAGCCTTCCGTCCTCCCATGCGGAGTCCGGATCGTAGCCGTCACGCCGGTAATTGGCGAAGACCGGCAGCCACTCCAGACTTATGAAGCCTGCCTTCTTCCCGAAAAACTTCCCGTAGGCGGCCTTGTGGCTCGAGGCTATGATCTCACGCCACTCCCAGGGGTCCTCCTCACGGATGCCTGTCCACCAGAAGTCCGGGCAGACCATCTCCTCTGCGGAAAAGCCCTCCACCTCTCCGGAAAAAAGGGGCAGGAAGCCCAGCTCGCTGATCCTTTCCGCCAGCTCCTGCCAGGTCTTTATCCGGGAAGGGTCGCTGCGGCTAAGGCCCTTCATGTACCATGTACCGTTCTCGTTTACCAAATGATCACTCCCTTTGAAAGAATTATACTACCTGAGGCTCCCCCTGTCAAGAGCTCATCTCTCTGCAATATGCACATTTTTTCTCTGATCTCCCTGCCAACTCTTGACAGATCCGAGCCCATCTATTATAATTAGTGTATGCCCGTCTTTTTCGGGACGGTAAATTTTTTTGTTTTAGGAGAAATACTTATGAAGATCGGCTGTGTAAAAGAGATCAAAAACAATGAGTTCAGAGTCGGGCTCACCCCCGATAACGTTAAGGCCTACATCGCTGCCGGACATCACGTCTACATCGAGCAGGGCGCCGGCATCGGCTCAGGCTTTGCCGACACAGAGTACGTTGAGGCAGGAGCTTCCGTTCTGGACAACGCCGCAGACATCTGGAACATGGTGGACATGATGGTGAAGGTCAAGGAGCCCCTCCCGGAGGAGTACCCCCTCTTCCACGACGGACTTATCCTCTACACCTACCTCCACCTTGCTGCTGATAAGGAGCAGATGGACGCTCTCCTTGCCGGAAAGGTAAAGGGTGCCGCCTATGAGACACTCCAGGAGACCGACCGCTCACTTCCCCTTCTCGCTCCCATGAGCCAGATCGCAGGCCGCCTTTCGATCCAGGAGGGCGCTAAGTATCTGGAGAAGAAGTACGGCGGCGCAGGTATGCTCCTTGCCGGAGTTCCCGGAACTCCCAAGGCGAACGTCGTGATCCTGGGCGGCGGAACAGTCGGCATGAACGCCTGCAAGATCGCAGTAGGTATGGGCGCAAACGTAACTATCCTGGACGTAAATCTAAAGAGACTGGAGGAGCTTGACAATATGTTCGGCGCTCACGTCCAGACCCTTTACTCCACCGACAGCAACGTTGAGCGTGCAGTGATAAACGCAGATCTTGTCATCGGCTCGGTACTGATCCCCGGCGGCTCGACACCTAAGCTGTTCAAGGCAAAGTACCTCCCCGAGATGAAGGACGGAGCAGTTTTCGTTGACGTTGCGATCGATCAGGGCGGCTGCGGAGAGACCTCCCACGTTACCACACACGACGATCCTGTTTATGTGAAGGACGGCGTGGTCCACTACTGCGTCGGGAATATGCCCGGAGCAGTTCCACGCACCAGCACGATCGCTCTGACCAATGCGACTCTCAAATACGGCCTCATGATCGCCGAGAACGGCATTGAGGAGGCCTGCCGCAAGAGCGCAGTCATCGCCAGCAGCGTGAACACCTACGACGGAAAGCTCACCAACAAGAACGTTGCCGACGCACACGGCTACGACTACACCGACCTGAGCACGCTCATCGGCTAAAACGAAACGGAGCCCTTATGGCTCCGTTTTTTTATTCGTCCCTTTTCCCGTAGAACTCCTCACGGGTGATCTCACGGCCGTTGTCGGTCTCCTCACCGGTGATCCCGTTGTAGGTGTAGTCAACGGTGCGGTAGTGTGTTTCAGAGGTCTTGCCCTCCTTCTTGAAAACGGCCAGCCCTGCCAGCCAAAGCCCGATCAATACTCCTCCGGCGAAGGTCACTGCAGCGCCGGCGATGATAAGCGAGGCCCTTTTGCCAAGGAGCCCCCAGACCAGTATCGCTCCTCCGGCCGCCATGACAAGGCCAACTGCCCATGTCACCAGCTTCTGCCAGGTGTTCAGCTCCAGCTTGACGGTGGTGTGGGCGGTCTTGCCCTTCCTGCGCTCATATAGCTGCTTATGATAGCCCATAACTTCCCCCTCTCAGCTCTTTGAGCCGGTCAGCATCTCGTAGGTCACGCCGTATTTCTCAGCAATGTCCCTTGCGTAGGAAGAGCCCTCCGGTGCAGCCAGCGCCACCTTAAAGGAGCGCTTGCCCTCCTCGGTCCGCATGATCAGCGAGGCAGCTCCTGCGCCGCCGCTCTCACGGCTAAGCTCCTCGGCGTCGGATCCCAGCTTGTGCATATGCGTATTGTACATCGTCCTAACGCCCTTTGCAAGAAGGGCCTTCACGGAGTCCCTTGCGATGTAGTAGCCCTCCTCGAAGGAGGTGGTGGAGAAGGTCTCGTTCAGCAGCAGCAGGCTCCTGCCGGTGGCCTGAGAGAAGATCTCCTTGAAGCGGACACATTCCTCGCCCAGCCTTCCCAGATCCATAGTCTTGTCCTCGTCTGCCGGGAAGTGTGTGTAGATGCAGTCGCAGGGGGCGTAGCGGAAGCTCTCCGCCGGGACGAAAAGTCCTCCCTGTGCCAGAGCGAAAAGCTGGCCGACAGCCTGAGTGACCGTGGTCTTTCCGCCACGGTTGGCGCCGGTGAGGATATAGACGGTATGCTCCCGGTCGAAGAAGATGTCGTTGGGAACGATCTCCTTCACGTCCTCCACAGTGAGGGCCAGCTTTAGGTTGTAAAGGCCCTTTGCCTCCATGGAGGCCTCCTCAGACTCCACAGGCTCAGCCTCGCAGAGCACGCAGCCCTTCTCCATGAGGCCGCCCATGAACTCCGCACACCTTATATAGTACAGGAACTCCGGCACCAGCTCGGAGATATTCACGATCGCAACATTTGCGTATTTGGTCAGGGTGTCTCTCAGCTTCTTCACCAGTGTCCCCAGCATTTTGTTCAGCACGGTCTCCAGATAGAAGGTGGAGCTGACCGTTGCGTCCCCGGCCATGGCGTTCACGATCGTGGACTTGGTCCGTGTATCCGAGGCCACAGAGGACTGCACCGTCAGGAGCCCGGCCTCGTTCTTCATGAAGTCAATGAAGCCGCTCTTCTCCTCCTTGTCGATCTGATGATAGTGCATATCGCCGTTCCAGTCGGAGGTGTCCTGGATCTTGTCCTTATTTGCGATAGCGTCGGCGAAATTGCTGACGATGCCGGACTTCTTGAAGGGCTTGCTGTTGACTGAGACCAGTCCCATGCTGACGGCCTCGAAGCGCTCGTTGACGTTTATGCCCAGAGTGACGCTCTTCACGTCGGAGGCCTTCACCTTGAGCTCGGCGATGTCCTTCTTCATGTCCGCAAAGCAGGCGTCCTCGTAGAGCTCATCGATGTACTCTCTCAGGGAGATCAGGCCCTCTGACTTGATCCTGTCGTCGGAAAGGCAGTCCCGCATGGCCTCCACGCTCTTGATGTAGCCGTCCAGCTCGTCAAGGCGGTGGAAGAGGTGCCAAAGTCCCAGCTCCTCGTCGGAGCTTTTGTGCATGGTGGAGAAATTCCGCATGAATTCGATCTTATCGAAAAGCTCCATCATGGTCTTTCGCAGATTCGGGAGCCGGAGTATGTCCCCGAAGACCTGCTGCCTAAAGAGGGCCGTAGCCGGATCGGGAGAGAGCCGTGAGAGCACGTTCATAATCAGGCGGCGCTCCTTTGGATCGGTGCTGACGGCCTGACAGAAGGTGTCAAGTCCTATATCGTGGCAGGCCGCCTCCGAGAGCCTGCTGAAGGTCCCGCTCTCTGAGTAGGGATAGAGTATGCTGAAATGGTCGCTGCGTTTCATAGTCGCCTCCTATTGTCATCTGAATATCATGTAAGGAAATTATAGCACAGTTTCCGGTAAAAATCAATCCTTTGCAGGCGATCTTCTCTGCACTCTGTTGAGGCCTTGACATCGGCCGGAGATCATGCTATAATAAAGTCCGACAGTTCGTTTGCGCCATCCTGTCGTTAAACAAAACCAGGGCATCTTGAGATCTGCCGCAGCCTTGCTGCGCAGTTTTGTCATCAGATGCGTCTGCCGGCGGCAGGCGCTTTTTTTATGGAGGTATCATGTACTATCTTAAAACTTCCGCTGCCTTTGACAGCGCACATTTCCTCGCAGGCTATGAGGGGAAGTGCTCCAATATCCACGGCCACCGCTGGACGATAGAGGTCAAGATCTCCGGAGAGGAGCTCCAGAGCTCCGGCACGAAGCGTGGTATGCTCATCGACTTCGGCGACCTGAAAAAGGCCGTGAGGAGCCTTGCAGACAGCTTCGACCACGCACTGATCTTTGAAAAGGGCAGCCTCCGAAGCACTACCATTGCGGCGCTGGAGGAGGAAGGCTTCCGGCTGATCGAGGTGGAATTCCGCCCCACCGCCGAGAATTTTTCCCGGCATTTCTATGAGTGCTTAGCCCAGCAGGGGCTCTCCCCTGCCTCGGTGACGGTCTACGAGACCCCCGAGAACTGCGCCGTCTATGAGGTGTGATATGGAGAAGCTAAGTCTCGCCGAGCACTTCATCAGCATAAACGGCGAGGGCAGGCGTGCAGGAGAGCTGTCACTGTTCCTGCGCTTCACCGGCTGCGACCTGAGATGTGACTGGTGCGATACCATGTGGGCCAACGAGAAGGACGCCCCCCATAGGCTGTTGGCGGCGGAGGAGCTGACTGAGCTGGCGGCACAGGCGATCGCTGAGTTCGGCATCAGGAACGTCACCCTCACCGGAGGAGAGCCCCTTTTGCAGAGGAGCCTCCCTCAGCTATGTGCAGGGCTTTGCGCCCTTGGCCTTCATGTGGAGATCGAGACCAACGGCTCCGCTCCCGTAAGGCCCTTTTTGGAGGAGTGCCAAGGGCTGGGAGTTCGTCCCCAGCTCACTATGGACTACAAGCTGCCCTCCAGCAATATGGAGAGCCGTATGTGCATGGAGAACTTCCGCTTCCTTAGACCTGACGACACGCTGAAGCTGGTGTGCGCCTCCCGTCAGGATCTGGAGCGTGCCGCACAGCTCATCAGGGAGCTCGCCCCTGAGTGCCAGGTCTATCTCAGCCCTGTGTTCGGGCGGATCGACCCGGCGGAAATGGTGGAGTTCCTGAAAGAGAAGAAGCTGGGCAGCGTTCGGCTGCAATTACAGCTCCACAAGATCATCTGGGACCCGGAAAGGAGAGGAGTCTAATGGACAGAGAAAAGATCGAATACCACATAAGAGGCCTGCTGGAGGCCATCGGCGAGGACCCTGACCGTGAGGGCCTTGTGGAGACTCCTGCAAGAGTCGCCGGCATGATCGAGGAGGTGCTGGAGGGCACGGCCTATTCCAACCACGAGATCGCCCAAATGTTCGGCAAGACCTTCTCAGCAGAGGGCTCTGACACTGACGAGGCGGTGGTCATGAAGGACATAACCGTGTTCAGCTACTGCGAGCATCACCTTGCCCTGATGTACGATATGACGGTGAACGTGGCCTATATCCCAAGGGGGAGGGTCCTGGGACTGAGCAAGATCGCAAGGATCTGCGATATGGCCGCAAAGAGGCTCCAGCTACAGGAGCGCCTTGGCCGAGACATCGCTGAGATAATTTCCGAGGCCGCCGGTACTCCCGATGTGGGAGTCAGGATCCTTGGCTCTCATAGCTGCATGACCGCAAGGGGCATAAAAAACGCCTCAGCAAGGACTGAGACACGTACCTACACCGGACAGTTCAAAACAAGGAAGGACCTTCAGGAGCTGCTGGTGTGAAAGGAGAAGATATGAAAGCATTGGTACTTTTCAGCGGAGGCCTCGACAGCACCACCTGCCTTGCCCTCGCTGTGGAAAAATACGGCGCCGGGAACGTCATCGCACTGTCGGTATCCTACGGCCAAAAGCACGATAAGGAGATCCAGGCTGCACGAAAAATAGCCCAGCATTACGGCGTGGAGCTAAAGTCCCTGGACCTGGCGGCGATCTTCGCCGATTCAGACTGCTCCCTCCTGCAAAAAAACGACGGAGCGATCCCGGAGGAGAGCTATGCCGAGCAGCTTGCAAAGACCGGCGGCAAGCCTGTCTCCACCTATGTCCCCTTTAGGAACGGCCTGTTCCTTTCATCTGCGGCCAGCATAGCGCTGGCCAACGGCTGCTCAGTGATCTACTACGGCGCTCACAGCGACGACGCTGCCGGGAACGCCTATCCGGACTGCTCCGAGAGCTTCAACAGAGCCATGAACGAGGCCGTCTTCATCGGCAGCGGCCAGCAGCTCCGCATAGAGGCGCCATTCGTCGAAATGACAAAGGCCGACGTGGTAAGAGAAGGCCTCAGGCTGAACGTGCCCTTCCAGCTCACATGGAGCTGCTATGAGGGCGGAGACAGACCCTGCGGCGTCTGCGGCACCTGCCGGGACAGAGCCGCTGCCTTCCTTGCAAACGGCATCACCGACCCCCTTCTGAAAGGAGAATGAAATGACCGGAAGAAAAGAAAACGAGAAGGGCGGCATCACCCTTCTCGGCAACCAGAATACTAAGTACCCCACGGATTACGCCCCTGAGCTGCTGGAGACCTTCCCCAACAAGCACCCGGACCGGGACTACTTCGTCAAGTTCAACTGCCCTGAGTTCACCAGCCTCTGCCCGATCACGGGCCAGCCGGATCTGGCGACGATCTACATCTCCTACGTTCCGGCGGAGCGCATGGTGGAGAGCAAGTCCCTGAAGCTGTACCTGTTCAGCTTCCGCAACCACGGAGACTTCCACGAGGACTGCGTGAACATCATCATGAACGACCTGATAAAGCTCATGGAGCCGAAATACATCGAGGTCTGGGGGAAGTTCCTCCCCCGTGGCGGTATCTCTATCGACCCCTACTGCAACTACGGCCGGCCCGGCACAAGGTGGGAGCAGGTGGCGTGGGACAGGCTCTCACAGCACGACCTCTACCCTGAGCGTGTGGACAACCGCTGATCATTTGCGGCTGATGCCGTATCTCTCGTAAAACCTGCTGATGTCCCCGTCAGAGCTCACGAGCTCGGCGAACATCAGCATTTTTTTGCTCTTGTCGTAAAATCCGATCGTGCGCTCCCCGGTGCAGGTGCTGGACTCGATCCGCACGTCCCTTTCAGTGTATGGCTCGGGTATGGGGAGGGCCGGCTTTTTTCTGCGGATCAGCGGCATTTGTGTCCCGAGGCCGCCTCGAAATTGTACTTCACTATACCAAGGTCCAGCTTGGTGAGGAAGCCCTTCTTGGCAGTGATCTTAGCCTCATCGCCCTCCAGCTCCACGAAGAATTTTTGCTGGTTCACAGCCGTGGGAGCCATCATAGCTCCGATCATGCCGCTGCGGAACCAGTCCGGCATCTCAGCCTCAGGGACTGCACTGAGCTTGTCGAAGGTCTTGGACTTATGGCGAGATCCGCTGTTCTCGCCGTAGCCTATAGCGATCACGCACACCAGCTTCTCGTCGCCGTCCAGCTCCGCCTGACACTTGCCCTTGCTGTAGGTCCCGGCCACCCAGCAGGTATTGAGCCCCATGCACTGGGCCTCTAGGACGATCCTCTGGCCGAAATATCCGCATTTCTCCTCCAGCCCGTTCAGAGAGGAGCTCCCCACCAGGGCGATGTAGCTGCGGACGTTCCTGAACTTTCCGTAGTGTGCAAGGAAGGACTCGAAGCACCCGGTGTCTCCGCAGATGAGCTGGATATGCAGGCCGCTCTCGGCATTGCACCTCCCGATCAGCTCCTCAAGGGCGAGCCTTGTCTCCTCCTCTATAGGTCTGTCCTGATACTGTCTCACGCTGTGTCTTTCACGAATGGCCTCTTTGATAGTCATAAAAAGCACTTCCTTTCAGCGGCCGGCTCACCGGCTGCGGTATATACTATGATGATAACACACTTTTGAGAAAATTGCAATAGCTCCGTTGACAGAGCACTGTCCTTCTGCTATAATAGTGAAAGACTACGCCGCCGGATCCGAGGCGGCAGGATAGGAGCGATATTATGGAAAGACCGAGACTTTTTGCCGACCCTCTTAGACAAAAAGCTGCTGACCTGACAGGAGCTCTGACGGAGGACGAGAAGCTGCGCCTTCTGTCGACTCACCACGCACCCGTCCCAAGGCTGGGATTGGAGGAGTTTTTCATAGGCCACGAGGTGGCAAGGGGCTTCGTTGGACGGAGCGAGGAGGACTTCTCCACTGTTTTCCCTCAGCCTATAGGCCTTGCCGGGACCTTCGACACACAGCTCATGGAGGAGCTGGGCAGCATCGCCGGAGACGAGTGCCGGGCATACTACAACAGGGACAGGCGTGGCTGCCTCTGCGTTTGGGGACCCACTGTGGATATGGAGCGTGACCCTCGCTGGGGACGCACCGAGGAGGCCTACGGCGAGGACGTGTGCCTTGCCGGAGAGATGACTGCGGCCTATACCCGTGGGCTGGCCGGAGATCATGAGACCTACATGAAGACTATCCCCACGCTGAAGCATTTCTGCGCCAACAACAACGAGCACCACCGTGGGAGCTGCGACGCATATCTCCCCCCTCGGCTAAAGTACGAGTACTACTACGCCGCCTTCATGAACGGGATCCGCTTCGGCGGCGCAAGGAGCGTCATGACCGCCTACAACGAGATCAACGGCCTCCCAGCCATGCTGGAGCCGGAGCTGACCACGGTACTAAAGGAGAAATGGGGCCTTTGGTTCGCAGTAACTGACGGAGGCGACTTCTCCCAGACCGTCACAGCTCACCGTTTCTTTCAGCGCCACTCCCAGACCCTTGCTGCCGCACTGAAGGCCGGCTGTGACACCATGACCGATGTCAGTGAGCTGGTGGAGGAGGCCGCAAGGCAGGCGCTTGCAGAAGGCCTCATGACCTGGGAGGACGTTGACCGCTCAGTGGAGAACGTGCTCTACGCCCGGCTGAAGCTGGGCCACACCGCCAAGGGCTGCCCATGGGACGGCATAACTATGGCCGATGTGAGCACTGAGGCCTCGGAGGAGGTCGGGCTCCGGGCGGCCCGTGAGCAGATCGTGCTGCTGAAAAACGACGGCCTGCTGCCTCTCCCGAAGGACGGCGCCAGCATAGCTGTGGTGGGGCCTCTTTGTCAGGAGAATTTGATGGACTGGTACACCGGGCATTTCCGCAGGGCTGTGGATCCTGTCAGCGGGATCAGGGCAGAGTTCCCGGAGGACCAGGTCCTTTGCGACCGCCTGTGGGACCGTGTTGCGGTGAAGGCTCCCAACGGCAGGTATCTGTCCGTTCACCAGGACGGCACCCTCCACGCAGACGCCGAGGTCCCCGGCGAGAACGAGATCTTCGAGCTCCAGGACTGGGGCGAGAACTGGCAGAACTTGTTCTCCGTGAAGCATGAGCGCTACGTCCGCCTTGACGAGAAGGGCGTCCTGAGGCTCCACAAGCGCCGGATCTATGACTGGTTCACAAGGGAGACCTTCCGGCTGTTCAAGACCGAGAGCGGCACCCTCATCGAGGAGCTCCTCCACGGGAAAAGGCTCCTGTGCGGCCAAGACGGAGAGCTGGTATCCAGCGAAAAACGGGCAGTTTGTCCGGAGGTGCTCTTCCAGTTCCAGACCGTGAGCTCCGGCAAAGAGCGGGCTAAAGAGCTGGCAAAAAAATGCCGCTTTGTGGTCTACTGCACCGGCAACTACCCCGTGCAGGTGGCCAAGGAGTGCTTCGACCGGCAGACCCTTGCCCTAAATATCCAGCCGGATATGGCCCTACTCCTCCAGAGGGAGAACCCTCGGACCGTCATGGCGCTGATCTCAAGCTATCCCTACTCGGTGGTCCGTGAGAGCGAGGCCCTGCCGGCGGTGATCTACTCCACCCACGCCGGCCCTCATCTGGGGACGGCCTTAGCGGAGGCTCTCTCCGGGAAGCTCTCCCCGGCCGGGCGCCTTGCGATGACATGGTACCGTTCGGAGCTGGACCTGCCGAGCATCATGGACTACGACATCGAGAGCTCCGGCACGACGTATATGTACTTCCGTGGAGAGCCCCTGTACCCCTTCGGCTACGGGCTGTCCTACGCCAAATTCGACTACACCGCCCTGTCAGTCTCCGACAGCGGCGAGGGAATATCCGCACAGGTGACTCTCAGGAACTCCTCATCAGTCGACAGCGACGAGGTGGTCCAGATCTATTTCAGCCTGCCCGGATCTCAGGTCAGCCGCCCGATCCGCAAGCTGTGCGCCTTTAAGAGGGTCTTCCTGCCCGCCGGAGAGGAAACGACCGTCACACTGACCGTCCCGGAGCATATCCTTCAGATCTGGGACGTGCGGAGGGGCGAGATGATCACCGAATCCGGGGAGTACCTCTTCTCCGCCGGCGGATCCTCCCAGAGCCTTCCCCTTTCCGCAAGGCTCAGCCTTCAGCGCAGCTCCCTCTCACAGCGCAGGAGCAGCTTCAGTGCGGACTCCTTCGACACAGGGAATGGCATCCGTATCGGCTGGGACAAGTCGAGACAGCGTCACTTCGTTTATTGCCGGGGCTGG
This sequence comes from Ruminococcus sp., assembly GCA_017460665.1. Classification (GTDB taxonomy): domain Bacteria; phylum Bacillota; class Clostridia; order Oscillospirales; family Ruminococcaceae; genus Ruminococcus. The sequence continues at coordinate 222,181 of JAFUAO010000010.1, forward strand.
AGCGGCACCCTCGTTTACGGAGGGCTCCCTGCTGACGGGAAGACCAGCCTGGACCTCACTGTCAGCTCCGTCACCGGACCAAAGACCGTTTACGCAAAGATCGGCGAGACCGAGCTGGAGCTCCCGGTGAGAGCCTCAGACAGCGCCGACAGCTTCGCTAGGTACAGCGTCCGGCTCCCAGAGGGGCTGAACGATGACAGCGAGCTGGCCCTCACCATCTCCGAGGGGATAGCCCTTCTGGACATTAGCCTTTCCTAAGGACAGGCTCGATCCCTGACCTTCTTCATATAATGACAAGGGGAGCTTCTCCCCGTCAATATGAAGGAGGTCTTTTTTATGGCTGCTTTTTACAATCAGGCCACTATCTCCGTCAACGGAAATGTGACCAGTTCAAATATAGTCGCCGGCGAGATCACACAGGTGCTCTCCGCCGATAAGAACAGCGTTATCGGGACTTATTCCCCTGAAAGCGATACTGTGTTCACCGTCAGCATGGTGAACTCCGGCGATACCGACCTTACCGGCGTCACTGTCACCGACGATCTGGGCGAATACACTATCAGTGAGGAAGGCGCTCAGGCCGTTCCCCTGACCTACTCTGAGGGCAGCGCCGCTCTCTATGTGAACGGCGTGCTCCAGCCGGCGCCCACTGTCAGCTCGGCCCAGCCCCTTACCGTCAGCGGCATAACTATCCCTGCCGGCGGCAACGCTATGCTGGTATACGCCGCCACGGTCAACCAGTACGCTCCTCTCGGCGCAGGAGAGTCCGTCACCAACACCGCCCAGATCACTGGGAACGGCATCGCCTCTCCCGTGCTGGCCTCGGCAGTGATCACGCCCTCCAGCGCTCCCGACCTTGCGATCAGCAAGTCCCTGACCCCCAGCACTGTCCCTGAGAACGGCAGGCTGACCTACACCTTCATTATCCAGAATTACGGCAACACAGAGGCCTCAGCTCAGGACAGCGTGATCTTCCGTGACGCCTTCTCGCCTGCTCTGGATAATATCGAGGTCACCTTCAACGGCGCTCCCTGGACCGCTGCAAACTACACCTACTCCTCCGCAACAGGCATCTTCCAGTCCCTCCCCGGACAGGTGACGGTCCCTGCTGCTGAGTACACCCAGGACCCCGACACCGGCGTATGGTCCACCCAGCCCGGCGTCAGCACTCTGGTGATCTCCGGCAATATCATCTCATCTGCCGCAGCCGAGCGCTGCGCTCAGACCGCCCGGAGGTAAGCTCACCGTAAGGCGCTCCGCCATAGGCCGCAGTATCTCCCTGAGGTGCTGCGGCTTTTTTTGATCAAAAGATAGTCGTTCCACATAAAAAAAGAACAAATTGCGAATTTTTTTCATATTTGTTGCATTTTCTCTGGATATGTGGTAAAATTAAAGTAACTATAGAAGGCAGGTGATATCATGATCAATGGCCGCAAGATAGTCGCACTTTGTACCTCAAGGCTCAACGACCCGGAAAACAGCAGATTTGTCGCCGAGCTCAACGAGCTCCTCCGGGCAGACAAAACGAGCCTGTTCATCTACAACATCAACACCGACCTGTACTGGAACGACGACGACCTTCGGGCCGAGGCCTCGGTCTTCTCTCTTATAGACTTCTCCGTCACTGATGCCGTTGTCATCATGTACGAAAAGATCAAGAGCGAAAAGATCACTGAGCAGCTCATCAGCCGTGCTGCCGAGAGCGATACTCCCGTTATCGTGATCGACGCAGAGCGTGAGGGCTGTATCAACATCGGATTTGACTACAAAAAGGGCTTCGAGAAGGTGGTCCGCCACGTCATCGAGGAGCACGGCGCTAAGAGCGCTGCCATCATCGCCGGTTCACGGAACAACTCCTTCTCTGAGGAGCGTATCGCAGTTTTCAAAAGGGTGATCGAGGAGAACGGCATACCCTTCTCCGACGAACTTGTATACTACGGCAATTTCTGGGCAAAGCCTGCAAGCGAGGCCGCCGAGCAGCTCATCGCTTCCGGCAATGTCCCTGAGGCTGTGATCTGCGCCAACGACATCATGGCGATCAACGTATGCAGCGTCTTCCAGGAGCACGGCTACAAAATCCCCGAGGACGTGATCGTTACGGGCTTCGACGGCATCGATGAGATCAATTACTCCTCACCGAGACTGACCTCCTGCTACTGCGGGAGCGCCGGGCTTTGCAGCGCTGTGTATGACTCGGTGAAGGAGGCCCTCAGCGGCAGGGCAAAGCCCTCCAGCCGCCTTGTGGAGCCAACTTTGATCCTCAGCGATTCCTGCGGATGTCAGCGCTCCGACGGCACTACCTCGGTCAACCGCCTCAGGAGCTTCAACGACCGCTTCTACCGCTATCAGGACGACAATATGCTCCTCTCGGACATCTCCGACAGGATCCTTGCCGCTAAGGATATATTCAGCGCCGCCTGTCTCATGTTCACCGACGTGATCCAGGACCTGTGCGTGATGATAAACAGAACAGTCACCGACCGGACCCACAATTACTTCTCCGGAAAGCCCTATGACTACTTCGAGGAGGATATGTTCCTCTTCTTCCAGACAGGTGTCGAGAACTTCCAGCAGCGCCCGGTGAAGCGCAGCATCATCGCTCCCGACATCGAAAAGCTCATGGAGCCGGGCTATCCGCTGATCTTCAACGTGATCTCGTTCCTGAACGTGCCGCTGGGCTATATCTGCTTCCATTTCAGCGGCTACGACATCATCAATTATACCAAGATCCCCGGCGTAGTTTCTACGGTCAGCGGCGGATTGGGCGGTTTTTTGAATATGCAGTACCAGCACTACCTCACCGCAAGGATCGAGGATATGTACCGCTTAGACCACCTGACCGGCCTGTACAACCGCCAGAGCTTCAGCCGTGAGTTCGACAAGCAGATGAAGCTCCTCTCCGAGAAGAGCGTCCCTGTTACGGTGGTGCTTGCGGACCTTGACGGGCTGAAAGCGATCAACGACCGCTTCGGACACGCCGCCGGAGACAATGCGATCCGGGTGACGGCCTCGGCTCTGAAGGAGGCCTGTCCCGAGGGCGCCCTCTGCGTAAGGTTCGGCGGAGATGAGATGCTGGCAGTGATCTGTGGGAGCTGCAATGCGGTGGAGATCAAGGCTAAGATCAGGAAGTATCTAAACGACTACAACAAGCGCTCCAGCAACGGCTATACCGTTTCCGCAAGCGTTGGCACATACATAACCAACAGCGCCGGAGACGTCAGCTTCGAGGCGCTGGTCAAGGCCTCCGACTCCGATATGTACATCGAAAAGCAGGCCAAGAAGAACAAATAAGGAAAGCCTCTCCCGGCGGAGAGGCTTTTTTGTATCCTGTTTTTATGCCGGGAGCCGGCTCTTGCCTTCGCTCAGAGCTCCCTGTACAGTATGCTCATCGACCGCCCGTTGACGATGCGGCCGCTGTCGGAAAAGTCCGGCAGGAACACGCCGTTCTCCTCCCGTGCAAAGACCATGACCCAGTCCCCGTCACCGTGGGCTATGCCCGGACGGTTCCCACGGAGCAGAGCCCTCTCGCCGTAATCGGTCTCCAGGGTGAACTGCACCTGCTCAGGGATCTGGACCGCCGCATAGACAGTGTCCTGCTCAAGGGTCCTGACCTCCACAGGCTCAAAGCCCACGTCGGTCCGGCTAATGCCGTACTTTGCAAAGGATCCGCTGCCGATCGGCCAGAGCTCCCCCAAGGCGCCGGTCACGATGAAGCCTCCCTCAGAGACAGGCTCGTAGGAGTCCTCAAGATAGTTGTACACCACGCCCTTTTTCCCCGGGACGTTATAGATCCGCTCCCGGTCCGAGCGCTGGATCTTGGCAGTATAGCTCCGGTTGCGGAAGCGGCTCCACAGCTCCGGGCTGTCTAGGATATAGCTGATATTATCGCTGATGATCATTCTTTTTCAGACTCGATGAACTTTTCGAGGGTGATCATGCCCTTGCTGAGCATGAGGAACTTGTCGTTGTAGCGGTCGATAGTCTGGGAGGAGACAAAGAGCATATACTTGAAGAGCTCCTTGCTGAGTATGCTCTCGATATAGCTGGCAGTCATGCGGAAGGTGATCGCTCCGTCAACGATGTCGTAGTCGAAGCTGCCGTCGATGATGCCGTAATTTGCGTAAGCCACCGCCAGTGCCAGCTCCGCCCTGCGATCCTCAGAGACCTTGAAGGGCATAGGCGACAGGAGCCTTACAAGGTCCCGGTCGGCACGGACGAAGAGCCCCATTCGCATGGGAATGTCGTCACCTGTGATAGTCAGAGTGATGTAGAGCTCGTCGTCGTGGCGTTCATAGACGAATTCCAGGTCGTCGCAAAGCGAACAGATCGACTCATATACGCTCTGAGCCTGAGCGTTATTGTTATCCATAGTTATTCCTCCGATCAAATGAAGCCGATAGTGCGGCTCTTTTTCTTATCGTTTACCAGCTGGAAGTCCTTCTCGCCGCTGGACAGAGAGAAGTCCTCTGCGGTAAGCGTGGTACACGGCACGTCCAGCATCTGACAGCGCAGCGCAGCCTTTGCCCAGGTGCGCTCAAAGAGATTGCGGACGTAGCGGGCGTTGCTGAAATCCTTGCGGTCCATGAGCTCTGATGAAAGGGAGTCGAAATAGCTCCTTACGGCCTCCTCAAAGCCAGCCTCCAGAGTGAAGCTCTTCCTTGCCATAGACAGGAAGATCTCACTGAGCTGATCACGGGTATAGTCAGGGAACTCGACCTTGTAGGGCATACGGCTGGCAAGGCCGGGGTTGGCCTTCATCAGGTCCTCCATTTCCTGGGGGTAGCCGGCCATGATCACCACAAGGTCGCTGCGGTGGTTCTCCATTTCAGCGATGAGGGTATCCAGTGCCTCACGGCCGTAATCTGCGTTGGAGAAGCTGTCGTCACGGTAGAGGGAATAGGCCTCGTCGATAAACAGCACCGATCCGTAGGCGTCACGGCACATAGCCGCGGTCCGGGGAGCGGTCTCGCCCACGAACCTTCCGCAGAGATCCCGTCCGGAGTGCTCAAGGAAGCTGCCGTTGCGGAGGATCCCCTTCTCACGGAGGATCTTTCCCACGATACGGGCCACCGTAGTCTTACCAGTGCCGGGGTCTCCCACAAATCTCATATGTATACAGGGAGCCTCAAGGCTCTCATTGGTGGAGTGTGCCACGATCTGGGCCACGATCTGGAGCACCTGGTCCTTTATGCTGTCCATGCCAACGAGCTGGTCCAGCATCTCCATGCCGGAGAGCCCCATAGTGCTCTCGTTCTGAGAGAGCCCTGTGATCTGGTCCTTGGTGATACAGCTCCCGCCGATGCCGGTCTCGGCCTCGCTGAGCTGCATACGGTAGAGCATCTCCCGGACCACCTTCTTCACGGTCTTGATCCCGTAGAAGCGGCCGTCGTTCTTCTCCTCGGCTATGCGCTCACGGAAGATCTCTCTGGCCTCGTCGTCCATTGTGAAGCCGTTCTCGGCCAGGATCTTGTCGGCGAAGAGGTCGATCTCCTCCGGGTCAAAGGGCACAAGTGACAGCGAGCGGACGAAGACCATATCGTTCAGGTCCTGGCGAAGGTCCTCAAGGACGGTCCTCTCCACGAAGGGCACCCGGAAGAACACCACATGGTGGCCGGCGCTCCCGGCGCAGAGGGTGAGGAATTTCCGGAAATCTATATCGTCGGCGCCGGTCATCCACTCAGAGATGTCCACGCAGACCACACGGCTCTTGGAATTGACAGCAAGAGCCTCCTTCACATTTTTCAGTGCCTCGCCCACGCCGTCGCCCTTTTTGGGAGGGAGCCTTACCTCGGCGATCCTGACCTTCGACTCGATACGGAAGAGCTCCAGCTCCTCCAGAAGGTCGGCATACAGCTCAAGGTAGGTGGAAAGTCCGCAGCCGTCATTGACAGAGATCAGGCAGCATCTGCCGGTGACGGTCTCAAAGGTGCCGTACTTTCGCACTACGGGAGCGATCTTGACGGTCTCCTCGGCCAGCTCCTTGAAGGCAGAGGCACCGATCAGAGACCTTATGCGTTCGATAGCGGAGGTCTTGCCCGGCTTAGGCGGCTGGGCGGGCTCCTCCTTTTTTTGAGGGGAAGCAGATCCTTCTATCGAGGAGGCCGTTTCCCTCTCATCAGCCGGCGCAGGTCCGTCTGCCTTGACCTCCTCCACAATAACGGAAAAATTCTTGTCGTCTGACAGGGAGTAGAGCTCCCTGACGATATCCTCCAGCCGGTCCTCCACCAGATCAAGATCCGGGGGAACTACCAGAGTGCCCTGACACTCGGTAAGGCTCTTGGAGGTTATCTTAGCGCCCAGCTCCTTTTCAACGGCTGCGATGACACGCTCCACCGGGAGGACGCTGTCGCCTCTTTTAGAAAGCACCCAAGCCGGGTCGAACTTGATCCGGAAGGCTGCATTGATAGTATGATCCATGATAGGCTCCTTAAAAAATTTGATCAAAATACCCGAGCTGCAAAGAGCTCTTATGTGGATATCATACCACAAATTGCTCAAAAAGTCAAGGAAAATAATGCAAGATCACATATGCTCCCCTTTATTTGTCAGCTCCTCCTTGCAATTTATGAGCCTTTGTGCTATAATCATATCATACTATTATTGGAGGTAGCTATCATGAGCGAGATCATCGACAACAATATCCCCGAGGAGGAAGAGTACGAGCAGTACATCACCATTACCGGCGATAACGGCGAGGAGCTGTCCTTTGAGGTCCTTGGCATAACGGAGCATAAGGAGCGCAGCTTCATCGTGCTCCTGCCCTTTGACGAGGAGGACGACGGGATCGTGATCCTTGAGCTGGTGCCCTCTGACGACCCGGACATGGACGAGTTCATCCCCGTTGAGGACGAGGAGCTGCTGGGCGAGGTCTTTGAGGAGTTCAAAAAGAACTACGACGGAGAGTATGAGTTTGAGTAAAAGAAAGGTCCGCAGGATAGCCTGCGGACTTTTTTTGCAAAAAGATCCCCACCCTGTCAGCAAGGGTGGGGATCGTATCTACTGCTCTTTCAACTGATGAGTCACTATCAGTTTTCTATCAAACGCAGCCCTGAGCCTTCATAGCCTCAGCGACCTTCAGGAAGCCTGCAATGTTAGCGCCGGCCATGTAGTTGCCCTCCATGCCGTACTCCTTAGCAGCGTCGTCGCAAGCCTTGAAGATGCTCTTCATGATGCCGTGGAGCTTCTCGTCAACTTCCTCGAATGTCCAAGCAAGTCTCTCGCTGTTCTGGCTCATCTCCAGACCGGATGTAGCAACACCGCCGGCATTTGCAGCCTTAGCAGGACCGTAGAGGATGCCGTTGGAGAGGTATGTCTCGATAGCCTCGGGAGTAGAAGGCATATTTGCGCCCTCAGCAACAGCGAAACCGCCGTTAGCAACGATAGCCTTAGCGCCGTCGCCGTCGATCTCGTTCTGTGTAGCGCAGGGAAGAGCGATATCCAGCTTGATGTCGCCGGCGTTGGACTTAAGGGTCCATACGCTGCCCTCGTGGTACTCAGCGTTCTTGTGAGAAGTTCTGCCGATGTACTCCTTGATACGTCCACGCTCTACCTCCTTGATCTGCTTAACGAGATCAAGATCGATGCCGTCGGGATCGTAGATATAGCCGTTAGAGTCGGAAACTGTAACTACCTTAGCGCCGTACTGAGTAGCCTTCTGTGTAGCGTAGATAGCAACGTTGCCTGAACCAGAGATAACTACTGTCTTGCCCTCGAAGCTCTTGCCGTTGGCCTGGAGCATCTCGTTGGTGAAGTAGCAGAGGCCGTAGCCTGTAGCCTCAGTTCTTGTCAGAGAACCACCGTATGTGAGGCCCTTACCTGTGAGGACGCCGACGAACTCATTGCGGAGCCTCTTGTACTGGCCGAACATATAGCCGATCTCTCTTGCGCCGGTACCGATATCGCCGGCGGGAACGTCTGTGTCAGCACCGATGTGCTTTGAGAGCTCTGTCATGAAGCTCTGGCAGAAGCGCATAACTTCTCCGTCGCTCTTGCCCTTAGGATCGAAGTCAGAGCCGCCCTTGCCGCCGCCCATAGGCAGAGTAGTAAGGCTGTTCTTGAATACCTGCTCAAAGCCCAGGAACTTGATGATGCCCAGATATACAGAGGGGTGAAGTCTGATACCGCCCTTGTAGGGTCCGATAGCAGAGTTGAACTGTACTCTGAAGCCACGGTTCACCTGTACCTTGCCGTTGTCGTCTACCCAAGGAACACGGAACATGATCTGACGCTCAGGCTCAACGATGCGCTCAAAAACGCCGGCATCGATGAGGTCCTGTCTCTTCTCAGCAACAGGCTCAAGTGTCTCGAGGACTTCTGTAACGGCCTGGATGAACTCAGGCTCGCCGGGATTTCTCTTCTTAACTGTTTCTAAAAGATCGATAAGATACTGATTTTTTAACGCCATTGTTAAAAAACCTCCTTTGATAGATTTCTGCTTTCGCAGCTAATAAAATTATACCACTCCCGAAAAAATATTTCAAGAGCAATTTAGCCGGGAGCAACAAAAAAAGCCACTTTCAGCATTTTGCACAATTCTTTACTTAAATAAAGCTGTGATGTGGTAAAGAATTAGTGATCCTCCTCGGTCTTTCGGCGCCTTTTGTACAGGACGAACACCGTCCCGTAGAGCGCTAAGGCTCCGCCGATACAGATCTCAAGGATACCGTCCCTTGGAGGATAGTCCGGAGAATAGCTTGTGCCCGGCACTCTCCCGTCATAGAGGACCTTTATCCTCCTGCCGGCGAAGATCTGGGAAAAGCTCTGGATATACAGCCGGCGGAAGTCTCCCTCAGCCTCGTACTTGACCCAAGCCTTATAGCCGGTATACCTCCCTCTCTTCTCCACATCGTAGATGATACCTGTGGCAGGCTCTGTGCAGACCTTTTCCAGCTTGTTGAGCTTTACCGCCTCGATCACGCCTATGACGATCAGGACTGCCGCAAAGAAGAACGCCGCAGCAGGGCTGCCACGCCTCATTTCCTGTCACCTCTGTACATATCGCTGGACGCAAATTCGCTGACCAGATACAGCGATCCGCAGACCACCACCATACCGTTTACGGACCTTGCCATGTCCTGAGCCTTTAGGAAGGCCTCCTCAAGGCTGTCGTAGGGATAGGCATCGTCTCCGGCGAGCTGTGCCAGCTCCTCCGCCGGGACAGCATTGGGCGCAAAGTCGTCCACTGTCAGCACAGCGCAGCTGAAGCCGGCGATCCTCTCGATGCAGGAATGATAGTCCTTCGACCTGATCATACCGGCCACAGTGATCACCGGGACGTGCCCGTCTGTGTAGAAGTTCAGAGTCCTCTCCAGCGCATCGACGCCCTCCATATTATGGCTCCCGTCAAGGATCACATCGGGATCCCCATGGAAATACTCGGTCCTGCCGATCACTCTTGCCCGGCCGACGCCGATAGATATGTCGTCCTCGGATATGTCGAAGCCTCTCCGCTTAAGTATCTCAAAGACCATGAGCGCAGTGCTGAGGTCTCTCCACGCCGCAACGGAGTTCATTTTAAGGTGATATGACTTCGATCCGGCCTGGACAGCGATCCCCTGATCGTCATAGTAGGCGAGCTGCTCAAAGAAGGACAGGTACACATCGGCCCCGTAGAAGCCTGCCACCTTTTTGATGACATCATAGGCCTCTTTAGGTATGCTCAGGGCAGTCACTACATCGCAGCCGGGCTTGATGATCCCGGCCTTCTGGACGGCGATCTCCTTGATAGTTTTTCCCAGAATATCAGTGTGGTCAAGGGCGACTGAGGTTATGACAGCGACCTCCGGAGAGGGGATCACGTTGGTGCAGTCCAGCAGACCGCCGATCCCGGCCTCAAGGACAACTATCCCGCAGCGCTTCTCCAGAAAGTACAGCATGGCGATCGCCATAGTGATCTCGAACTGAGAGTAGTCCCTGCGCTCCCCTACCTTCTCCGCCACCTCAGTGCAGATCCTTGCAAGATCCTCGTCTGAGATCTCTGTGCCGTTGACACGGATCCTGTCGTTATACCGCAGGATATAGGGCGAGGTGAACTGACCGGTGGTATAGCCGGCCTCCATGAGGACCTCTGAAATGAACTCCACAGTGGTGCCCTTGCCGTTTGTCCCGGCGATGTGTACGAACCGCAGCTTCTCCTGGGGATCCCCGACAGATCTCATGAGCTCCTCCGCCCGGGAGAGATCCTTTATGGGCGCACCGGACTTGGTGAACTCGCCGATAAAGTCCATAGCCTCAAAGTAATTCATATGTTTTCCTCCCTAAAAGACCGAAATAATGATCATGGGGTAAAGCTAGGCCTTGCCCCTTTGCTGCAAAAGCCGCAGCGCTCAATAGGTATCCGGATATGTCTCTGCCTTGGCAACGGCCTCCTCCAGCGTCATGCCGGCGAAGTCCTGGGCCGGGAAGATCCTTCCGCTCCTGCCGTCAGAAACGAAGGCTCCCACGATAACGCCCGGGACAGCGCTCTCAGGGGCATTAGGAGCAGCCGGTCCGCCAAGATCCGTCCTGCACCAGCCGGGGTCTGCCAGGTTCAGCGTGATGTCAGTGCCCAGGTACTTAGATCCCAAGTCCCTCGTCACCTTGTCCAGAGCCGCCTTGCTTGCGGAATAGCCGGCCTGCTCAGGCTCAAGGTCTATGCCGCTGGTGGTGTTCACTATCCTGCCGAAGCCCCTCTTTGCCATGGCAGGCAGGAAGTGGTAGCAGATCATCATGGGAGCTATGGTGTTCACACGGAAGCTGACCTCATAATCCTCTGCCGGAGTCTTCAAAAACTCGCTCCTGTACGCGATCTGGAGCCCTGCGTTGTTGAGGATCACCTCGACGGGGACTCCCATTTCGTCGATCTGAGCGCACATCTCCTCCACCTGAGCAAGATCGTTGAGCTCAGCCTGTACTGTCTTTGCCTGGACGCCCAGAGCAGTTACCTCCCTGAGAACGTCCTGACAGTGGGCTATGTCTCTGCTGTGGAGGATCAAGTTCACGCCCTGCCGTGCCATCTCCACCGCAGCCAGCCTTCCGATACCTCTTGCAGCGCCGGTGATCAGCGCCCATTTTCCTTTAAGATCCGTCATAGAAATTACCTCCCTTTACTATCCTCAATATTCGTAGTCGATGCAGGCACGCTCTGTCTTTACCGTGCCGATGAACCTCCCAAACTCCACATGAGCCGGGTGTACCTGATATGCGTTAAGGTCGGCTATAGTCTCGAAGTCGCAGATAAGCGCGATCGTGTAGTTGCTCTCAGGAGCCTCCTTTGAGTTGATCACTACCTCGCCCTTTTTCAGCTCGCTGACGTTGGCGATGACGTTCTCGAAGCGCTTCTGAGCCTCCAGAGCGTTCTCATACTCGCTCTTTCCGTCAGCCTCCCTCAGCTTGAACATAACGATATGCTTTACCATTTTATCCACCTCTTTTCCATTCATATTTTTTCGACCTAAAGGTCCTTGTGCCGTCGAAGCTGGAATACTCCCCGAAGGAGGCGAAACTAAGTCCGCACTTCTCCATGACCCTCCCGGAGGCCGGGTTATCAACAGCGTGCTCGGCAGTTATGCGCTCCGGGTCGTGCTTTTCCCGGATAAACTCTATCATCTTTCCTGTGACCTCGGTGGCATAGCCCTTGTTCCAGCAGTCATACCGCAAGTTGTACCCAAAGCTCCAGCTCCCGTCGTCGGGGCGGAGCCGCATACCTCCTGAGCCCATGAGCAGCCCGTCGCTCTTCCTCACAAAGCCCCACTGGTACTCGTTCTCCAGACTTTTCAGCCATGCCCGGCTGTCATCCGGGGAGCGGTGAGCGTTATAGGGCATGAAGGTGTTCACCCTCTCGTCCCCTGCCCACTGAAAGACAGCCTCGGCGTCCTCCAGTGTAAGGGGCCGCAGTATGCAGCGCCGGGTCTCCAGTACAGGTGCGGTCAGTATCATGCTATCCCTCCTCAAGGGTCACTTTGTCAGCTCATAGCTCTCGTCAAGGAGCGAAAAGATCATCTCCGCCGGGACGCTGCCGTCCAGCAGCAGAGTTATCCACTTCTCCTTGTTCATGTGGTACGCCGGAAGAGCGCTGCCCTCCCCCACAAGGATCTCCCTTGCAAGGGGCTGGCATTTCAAGTTCAATATGTCGGTCTCGCCCTCTTTTTCGATGCCGAGGACGCTGTACCTGACCCGCATCAGCAGGCCGTACCACTTCCTGCTGCTTCTGTGGCGGAGCACCTCGTTCCACCGATATTTCGGCCAAGGCATATCCGGCTGGGTCCCGTAGTTGTCCCCGGCGTAGTCCAAAACTGCCTGACGCAGGCTCTTCTCCTCATTCACCGGTCACCAGCTCCTCCGGCTCGATGCCCATGTTGGCCAGCCACAGCTCCATATCCACCAGCTCGTAGGTTCCGAGCCGGTCTGCCCTGCATATGACCATGTTCCCGTCGAAGGTGGTCTCCAAGGGCAGAGCCATGTTCAGCTCCTCCACCCATGTGAAGACGTTGAGCCTGCTGATCCCTTGGAGCTCGGCAACATCGGGGTACTTGCCCAAGGAATTTGCCAAATGCTCCTCCTTCACCTGAAAGCGCAGCTCCACAGACTCCACGTCAGCGCCGCAGCTAAGCTCGATGATCTGGCCAAGGACAGCCGGGCTGTCCATGACGTTGGCGTAGCCGCTCCTTTGTACGGAAAGGCTCTCCGCAGCCTCCTTCGAGTCAAGGGCGACCGAGAGCTTCCAAGGGCTGTCGGGAGTATTTATGCTGCTGAGCACCGGGCTCTCCGCCGAAACTGTCCACATTCTCCCGGGGCGTTCCTCGGAGCCGTCACCTTGGGCGGCGTTCTCCGTTTCCGGCTCTGTTGATGCCTCTGTCTCCGGCTCAGTTGGTGCTTCTGTCTCAGGCTCAGTTGGTGCCTCTGTCTCCGGCTCAGTTGGTGCCTCTGTCTCCGGCTCAGTAGGAGCCTCAGTCACCTCCTCAGTGACAGCGGAGCTCTCCTCACGGGAGGAGGGCTCCTTCTCATCGCCGGTACAGCCCCAGAGGGCCGCCGCTGCTAAAGCTGTCACCAGGCACAGCGCTTTTTTCATCATTTACCGAAGGCAGCCAGAGACTGCAGGATCTTGTCCATCTTTTCCTGAGCCTTTGCCAGCTTCGCCTTCTCAGCCTCGATGAGCTGGGCAGGAGCCTTTGCGATAAAGCCCTGGTTACTGAGCTTTCCGCTTAGGAAGTCGATGTCCTTCTGGACCTTTGCCTTCTCCTTCTCCAGACGTGCGGTCTCCTTTTCCTTGTCTACCAGCTCGTCCATAGGTATGAAGATACGGGCGGAGTCGGTAACTGCGCTCACGCAGTTCTCGTGGCCGAAGCTGCTGCCGGCCTCCACAGCGGAAGCAGAAGCCAGCTTCTCGAAGAACACTCCGCAGGACTCAAAGAGAGCCTTGTCCTCGGTCTCGATGAAGAGCTTGGCCTTTACCGACGGCGGAACGTTCATCTCAGTGCGGACGTTGCGGACAGCCTTGATCGCAGCGATGATCTTCTCGAAATCATGCTCCTCTGCGGAGAAGTCGACGCTCTCATCGAAGGTGGGGTAGGTCTCAAGGATGATCATGGAGCGGCCGTTCGTCAGCACCTGCCAGATCTCCTCAGTGATGAAGGGCATGAAGGGGTGCAGGAGCTTCAGCATACCCTCCATTGCCCATACCAGAACGGCCTGAGCCTTCTCCATAGTCTCGCCGCCGGCCTGGATACGGGGCTTTGTCAGCTCGATGTACCAATCGCAGTAAACGTCCCAGATAAAGTCGTAGATCTTCTGCGAGGCGACGCCCAGCTCGAACTTGTCGAGATTGTCGCCTACCTCCTTGGCAAGCTGGTTGAACTTGCTCACGAGCCACTTGTCCTCCAGCTCAAGATCTGCCGGGAGGCCCTTAGCCTCGAAGCCCTCAGGCAGGTTCATCATGATGAAGCGTGAGGCGTTCCACAGCTTGTTTGCGAAATTCCTTGCAGCCTTCACCTTGTCGTCGATATAGCGCATATCGTTTCCGGGGGAGTTTCCTGTAGCCAGCATGAAGCGCAGAGCGTCAGCGCCGTACTCGTCTATTACCTCCAGCGGATCTATGCCGTTGCCAAGGGACTTGGACATCTTGCGTCCCTGTGCGTCACGGACCAGGCCGTGGATCAGCACGGTGTCGAAGGGAGCCTTGCCCATATTCTCTATGCCGCTGAACATCATCCTGATCACCCAGAAGAAGATGATGTCATAGCCTGTTACGAGGGTATTCGTGGGGTAGAAATAGTCCAGATCCTGGGTATTTTCCGGCCAGCCCAGAGTCGAGAAGGGCCAGAGGGCAGAGCTGAACCATGTATCAAGAGTATCGGGGTCCTGTCTCATGGGCTTTCCGCACTTGGGACAATCACAGCCGTCCTCCTTGGTGACGGTCATCTCGCCGCACTCGTCGCAGTAGAAGGCCGGGATCTGATGTCCCCACCAGATCTGACGGGAGATACACCAGTCACGGATATTGTCCAGCCAGTGGAAATAGATCTTGTCGAAGCGCTCAGGGACGAACCTTGTCTCGCCGTTCTTTACAGCATCGATCGCCGGCTGAGCAAGGGGCTTCATCTTAACGAACCACTGTGTGGAGACCTTGGGCTCGACAGTAGTTCCGCAGCGGTAGCAGGTGCCGACGTTATGGCTGTAGTCCTCGATCTTCACCAGAGCACCCTCGGCCTCTAAGTCCTCAACGATCTTCTTTCTGGCCTCATAGCGGTCCATTCCGGCGTATGCAGGGTAGTCGTCAACGATCGTGGCGTCGTCGTTCATAACGTTGATCACCGGCAGATCGTGGCGCAGGCCTACCTCGAAGTCGTTGGGGTCGTGGGCAGGAGTGATCTTAACAACGCCTGTTCCGAAGTCCATCTCAACATAGTCATCGGCAACGATCGGGATCTCTCTGTGGACGATCGGCAGGATAACTGTCTTGCCCACCAGATCCTTGTAGCGCTCGTCCTTGGGGTTTACTGCAACGGCAGTATCGCCCAGCAGGGTCTCCGGACGGGTAGTCGCCAGCTCCAGATAGCCGTCTGAGTCCTTTATCTTGTAGCGCAGGTGCCAGAAATGTCCGGCCTGATCCTCGTAAGTCACCTCAGCGTCAGAGAGGGAGGTCCTGCACTTAGGGCACCAGTTGATGATCCTCTCTCCACGGTAGATGAGGCCCTTCTCGTAGTATTTAACGAAGACCTCCTTTACGGCCTTTGAGCAGCCCTCGTCCATGGTGAAGCGCTCTCTGGACCAATCGCAGGAGGATCCCAGCTTCTTGAGCTGCTCAACGATCCTTCCGCCGTACTGCTTCTTCCACTCCCAGGCACGCTCCATGAAGCCCTCACGTCCCAGGTCCTCCTTGGTGACGCCCTCCTTGCGCATGGCCTCCACGATCTTTGCCTCGGTAGCGATCGCTGCGTGGTCAGTTCCCGGGAGCCACAGGGCGCTGTAGCCGCTCATCCTCTTATAGCGGATAAGGATGTCCTGAAGGGTCTCGTCCAGAGCGTGTCCCATGTGGAGCTGTCCTGTGATGTTGGGAGGAGGGATAACGATAGTGTAGGGGGTCTTCTTCGGGTCGGCCTCCGCCCGGAAGCAGCCCTTGTCGTTCCATTCCTTGTAGATCCTGTCCTCGAAGGACTTAGGATCATAAGCCTTTGCAAGTTCCTTTGCCATTAGTCTTTCTCCTTTTCTGATAAATTCGGTCCGGGTAAAAGAAAAGCCCCAGACCTTTCGGTCCAGGGCGAACATTTGTCCGTGTTACCACCTGAATTCGGAGCATTTCGCTCCGCACTCTGTGAGGCCGCAAAGCCTCTTCCCCTGTAACGTGAGGAACACGCCGCCGCTTACTCGCTTTCACCGGCAGGACTCGGAAGCTACTTCCCCGCCTCCCTCACACCGCCTCGCACCGGCCGGCGGCTCTCTGAGATCAGGACAACAGGTACTCCTCTTCGTCATCGTCTTTGTCATATGCTACTATTATACACGATGCTCCGGGGTTTGTCAAGGGTTTTTGAGCTCTTAGCCTTTAGCTCAGACTCCTATCTTCTCCACCTTCATCAGGTTCGTCGTACCGGAGACTCCCAGAGGAACTCCTGCGGTGATAGCCACCAGGTCTCCGTCCTGGACCAGGCGGTGCTCCTCGGCAGCCTCTACCGCTGCGGCAAAGAGCTCGTCTGTAGAGGTCTTCTCGTCGATGATGAAGGGTATCACGCCCCAGCTCATGTTCATCTGGCGGCATACTGTCTCGCTCATGGTGCAGCTTATGATCGGGCACTCAGGGCGGTACTTCGAGATCAGGCGGGCGGTCTGGCCTCCCAGAGAAACAGTGATTATCGCCCTTGCGTCCAGGTCGTGGGCGGTGGTGACAGTTGCATGGGCGATCGCCTCGGCAACGTTGCCGTCGGGGTTGGAGCGTCTCTCAGAGAACTGTCCCTTATAATCGATGTTCTTCTCGGTGGTCTCCGCAATGAGGGCCATGGTCTTGACGGCCTCCACGGGGAAGGCGCCTGCTGCTGTCTCACCGGAGAGCATGATAGCGCTGGTTCCGTCGTAGATAGCGTTGGCCACGTCGGTGATCTCCGCACGGGTAGGCCTCGGGTTGGTGATCATGGACTCAAGCATCTGTGTGGCAGTCACCACCTGCTTGCCGGCGTTGTAGCCCTTGTGGATCAGCTCCTTCTGGATCGCCGGGATCTGCTCGAAGGGGATCTCCACGCCCATATCGCCTCTGGCCACCATGATACCGTCGGCGGCCTCTAGGATCTCGTCGATGTTCTCGACGCCGTCGGTGTTCTCGATCTTAGCGATGATCCTCACGTCGAACCAGCCAAGGCTCTGGGTGAATTTTCTCAGGTAGTTTATATCAGCAGCCGACCTTACGAAGCTGGCTGCGATGAAGTCGAAGCCCATTTTTGAGCCGAACTCCAGGTCGTCCATGTCCCTCTCGCTGAGGTAGGGCATAGAGAGCTGCACTCCCGGCACGTTGATCCCCTTGTTGTTGGAGAGCTTTCCGCCGTGGATGATCCTACAGACGATCTCGGTCTTAGTGACCTTCTCCGCAAGGAGCTCGATGACGCCGTCGTTTATGAGGATCCTTGTGCCGATGCTCACGTCTCTCGGCAGCTTCTTGAAGGAAACGCTGCCCACCTCGGCAGTACAGAGCACGTCCTCGGTGGTGAGAGTGTAGGTGTCGCCGTCGTGGATCTCAACAGGCTCATCGTCAACGAACCTGCCCAGCCGGATCTCGGGGCCCTTCGTGTCAAGAAGAGTAGCCACAGGCAGGTCCAGCTCCTTTCTCAGGCGCTCCACCTGACGAAAGCGCTTCTCGTGGGTCTCATATTCACCGTGGGAGAAGTTGAACCTAGCCACGTTCATGCCGGCCAGCATTAGCTCACGCATTATGTTCTCGTCGTCGGTAGCCGGCCCGATAGTGCAGACGATCTTAGTTTTCCTCATTTATATCACCTTTTCTCAGAGTTTTTTCAGCTTGGCGAAATTGGCCATGATCTTCTTGGTGCCCACCTTCTCGAAGGCGATCTCCAGCATGGCGTCGTTGGACATCTTCTTCACGGAAACGACAGTGCCCTCGCCGAAGATATTGTGGAGAACACGCTCTCCCGGGGCGAAGTCCGCCGCAGCCTTCTGCTGAGCGCCGGAGTGCATCTTGTTGCGGGCCAGCTGCTGCTGGAGAGTTGCGGAATGTACCTCGGTGACGGACTTGTCGTTCTCCTCCAGCATGGCACGCATAGCGGCAGCATTGTCGTGCTTTTCGATGAGCTCGCTGCCGATCTCCTTCATGAAGCGTGAGGTAACGTTGCGCTGGGTCTGGCCGAAGAGCATACGCTGTCTTGCGCTGGTCAGGTAGAGCCTTTTCTTGGCACGGGTCATGGCGACGTAGGCCAGTCTCCGCTCCTCCTCAAGGTCCTCCTCGCTGTCCAGGGACCTGCTGCTGGGGAAGATCCCCTCCTCCAGTCCGATGACGAACACGTTCCTGAACTCAAGGCCCTTTGCGGAGTGAACGGTCAAAAGGGTCACCTTGTCCTCTGAGCCGTCGTCACGGTCGGCCTCGGTGTAGAGAGCTACCTCCTCCAAAAATCCGCCCAGAGAAGGCTCCTCCGCCTCGTTCATATACTGCACGATAGAGGAACGGAGCTCCTCCACGTTCTCGATCTTGGTCTCGGCGTTCTCCAGAGTTTTCAGGTGGTCGAGATACCCCGTCCTATCCAGGAGGTAGTCAAGGAGCTCGTCAAGGGGGAGCTCCTGAGCCTTCCGGTCAAGGTCTGCGAACATTGCCGCTGCGGACTTCAGAGCCGTCACCTTCTTTGCCAGAGGAGCAAAGTCCTCGCAGGTGCTTATGACCTCAAAGGGAGTGATCCTCAGGTCACGGCTGATGTCCTCGATAAGGGCAACGGTTGACTCGCCGATGCTGCGCTTAGGCTCGTTGATTATCCGGCGGAACCGGAGCATATCGCTGTGGTTGTTGATGAAGCTGAGGTAGGCTGTGACGTCCCGGATCTCCTTCCGGTCATAGAACCTCATGCCGCCGTATACCCGGTAGGGGATCCCGCAGCGCACCAGCGTCCGCTCAACGGCGTTGGACTGGGCGTTCATGCGGTAGAGCACGGCGTTCTCGGAATATCTCCCGGTCTTTTTATAGTCAGCAGCAATGGTGTCGGCCACGAATTTAGACTCATCATTCTCGTCTATGGCCTTGTACCAATAGACCTTCTCGCCCTTTTCGCCGCTGGTCCAAAGGGTCTTCTCCTTTCGTCCGACATTGTGGGCGATAACGGAGTTTGCGGCGTCAAGGATAGTCTGAGTGGAGCGGTAGTTCTGCTCAAGGCGGATGACTCTTGCGCCGTTGAACTGGCTCTCGAAGCCGAGGATGTTCTCGATGTTCGCACCACGGAAGCGGTAGATGCTCTGATCGTCGTCGCCAACTACGCACAAGTTCATGTGCTCCTTTGAAAGAAGGGAAACAAGGCGGAACTGGACATGGTTGGTGTCCTGATACTCGTCCACGAGGATATAGCGGAACCGCTGGCGGTACTTTGCCAGCACCTCAGGGAACTCCTCGAAGAGCTTCACCGTGAACACCAGTATATCGTCGAAATCAAGGGCGTTCGCTGCTCTCAGCCTCTCCTGATAGAGGGCATAGAGCTTTGAGATCACCTTCTTGCGGTAGTCCATGCCGGCGTCGGCCCTCATCTCCTCGGGGCTGATCATCTTGTCCTTTGCGAAGCTGATCTCAGTGAGGACGGCTCTCGGGGCAAGCTGCTTCTCGGAAACGTCGATCTCGGTCATGATGTTCTTGATCAGGCGCTGGCTGTCGTCGGAGTCGTAAATGGTGAAGTCGCTGCCGAAGCCAAGGGCTCCGATCTCGCTGCGGAGGATCCTCATACAGGCTGAATGGAAGGTCGAGGCGTGGATATTCAGAGCCTCCTCCCCCAGCATATCCTGAAGGCGCTCCTTCAGCTCGCCGGCGGCCTTATTGGTAAAGGTGATCGCGAGTATGTTCCAAGGCTTCACCGGGGAAACGGCCACGATCTCACGGAGGGTCTCGAAGTCGTCGGTGGCTCCCGAGGCGTAGTCCTGCAAAAATCTCAGGTCGGCCTCGTCGCCGATACGGGACTCGTCAAAGAAGGCGTTGCCGAAGTTTATCATGTTGGCGATGCGGTCAACGATAACGGTGGTCTTGCCGCTGCCTGCTCCGGCCAGCACAAGAACAGGACCGTTCACAGTGAAGACGGCCTCCTGCTGCATATCGTTCAAACGGCTGAAATACTTTCTCAGCGCCGCCTGTTTGGCGCTGATGAAGGACTTTTTATCCATACAAAGATCTACTCCATCTATAAAATTGGTATGTTGCAAGGCAAATAACGAAACTGTTCTTATACGATTATAACATATCTCAAGAAATAAAGCAAGTATCCGCTGTCATATCTTTACAAGGCCCGAGCCGATGAGTTCCTGAGCCGCCAGCATCACGCCCAGCTTGCCGGAGGTATAGGTGATCCCGCCCTGCATCCAAACGGCATATGGCTCACGGATCGGGGCGTCGGCGGAGAGCTCTATGGAGGCTCCCATGGTGAAGGCTCCTGCGGCCATGATCACCTTGCTGGTGTAGCCGGGCATATCCCAAGGCTCGGGGGTCACGAAGGAGTCCACGGGAGCTCCCTTCTGGATCCCCCGACAGAAGGCTGTCAGGTGCTCCTCGTCCCCCAGCTTTATGGCAGTTATGATGTCGCCGCGGGGGTCGGTCTTTCTGGGAGAGCACTCAAAGCCAAGGGCCGAGAAGAGCTCCCCTGCGAAGGCAGAGGTCTTTAGGGAGGCGCAGACTACGTCGGGAGCGAAGAAAAGTCCCAGCAGGATCTCTCTGTTCATGCCCAGAGTGCAGCCTACCTCCTTGCCCATGCCCACGCAGGTCAGGCGGTAGGAGCAAAGCTCCACCAGATCCGCTCTTCCGGCGATATATCCCCCTGTCCGAGCGATACCGCCGCCGGCGTTCTTTATCAGTGAGCCGATCATCAAGTCAGCTCCCACATCTGAGGGCTCCAGGTCCTCCACGAATTCTCCGTAGCAGTTGTCCACCATGATCACCGCATCGGGGCTGCCCCTGCGGACCGCCCTGACCATCTCAGCGATGTCCTCCACGGTGAAGGCCCTTCTGAGGGAATACCCCCGTGAGCGCTGGATATAGGCCACCTTAGCGCCCTTGACGGCCTCGGTGATCTCCTCCAGCTTAGGAGAGCCGTCCTCGTTCAGATCCACCTGAGCGTACTCCACGCCAAAGTCCATAAGAGAGCCGTTACCCTTCTCTCCGGCCAGACCGATGACCTCCTCCAGAGTGTCGTAGGGCTTGCCGGTGACAGCGACCATTTTGTCCCCTGTGCGGAGGACTCCGAAGAGAGCCACTGACAGGGCGTGGGTCCCCGAGACGAAATTCGCCCTCACCAGAGCGTCCTCGGTGCCCAGAGCCTGAGCGAAGACCTTGTCGATGACCTCCCTTCCCACGTCGCCGTAGCCGTAGCCGGTGGAGCCGTAGAAGCACTGCTCGCTGACCCTGTTGTCAGAGAAGGCCTTCAGCACCTTCGCACCGCAGTATCCCGCAGTCTGTTCCATTTTTTTGAAAGCCTCGGCGCAGTCCGCCTCAGCCCTTTGCGCTATCTCGATCAGCTTCGGATCGAAGCCGTAAATGCTGCCTATCTTGGTGTTCATATTTCTTCCTTTCGTTTTTATGCAGATCACATCTCGTCGGCCAGTCTGCCCTTGGAGAGGCTGTCCTTCTCCACGTCTATGCGCTCAAGGACGATCTCCTTGTCCACCTCACGGAAGCCGATCTCCTTGTAGAAGCTGACACGGATATCCAGCGCCAGCAGGTAGGCTCGCTTGCCCATATTGTTCAGCCAAAGTGCCAGCCATTTCAGGAACTCCCTTGCGTAGCCGGCGCCTCTTGCCTCGATCTTCGTGGCCACCTGCCCGATCAGCACCTCTCCGCCGATGTCGAAGACCACCGAGGCCGTGGTGCTCCCCCGATAGGTGAAGACCCTGCTAATGCCGTGCCTGCACCTGTGAGAGGTATCGGTGTACCACAGGGAAAAGTCCGCAATATTGGGAAATCCCTCGCTGAGTATAGTGTAAACGTCCGGGAGGTACGGGTCGAAGTCCACGAACTCCTCGGCGAATTTATAGCTGTTCTCGTCCGGGATCAGCTCGAAGATCGTCCGTCCCAGCTCCTGATAGCGGCTCCCCAAGGTTATCCCCCGGAGGATCCGCTGGTCCCCCTCGATGCGGAAGGGCTCGTTCATGTTTATGAAGATCTGGAGCTCCTCCGTGGCGCCCAGCCTGCCGTCGCCGCAGATGATCAGGGTGGAGTTTATGATGAACATGAAGCCCTTACCGCCCCGGCCGTACTCGTCCGTGACTGTGTAGAACCGGCAGAAATCGTACCCCGGACCATAGGCCTTCATGTAGGCCAGCATCTTCCGCCCGGAGAGGCTCCTCATCAGCAGCTCCCTGTCCAGCTCGCTGTCGCTTTTCACCAGTTTTATCATAGCCCCGGTATCCTTCCTGCAAGCTCACGGACCAGTGCGTAGGTGTTCTCAAGGTCCTCCCGGTCGATCACGCAGGCCGGAGAATGAAGGTATCTGCATGGCACGGAGACCGCTAGGGTCCGCACTCCCCTGCCGCTTATATGGATCGCACCGGCATCATTGCCTCCGGCCACCGCCGTCTTGGTCTGACAGGGGATCCCCATTTCCTTTGCCGTATCGAAGGCCAGCCGGTAGAGGTCCCTGTCGTAGATCGTGCGGCGATCCATGAAGCCCACTACAGGGCCTCCGCCCAGGGAGCAGACCTTCTTCTGGCCGGAAACTCCGTCGATGTCCGCAGCGGTAGTCGCCTCCAGCACAAGAGCGAAGTCCGGGGCTACTGTAAATGCCGAGGCAGCCGAGCCCCTCAGCCCGATCTCCTCCTGAACGTTGAACACGAACCACGTATCATAGGGCAGATCCTCCTGCATAAGGCGGATCATCATGGCACAGCCTGCACGGTCGTCGATGGCCTTAGACTTGATCCTGCTTCCCATTTCCAGGAACTCGGAGCTGAAATAGGCGCAGTCCCCGGGAGAAACGTACTTCTCCGCCTCCTCCTTCGAGGAAGCGCCGATGTCGATCGTCATGCCGCTGAATTTCGGAGGAGCCTCACGCTCCTCCTTGGAGAGATTATGCACCGCCGGGGATCCGACTACTCCCTCCAGACCAGCCTTCCCCACCTTCACCTGACGGCCGATCACCACGGAGGGGTCTATGCCGCCGACCTCGTCGAAGGAGAGGGTGCCGTCGGAGTTTATGTGAGTTATGATGAAGCCTACCTCATCCATATGGGCGCAGACCATGAGCTTCTTCCCGGCGCTCCTGCCACTTTTGAAGGCGATAAGGCTCCCCAAGGGATCGGTGGATAGCTCATCGCAGTGGTCCCTGATCCTTCCGATCACGGCCTCACGGACACGGTCCTCGTCCCCGGAAACGCCGTTTATCAGGCAAAGTCTCTTCAGAAGCTCAGTCATTTCTGCTCCTCCTTTATGAACTCCGCCAAAAGCCGGGCGGAGAGTCTAACGTCCTCAATGTCGATCACCTCAGCGGGGGTGTGCATATTCCTCAGAGGAATGGACACAGTGCCAGTCTCGGCGCCGCCTCTTTCCACGGAATACCGGTCAGCATTAGTGCCGGTGGTGCCGTTCATCACCTCATACTGGAAGGGTATCTGAGCCGCCTTTGCGCAGGCGATCAGCTTGTCGGAGACCCTCCTTGAAAGTGAGGGCGATATGCCGATCATTGGGCCCTTCCCCAGCTCGCCGCATTTTTTCGGGTCCTCGCCGGTGTTCATGGCGAAGCTGACGTCCACGGCGATCGCTATGTCCGGGGACAGCTCAAAGGCGCCGATCTTTGCGCCGCGCTCGCCCACCTCCTCCTGACAGGAGAAGATCACGGTCACGTTGTATCTCAGCTCGCAGCCCTTTAGGAGCTCCAGCGCATAGAGGATACAAGCCACTCCGCAGCGGTCGTCCAAGGCGCCGCAGGTGACCCTCTCGCCCAGCAGCCTTTTCAGCTTCACATCGAATTTCACGCAGTCTCCCGGCGAGACCAGCTCCTCCAACTCCTCCTTGGGGAGCCCTGTGTCGATAGCGGCCTCAGCGAAGGTCATGACCTTGTTGCCGCCCTGAGCAAGGTGAGGGGGAAGGGTGGAGAATACCCCCGGGATCTGGCGCTCGCCGTAGATCAGCACCTGCTGAGTTGGCAGGAGCCGCCGGTCGATCCCTCCGAGGCTGTCCACCTTTACGAAGCCGTCATCGGAGATCCCGGTGACGATCATACCGATCTGGTCGATGTGTGCGTCCAGCACCAGATGAGGCTTGCCCTTTTGGTGGGTGCCGAACCGTCCGATCACGTTGTTGCCCGAAGCGTGGACTTCGGAGCAATAGCTCTCCAGCATGAACATCGCCAGGTCCCCGGCAGGTCCCTCACAGCCGGAGGGCCCCCATGCCTCAGCGAGCTCCTTTATGTCAGTAAAAAGATCCATATTGGCCTCCATATCATAATGTGTATACATTTTTATTATATCACAATACGGAAAATATTGCAACGGCCACGGGGAATTATTTCCTTTGGCTCTCAGAGAGCCTTAATTGTTACAAAATTATGATCGGATAAGGCTAAATTATTACAGAAATAATACAAATTCCGACAAAAATAAAATATCCGCCTTTTTATTGTTGACTTTTTTTCCGAATGCTGATAAAATAGATATGATGCGATCATAGCGTATCAATACTTGTAAAGGAGGAACTGCTTTGGGAGAGCGCAAATACTGCTATAGATGTATGGAAAAATACGACGCCGGTCTCTCGGTCTGCCCGAGCTGCGGCTATGACGAGAACACCCCCCACGATCCCCAGTACATCGCTCCGGGTACGATACTCCACGACAGGTATCTCGTAGGTATCCTTCTTGAGTATAACGGAGAGGGCGCTTCCTACGAAGGCCTTGATATATCCACCGGATGCAGGGTCATGATCAGGGAGTATATGCCCATAAACCTCTGCACACGTGTCAAGAACAAAGCTGTCATCAGTGTAAATTACAACAACCTTGCCAAGTATAAGGCATTCATGGCCGAATATACCGAGCTGAACAAGTCCCTTGCAAGGCTCAGGAACAACTCGAACATCACCCCCGTTCTCGATATGTTCGCCGAGAACAATACTACATATACCGTCTTTGAGCACATCGAAGGCGTGAAGATGCTGGACTACCTGAAGGACAACGCCGGCGAGCTGAGCTGGGAGCAGGTCTCGAAGATCTTCCCTCCTCTGTTCACCACGATCGGTATCCTCCACAACGCCGGCATGATCCACAGGGCGATCAGCCCCGATACGGTCTATATCACCTCTAAGGGCGAGCTGAAGCTGTCAGGCTTCTGCGTTTCTGCCGTCAGGACCGCTAACGCCGGCCTTGAGTACGAGCTCTTCAAGGGATATGCCGCCCCTGAGCAGTATTCCGCCAGCAGCAGCAGCCGTCAGGGCTCTTGGA
This sequence comes from Ruminococcus sp., assembly GCA_017460665.1. Taxonomy (GTDB): domain Bacteria; phylum Bacillota; class Clostridia; order Oscillospirales; family Ruminococcaceae; genus Ruminococcus. Next base: position 247,266 of record JAFUAO010000010.1, read on the forward strand.
CCGATGTTTACGGTGTATGCGCCCTGCTCTACAGAGCTCTCACAGGCTGTATGCCGGTGGACTCCATGAGCCGCCTAAAGCACGACGACCTCTGCGAGCCTGCCGTTCTCAATACAAAGATCCCTCAGCACGTCTCACGGGTCATCATGGAGGGCATGAACCTTGCCGGAAGAGACAGGATCCAGACCATCACTGAGCTGGTGACACGGCTCTTTGAGGCTCCGTCTACTCCCATGAAGAGCACCTTTACCAGCCCCATGCCTGTGCCTCCCCAGAACGAAGCTCCTCAGCAGGATCCCTACGGCGGCGGCTATCAGGATCCCGGCCAGCAGCAGTACGCTCCTCCGCCGGTGCAGCCCTACTATCAGGACCCTGCCCCCTATCCTCAGTACGACGATGTGGGCGATTATGACGACTATCGCTACGAAAAGGTCAATACCGTTGACAGGATCAAGGTGCCGATCATCATCGGCGTCCTCCTTCTGGCGATCCTCATGATAATCGCCGTGGTCATCATGCAGATGATCATTCCCAAGGACAGCGGCACGTCCAGCTCCTCAAGCTCCTCCTCTGTCTCAGACAACGTGGTGACAGGCACCTCCGAGGACCCCACCGAGCCCACTACTCTCAAGGCCGACACTGAGATGCCTGACCTTGTGAACAAGTTCTATGAGCTCACCGAGGAGAAGTACAGGGATTTCTTCAAATTTGAGGCTATCTACGAATATAACGACAGCTACGAGGCTGATATGATCTTTGAGCAGAGCATCGAGCCCGGCACTCAGGTGGCCCAGGGCAGCGTCGTCAAGGTCAAGGTCAGCAAGGGCAAGGAGTCCGCTATGATCCCGGATCACAGCGGCCTGACAGTTTCTCAGTACGAGAACAGGCTGAAGGAGGCCGGTATCTCCAACTATTCACTGATCGCTTCAAATTCCGGTTACGGCACTCCCAACACGATCTCGTCCCTCCAGATCGACGGCAAGACCGTCAGCCCAGGAAGCTATTTCAGCAACAAGGAGGGCAAGAAGCTGATCGTTTACTATACTCCTGCGGACGCTGTGGTCCAGACTCCGGCTGAGAGCTCATACTACCAGGAGCCTGCCTCCAGTCAGGAATACGTTCCTGAGTCGAGCTACGTCAGCGAGTCATCTGTCGTTCAGGAAACTCCCGTTGAAACTCCGGTGGATACGCCGGTAGATACACCGGTGGACACTCCCGTGGATACGCCGGTAGATACGCCCGTTGACACTCCTCCCATGGACGGAGGCGGCGAGGGCAACGTCGGATAATAAGAAAAGGTGTGGTCAAGGCCACACCTTTTTTGTTGGAACGTGTTTTTCGGAGAAGCGGGAGGCTTTTTCTGGAGCTCTCTCCGAGAAAGCCTTCCTCAGATCTCTTTCATGGCTCTATTTCAAGCTCCCTATGCTGTCCCCTGAGAAATGTTCCGCCTTAGAACTTCTCACAATGGGGACAGCATAGGGAGCTTGCAGTTAAAAGTCTTTGGGAAGGGGGTCCGGGGGAAAGCCCTTTCCTCAGAAAGGGTGTCCCCCGGAGAAGGTCACGACGAGGAGTACACCGACTCCAGCCAGGCGATCATGGCGTCGAAGCCCTCCTGGGTGCGGTCGAACTCTTTTTCCTGCTCGATCTGAGCTTTTTCGGAGCACAGGCGGCCGTGCCAGGTCTTGCAGACCAGCTTTTCGCCGGTGCAGACCTTATAGGCGAAGCTGCCTAGGCTCCCGGAGTAGTCGTTGCCGCTGTTGAAGTAATAGAACTTAGGTATCTCAAAGATCTTGGAAACGCTGGTCTTTCCGGGCATTTCAGATCCTCCCTTCAAAGAATTCCCGGGCCTGCCAGAGGTCGGGGTAGACTGCGCTGAGGAGGGGGATGATCTCCTCCTCGGGCGGTGTAAGATCGGGTATCATGATGGCCTCACAGCCGGCTGCATGGGCGGCACGGATCCCATTGGGAGAGTCCTCGAAGGCGGCGCACTCCTGAGGGGCCAGCCCCAGAGCCTTTGCCGCTGTCAGGTAGATCTCGGGATCGGGCTTGCCGGAGGAGACCATATCTCCGCAGATCACGGCGTCGAAGAGCTCTCCGGCGCCGATCTTCCCCAGATAGCGCTCTGTACGGTCACGGGCGGTCGAAGTCGCCACTGCGGTGCGGACTCCCCTTTCCCGGAGGTAGCCCATGAGCTCTCTCATGCCCTTTTTCACGGTTATGCCGTTGCGCTCGATGTCCGCATCTATAAGCTCAGTGCGCCTTGCCCTAATCTCCTCTGTGGGGAGGTCCTCCCCGAAAAAGCTCTTCAGCTTGGGGATAGAGAACTTTCGTGCAAGGCTCCGGATAGCGAAGACGTGCTCGTCCTTCATTTCGTAGCCGAAGTCGGCCGCAGCCTGCTTCCAATATTTCAGGTACAGCTTTTCAGTGTCTATGAGGAGCCCGTCCATGTCGAAGACAGCTCCCCTGATCATCGGTCTTTCCATATTCCTCCAAAGATAGGAGCAGCGGCGCAAACGCACCGCTGCATCGCTTGCTCACCAATTGATCATCCAGCTATACATACCCTCATACTGGCGGGCGGAGCTGTTCCATGAGAAGTCAGACTCCATGCCACGCTGGACCATCTTGTCCCACTGATCACGGTGGTTATAGTAGATATGCTTCGAGTAATTGATAACGCCCAGCATCTCGTCGCCGTTGTAGTTGGCGAAGGAGAAGCCTGTGCCTGTGCCGTCGAACTCATTGTAGGGCGCAACGGTGTCCTTCAGGCCGCCTGTCTCACGGACGATCGGTACCGTGCCGTATCTCAGGGAAATGAGCTGAGTCAGGCCGCAGGGCTCGAACAGAGACGGCATGAGCATAGCGTCAGCCGCTGCATAGAGCTTGTGGGCAAGCTGGTCTGAGTACAGGATATTTGCGGAGACCCTCTCCGGGTACTTCCACTGATAGTGCTTGAACATATTCTCATAGCGAGAGTCACCTGTTCCGATGACCACGAACTGAGTGTTCTCGTCAACGATCCGCTCGATAGCGTAGTTCACAAGGTCGAGGCCCTTCTGGTCGGTAAGGCGTGAGATGATAGCCATCATATACTTGCCCTCGTCAACGGGAAGGCCCAGCTCCTCCTGGAGCTTGCGCTTGTTCTCGGCCTTTTTCGCCTTGAAGTCCTTAGAGGAATACTCGGCGAAGATGTTCTTGTCATTGCCGGGGTCGAAGACCTTATAGTCGATGCCGTTGAGGATCCCTCGGAGGGAAGCGGACCTCGCCCTCAGCAGGCCGTCCAGCTGCTCGCCGTAGAAGGGATACTTGATCTCCTCGGCGTAGGTCTCGGACACGGTGGTGATATAGTCAGCATACACAAGTCCGCCCTTGAGCATATTTGCGCCCTTGTTGAACTCCAGCTTATCGGGAGTGAACATATAGTCAGGAAGAGCGGTGTTGTACTTGAAGGTATCAATGTCCCACACGCCTTGGAATTTCAGGTTGTGGATCGTCATGATCGTCTTTGTGGAGCTGTAGAAGGGGTTCGTAGCGAAGGTGGAGTGCATGAACACGGGGATCAGCGCCGACTGCCAGTCGTGACAGTGGATGATGTCGGGGCGGAAGCCGATAACAGGCAGGATCGCAAGAACGGCCTTACAGAAGAAGGTAAAGCGCTCGATGTCCCATTTCAGGTCAGAGGTATAGGGGTAGTCACACTTGTAGTAGAACTCGTTGTCAACAAAATAGAACTTGATGCCGTTGTACTCATACTCCATGATACCGACGTGAACACCGTCGGGGCGGTAGCCGTAGTCCATATAGAAGTGAGTCACATACTTGAAATTGTCCCTGTATTTAGCGGGTATGCAGGTGTAGTACGGCAGGATCACACGGACGTCGAACTCGTCCTTGTTGATATACTGCGGCAGAGCGCCCACAACGTCAGCCAGACCGCCGGTCTTTATAAAGGGAACACATTCCGAAGCAGCGAAGAGGATATTTTTCATGCTGTCAGCTCCTTACATTATAATATTGCTGTATTACAGCTCATTAACATTATACACCAAATTAGGCTGCAAGTCAATAGAATAATATGATCTTTGCACAAAAATTTTAGGGGCAGCCGAAACTGCCCCTTTCTGTTCATTATTTGAAATACGCAACTCCGCTCTCGAAGATCTTCTGGTCCTTTTCTCCGGGGACGTTCTTGCAGATGAAGCTGCCCTTGCGCTCGGAGTGTCCCATCTTTCCGAGGACCCTTCCGTCGGGAGAGGTGATGCCCTCGATAGCCTCGATAGAGGTGTTGGGGTTGTAGCGGATATCCATGGTAGGATGTCCGTCAAGGTCAACGTACTGAGTGGCGATCTGTCCGTTCTTAGCCATTTGCTGGATCAGGCGGTCAGGAGCGACGAAGCGGCCCTCGCCGTGGGAGATCGCTACGCTGTGTATGTCGCCCACCTCACAGCCGTAGAGCCACGGGCTCTTGTTGGAGGCGATACGGGTATTGACCATCATGGACTGGTGGCGGTTTATGGTATTGAAGGTCAGTGTAGGAGCGTCGTCAGCCATGTCCACGATCTCGCCGTAAGGCACCAGTCCCAGCTTCACCAGAGCCTGGAAGCCGTTGCAGATGCCCAGCATGAGGCCGTCCCTGTTCTTCAGCAGGTCATGAACGGCGTCCTTGATCTTGGGGTTGCGGAAGAAGGCAGTGATGAACTTTCCGCTGCCCTCGGGCTCGTCGCCGCCGGAGAAGCCGCCGGGGATCATGATGATCTGTGAGCTCTTGATCGCTGTCTCGAAGTAGCGGACGGACTCCTCGATGTCGCCGGCAGAGAGGTTCCGGATAACGACCACCTCAGTGCGGGCGCCGGCCTTCTCGAAGGCACGGGCGGTGTCGTACTCGCAGTTAGTTCCCGGGAACACAGGGATCAGCACCTTGGGCTGAGCGGCCTTGATCGAGGCTGTCAGGTGGAGCCTGTCTGTATAGGAGTAGGTCTCGGGAGTGGCTGTAGTGGTCTTTATGCGGCATGGGAACACGGGCTCCAGCTTGCCCTCCCAGATACGCTGAGCAGGCTCGAGGCTGAATGTGTAGTCCAGAGCGCTGATCTTGTACTCGGCAATGGTCTTTCCGATGACACGCTCGCCCTGCTGAGCCTCGCCGGAGAGCTCGATGATGAATGCACCGTAGCAGGGCTTGTAGAGCTCCTTGGGGGTCATCCTTGCTGAGAACTCAAAGCCCAGCTTGTTGCCGAAGCACATTTTAGCGATGCCCTCAGCAGCTCCGCCGTAGCCGATAGTCCAGACAGCCTTTGCCCTGCCCTCGGAAATGAGCTGCTCCACCTTGTCGAAGGCAGCCTTGACGCTGGCGAAAACAGGCAGGCCGTTCTCATCATAGTCGGGAGCGATGTAGATAACGGTATCCCCTGCGCTCTTGAATTCAGTGGAAACGATCTTGTCTGCGGTCGCTGTGGAAACTGCAAAGGAGACCAGCGTAGGCGGAACGTCGATGTTCTCGAAGGTGCCGGACATCGAGTCCTTTCCGCCGATAGAGCCGCAGCCCATTTCGAGCTGAGCCTTGAAAGCTCCCAGCAGAGCAGCCATGGGCTTGCCCCAACGCTTAGGATCGTTCTGGGTCCTCTCGAAGTACTCCTGGAAGGTCAGCCAGCACTTCTTGTAGGTGCCGCCGGCAGCAACTATCTTAGCGATAGATGCGATGACCGCAGTCATTGCGCCGTGGTAGGGAGACTTCTCGGAAACATCAGGATCATAGCCCCAGCCCATCAGCGAGCAGGTGTTGGTCTCGCCCTTCAGAACGGGGATCTTGGCGGCCATGGCCTGTGAGGGGGTCATCTGGTAGGCTCCTCCGAAGGGCATGAGGACGGTCCCTGCGCCGATCGTAGAGTCGAACTTCTCGATAAGGCCCTTCTGTGAGCAAACGTTCAGGTTCCCAAGGAGCTGGGTCCAAGCCTCAGCGGAGTCAGCCGGGATATTCTCGGCCTCGTCGGAGGGAGCCTCAACGGTGATGTCGGTATACTTGGGAGCTCCGTTGGAGTTGAGGAACTCTCTTGAAAGATCCACGATCGTGCTGCCGTTCCAGACCATTTTCAGCCTCGGCTCAGCCACGACGCTGGCCACCAGCGTAGCCTCAAGATTTTCCTTAGCCGCCTCAGCCAGGAACCTGTCCAGATCCTCGGGAGCGATCACTACGGCCATTCTCTCCTGAGACTCAGAGATCGCGATCTCAGTGCCGTCCAGACCGTCGTACTTCTTGGGAACTGCGTTAAGGTCGATCACAAGGCCGTCTGTCAGCTCGCCGATAGCAACGGAGACTCCGCCTGCGCCGAAGTCGTTGCAGCGCTTGATCATCCTCGTGACATCGGGGTTGCGGAACAGCCTCTGGAGCTTTCTCTCCTCGGGGGGATTTCCCTTCTGGACCTCAGCGCCGCAGCTCTCCAGAGACTCCAAGGTGTGGGACTTAGAGGAGCCTGTTGCGCCGCCGCAGCCGTCACGGCCGGTCTTTCCGCCAAGGAGGATCACGATGTCCCCCGGGACAGGAGCCTCTCTGCGGATATTCTCGGCAGGAGCAGCGCCCAGTACAGCGCCGATCTCCATTCTCTTTGCGACGTAGCCGGGATGGTAGACCTCAGCAACGTGGCCTGTAGCAAGGCCTATCTGGTTGCCGTAGGAGCTGTAGCCGTTGGCAGCCCCCACGGTGATCTTCCTCTGAGGGAGCTTTCCGGCGATCGTGTCCTCAACGGGAACGAGGGGATTTGCGGCGCCGGTGACTCTCATGGCCTGATAAACGTAGGAGCGTCCGGAAAGGGGATCACGGATAGCTCCGCCAAGGCAGGTAGCCGCACCGCCGAAGGGCTCGATCTCGGTGGGGTGGTTGTGGGTCTCGTTCTTGAACATGAGGATCCAGTCCTCCAGCCTGCCGTCGATGTCCACCTTGATCTTCACTGAGCAGGCGTTGATCTCCTCGCTCTCGTCAAGGTCGGGAAGGAGGCCGTCGGCCTTCAGCTTCTTAGCGGCAAGAGTTCCGATGTCCATAAGGGTAACGGGCTTGTCCGTTCTGCCCAGCTCCTCACGGACGTTCAGATACATATCGTAGGTCTCACGGATATAGGGAGTTTTGATGTCCACGTCCTTGACGTTGGTCAGGAAGGTGGTATGGCGGCAGTGATCGGACCAGTAGGTGTCGATCATGCGGATCTCAGTGATCGTGGGGTTGCGGTGCTCGGTATTGCGGAAATAGTCCTGACAGAAGGCGATGTCGTCGTAGTCCATAGCAAGGCCGAACTGGTCCACGAAGGCATGGAGGCCCTTCTCGTTCAGGTCGATGAAGCCCTCCAGCTCTTCAACTGTCGTGGGGATCTCGTAGTTGGTATCAAGGGTATCCACAGTAGCAAGTGAAGCCTCACGGCTCTCCACAGGGTTGATGATATAGGACTTCAGGCGGTCGAACTCGGCGTCGGTGATATTTCCGGAGACTATGTAGACTCTTGCGTTCCTCACACGGCAGCGCTCGCCCTGACGAAGGATCTGGATACACTGCTCACAGCTGTCGGCACGCTGGTCGAACTGGCCGGGAAGGTACTCCACGGCGAAGACTCTGTCTCCGGCGGCAACGGCAGGGAGCTCGTCATAGACCACGTCAACAGCAGGCTCCGAGAAGACCGTGCTGATGGCCGCACGGAAGTCCTCCTCACTGAGCTTGTCGGCGTCATAGCGGTTGAGGATCCTCAGACCGGTGAGCTCAAGGCGAAGCGCAGTACGGATATCGCTGAGGACCGACTGGGCCTCGACAGCGAACTCAGGCTTTTTTTCGGCGTAAATTCTGAATACGGACATATTCTGTTCTCCATTTCTCCGCAAGGGGTGATATTTTTGGCCGTGGCCAGATCGGCTCGGGCCGGCAATGCTTGTTAGGTCCCCGCTATCCTGCCCAAGCAGTGATCGGGGAAGCTCTCTTCTATTATAACACTAATTATCTGATTACGCAAACTTTTTTTCACATTTTTCCGAAGAATTTTGATCACGCTGTGGTCGGGAGCGCAGCCTCGGTGGAAACGGGGGCTGTCCTCCTTCTCGAAGAGCACCGGGAGGGTCTTCCCCACAAGGGACCTAAGGTGTGCGGCGGCCAGCTCATCGCCGAGAGCCTTCATTCGCAGGGCACGGTCCGACTTGACCCTCTCCGGGACCTGCTCCATAGCGGCGGCAGGGGTGCCCTTCCTGGGGGAATACTGAAAGACATGGAGCTTTGAAAAGGCTATCCTTCGGGCAAACTCAAGGGACTCCTGAAAGTCCTCCTCGGTCTCGCCGGGAAAGCCCACCATGATGTCGGTGGTCAGGGCGCAGTCCGGGAAGAGCCGCCGGATCTCCTCAGTGACAGCGAGGAACTCCTCCGGTGTATAGCGCCGGCGCATGGCCTTGAGGGTCCGGCCGCAGCCGCTTTGCAGCGACAGGTGGAACTGGGGGCAGAGCTTTTTCTGGGCGGCAAGGCGCTGAAGGTCCCCGGACAGGAGCAGCTCCGGCTCCAGCGAGCCAAGGCGGACACGCTCGATGCCCTCGGTCTTGCAGACCTCCTCCACGGCGTCGGCAAGGCGAAGGCCCCATTCTGCGCCGTATGAGGCCAGATCTATCCCCACCAGCACGATCTCCTTATGGCCGGCCCGAGCCAGCATTTCGGCCTCACGGGAGATCTCTGCCATGGGCTTCGACCGGCACCTTCCCCTTGCGTAGGGTATGATGCAGTACGAGCAGAAGCTGTTGCAGCCGTCCTGAATCTTCATAAAGGCACGGGTCTGGCCGAAGGAGCTTTTGTAGTCCGCACACTCGAAGTCCTCACGGGGAAGGTGCTGGCCGATCTCGACGATCCTCCTGCGTTCTCTGAGGACCTCCAAGGCCAGCTCCGGGATCCGGGAGCGGTCCTTGGTGCCGGTGATGATGTCGGCCTCGGGGATATTTCGGGCGGCCTCCGGGTCGGCCTGAGGCATACAGCCGGTGAGCACGGTCACGGCCTCCGGCGCAAGGCGCCTGAGCCTTCTCAGGGCATGGAGGGACTTGCTGTCCCCGGAGGCAGTTACCGTGCAGGAATTGACCACGATCACGCTGGCCTCCTCCGGGGAAGAGGACTCCTGGAAGCCCAGCTCACAGAAGGCGCTCCTCAGGCACTCGGTCTCATACTGATTGACCTTGCAGCCAAAAGTCATAAAATAAACCTTATACATATTTCACCTTATCAACACGATCCTTTCGCAAAAGCCTCATGTATAATTTGCACAAATATAACCATGCGTATTTATGCAACACTCACAGCTCTCCGTTATCAATAAAATAACTGACAAAAAGCATATTTATATTATACTAAATTGACGAAATTGCCGAAAACGGCTTGACACCGCCTTTTTTTAGTGCTATTATGTTATTGCGGTCAGGAAAAGCCGCAGAAAATGAAATAAACGGTAAAAAACATCCACCCACTATCAAGAAGGAGGTAACACCATGACTAATGCTACTGTTTCACTTCAGGCGATCAACGACGTCAAGGACTTCGTGAACATCGTGATGAAGTACGATTTCGACATTGATCTTGTTTCCGGCAGATACGCTGTTGATGCTAAGTCGATCATGGGTATTTTCAGCCTTGACCTCTCAAAGCCTATCCAGCTCAATGCGCACACAGACGATGCCGAGGATCTTCTCACTCAGATCCAGAAGTTCATCGTTAAGTAATGATCAAGAGATGAGTGCTCCTTCGGGAGCGCTTTTTTCTTGCCAGAAATTCCCTGTATATCCGCAAAAAACTGCGCCATAATATACTCAGGACGCACAAGCAACGGTGCTTCCTCCAACGTTCTTAACAGAGAGGTGTTCTCATTATGTGGGACAAACTTGCGCTTATCCTTCTGATCATCGGAGGGATAAACTGGGGTCTTGTCGGGATCTTTGAGTTCGACCTCGTTGCGTGGCTTTTCGGCGGCGCAGGAAGTCTGCTGGCTCGGACGGTCTACATCCTTGTAGCGATCTCCGCAGTCTGGTGCATTTCCCTTCTCTTCCGGAGAAGCGAGGAGCTCTCATTCGACACAGCCGACCACTGACCTCACTAACGCTCCTTCAGATGCCGCAGGAGCGTACATATCCGCACAAAAAAGGGAGACCCGCAACGGTCTCCCTATCTTTTGATGGATCAGTCGTTCACATAAGCGAGCAGAGCTACGTGTCTTGCTCTCTTGATGGCAACTGTGAGCTCACGCTGATGGAAAGCGCAGGTACCTGTCACACGTCTGGGAAGGATCTTAGCTCTGTCAGTCATGCACTTTCTGAGCTTTGCAAGGTCCTTATAGTCGATCCTGTCGATCCTGTCCGCACAGAACATACAAACCTTCTTGCGGGGCTTCTTGGAAGGACGGGGATTTCTCTCCTTTTCCATGACTTTTCCTCCTATTCTTATAAAGTATCGATCGGTTTTTTAGAACGGAACGTCTCCGTCGCTGAGGATCTCCTCGAAATCACTGAGATCTCCGTAGGACATTTCATTGTTCTGAGGTGCGCTCGGTGCAGGTGCAGAGGGCGCAGGAGAAGGAGCCTGATGACCGCCGCCGTTATAGCCGCCGTTGTTGTAGCCCTGAGCTCCGCCGTTTCCGCCGGACTCAGACTTTGATCCTACGAACTCAACATTTTCGACCATGACGTCTGTTGTGTAGTGTGTCACATCAGGGTGGTTCTTATCGGCATAGCTTCCTGTGCGGAGCGAACCCTCAACAGCGATGAGCTTGCCCTTATTGAAATATCTGGCAACGAACTCAGCGGTCTGTCTCCAAGCGGTGCAGCTGATGAAATCGGCCTGACGCTCGCCGGTATTCTTATCTGCGACCCTTCTGTCGACAGCGACAGTGAATCTACAGGAAGAGATACCGCTCTGGGTCTGTCTAAGTACAGGATCTGCTGTAAGTCTTCCGACCAAAATTACCTTATTCATGGCTTTCTCCTTTCAGAAAACGATAGTCTTAGAGAGCTGTTACAAGTGAACGAAGAACGCCGTCTGTGATGTTCAGACGTCTTGTCAGCTCAGCAGGATATTCGGGCTTTGACTCGAATGTGTAGATAACGTAGTAGCCCTCTGTCTCGTCCTCGATAGGATAAGCGAGCTTACGCTTGCCCCAATCCTCGTTGACTTCAACAGCCTCGGCGTGACGCTCGATCCTCTCCTTGAACTTCTCAACGAGAGCCTTCATAGCCTCCTCACCGTTCTTCATGCTGAAAACGACCATTACTTCATACTTAGCGGATACCTTTGCCATTTCTGTACACCTCCTTCTGGATCATGCCCGGCAACCAACTGCGGGCAAGGATAATATGATACCGCACAAACACGATACCTAAATATTATAGCACATCTGCGGCGGTATGTCAAGGATAATTTTTCTGAAATGTCAAGTTTTTTTCAGCGGCCGCCCGGTTCATTCCTCAGAGGGAGCCTTGGGCTCGTCTGGCAGCACCGGATCGTACAGGAGCTGGTCCTCATCGCTCTCAGGCAAGGGCTCATCTGGGAGCTCCTCGCTTTCCTCCTCAGGGCTGAATATGGTATCCATGTAGGTCGCTATGTCGATAGCTCCGCCGGTCTGGACGTAGGAATAATAGCTCAGCACCGCCGAAGCGTCAGAGGCATCAAGGTAGCCGTCGCCGTCAACATCGGCGAACTCCACCGCCTCCGGAACGATCATGCTCTCGGTACCGGTCTGACGGGAAGCGTACTCCGCTAAGATCAGCGAGGCATCGCCGGCGTCCACATAGCCGTCGCCGTTCACGTCAGCGAAGGAATACTCCGGCTCACGAGGGGGCTGAGGCTCGGTGGTCACGGGAACTGTAGTAGTGGTCGTGGTGGTAGTCTCGGTAGTGGTGGTAGTGGTCTCAGTGGTCGTTGTAGTAGTCTCGGTGGTAGTGGTAGTAGTAGTAGTAGTCACGGGTGCCGTTGTAGTGGCAGGCGCCGCAGAGCTCGTATAATTGGGGATCTCGAAGCCTAGGATGTGGAAATACGAAAATCCGTCGCTGCTGGAAAGGTCAACGGTATGTGTCTTTACCTTATCCGAGGAATTTCCGCCGATCGAGGTGATCGTGCTGCCGCTGACTGCGGTGACGATCTCAACGTGGTCGGAATTGTTGTTCAGGGGCTCATTTGTGTCCCAGTAAACTATGTCGCCCACCTTGGGTATGTATGAGCCGTAGGCCTTGAAGGTACCGCCGAAAAGTCCGGTCTTGGACTGCTTCGTAACGTTGTCGGCGGTGTACTGGCGCTTGATGACGCTGGCCGGGACCTTCGCCTGCTCTGCACACCAAACGATGAAGGCTGCACACCAGCCCATATTGACATTTCCGGCACGGCTGCCGTACTCGGTGTAGTTGGCTGTACCTGAGGAATTTCCGGCAAGGTCGGTCTTGCTGGAGCCCTCATGGTAGCCGAGCTGAGACAGTGCGACTGCGACTATGTCCTTACGCTGGTCGCCTGACAGCGTAACTGCGATGACGTTCTTGTAGTAGGTGCCGCTCTTGTAGGAGCTTGATGGCGTGTAGGCCAGGTCCAATGCTGATGCCGTCGTTGCGGCCGTCGGGATGAGCATAGCGCAGGCAGTGAGGGCTGCGGCAGCTCGTTTTGCGATCTTTCGTATCAAATGCATAAAAATTACCTCCTTCGGGTCTCCCCTTATCCACCCTGTCACGGATCTCTGACAGGAAATATATATGTTGTATCATACCATATAAGCGAAGCGTTATGGTATGATCGTCCGATCGCAGGGAGCGGATCGAAGATCAGCGTATCTGCGAGGACATTAAAATAGAACATAATGTTCGTGTACGAACATTATATCATATATTTCCGGGAAATGCAAGGATCTTCCTATAAATATAGAAAAAGAGTATTGCCGGGACTAAAAAAGAACTATAGCTCAAAGCATGAGATCTATACTTTACTTTTCCTATAGACATATGGTATAATAAAGATATAAGGCAGCCGGGCTGCCGGAAAGAAGAGGTATCCCAATGAAATTCAAAGTAGAAGAGGCCGTTCTCAAGAGCGGCGTGAAGATCATATTCGCTTCTGTAAACGGCATCGACAACACAAGGAGCTCCGATGAATGGCAGGAGCTCCGCACCAAGAGGCTCCGGGAGCTCTATGAGCTCTACAAGGACCTTGACGTCCACTCAGACCCGATCCTGGAGGGCTTCAATATCCTCCACGACAACGTGGGCGTGAAAAGGCGGAAGAACATACCTGCCAGCGAGAACCTGATCAGGCTGCTGGTGAAGAGGGGCGATATGCCCTACATAGGGCTGGCAGTAGACATATACAACCTGATCTCTCTGGAGAGCAAGCTGGCCCTTGGAGCCCACGACATCGACAAGACGGAGGGCGACGTGATCCTCCGCTTCACCGACGGCACCGAGCGCTTCGTCCCGATCGGCCAGACCGAGCCGGTGCCTGTTGCGCCCCATGAATACTGCTACTGTGACAGCTCCAACGAGGTGCTGTGCCGCCTGGAGATAAGGCAGGTCAACAAGACCGCCGTGGGCGAAACGGCCAAAAACGTGTTCTACATCGTCCAAGGAAATGAGGCGACCCCCAACGAGCTGCTGACCGATACCGCTCAGAGGATCATCGACCTGACCACACGCTACTGCGGCGGATCCGGCCAGATCATCGTCCCCGAGGTGGTATGACATCAGGCCTCAGGAAAACTCACTGTTGACATTCCGCAGATCTCTGGTATAATGTAGGTATAGAGGCATGACAGATCTTTCGACATTTCTATTTAGGCTCATATATACTGCATTTTAGGAGGAGTTTTTTTGAGAGCAAATGTCATTATCTTTACAGGGGAGCCCGAAGAGGCCCCGGCAGAAGGAGCTGATCGCTGTGACTGAGAGCTTCGACCTGCAAAACTACCTGATAAAAGGCGTTGAGGGCGTGGTCTCGGAGGCGATAAGAGCCACCCTCAAGGATCCCAAGGAGAGCGCCTTCATGCTCAGGTTCGCAAGGGCCAGCCGCTCGGCCTCAAAGAAGCGGCGAATAGCTGAGGACAGGGGCGAACACATACCGCCATTCCTCATCGCAAGCATAACCAGCAGCTGCAACCTCCATTGTGCAGGCTGCTATTCAAGGTGCAACAACGCCACAGTGGACGCCGAGCCCGTAAAGCAGCTCACCGGCCAGGAATGGCTGAGGATCTTCGACGAGGCCGACGAGCTGGGCATCAGCTTCATACTCCTGGCCGGCGGCGAGCCGATGCTCCGCCGGGACATCATCGAGGCTGCCGGGAAAAAGCAGGACCTGCTCTTCCCGATCTTCACCAACGGCACCTTCATGAACGAGAACTATTTCCGGCTCTTCGACAAATGCCGCAACCTCATCCCGATCATGAGCATCGAGGGCGGCCGTGAGATCACCGACCGGCGCCGTGGTGAGGGCATCTACGACAAGGTGGACGCCAACATGGACCAGCTCAAGAGCCGCGGCCTGATCTTCGGGGCGTCTGTGACGGTTACCTCCCAGAACTGCGCTGAGGTCTGCTCGGAGGAGTTCCTTGACCGGCTCTCGGGAAAGGGCTGCAAGGCAGTGATCTTCGTGGAATACGTCCCTGTCACCGAGGAGAGCCGGGACCTTGCCCCGGGAGAGCCTGAGCGTGCTCACCTTATGCAGAGGATCGCTCAGCTCCGTCAGGAGCGCCCGGAAATGGTCTACATAGCCTTCCCCGGCGATGAGAAGAGCTCCGGCGGCTGCGTGGCGGCAGGAAGAGGCTTCTTCCACATCAACTCCCACGGCGGCGCAGAGCCCTGCCCGTTCTCGCCCTACTCCGACATCAACGTCAGGGACACCTCCCTCCGTGAGGCGATCCGCTCTCCCCTGTTCACTGCCCTGAGGAGCGGAGACCTGCTCCTTGACGACCACGAGGGCGGCTGTGTGCTGTACGAAAAAAGAGAGCTGGTGGAGGCTCTCCTTGCTCAGCCAAAAAGCTAAACAAAAAGGAGCTGTATGCCTGCCTCGGCATCAGCTCCTCTTTTTTGTCAAAGGTCGATCAGCAGCTCCACGGGACAGTGATCGCTGCCCAGTACATCGGCGCAGATCAGTGAGTCCTCCACCTTCTCCATGAGCCGCTCGGACACCACGAAATAGTCGATCCGCCAGCCCACGTTCTTCTCCCTTGCCTTGAAGCGGTACGACCACCATGAATAGGCCTCCTCCCGGTCCGGATAGAGCCGGCGGAAGGTGTCCGCAAAGCCGGCCTCAAGGAGCTCGGTGAACTTGCCCCTCTCCTCGTAGGAGAAGCCGGCGTTGCCGATGTTGGTCTTGGGGTTCTTCAGGTCGATCTCCTCATGAGCTACGTTCAGATCCCCGGTGTAGATCACCGGCTTTTTCTTGTCCAGCCGGCTCAGATAGGCCCTCATGTCGTCCTCGAACTCCATGCGGTAGTCTATGCGTTTGAGCTCGTTCTGGGCGTTGGGGACGTAGCAGCACACGAAGTAGAACTCCTCGAACTCGCAGGTGATCACTCGGCCCTCGTCGGTGTGAGCGCCGTCTATGCCGAACTCCACGGAAAGAGGCTCCCTCTTCGTATAGACGGCCGTTCCGGAATAGCCCTTCTTCACGGCACTGTGGAAGTATTTATGGTAGCCCTCCGGCGAGAAGTCAGCCTGATCCGGCTGCATCTTGGTCTCCTGTATGCAGAATATGTCGGCGTCGGCCCGGGCGAAGAACTCCCCGAAGCCCTTTGTCAGGCAGGCACGAAAGCCGTTTACGTTCCATGAGATGAGTTTCATACTTTTCCTCCTTGGGGAAATTTCTACCCTTATTTTACACCATTCCCCTTCCGTTGTCAACAGCGCCTTGCGATCCGGCGGCGGCTGTGCTATAATGAGAAAAACTGCGCTTGCAGAAGGAGGACCACTATGGGCAGGATAACTATGACAGGCACGGCCCGAAGGAGCGTGCCATACGACAGGATGAAGCTGAGCTTCGAGCTGAGCGATGCGGAGAAGTCTCCCGCCGAGGCCGCCGCCAAGACCGAGGCTCAGTGCGAGGAGCTCCTTGGGATCCTGAAGGATCAGGGCTTCGACCTGAGCCAGGCAAGGATCGAGAGCATCAGCACCGGGACCATCCGGCCGGAGCTCCACAGCGGCGGAACATCGGCTGTTTTCACAGCCAGCCGCAGACTGAGCCTCGACCTTGAGTTCGAAATGAGCACCGTCAACTTTTTCACCTCACTGATCTCGGAAAAGGGCTGGGAGGCGTCCATGGACACCAGCTTTTCCGTGTCCGAGATCCTAAAGATCCGCAGAGAGCTCCTGAAGGAGGCCCTTGAGGACTCACGGAGCAAGGCGGAGATGATTGCCGGGTCGATCGGCCAGCGCATCACCGGCATCGAGGAGGTCAGGGCCGGCGAGCAGATCCCCTTCGGGAACGACTGCGCCCCTCTGTGCGGCGCCGGTATGCTCCGGGCGAAGAGCTCTCTCTCGGACCAGCTCTCGGCGGCCGTAGAGACCGTGACAGAGAGCATCACCGTGGTCTGGGAGCTCCAATGAATGCCATGGCAAAGAGAACTGCGGCAGTTTATATCCACGGGAGGGGCGGATCGGCGCAGAGCTGACCGTGGCAAAGGTCTGCGGACACCGGATCCGGGGCCATGAGCTCTGAGCTAAGAGCTGCGAAAACAAGGCCTTTGAGCACGGCTCCTCCTCACCGGAAGGATCACATGACGTTTTTTCATCAGGTCAACACATTTTTTGACTTGCATTGAGCGATGATATGTGTTAGAATAGTATTATTACCTGACACTTAAAAGGAAAGAAGTGCAAGCTGATGAAGCATATCAAGGAACTGATACACAAGCGCTGGTTCGCAACGGCTCTGGGCGGCTGTATCACTGTAGCCTTTTACCTTTTGATCTCAAACATCGTCGATATATGGCAGGGCTTTACTCAGATCCTTGGCTATTTCTCCACTGTTATGGGAGGCTGTGCCCTCGCCTACATGATGAACCCTCTGGCGAAGCTCTATGAGCGCACCCTGTTCAGAAGGATCCGCAAGGAGGCTCCCAAGTGGACCGTATCCATAGTTTTGGCGCTGACCACCGTGATCCTGTTCCTGGTGCTGATAATGAGCATACTCATACCTCAGCTCATCGACAGTATATCTATGTTCATCGGAAATCTGGACTCCTACGCCAAGTCCCTGCAGAGCTTCATACGCAGCTTCCTGCCGGAGGACCACGAGTCGCCCAGCTTCCAGAATTTCGTCCTCTCCTCTGAGAACATCATCAACACGATCGTTGACTATATCATGGAGAACTCCTCCAAGATCATCAACTTCTCCACAAACGCCGGCAAGAGCGTGGTCAACTGGGTGATAGCCTTCATCCTCTCGATCTACCTGCTGGGCGCTAAGAACAGGCTGAAGGCCGGTCTCAAGCGGCTTTTGAGGGCCTCCCTCAGCAAGAAGCACTATAAGTCCACCGCCTCCTTCCTGAGCCACTGCAACGACATCCTCAACAGATATGTCATCTTCGACCTGATCGACGGCCTGATCGTGGGAACGGTCAATGCGGTCTTCATGGCAGCCCTGGGTATGCAGTACGCCGGACTGGTCTCGGTGGTGGTGGGCATCACCAATCTGGTCCCCACCTTCGGACCTATGGTGGGAGCGATCATCGGCGGCTTCATACTTCTGATGGTCAAGCCCTTCCATGCGCTGCTCTTCGTGATCTTCACAATTATCCTACAGACCGTTGACGGCTACATCATCAAGCCAAAGCTCTTCGGCGGCACCTTGGGAGTCTCCGGCCTTTGGATACTGATCGTGATCATCGCCTGCGGAAGGATCTACGGCATCGTGGGAATCCTGCTGGCCATACCAATCGCTGCGATCACGGACTATATATACCGGGAGATGCTCCTCCCCGCCCTTGAAAGGCGAAACAGATCCGCCCTTGAGGACCAGGAGGACGAAGCGGTCCCGGAAGATAAAGGACAAAAGGCTCCGGAGAGCGCTTCCGGAGAAACTATACAGGAGGAATGACTATGAGTACAGTATTACTAGCAGGAGGCGCCGGTTATATCGGCTCCCATACCGCAGTGGAGCTCCTTGCGGCAGGCTATGATGTGGTGATCGCCGACAATTACTCCAATAGCTGCCCCGAGGCGGTAAAGCGTGTGGAGGAGATCTCCGGAAAGTCCGTCAGGACCTATGAGTGCGATATAAAGGACTCGGCAGAGCTGGACAGGATCTTTTCCGAGAACAGCATCGACGCTGTGATACACTTTGCCGGACTGAAGGCCGTGGGAGAGTCCGTGGCCAAGCCGGTGCTCTACTACCGCAACAACATCGACACCACCCTTTCCCTCCTTGAGAGCATGGAGCGTGCAGGCGTGAAGAGGATCATTTTCTCCTCCAGCGCTACGGTCTACGGCGAGGAGAACCCTGTGCCCTACACTGAGGAGATGCCACGTGGCACCTGCACCAACCCCTACGGCTGGACCAAGGTGATGATGGAGCAGATCCTTGAGGACGCTGCAAGGGCCGACAAGGAGCTGGCAGTGGTGCTGCTGAGGTATTTCAACCCGATCGGCGCTCACCCCTCCGGAAGGATCGGCGAGGACCCTCAGGGGATCCCCAACAACCTGATGCCCTATGTTTCTCAGGTGGCCGTGGGAAGGCGTGAAAAGCTGACCATTTTCGGCAACGATTATGACACTCCCGACGGCACCGCACGCCGTGACTATATCCATGTGGTGGACCTGGCAAAGGGCCATGTTAAGGCGATCGGCTATGTGCTGGAGCACAGCGGCGTGGAGGTCTTCAACCTCGGTACGGGGACGCCCTACAGCGTCACCGAGATCGTGGATACCTTCGAGAAGGTCAACGGCGTTCCGGTCCCCCATGTTTACGGGGAAAGGCGCCCCGGAGACCTGCCTGAGAGCTACGCAAACGCTGACAAGGCGCTGGCAGTTTTAGGCTGGCAGACCGAGAAGGATCTTTCGGATATGTGCCGGGACGCATGGAACTGGCAGAAAAACAACCCCAACGGCTATAACAAGTAAGGAAAATGCTCACCTTTTGGTGAGCATTTTTAGTTGCGAGTTATCAGTGCTTAATTATAGTTGAGAGTTGAAAGTCGAGAGTTGAGAGTTGTGGTGTCGCCTTCGGCGACGTATTTGTAGGGGCGCACAGTGTGCGCGCGTGAGCCCAGAAAACCGTAGGGACGGCCATTGGCCGTCTGTGCCTCCCGAAAAAATGTAGGGGGCGATCCCTGACCGGGACCCGTCCCCTCTGTCAGCTTCGCTGACATCTCCCCACACTGTGGGGAGTCACCCACATCGCCCCACACTGTGGGGGAGTCACCCGCAATTATTATTTCATATATTGCGGAACAACGGCTCGTCGTAGGCTGCGTCCAGCAGGCGCTCCAAATTCTCCTCGGAATACTCGATCTCCTTGGACCACGCCTTGCAGATCTCCACTTGATCCTCGAAGCCGCAGCCGCCCCTCTCGGCGATCCTGCACCTCCAGAGCCACCCCAAAAACCGCACGCTGACCGCCGCCAGCTTCACCCGGGATAGGATCTCGCCGTCGAACACGCCCTTCAAAAAGTACCGGAAGATCAGGTACGCTCCGATCCGCCGGAGCCGATCCTCCAGCTCCGCCGAGAGCTCCTCCGGGACGTCCCTAAGGGCTCCGCAGCGCCGCAGATAGCCGGGCCACGCCGGGTCAAAGGGCTCCATTTCGGCAAAAAACTCCACCCACGAAGCCTCCTGCACCTCCGCAGCCGGAAGCTCCTCCCACTTGGGGAGTACCAGCTCGCCACGATCCAAGTTCTCCTGCAAGCGCTCACCATAGGCCGCCGCCGAGGTTAGGGCCGGGAAGAGGCTGCACTTCGACAGCCGGGAAAGGATCTCCTGACGGGCATCGAGCAGCAGCGCAAGGAGCTCCTCATCACAGCCCTCGCAGTCCTCATCCGGCACAGTTTCCTCCGAAAGCTCGGGCTCACAGGACAGGATCAGCCGGGCAGCCTCCTCGCAGCACAGCCCTACGCCGCCCTCCTTCAGGCCGCCGAACCACTCGAAAAACCGTGGGTGGTCGGTGCAGATCTGGCAGAGAGACTCCTCCCCCAGCTCGATGTAGATGTCGCAGAGCCCCCTTTCGTTGAGGAAGGGACAGCGCTGATCCTTCCCCAGCACAAAGGCGCCGCCGGAGATGTTTTTCCGCAGTATCTCGCCGAATTTTCCCTCCACTCGCCGGTAGAGCTCCTCTGTGGCCGGGTCGATGCAGATCTCCCAGCCGATACAGCAGCTATCGGTGCAGTCCCCGGCGGAGCACCGGAATTTCTCCATATACTTGGGATAGCGCCAGATCACGGTCATTCCTCCTCACAGATCTCGTCCTCCATATTATAGCACCTCCCTCCCCTCCGGTCAAGGCTGAGATCTTGTCCGCCAGCCCTTGCATTTTTTGGAGCTTTGTGATATAATTATAATGTATAAATATGCGAAAATGAAAAGAGGTATCACCTTGGCTAACGATAAGATCAGGAATTTCTGCATTATTGCACATATAGACCACGGAAAATCCACCCTCGCCGACCGTATCCTCGAAAAGACCGAGACCGTCGCTATCAGGGATATGGAGGACCAGCTCCTGGACAACATGGACATCGAGCGTGAGCGTGGCATCACGATCAAGGCACGGGCAGTGCGGCTGAAATACACCGCAAAGGACGGCGAGGACTACATTTTCAACCTCATCGACACCCCCGGCCACGTCGATTTCAACTACGAGGTCAGCCGGTCCCTGGCCGCCTGTGAGGGCGCTATCCTCGTGGTGGACGCTTCTCAGGGCATCGAGGCTCAGACTCTGGCCAACACCTATCTGGCTATCGAGCACGACCTCGAAGTGGTCCCCGTTGTGAACAAGATCGACCTGCCCTCCGCCGACCCTGAGAGGGTCTGCAATGAGGTGGAGTCGATCATCGGGATCCCTGCCATGGACGCTCCCCGGATCTCCGCCAAAATGGGCGTGAACATTGAGGAGGTGCTGGAGAAGATCGTCACCGATATACCGGCTCCTCAGGGGGACCCGGAAAAGCCCCTGAAGGCGCTGATCTTCGACAGCTACTACGACCCATACAAGGGCGTCATCATCTACGTCCGTGTCAAGGAGGGCCGGGTGAAGGTGGGCGACAATATCCGCCTTATGGCCACCGGCGCTGTTTTCAGCGTGGTGGAGGCCGGCTTCATGGACGCAACTGACCTTGTGAACAACGGCTCGCTGGAGGCCGGCGAAGTGGGCTACATCGCCGCTTCGATCAAGTCGATCGGCGACACTCAGGTGGGCGACACGGTGACGAACGACGACCGCCCCTGTGACGAGCCTCTCCCCGGCTATAGGAAGGTCAACCCCATGGTCTTCTCAGGTATCTATCCGGCGGACGGCGCTAAGTACGGCGACCTCCGGGAGGCTCTGGAAAAGCTCCAGCTAAACGACGCCTCACTCTCCTTCGAGCCGGAGACCTCTATCGCTCTGGGATTTGGCTTTCGCTGCGGATTTTTGGGGCTCCTCCACATGGAGATAATCCAGGAGAGGCTTGAGCGTGAGTACAACCTGGACCTGATCACCACCGCTCCCTCAGTTATCTACAAGGTCACGCTCACCAATGGCGAGGTCCAGTACATCGACAACCCCACCAACTACCCCGATCCTGCGGTGATACAGGTGGCCGAGGAGCCCATGGTCAAGGCCAGTGTGCTCTCCCCCTCGGAGTTCGTGGGGAATATCATGGAGCTCTGTCAGGACCGCCGGGGCGTTTTCAAGGACATGAAATATCTGGACGACACCCGTGTGGAGCTCCACTACGAGCTGCCCCTCAATGAGATCGTCTACGACTTCTTCGACGTGCTGAAATCCCGGACCAAGGGCTATGCCTCCTTCGATTACGAGATGATGGGCTACGTTCCCTCCAAGCTGGTGAAGCTGGACATACTCCTCAACGGCGAGATCGTAGACGCCCTCAGCTTCATCATACACACCGACAAGGCCTACTCAAGAGCCCGAAAAATAGCTGAAAAACTCAAGAAAAACATTCCACGCCAGCTCTTTGAGGTGCCGATCCAGGCGGCTATCGGCGGCAAGATCATCGCCCGTGAGACCGTCAAGGCCATGCGCAAGGACGTTCTGGCCAAGTGCTACGGCGGCGACATCACCCGAAAGAAGAAGCTCCTCGAAAAGCAGAAGGAGGGCAAGAAGCGTATGCGCCAGCTAGGTACCGTGGAGGTGCCGCAGGAGGCCTTCATGAGCGTCCTGAAGCTGGACTCATGACCTCACCCATAGGAGGGATAACATGATCTTTAACTATATTGCTCTGGCAGCGGCAGGGCTCTTCCTGCTGCTGAGCATAGTGTGTGACATTGCGGAAAAGATACCGCCGAGGGAGAAGCTGCTCAGGCGGCTGAAAACAAATCTCCGGGAGATCACGAAGCTGCCCTTCGTCATCATCGCACTGTTGGTCCTGTTCATCGGGAGCAAGGTCTCCGGAGCAGACATAAAGCTGACTTTCGGCGCAATACTGGTGTTTTTCGTTGGTCTGGTCATACTGCACTGGTATAGGCTCTCGTCAGTGCAGCGCAGCAGGAGACTGAAAAAGAAGAGCGCTCCCCTGCTGCCGGTGAGAAAGGCTCCCATAAACGAAAAAACGGCCGCCGAAGCAGCCGAGGCTCCCCTTGCGAGGGTCTTGGAGCCCATGGAGCCGGCAGTCATAGAGGGCCAGCTCTCAGACACAAATTGAAAGGATATTGCTATGAGTATTTACACCTGTCCTCACTGCGGTGAGAAGTCGTTCAGTCCGATAAAAAAAGCCTTCCTTGGGCAGCTAAACTCCAACGGGAAGCCCTGCATGAAGTGCGGCAGAAGGGTGGTCAACGGCAAGGCCGCCACGATCTTCAACGCCGTTTTCAGTGTGGTCTGCTTCGCCCTGATCGTTTTCATCTACCTGAAGGCCCCCTCGATCCCCTGGCTCGACCCGATCGAGGTCCCCGTGAATATCGGCCTGATAGCGGCATTTCTGATCGTCCCACGGCTTGCCAACGCCTTCTTTTTCCCGCTGGCTCCGGCGATCCGGATCGACCCGAACAAAAAATGAGCAGCCTCGGACTTTACTTCCATGTCCCCTTTTGCGGGCGAAAGTGCGGCTACTGCGATTTCTACTCCGTCTGCTACAGGAAAGAGCAGGCGGAGCTTTATATTCAGGCAGTTTTGCGGAATATCCGGCATTATTCCGACCTTTCACGCTGCACAGACACCGTTTATTTCGGCGGAGGTACGCCCTCGCTGCTCTCGCCGGAGCAGCTCAGCATGATCCTTGACGAGGTGCGAAGGTGCTTCCGGCTTTCTGAAAATGCGGAGATCACCTTGGAGGCCAACCCCTCCACGCTGACGGCTGAGAAGCTGGAAAAGCTCCGAAAAATAGGCGTGAACAGGCTCTCTATCGGTGTGCAGTCCTTCTGCGATGAGGAGCTAAAGGTCCTGGGGCGGACCCACACCGCCGCCCGTGCAGAGCAGGCCGTCCGGGAGGCTGCGAGGGCCGGCTTCGGAAATATCTCCTGCGACCTGATGCTCGGCCTTCCCGGGCAGGACGCCCGGAGCCTTACCCGGTCTGTCGGGAAAATGGCGGAGCTGCCGATCCAGCACGTTTCCGCTTATATCCTCAAGATCGAGGCCGGGACGCCCTTCGACTGCCAGCAGATCCGGTCCTCCCTCCCCGATGAGGACGCCCAGTCTGAGCTGTACCTCCGGGCGGTGGAGATGCTGGAAAACGCCGGCTTTTCCCAGTATGAGGTCTCAAACTTCGCAAGGCCGGGCTTCGAGAGCCGCCACAACTGCCGGTACTGGAAATGTCAGGACTACATCGGGATCGGGCCGGCGGCACACTCCTGCTTTGGAGGTGTGCGCTTTGCCGCAGAGCCCGATCTGCAGCGGTTCGCAGAGTCTCCCGTCCAGCCCGTCACCGTCACCGATGACCGCCCCTGCGGCTTCGAGGAGCAGGCCATGCTCCGGCTGCGGCTCAGGGAGGGGCTGGACCTAACAAAATTCCCCGAAAAACGCAGCGCTATCGAGAAAAAGCTGCCGCCCCTCATAGAGGCCGGCTACGCCGAGATCGACGGGGGAACTGTCCGGCTGACGGCAAGGGGCTTCTTCATGTCCAACTCCGTCATCACTTACCTGATCTTTTGAGGTGATACCATGAAAAAACCCGTAAAACTGGCTGTCGCAGCCCTTATCCTGATCGGCGGCGTGGTCCTTTTCGCCATGTTCACCGGCCGCCACGTCCTCTTTGCAGACCCTCAGAAGGCCGCCAAGCAGACCGCCGTTTTCCTACTGGAGAAAAAGCGCAGCGGACAGGTCTCCCAGAAGGAGTCGTTCCGTGAGGAGGACATCGCCCGGCTGGCCGGGAAGACCTCCGTCGTGTATATGGACTACGTGGGCGCAGGCCTCCTGACCGCATATTTTTACGGAGATATGGTCATCATCAGCTCCGATGTGATCTTCCAGTCGGTGGAGGGCTTCGTCTACTCGGAAAAGCCCCTTGCCTCCGGACAGCTGAAGATCCCCGGCAGCGGCTACGACGGCCAGCAGATCCGCATCTCCCCCACCGACGACCCCAACGTTTACCGGTTCTCCGCCGGTTTGTAGCTACTCCAAAAGCTCCCTGCGCATCTGCGTGAGGAGCTTTTTTTCACGCCGTGAGACCTGCACCTGGGTCATTCCAAGGACGGCGGCGGTCTTCGATTGTGTCAGTCCCCGGAAGTACCTCAGCTCCAGCAGCGCTCGGTCCTCTGAGGGGAGCCTTTCCATGATCTGGCGCAGGGCCAGCAGGTCAACGATCGCCTCGTCCGGCGCCTCAGTGGGAAGGTCGATCTGGCCGCCCTCCTCATCGGAAGATGTCAGGGACATGGCCGGCTGACTGACGCAGAGCGCCTCTGAGACAAGGGATGGGCTCTCCCCGGAAAGCTCAGATAATTCGGCAACTGTGGGCTCTCGGCCGTGGATCTGGCGGAACTCTCCGCAGAGCCTCTGGATCCGCAGGGAAAGCTCCTTGAGGGTGCGGCTGACCTTCACGGTGCCGCCGTCCCGGAAGAGCCGCCGGATCTCGCCCAAAATAACAGGCACGGCGTAGGTGGAGAACTTCACTCCCCGGCCGCCGTCGAAGGCCCGCACAGCCTTCACAAGTCCCAGACAGCCGGCGGAATACAGCTCCTCGTAGTCGATGCCTCTCCCCCGAAATCGGTTGGCACAGAGGTGAACAAGCCCCAGATTTTCCTCCGCAAGAGGCCTTGCTTCAGCTCCCATGGACGCTCAGCCTTTTCCGCATGGTCACGACAGTTCCCTTACCCGGCTTGCTGCGGACAGTGAGCCTGTCCGTAAAGGACTCCATCACCGAGAAGCCCAGCCCTGAGCGCTCCTCCTCGGGAGCGGTGGTGAAAAGAGGCTCCATGGCCTGCTTTATGTCAGCTATGCCGCAGCCGCTGTCCTTCACCCTTATGTAGATCTCTCTGCCCTCCAGCAGCTTCACGGTCAGCTCGATCTTGCCGGAGCTCCCACGGTAGCCGTGGACGACGGCATTGGTGACGGCCTCGGAGACCGCCGTGCGAATGTCCGAGAGCTCCTCCACGGTGGGGTCTGCCTGTATCAAAAATGACGAGACCACCGCCCTTGCCGCACTCTCATTGACCGAGAGCGAGGGCATGATGAATTTTATCTCATTGAGAACCTTCATTTTTTCCTCCTATCAGCTTATTTTCACTATCCGCCCGATCCCTGAGAGCTTCAGCACCCGGCGGATATAGGGCTGGGCGCCCCGTATCTCAAGGCTGCCGCCGCACTCCTTCAGCAGCTTGCTTCGGCCCAGGATCAGCCCGATACCGGAGCTGTCCATGAAGGTTATGCCGCTCATGTCCATTGCAAGCTCCGGCGGCCGGAAGGTGATTATGTACTTGTCGAGCTGGGTCCTGAGGGCTTTAGCGGTGTGGTGGTCGATCTCGCCTCTGAGCCGGGCAACAGCGGCTCCGTTTTCGTTATTTATGGAAAGATCCAAATCTCTCGCCTCCGTTTCTTGTATTTGTTTTCTTTAGTTTACCACAGCTATCGGCGGAAATTTGTCGGAAGAGAGCAGGGGGAAAAATTTTTGGCGTCAGATCCATTTGTAGGGGCGAACATCGTTCGCCCGGCCGTGACCGAAAAACGTAGGGGCGGACCCATGTGTCCGCCCGGTGGTTTGCGGTGAACGCCCACCGCCCGGCTTTAGCCGGGCGGCATTGGTGGGCAAAGAGGAACACCTCCGGAGGGGAGGGCTTTAACAAAAAACTGGTACAAAAGCCGGCGGCCCTCCCCTCTCTTCGGTTTTCCTCTCTGCACTCTCTTTTCCCTCACTCCCCACCCCGCCGGCTTTTGACTATCCTTCGCAGGACCCTCCGGGCCTGCTGGCATAGGATCTCTGGGGCGGTGGGTCTGGATATGTTCGCCCAGTGGTTTTCACACATGGCCGGGCGTACAATGTGCGCCCCTACAATTTGTTTTCGGAGAACCTATTGATCGGCCGGGAGGCCGAGGCGGCCTCCCCTACACAACGTATATGGCCCACGGACGGCCAATGGCCGTCCCTACAATTCAGATCTTGTCCGACGAAGTCGGACACCACAACTCTCAACTCTAAACTCTCAACTCTCAACTAAATTGTCCTTCTCTTGCTTAGTCAGCCGAAATGTGTTATAATAGACATGATATCACTTGTAAGGAGTCAATCTATGCCTAAGCAGTTCTGGAAGGGCAGCGCTCTGCTGGCCCCCGTCCCTGCCGCACTGGTGACCTGCGGCACCCCCGAAGCCCCCAACGTTCTCACGGTCGGCTGGACCGGTATCGTCTGCACCCGGCCCCCCATGACCTATATCTCCGTCCGGCCCGAGCGCTTTTCCCACGACATCATCAGAGACTCAGGCGAGTTCGTCATCAACCTGACTACCTCCGCTATGGTCAGAGAGGTGGACTTCTGCGGCGTTAGGTCCGGAAAAGATGTGGACAAATTCGCAAAATGCGGCTTCCACCCCGTTCCTGCCCATGAGGTCGCCCCTCCCCTTATCGAGGAGTGCCCCGTTGCCCTTGAGTGCAGAGTCACCGAGAGCAAGCTGCTGGGCTCCCACACCATGTTCCTGGCTCAGATCGTGGGAGTCGATGCCGACGAGCGCTTCATCGACTCAAAGGGCAAGCTGGACCTGCAAAAGTGCGGTCTGGCCGCCTACGCCCACGGAGAATACTTCGCCCTCGGCCGAAAACTCGGCGACTTCGGCTTCTCGGTACGCAAAAAGAAGAAGCACAGAAGGCCTGAAAAGCGCTGACCCCCCGGTCAGGTCGCAATGTCCTCGATGAAGCGTGAGAGCTCATAGTCGCTGCCGATCACGATGCCCTTCTCCAGAGCCTGTCGGTCAAGGTCCGAGAGCAGCGACACGTCGTAGTCGATCACCCGGTAAGGCACCGAGCTCTCACCCATGAATACCCCGATCCGGCCGCCGTACTCCCGGACAGTGCGCTCCGGCTGAGTTATCTCTGAGATCCCGGCGGAGATCTTGGCCTCTACCTTTTGCCGGTGGAGCGACTGCCCCAGAGTGCAGATCACGATGAAGCCTGAGACAGTTGCCGCCGTTAGGAGAGTGAAGAACACCCTCTTGTCGAAAAAACCTGCCATATTCCCTCCTATCCGCAGAAAACTGCTTAAATTCTCGGGAGTATTATTCCACGTTTTTGCGCAAATATACAGATCTTGAATTTTTTTCGGACAAGCTATTAACAAACAAGCGAAACTATGCTATAATAGTAGTGTATGCTATAGAAAGGAGAAGTCGCCGCTTTCGCCGGTGACCCTGACAATATGCCTAATAACAACAAGCCCGGCGGCCAGCGCCAGGCCCCTGTGAGGAACGCTCCTCAGTCAAGACCTGCTCCCCAAAAACGGTCGGCAGGCCGGAAGAAGAAAAAACACGGCAAGGTCTTCAACTTCTTCAAGAAGTTCTTCATGGTCATCGCCACTACCCTGCTGTCACTGTTCCTGGTAATGATCATCACCGGAACTATCGTAGCCACCGCCCTTACGGTGTACGTCCTGGACTTTATGGAGGACTCCACCAGCATCACCCTCCAGGAGCTGGAGACCGGCAGCGACACCTACCTCTACGGTACTAAGATCAACGAGGACGGCGAACCCGAGCTCACTGTGCTAAAGAGCATGAAGACCGATGTGCAGCGTATCCCCGTAACTATCGACAGGATCCCCCAGCACGTCCGCAATGCCTTCGTTTACACCGAGGACGAGCGCTTCTACACCCACGACGGTGTCGACTACAAGCGTACCTTCTCGGCGTTCATCAATATGTTCATGCACATCTACGATACCGAGCAGGGAGGCTCCACTATCACCCAGCAGCTCATCAAGAACCTGACCGGCGATAATGAGCACTCTCCCCAGCGTAAGATCCGTGAGATCTTCGCCGCCATGCAGCTCGAAAAGACCTACTCCAAGGACGAGATCCTGGAGGAGTACCTCAACTACATCGGCTTCGGCGGACCTATCAACGGCATCCAGCTGGCTGCTACACGTTACTTCGGAAAGAACGTGGAGGACCTGACCGTCCCGGAGGCAGCCGTGCTCGCCGCTATCCCCCAGAGCCCTCAGTATTACGGACCTAAGGTCATGACCGAGGACGAGGACGGCAACGTCATCGTTGACGGTGAGGCAAACAACAAGATCCGTCAGCGCTATGTCCTCTGGCAGCTCTACAAGAACGGTGCTATCACATACGACGAATATCAGGAGTACCTTGACACCAAGATACTCTACACCTTCTCCCCTGAGTATAAGCAGCTCCACCCCGAGGTCGACCTTGAAGAGATGGAGCAGGCCCAGCAGGTCTATACTTGGGAGGTCGATGCTATGATGTTCGAGACCATCGACTTCCTCAAGGAACAGTTCAACATCGACGGCGATGAGGCCCTCAAGCGCATAAACAAGGGCGGATACAGGATCTATTCCACTATCGACCCCACTATGCAGACCTATGTCGAGGACCGCATGAGCGACATCAACAATATGGTGGACGAGAGCTTCGTCAAGAAATGGGCGGATCTGGACGACGACGGCGAGGCCGAGGAGTACCTGCCCCACATCGCCTTCGTTGCTCTGAGATATGACGGCTCAGTCATGGCTCAGGTGGGCAACTGGGGCCCCAAGGTGGGAGCTCTGGGTACAAGCTACGCAGTCACCGAGCCGAGACAGATCGGTTCCACCATGAAGCCGATCTCCAGCTACGGTCTGGCCTTCGAGACCGACCACGTCCACTGGGGCTCGGTATACACCGACAAGTCGATCATGGAGGTAGACGGTAAGCCTTGGCCTACCAACTACACCGTGGACAGCTCGGTAAGTATCTCCAACGCTCAGCATAACATCTACTACTTCCTCCAGCAGTCATTCAATACAGTTCCCGCTCAGCTCTGTCAGGAGCTGACCCTCCATGAGGTGTTCAAGTTCAGCACAGAGAAGCTGGGCATGAAGCTGGACCCCGAGGACGAGGACTGGTCGCCTTTGGCCGTTGGATCCCTTACATGGGGCATCACCCTTGAAAATCTGGTCAACGCCTATATCCCCTACGGCAACAAGGGCGTTTACAACGAGGCCCACATCGTTTCAAGGATCGAGGACGCCAACCACAAGGTCCTCTACTCCAACGACGGAAATGCCCGTCCTGCGGTGTCTGAGGAGACTGCCTACGTTATGAACAGGCTCCTGAAGAACGTCGTAGAGAACGGTACCGGTACTCTGGCAAAGCTCAGCAATAAGGTGCTCTGCGGCAAGACGGGTACCACCGATAACTGGCAGAACCTGACCTTCGTGGGACTGACCAGAGACTTCGTCAGCGGCGTAACGATCGGCTATGACTACTACCACGACGCACTGAGCCTTCCTACCGGCCTCAAGGCCGCTCAGGTCTGGAAGAACATCATCGGCGAGTATGCCGACACTCAGTTCAGCGACACTCCCACGGACTTCGACGAGTGCAAGACCGTGGTATCGGCTCCCATGTGTACAGCTACGGGCTGTATCGCCGGAGAGAACTGCCCCAAGGGTATAATGGGCTACTGGAAATCCAGCCTTGCCCCGACCTGCAACGGCGGACATTATGTGGCTCCTGCCACTCAGGAGGGCGACGGCTCTGAGACTCCCGGTGTAACGCCTGATGCAAACGCAGGAACAACAGATCCCGGCACAGGAACGGTAACTCCGGATCCCGGCGTGGTAACACCCGATCCCGGCGTAGTGACACCCGCCCCCGGCGTAGTGACACCCGACCCCGGCATAGTTACTCCCGATCCAGGTATTACTCCGGATCCCGGAATAACTCCGGATCCCGGCATTACCCCGGATCCCGGATATACACCTGACCCCGGCGAGGGCGGTGAAGTATAAAAAACACGACCCTGCTGTTACAGCGTAGCGGCAGGGTCTGACTATAAGGTGATGAAAATGGATAACAGCTTGCGGCTCTGCTGCCCCTGTCATTTCGGGCTGGAGAGCGTATTGAAATTCGAGATAAACAAGCTCGGCGGAACGGATCTTAAGGTCAGCGACGGCAAGATCAGCTTCTCCGGTGATGAGAATATGGTGGCAAGGGCCAATATCTGCCTTGCTACTGCCGAAAGGGTCCTCATCGAGCTGGGCGAGTTCAAGGCAGTCTCCTTCGAGGAGCTCTTCCAAGGGGTGAAGGCCCTTCCGCTGGAGCGCTTCATCGGCAAAGACGACGCCTTCCCGGTAAAGGGCTATTCGCTGAACTCAGCCCTCCACAGCGTCCCGGACTGCCAGTCGATCATCAAGAAGGCGGCGGTGGAGAGGCTCAAGAGCGTCTACGGCATAAGCTGGTTCCAGGAGAGCGGCCCGGCGGTCCAGATCAAGTTCAGCATACTCAAGGACCTGGTCTCGGTGTATCTGGACACCAGCGGCGTGGGGCTCCACAAGAGGGGCTATAGGCGAAATTCCAACGCTGCCCCGATCAAGGAGACTCTGGCCGCCGGGATCGTGGACCTGGCAAGGGTCCGCCCGGACACGGTGGTCTGCGACCCCTTCTGCGGAAGCGGCACGATCCTCATCGAGGCAGCCATGAAGGCCCTCCGGATCCCGCCGGGGATCAACAGGCGGTTCCTTGCGGAAAAATGGAGCTGCTTCTCCGAGAAGATCTGGCGTGAGGAGCGTGGACGGGCTATCGACGGAGTTGACCGCTCGGCAAGATTTCAGGCGATCGGCTACGACATCGACGATGCTGCTGTTGCTCTGAGCCTTGACAACGCTCACAAGGCCGGGATCAAGTCCCGGGTGAAGATCGATCAGGCAGACATATCCTCCTTCCGCCAGCCGGAGGGCTCCACCGTGATCTGCAACCCTCCCTACGGCGAGCGCCTGCTGGAGCTCCGTGAGGCAGAGGACATCTACCGCACCATGGGAAGAGTTCTCGGCAAGGGCGGCGACAGGCAGAGCTTCGTGATCTCGCCCCACGAGGAGTTCGAGAAATTCTTCGGCACCGCTGCCAAGAAGCGCAGGAAGCTCTACAACGGCATGATCAAGTGCCAGCTCTATATGTACTACTGATGGATATATCGCTGAAACGCAGGCTGCTCCACCTGCTCTATCCGACCCGCTGCCCGGTCTGCGGAGAGGTGATCCGGCCAAAGGAGCACTTCTGCGGAAGGTGCCGGGAGGAGCTGAGGCCCTTCACCGGGGAGTTCCCCATAGAGGGCGCAGAGGGCTTCGCTGCGGCATTCGAGTACGATGAGAAGGTCTCGCCGGCAGTGTTCCTGTTGAAAAACGGCGTCTGCGGCAATGCTGCCTTCGCCTTGGGCGGAGCTTTGGCGGAGAGGCTGCGGACCACCTCCGCCCAGAACAGCCATGTGATCGTGCCGGTGCCTCTCCACAAGGAGGCCCTTCGGGAGCGTGGGCTGGACCAGTCCCTCCTTATCGCCCGTGAGGTGGGAAGGATCCTCGGGATACCGGTGGCGGAGGCTGTGGAGAAGACCACGGAGACCCTTCCCCAGAAAACGCTCTCCAAGGCCGAGCGGCAGGTCAACCTCTGCGGAGCGTTCACTGTGAGCAGACCGGAGGCTTTTGCCGGGAAGAGGGTGCTCCTTGTGGACGACGTCTGCACCACTGGAAGCACTCTGGCCGAGCTGACACAGGTACTGAAAGACGCAGGAGCGGCGGCGGTGTACTGCTGCGCCTGCTGTAAAACTCCCATAACGGAGGATCGAGGTGAGAACGATGACGGAACACGCTGAAAGGGCTTGTCAGCTCTTTGTACAGGGGCGAAACTGCGCTCAGGCGGTATTTGCGTCATTCTGCGATGTTACGGGCCTTGACCAGGAGACCGCCCTGCTCCTTTCCTCCTCATTCGGGGGCGGCATGGGCAGGATGAGGGAGGTCTGCGGCGCCTGCTCGTCCATGTTCATGGTGGCCGGGCTGCTGTACGGGTACAGCTCTCAGGACGACAATGAGGAGAAGTCCGCACACTACCGCCGGATCCAGGAGCTAGCGGCCCAGTTCAAGGCGGAGCACGGCACGATCATATGCCGGGAGCTCCTGAGCGGACTGAAGGTCAGCAGCGAGCCCGTGGCGGAGCTGCGGACGGAGGCCTATTACAAGGCACGGCCCTGCATACGCTTCGTGAAGACAGCCGCCGAGATCCTTGACGGGTATTTGGCGGAGAATAGGCCTACAAGAAGGTAACGGCTAAAAACTAATGATAGCAGAGCAAAGCTCTGCTATCGCTGGGGCTCTGCCCCAGACCCCGGCAGGGAGCGAGCGGCTCCCTGCACCCCGCAATTATTATTTGTGTTGATCTACATTTCAGATCTCGTCCGCCGTCAGGCGTACACCACAACTAATAACTAATAACTCGAAACTATAAAGACGACTGCCCCGGATCGAAATGACTGCGTAAAACAAAAGGCTGACGGTGACCCGTCAGCCTTTTCCCGCTTCCCTTCCTCGCATGAACAGTCAATGCACGGTAGTCTACGATAAGCTGTAACAATGCCTTTGTACGCTGTCGGAGCGTTACGATGAATGCCGGGAGTCGGACCCTGCTGCTGTGCTCCTTACAGCTCCCTAGCTCGCCGGTTTTGCTTGAAGCCGGCAAAAGCACATTCGCCCTGTTCTGCTACACCAAAAGCTCACACGAGCTCAGTAGTCCAATTGGCCGACTGGATCTCGTTGTCCAGCAGTCTCAGCTCCTTTGAAAGAGCGTCGATCTTGGTCTGTAGCTCCGCCACGTCCACTGTGCTGATCAGCCTGATCTCCGTGGAACGGGCACGCTGTCCGGTCATGCTGGCAGCGTGAGCCAGCTCCTTATAGGCGGAGATCTTGATCTTCAGGCAGTCCCTCTCGGCGATCATCTCCGTGAGGGTCCTTCCGCCGCAGACAGTCTCGCAGTTTGTGCGGTTTATCCGGCGGATCAGCTCCTCTAAACGGGAGATGTCCTCCTCAAGGGCCTTGATCAGCCTCTTCGGGTCCTCCGCAGGCTTCTCCTTCTCCTGCACGATAGCGTTGACGCAAAGCCTCTGCTTTAGCTGCTCGATAGATCGGTTAAGGTCAGAGCGCTCCTGTAATGCTTCTGCCAGTTTCATTTTGCTTCCTCCTGTCCGTCAAATGATGTAGTACCAATCCTCTGCCTGCTGGAAATCCTCCTGAGCCAGAGGGTGCTTCGGGTCGTAGTTGAACCGGAGCTCCTGATTTTTTATGCTGACCCTTGCTCCGTCAGGAACAGACTTGGTTATGAACACGTTACCGCCGATCACCACGTTCTCGCCCACAACGGTCTCTCCCCCGAGGATAGAGGCTCCGGAGTAGATCGTGACGTTGTCACGGATCGTGGGGTGACGCTTTTTGTTGCGGAGCTGCTGACCGCCACGGGTCGAGAGAGCTCCCAGAGTGACGCCCTGATAGATCTTGACGTTGTTGCCGATCTCAGTGGTCTCGCCGATGACTATGCCGGTGCCGTGGTCGATGAAGAAATACTTGCCGATCGAGGCGCCGGGGTGTATGTCGATACCCGTCAGGCTGTGAGCGTGCTCAGTCATCATTCGGGGGATCAGAGGAACTCCCAGCAGGAAGAGCTCATGGGCGATACGGGCCACCATGATCGCATAAAGTCCCGGGTAGGAGAAGATGATCTCCTCCTTATTGAAGGCGGCCGGGTCCCCGTCAAAGGCAGCCTGCACGTCGGTGTCGATGAACTCACGGATCTTGGGGATCCTTTCAAGGAACTCCAGGGCGATCTCCTCAGCACGGGCACGGGTCTCCTCGGAGGAAGCCCCGGCGTAATCGTCGGTGTATTTCAGCACATAGGCGATCTGAGCGATGAGGTTGTAGAGGACGTCCTCCAGCAGCATGGAGATATGGTTCCGGATCGTGTAATAGCGGTAGGAGCTGTTGCGGAAAACTCCGGGGTAGATTATGCTCCGCAGCTTATCCAGCAGATCGGTCACCGCCTTTTTGTCAGGGTGAGTAAAGGGGTTTATGGTGTCTATGTCCCGGCCGAGGCTGTAGTCCCCCATAAGGGACTCCACAAGGCCGTTTATACGTTTTTCAAGTCTGTGTGCCATTAGATCACTCCATTCATAGTTTTTCGATAGGTCTGCCTTATCATTATATCACAGTTGCGCCTAAAATGCAACTGCTGATGTGGAGCCGTCAGCCTTTTGCTCTGTGAGAGCCGTGCAGACAGCAAAAAGCCTTCCCTATCCCGAGGAAGGCTTTTCGTATAACATAGGAGGTCAAACTGCCAATGGTCAGCAGAGAAAATTACTTGATGGCTGCGAATGCGTCGTCCAGAGCCTCGATCAGGTCGTTGATGTTCTCGGTACCGATCGAAACACGAACTGTGTTGGGCTTGATGCCCTGATCCAGGAGCTCCTCCTCAGTGAGCTGTGAGTGAGTAGTAGAAGCAGGGTGGATCACCAGCGACTTAACGTCAGCAACGTTTGCAAGGAGCGAGAATATAGCCAGGTTATCGATGAACTTCTTGGCATCGTCCTCAGTTCCCTTCACCTCAAAGGTGAAGATCGAGCCGCCGCCGTTGGGGAAATACTTCTTGTAGATCTCATGGCTGGGCTCAGTTTCCAGCGAGGGGTGATGTACAGCCTCTACCTGGGGGTGCTTGCTGAGGTAGTCAACGATCTTCAGGGCGTTCTCAACATGGCGCTCAACACGGAGGGAGAGAGTCTCAAGGCCCTGGAGGAAGATGAATGCGTGGAAGGGCGACAGAGTTGCGCCTGTATCTCTCAGCAGGATCGCACGGATATATGTAACGAAGGCTACAGGGCCAACTGCGTCTGCGAAGCTGATACCGTGGTAAGAGGGGTTGGGCTCAGAGATCCACGGGTACTTTCCGGACTTCTTCCAGTCGAAGCTGCCGCCGTCAACGATCACGCCGCCGATAGCTGTACCGTGGCCGCCGATGAACTTTGTAGCGCTGTGGACCACGATGTCTGCGCCGTACTCAAGAGGCCTTACAAGGAAGGGAGTTGCAAAGGTGCTGTCCACTACCAGCGGGATACCGTGGTCGTGTGCGATCTTTGCGATGGCCTCGATGTCGGCAACGTTGGAGTTGGGGTTGCCGAGAGTCTCGATGAAGATAGCCTTGGTCTTGTCGTTGATAGCCTTCTCAAAGGCTCCCTCCTCATAGGGATCAACGAATGTTGTGGTGATGCCGTAGCGGGGCAGAGTGTGTGCAAGGAGGTTGTATGTACCGCCGTAGATAGTCTTTGCGGCAACGATGTTCTCTCCGGCATTTGCCAGAGCCTGTACTGTGTAGCTGATAGCAGCGGCGCCGGAAGCCAGCGCAAGTGCGGCTGCTCCGCCCTCAAGAGCGGCGATCCTCTTCTCGAAAACGTCCTGTGTGGAGTTTGTAAGACGGCCGTAGATGTTGCCGGCGTCTCTCAGACCGAAGCGGTCTGCGGCGTGCTGTGAGTCACGGAAAACGTAAGAGGTGGTCGCATATATCGGGACTGCTCTTGCGTCGGAAGCGGGGTCGGCCTGCTCCTGGCCAACGTGGAGCTGAAGTGTTTCAAAACGGTAATTCTTAGACATGATATTTTCCTCCAAAATTTTATATAGTTTAGGTCGAGCTTATGATCCTTTGAACTCACATTCGCCCGGTGCTCGAAGAGATAGGGCGAACGAAGAGCTGAGTACATCGGCAACATCGTTTATTCATCGCCGCACCTCCTTAACATTTCCTATAGGTTTACTATGGTTATATTATAGCACGTTAATTCCTACTTGTCAAATCGGAATTATCTATCGCCACTTATAGGATCGGTCTATAACTTGCTGCAAAAAAAGAGACCTGCTTCGATACAGGTCTCTTTTTTATAATAGTATGGTCGAGGCTCGTCAGGCTCCCGCCCTCATAGCCTCCAGCTTCGCTCTCAGGGCCTCATATCCGGCCTCACAGTCGCTGATCTCCGCCACGGTCTTCTCCATGGGACAGGTGTCCTTCCCCTGCCGGTCTATGATGCGCTCAGTCAGGGTCCCCCATGAGCACTGGATCCCGTGAGCCGCAAGGTAGTCCCTTCCGGCAGCCGACATGACCTCCCCGTGGACGCAGACCGCTCCGGCCTTCACGAACAGCATTGCTGCTGCCTTTCCCACGATCAGGTCCGCACAGGAGCTCCCACGCAGGTCCCTGCCCTCAGCGATCAGCCTCATCATAGGCCCGATCCCTCGGCCGTCGTCGGTGATGACCTCCTCCCCTCTGCAAATGCAGATCGAATGTCCCGGGAGGAGCTGTCTTGCACGCATTATGTCAGTCATTGACCTTGTCCTTCATCAGCAGGCTCCGCAGTCCTATGATGATCAGCGGAACGAGAACGGCCTGGACTGCCAGTCCGACAAAGCCGGTCCTGATCTGCTGCCAGATCATAGCTGTTGTGAACTGAGTGCGGCTCTCGGTAAGGGCGATAAGTCCCAGGAAAGCCCCTCTTCCGGCAAGCTGTGCCAGGATAACTGCCGGGAATGCCCACAGGCCGTTTGCGGCGATCTTCTTTGTGAAAAGTCCCGAAACTACGGCGAAAACTGCCAGCTCCGCTGCCATGAATGGCAGACGTGCCGCCATTGGCATGGGCGAGCCCAAGGCGGAGGTGATCAGGAAGCTGCACAGCGGCGAGAGCACGCCTACTGCAAGTCCCCACCGTGCGCCCAGCAGACAGCCGCCGATCAGTACCGGCAGATACATGGGCAGCCACTTCACGCCTCCCAGCTGACCAAGAGCAAGGTGTACCAGCTGGGGCAATACCACAGCCAAGGCGATGAGCCCGGCGGAGACCAGCGTCTTATAGGCTGTCTTCCGGCCGGAAGATACATTATTTAATGTAAGTGCATTTTCAAACATGACGATCCTCCTTATTTTTCAAAGACCTTTGCAACGTCCACCAGCAGGTCCCTGATCGGCAGGTGCTGGGGGCAGATCTCCTCGCACTGGCCGCACTGTATGCAGTCAGAGGCCTTTCCGCCCTGTCTGGTGGCTGTTTCGTAGTACATGATCGGGTTCCAGTCGTGAGTCAGCTCCCTTGTGTTCATACAGGAGAACAGATCGGGGATCGAGATCTCCATAGGGCAGCCCTCCACGCAATACCGGCAGGCCGTACAGGGTATGAGGTCCTTCGAATGGAGCACCTTCACCACCTGCTCAACGGCAGTCCTCTCCCTTTCGTCAAGGGGCTTAAAGTCCTTCATGTAGCTGATGTTGTCCTCGAGCTGCTCGATGCTGCTCATACCGGAGAGTATACTGACCATCCCGTCGAAGCCGGCAGCGAACCGTATGGCGTAGCTCGCAGGGGTACCGCCCTTGAGCTCCTCAAGGACGCTCTTTGCAGCAGCCGGCATATTCACCAGATTGCCGCCCTTTACGGGCTCCATGACCAGCACGGGCTTGCCGTGCTTCCGACAGACCTCATAGACCTTTCGGCTCTGGACGGCGGGGTCGTCGTAGTCGAGGTAGTTGAACTGGATCTGGACGATCTCCACCTGAGGATACTCTGTCAGGATCTGGTCCAATACTTCCGCCGTATCGTGGAAGGAAAGCCCCACATGGCGGATCTTGCCCTCGGCCTTCAGCTCAAAGGCAGTCTCATAGGCCTTGCAGCGCTTGTATTTCTTGTAATTCTCAGCATTCTGAGCGTGCATGAGGTAGAAGTCGAAGTAGTCCACTCCGCACCATTCCAGCTGTTTTTGGAAGAATGGCCTGATGTCCTCCTGCTTGCTGAAATAGTTCTCGGTGAGCTTGTCCGTCAGCAGGTAGCTCTCCCGGGGATAGCGGCTAGTGAGGCAGGAGCGGATCGCAGTCTCGCTCTGGCCGCCTATGTAGCCGTGGGCCGTATCGAAGTAGTTGAAGCCCTCCTCGATGAAGCGGTCCACCATTTTGCAGAACTGAGGCTGGTCCACAAGGCCGTCCTTCATAGGAAGCCTCATACAGCCAAAGCCCAGCTTCTTTTTGATCTTGTCCATGATACACCTCCAAGGGTTTTTGTACCTTAATTATACCATGATCTGGTCTTTCAATCGATCTCCATTTTTAACAAATATCACCACCCAAACTTAGACATACTGACGGCAGGACAGGAAATGCGGCGGTCCTTCTATTGACATTTAAGCTGCTTATTGTTATAA
This sequence comes from Ruminococcus sp., assembly GCA_017460665.1. GTDB lineage: Bacteria > Bacillota > Clostridia > Oscillospirales > Ruminococcaceae > Ruminococcus. The sequence continues at coordinate 286,049 of JAFUAO010000010.1, forward strand.
TATCAACTAAGAAATATCGAGATCTGGAGGAGGTGGCTCCGGTATGAGGCTGGAAAACGAAAAGGTCTCCCGGGACAAATATTATTTCGTCGGATACTCTCCAAAGCTAGATAAATATATCCTTGGCTGTGCAGTTACTTGGATCGCTTGGTATCATAGGTATTACGAGATCACAGAGGAAGAGTACAGATCGTTCGGATCTGCCGAATTGGACAGGGTAGCAGAGGCCTTACATGAACAGGGCTGTGAGTCCGAACGGTTTTTGTTCTCTGAGAAGAAAGAGGAGAACGGTCCAAAGCAGCTCGATCTGCTGAGCAGGCTCTGAGCTGCCGGCATGATAAAAACACGATGCCCCGAAGCATTATCGAACGCTTCGGGGCATTTTTTTGAGTGTTTGCCTGAAACTTCGTGCAGATCACTCCATGTTTTTCAGAGCCAGCACCTTGGGGATCTTCTTTATGCGGATGAAGTCAAGCACTGTGATGATCAGGTAGGCTGCGAATACAAGGACGAATTCCTTGACGAAGCCGCTGGGAGACATCAGGAAGGTGAACCAGCCGCCCAGTGTCATCATCATGGACTTCCAGAACACCTCCATGAGCTTATAGCCCAGATAGATCGCCAGGAACTCCGAGAAGAACACCACTACTGCCGTGGGTATCAGGTAGAGCGATGCGATCTCGCCGTTCTCATAGCCCAGGATCTTGGTCATGGAGATCGCTCTCTGGTTTTTCTCGATGATGATCTTCGTCAGCAGGTAGAGTATTATCGCCGCAACGATCATGCACACATACTGGAAATACAGCATATAGGAGCCCATTGAGTGGTCGAGCTGGCGGGCGATCTTGATCATGTCATCAGAGGTGATCTCCTTTGCGATGTACTCCTCGTCTATGTCAGTGATCTTGCTGTTCGACATATATCCGCTGAACGAGCCCTCGTCCTTGTCGAAGACCTCGTTGAACTGGTCGATGGTCATGAAAACGGCTATACTTGCGGAATAATCGTAGACGTCGGTGACCTTCCACTCATATTCCTTCTGCTCATATTTCTCGGAAAGAACGATAGTGTCGCCCTTTTCCACGCCGTATTTCTCGGCGTAGGCCTCAGAGATGTAGACGCTGCTCGGGTCGGTGTTCTTTTCCAGCTTTACATAGCTGCTGTCCTCCTCGACGCCGTAGACCGAGACCTCCTCATCGAAGACATCTGAGCGCCTTTCAAGAGAGTATACTGAAAATCTCTCTGCGCCCTCTGCCGAGGTCTCGATGAGCTTTCCGTCCTCATCCTCGGTGCTGCTGAGGATAAGCTGGTCCTCTGCGAACATCATGGTGGGCATCTTGTCCTGATAGAATTTGAGGGTCTCCGGCATACCGACTGCCATTGAGAGCAGCAGCATGACGAAGGTTATCCCTACGAACAGCATGAGGTAGTTGGGGATATTTTGCAGGAAAACTCTCATGCTGAACCGTTTGAGGAAGCTCCACCTAGGCAGCCTTATGGCCTTCTTGCGGCGTCTGCGCTTCAGGTCGTGGCGCAGGAACCTCAGCGGTGAGAGCCTCAGTGTCCTTATGATCACGATCAGGTTGATCACCAGCATCAGGATGATCGGCACCACTGTGGTGCGGATAAAGGCCTCCGGTGTCCACAGGGTCTCGTAATTGGGAAGGCTGTAGCTGTTGTAGTACATTGCTACTATCACCTTCTTGAACACCGTATAGCCCAGTATATTGCCGATGATCGCTGCAAAGATCACTACCAGCAGCGGTGCGCTCATGTAGTATCTCAGCAGCTCGCCCTTGGTGTAGCCCGAGGCTCTGAGAGTTCCGATAACGGAGGCCTCCTGCTCAAGAGTGGTGCTGATCGTAACTGCGAAGATAAAGGCCAGGACTGCGATCAGGATATACAGCAGCACGCCGCCCATGGCCTTATCGCTGCCCATATCGTCGGGAGCAAAGCTGATGGCGTGGTCAAGATAAGCAGGAACGAAGTCCTTGATCTCAAGGTCGCCGCCCTCAGCGACAGCCACCTGAGTGATCAGCGCCTTCAGGAAGTTGTCTGACATCTCCTTTTCGGCGAACTCGTCAGCAGGCTCGTTCACATAAGTGTATGCGTAATTCGCACGGGTATTGGCCTTGATCCGGCCGAAGCCCTCGTCCGTCACCATGGACACATTGAAGGTCAGCGCATCGAACATGGTGTCGGTGTTGTTCTCGTAGAGCGTCGTGTAGTCCACGAATGACACAAGGCCTACCACCTGGAAGTCGGCATTGCCGGCGTAGACGGTGTCGCCCACCTTGATCCCGGCGTTGTCGGCGTGCATACGGTCGATGATGATCTCGTGCTCGTTCTCGGGTGAGCGCCCTTCAAGTATGTCGTAGAGGTCTACCTCTGTGCGCTCCTTGTAGATACGGATACCTCCGCTCTTTTCGCCATCGGTCAGGCTCTCGTCGGTGTCCTTGTAGAAGAGCTCATAGACCTTCACCGGCACCGGATCGAAGTCCTCGTCCAGGCCGTAGCGGTCGGAGAGCTCGGTGTATTTCTCGTCGATCTCCTTGTCGATCTCCTTTTTGGCCTCGTCCATGGCGTCGGAGAGGGCCTTTTCGTAGTCTTCGGACTCCTTTGCGGCGTCAAGGGCCTCGGCAACGGCGCTGTCGTAGTTCTCCTCCATGGCAGCGTCAAGAGCCTCGTCGATCATGGTCTGGCGCTCCTCCTCGGAGACCTCCATGCCCATGGCCTTGGCTGCCTGGATCTGCTGATCTGCGGCGGCCTCCACCTGAGCCTTTATCGCCTCGGCCACCTGCTCCTCCACGTTTTCGGCAAGAGCCTCGTCCACGGCCTTCTTCACCTCGTCCTCGGCCTCGTCATAGGCACGCTGGCGGAAGGTCCCGGCAACGTCGGCCAGCTCTCCTGTCTCGATAGCAGAGACAGTCTCCGGATCCGCCATTGCAGAGAGCCGGAAATGTCCGTCCTCACGGCTGAACTTCTCCGCTCCGCTGTCAAGGGAGCTGAGCATACTGTTGTTGGCAACGTACATTCCCGAAACGAAGCCGATCGTGACCACAAGCATAAGGAAGATCATGAGGTAGCGCTTCCAGTCACGGCGCAGGTCCTTCCAGACACGCCTTTTCAGCGGGTCCTTCGGGCGTTTTCCGAATGAGATCTTGTTATCCTCCATAGCCCGCACCCCTTACCATTCCAGCTCGGCGGCGGTGAGCTTCTCGGTGTTCACGATGTCGTGGCGGATCATGCCGTCACGGAGCTTGATCACATGATCGGCCATCTGCTTGATCGCCTCGTTGTGGGTGACCATGATGATCGTGTTGCCGTACTTCTGGTTGACCTCCTCGATCAGCCTCAGGATCTCCTTAGAGGTCTTGTAGTCAAGGGCACCTGTGGGCTCGTCGCACAGCAGTATATCCGGGTTTTTCACGATAGCACGCCCGATAGAGACTCTCTGCTGCTGTCCGCCGGAGAGCTGATCCGGGAGCTTATAGCGGTGCTCGTAGAGCCCTAAGATCTTCAGAAGGTCGTCGATGTCAAGGGGATTATCCGAGAGGTAGGCACCGGTCTCGATGTTCTCCTTGACGTTGAGGTTCGGGATAAGGTTATACATCTGGAACACATAGCCCAGGTGCTTGCGGCGGTAGCGTGTCAGGCTCTTCTCGTTCATATCAGCCAGCTTGTCGCCGTTTATAGAGATCTCGCCCTCGTCGGCACTGTCGATGCCTCCAAGGATATTGAGCAGGGTGGATTTTCCGGAGCCCGACGGCCCCAGCAGCACGCAGAATTCCCCTTTTCCCACGGTGAAGTCCAGTCCCTTAAGTACGTCCTGATGCGTATCTCCGCTGCCGAAGCTCTTCTTCAGCCCACGGACCTCCAGGAATTTCTTTTCTTTGTCACTCATTAGGATCCTCCTTTATGTTAGTTGATACAAACTCCACTGACATTATAACACATTTTTCTCAGGATCTCAAGGGCTTTTTGCAAAAAAATCGCCCCAAAAGGGGCGATATAGGGCAATATCATTGGATCGGATCTATTTTTTTCCACTTGAGGAAAGGATCTGTCAGATCCGCACGATCCTCATATTATATTCTTCACCGCATCATAGATCCGGTGGGCGATGTTGGAGTCGTTCATGGTGTAAAGGTGGATCCCGTCAACGCCCTCTGCGGCAAGGTCCGTGATCTGATCGACTGCGTAGGCGATCCCTGCGTCCCGGAGAGCCTCGGGGCTGTCGCCGTAGCGGTCCAGCATACGGACGAACTTCGCCGGGAGCTCCACACCGCACAGATCCACCATTCGGTGGATCTGCTTTTTGTTGGTGACAGGCATGATCCCGGCCTCGATCGGGACGCCGATCCCCGCCCTATGAGCCCTCTCCCGGAAGCCGTAAAAATGGCGGTCATCAAGGAAGAACTGGGTGATCAGGTGGTCTACGCCGCTGTCCACCTTCTCCTTTAGGTGGACCATGTCCTCCTCCGCATCCTTGCTCTCCGGGTGGACCTCCGGATAGCAGGCGGCGATTATGTTCAGGTCGTAGTTCTCACGGATAAAGCTGACCAGCTCGCTGGCGTGGGCGAAGTCTCCCTCAGCCTGTCCTCCCTCAGGGATATCCCCTCTCAGCGCAAGGACGTTCTCGATCCCGCTGGCGCTGATCTGGTCGAGGATATCCGCAGCCTGCTCTTTTTTCAGGCCGATACAGGGCAGGTGTGCCACGCTGGTGGTGTGGTAGCTGCTGATCAGGTCAGAGGCGATCCTGATTGTCTTGCAGCCGTTCTTTCCGCCTCCTGCTCCGTAGGTGACGCTGATGAAGTCCGGGTGCAGGTCCGAGAGCCGGTCAAGTGTGCCGTAGATCACGCTCTCATCTGCGTCGGGCTTTGGAGGGAAGACCTCCAGTGAGAACACGGTCTTTTTCCCGAAAATATCAGCCGTTCTCATCTCTGGCCTCTTTCGCTGCGGCAACAAGGTTCTTAAGGCTCGGCACGGTCTCCTCATTGCCCCTTGTTTTCAGTCCGCAGTCAGGGTTCACCCACAGCTTCGACACCGGTATACGGCTCTTCATCTTGTCGATGGCGGCCTTGATCTCCTCCTTGGACGGGATCCTGGGAGAGTGTATGTCGTAAACTCCGGGGCCCACCTCCGTGCGGAAGCCGCTCTCCTTGAGCACATCAAGGATCCTCAGGTCTGAACGTGAGGCCTCGAAGGTGATCACGTCGGCGTCCATGTCGTCGATGTCACGGATTATGTCGGCGAACTCGCTGTAGCACATATGCGTATGGATCTGGGTCTCGGGCCTTACACCGCTGTGGACGTAACGGAAGGCCGGGATCGCCCAGTCGAGATAGTCCTCCCTCCAGTCGGCACGGCGAAGGGGCAGCTTCTCACGAAGGGCAGCCTCGTCCACCTGTATGATGCTGATCCCGCTCTTCTCCAGGTCCAGCACCTCCTCACGGATCGCCAGCGCTATCTGGAAGGCGCTCTCCTTCAGCGAGATGTCCTCTCTCGGGAAGGACCAGTTGAGGATCGTAACGGGGCCGGTGAGCATACCCTTCATGGGCTTTTTGGTGAGGCTCTGGGCGTAGACTGACCACCTGACGGTCATGGGCCTTGCACGGGAGATGTCTCCCCAGATCACAGGGGGCTTCACGCAGCGTGTGCCGTAGGACTGGACCCAGCCGTTCTCAGTGAAGATGTACCCTTCAAGGCACTGGCCGAAGTACTCCACCATGTCGTTGCGCTCGAATTCCCCGTGAACAAGGACGTCAAGGCCGATCTCCTCCTGCAAGGCGACGCACTGAGCGATCTTCTCCTCGATGAACTTCTCGTGCTCCTCCTTAGTGATCTGGCCCCTGCGGAGGGCGGCACGGCTGGCCTTTACATCGGCGGTCTGGGGGAAGGATCCGATCGTGGTGGTGGGGAAAAGGGGCAGGCCGAAGCGCTCCTTCTGGATCCTTTCACGCTCTGCAAAGGCCGGCTCACGGACAAGGTCCTTCTCGGTGAGAGCAGCCACTCTTGCCCTGACAGCCGGATCTCCGGCGATGCGGGGCTGGCTGTGGAGAGCGATGTTCCGGCGGAGCTCCTCGGTCTCCTCCGGGCGCTGGGAGCTGAGGACGGTCTTTAGCTCCGCCAGCTCCTCCAGCTTCTCCTCGGCAAAGGCAAGGTACTTCTTGCAGCTCTCCGGCAGCTTGGTCTCGTTGGCAAGGGTGCAGGGAACGTGGAGCAGCGAGCAGGAGGTGCTGAGCACGGTCTCCTCCGCATATTTTCCCAGCTCGCCGATCAGTCCGGCGATCTTAGTGTAGTCGCTGCGCCAGATGTTCTTGCCGTTCACAGCTCCTGCAAAGAGGATCTTTCCCTTGGGGAAGCCCTTTTCTCTGACCAGCTCAAGGGATCTTTTGCCCTCGGTAAAGTCCAGTCCGATACCGTCGAAGTCCAGTCTGCACAGCTCATCATAGCAGTCACGGACGTCGCCGAAATAGGTCTGCAAGAGGACCTTGACGCCGTTTTTCCCGGAGAGGATCTTCTCATAGAGCCCGGTAAACAGGGCGACGTCCCCTGCTGTCATGTCGGTCACCAGCGAGGGCTCGTCGATCTGTACCCACTCAGCCCCCAGCTCGGCGAACCTGCCTAAAAGCTGAGAGTAAGCCCCTGCTGCGGCGTCAAGGAAGTCCTCCGCAGTCTTTGTCCCTGTGAAGCGTGCCAGCTTCAGGAAGGTGTAGGCTCCCAAGATCACGGGTTTTGTGACAGCACCCTGCTCCTTTGCCTCGATGAAGAGGTCGAAGGGCCTGGTGCCTGTCAGTTCAAGCTCCGCTGAGTCCTCTATCTCCGGCACCATATAGTGATAGTTGGTGTTGTACCACTTCTTCATGGCAAGGGCCTTTACGTCGCCCTTCTCCCCCTGATAGCCCCTTGCTGCGGCAAAATATGTATCCAGCTCAGAGAGCCCCAGCGCCCGGTAGCGCTCAGGGACTGCGTTCAGCAAAAATGCCGTATCCAGCGCTCCGTCGTAGTAGGAGAAGTCCCCCGAGGGGATGAAGTCCAGTCCGCTGTCCTGCTGGGTCCTCAGGGAGCGAAGACGGATCTCCTTTGCAGTTTTTTCCAGCTCAGCGGCACCAATCTCGCCCCTGAAATACTTCTCGCTGGCAAATTTCAGCTCACGAAGGCTGCCGATCCTTGGGTAGCCGATGATAGATGTTCTCATTACCTATTCCTCCTGTATGAAAAGTCTGTATTGCTATTATACCACAGTTCCCAGAAATGTGTTAATACAAGAAATTCATGCTAAGGCATAGCTAAAAGCTATATCAGGAGGAGTAATTTGCGATGTATTCCTTCAAATGCTCAAGGTACCGCCGGGTGATGCTGTTCATGGGACGGTCGGCTGTGGTGATGTAGCCGATCTCCATGCTCTCGTCGCTTTCCAGCGGGATCGCAACGATGTTGTCGCCGTTCAGGTCAGAGCTCAGTATGCCCGATGAGATCGTGTAGCCGTCCAGTCCGATCAGCAGGTTGAACAGGGTCGCCCGGTCCGAAACGATGATGTTTTTCGGGCTGTCCTCGGTGATGTGGAGCTCCTCCGCAAAGTAGAAGGAGTTCTTCACTCCCTGATCGTAGGTCAGCCGTGGGAACTCCCTTAGCTCCTCTAATGTGACGCTGCTTCTGCCAACAAGAGGGTTCGCCTTGCTGACGAAAACATGAGGCCTTGCGGTGAAGAGCCTCTCGAAGACCAGCTCCTCGTTTTGCAGGATATGGCGGATCACCTCACGGTTGAAGCGGCTTAGGAACAGGATCCCGATGTCGCTGCGGTGTGTGCGGACGTCCTCGATGATCTCGGCGGTCTTCAGCTCACGGAGGGTGAACTCGTACCGGCTGCGGCCGTACTCACGGACCAGCTCCACAAAGGCGTTCACCACGAAGGCATAGTGCTGGGCGGAGACCGCAAAGGCCCTTCGTGGAGGCGGTGCGTCCTTGTACTCGTTCTCCAAGAGCTGTGCCTGCTCCACGATCTGCCGGGCGTAGGAGAGAAATCTGGTGCCGTCCTCCGACAGGTAGACTCCTCTGTTGCTGCGGCAGAATATGGTTATGCCCATCTCCTTTTCCAGCTCCGACACGGACTTTGAAAGACTGGGCTGAGCGATGAAGAGCTTCTGCGCCGCCATGGTCATGGATCCGGTCTCTGCGATCGTTATGATGTATTTTAGCTGCTGCAATGTCATATTTTTCACCTCTCAACAATTATACCACGTTCCGCTAAAGTGTCAAGGGGAAAACACCTGTCTTCCTCCACGCTCGATCATGCGCTTTGCGATATCGTGGTGCTCGTGCTCGTTCCGGTCCTTTTCCGGCTCAGGCCGGTCCATGTTTCGCTCAAAATGTCGAGACTCTTCCAAACAAAAACGCCTGAGCGATCATGCTCAGGCGAATTTCTGTTATGATGCGGCCGGAAGGAAGCTGTCGGCCCTGCCGAGGATGAAGTTGCCGATCTGGACCAGATCCGAAAGGCTGAACTCTCCGCTGCCGTCGACATCAGCGGCCTTGAGGACCATTTCATCGCAGTCCAAAGAAGTCATCATGTCCACATAAGCGGTCTTCCCGAGGATCATATCGAAGACGTTGATCTTCCCGTCGAAGGTCAGGTCTCCCGGGATCACCGCCGGTCCGGAGTGGCCTGCGCCGGGGATCACTGTCCCGTCCACGGCTGCGGAGATGTCGTCCACGAAGAAGTCGATGCCCTCGTCGCCCTCGGTCTCAACGTAGATGTAGCAGTTCTTAGCTCCGCTGGGGATCGTGAAGCCGGTGTTGGTGAGCTGTACCCACTGGCCCTTGGGAACGGTCTGAGTGTCGATCTTCTTATAGACCGGATCGCCGTTCTCGTCGTTGTACTGTAGGGTGAAGTGGAAGGTGTTCGTGGGCTCGCCGTCGGTGTATTTTACGTTTGCGGAGAAGCTGTAGCTCTCCCCTGCCTTAAATTTATAGCCCAGGTTTTTGCCGATGCCGTTCCATGCCGCAGTCCTTCCCGTCACCAGAGCCGATGCGCTGCCGCCGAAGGAGTCCTCCGTCGTGCGCTCCACCTTTGCGGCGCCTCTGCCGGTCCAGCCGTCAGTGCCGCTTTCAAAGCCGCTCTGGAAGATGTAGGTCTTGTCTCCGGAGGAGGCGCTGCCGGGGCCGCTGAACTGCCACCAGTCAACGTTCAGAAGGTAGGTGTCGCTGCCCTTGAAAACGAAGTACAGATCGTGCTCGCCGCTGGCGCCTGTTATATCGCAGGAGACCTCCTGCCAGCTCTGCCAGCCGCCTGTCCCGGAAACGGAGCAGGTACCTGCCAGAGGTCCGGTCTTTGAGTCCAGGTGGATCTCGATCTGGCCGCCGCTGCCGGCAGAGGCGACGCTTGCTGTGAAGGTGTCGGCGCCCTCAGCAAAGTCCACGCCGGCGACCTTTATGCAGCTCCCGTCGCTGATATTCCCGATGTTCACGCCGCCCTCGCTGCACTTCTCGGTCTTTACTCCCTCGGACCAGCACATGGTCTCGGCCTCCACCTTCTCGAAGGGATCAAGGGCCTCGATCTGGTCGGGGCCTGAGCTGGTAGAGGGAAGGATCGGGATCGAGCCGCCGGAGCCTTTCCTCCAGCTCATCCGGGCGGCAGACCCTCGTTAGTCTATAGGCCTCATCCATCTTGGGGCTCCCCTCCTTTATCAGCCTGCTCAGCTCCCTTAAGATCATTTGGTCCTTCGGCAGCTCGCCCTCATAGACCTCCGACCTGTACAGCGGAGACATGACAGTTCTCCCCTCTATATCATTTTTGAGCGACCCGCAGTACATCCTTTTGCCGGATACCCACAGGCAATAGGGCGACCATGAGGGCTCGCCGCCGCCCTCCTCAAAGACCAGAGCATAGTAGGGCTCACAGAAGGGGCGGCAGTCGATAAGGATCACATCGCCGTCCCTGTAGGGGTTTTTTATGTCGAGATCACTGAGGTCTTCATTGCAAAAATACTTCCTGTCCCTCCATGACACATCGTTCCACGGAAAGGCAGCGTGCCATATCTCTCCCTTTTCGCTGACGGCTATCCTCTGTACCGACCTGCGCTTATGACAGCCCTCTGCCCTTTCCATCGCCTCCAGATACCTGCGCTTCTCCCAGATGCTCATGGGTGCGAAGATGACTATATCGCCGTATCCGATCCTCCGGCTTGTGGAAGCCTCTTTCAGGAACTGTCTATAGGCCTCGCTTTGGATAAGATCTATCGACTTCTCCTCATAGTACCGTCGCTCCGCCTCGAACAGCTCCCTCTCGGCACCTGCAAGGATCTCCATGGCCCTATCAGAGCCGCCAAGTGATATATGCCTGTATATTAGCTCTCCCTCGATGACAGTACACCGATAGATCCAGTACGAGCGGTCGTTCCAAGGATATTTCGGGGACTTCTCAGGATCGTAGCCCAGCGCAAGGACACGGTCTTTGTTCTCTTCGGTTAGCTCGCTGCAGATCAGGTCCAGCTCCAGATCGATCCGCCAGTCCTTGACCAAAGGGCTGTCGAGCACGAAGTCCATTTTCCAGCCCTCTCTGGCAGAGCCGCTGCTGGCGATGTACCTAAAGCCGCAGCTCTCTATTTAGGCGATGCAATTGAAGATCAAGTGCTCGGAGTCGCTGCCGGGCATTTTTTCAGGCTCCTCCTCATCGGAAAAGCTGCTAATGCTCCGGCTGCGCTCGAAGAAGTTCCCGATGCAGATCACCAGTTTTTTCATCATGATCCCTCTCTTTGAGCGTAGCCTATCCCTTCCCGTACCTGAACGCTTCGTTCAGCTGATCCGGGTGCTCCTTGGACCACTCATATAGATCGGAAAACTCCGGAGCATCCAGATCCGAAAGATCAAAAACGCCCTTTGCCCTGCGGATCGCCGGGATCAGGATCTTCAGCTCCTCGTCCAGGCCCTCGATCCTGCTGTGGGTGCCGTCGAACATCTTGATCTTATCAGTGACCCTCCGGCAGATCTCAAGGTTCCCGGGGATCACTGTATCGTTCCTGCTAAGGAGGATAAAGGCCTTCCCGAAGGCAGGCGCCGAGGAAAGCGACCTGTACTCCTCAAGGATCTCCCGGCTCAGCTCAGATTCTGTGACCACGGCTGTCTCTGCCGGGAAGAGACAGGGGTTCGTCAGCACGCAGGGCAGATCATGCCATACTCCCAGGGCAAGTGCATAAAAACCGCCCAGGCTCTGGCCGACTAGTAGGCCGATCTCCTCCTTTGTGACGGTCCTGCTCAGCTCTTCAAGGATCTGAGAGGGACGTGATCTCATGAAATCCAGCTTTGGCGAGACCACGGCCTCGCCGGGCATGAAATTACACAGCGCAGCGTGGTTTCAGTCATCGGCCTTCCCCATGAAGCCGTGCAAATTAAGTATCTTCATTTTCGCTCCTCCAAACTTTCATCAGTGTAGCATAGACATGGGCGTTGAAGTCTTGATCCTCCTCCGGGAATGGGACATTGAGCAGCTTTGCGGCAAAGACGCCCACCGCCCTTGAACGGGATACTCCTGCAAAGCAGTGGATCAGGAGAGTGTCAACATCGCTGTGCTCCCGAATGAAGCGGATGATCCGCTTCGCCTGAGAGCTCTCCATGAGCTTCAGGCCGTGCTCCGGCTCCTCGATGTCGTCGAAGTACAGGGTCAGCACGCCCTTGCAGCAGCGGTTCTCCTTCAGCTCAAAGCCGAAGCCTCCGCCACTGTAGCTCTCAAGGAAGTCCGCCAGCCCGATCTCGTTCCTGAGCAGCCGGCTCACAACGATGAGAGACTTATACTCATGGGGGGAGCTCGTCCTCGGAACAGGCCTCGGTCCTGAGAACCTGAAAATGGTCGTGGCAGAAGGCGACCTTGCAGGAGTGGACCTTGTCCTCATACGCTCTCAGGCAGTAAAGGCACATATCCGAGAAGTCACTGTAGGCCATGTAAGGCGGAAGGGTGTCGAAATGTCTGACGTCAGCCACCACCGCATATTTCTCTCCGCAGCGAACTATGTCCCCCGCCGAGAAGGTGTGCGGGATCTCTGCATAAGCCCAGGCCAGATCATGATCCGTATCGAGGTTATCACGCCTATACACATCAGTGACCTCCTTGCGAGGATCAAGAACGATCCTTAGGCCGCAGTCGTCCATGTCGAAGGTCTTCTGCTTTACGATCCGGCAGCTTTCGTCTTCAAAGCACAGCACCTCCGCCGCCTCGATAGCGTCATCAAGGGTCCGGCAGATCGTGGTGCTGCTGATCATCTCTGCTTCCTCAAAGACGTAGACCTCGTTTTCCTTGTGCTCCCGTGCCTCGGCAAGGAGAGCTCTTTTGTCCGCAATGTACCTGACAGCAGCCTCTCTGAGATCTCCTCCGCCGAAATTATATGGTCCCTTTTTGAACTCCTCCGCAGTATATCTTGAGGTCCTATCCTCGATAGCTGTCAGCTTGTCCTCAAGAGAACGCCCACGGCATTGTGCAATGATGATGCACTCCACGGCAGGCGGAAGGTCTGTTCCCTTGAGCTGCTCCCGGAGAGTTTTTGAGTCGATGAATTCAAGAAATTCGTACTGCATATTTTTGCCTCCTTTATCACAGCTCTATTCATCTAAATAGCACCTGTAATGCTCACTGTGGTCATACTTTACAGCCGGCTCCTCAGCAAGGCCGAAGGCCGCCATGATCTCAGGCAGGTGCTCCGTCCCTATGTGAGGGCTCATGTAGACCACCGCCCGGCCCTTAGGCGTGATCTCCACCCTTCCTCTGGGATAGTAGCCGAAGCCCACGCTTTCGCCGCAGGGCCGAAGGTGCTCCCACAGCCTTTTGTGGTTGAAGGTGTTCCCGGACCTTGCAGCGCCCTCCAGCACGGTCCCGTCGAAGGGAAAGCACCTGAGGCTTCCACGGATCAGCCAGAAAACTCCTCTCTGCATATCGTCCTCCCTTTTGATAGTTTGATTTTGGTTATCCATATCCTTGATTTTACTATAGCAGCCAGATCCGGGTCTGTCAAGAGGTTTTCCATATTTTTTCAGGTTTATTATTTTCTTGATATTGACAAACCTAAACTCCACTGATATAATAATAATGTAAAACATTTGCTTGCAAAAGGAGCTGTTATCATGACACCGATCCAGGAGCTTAGACAGGTCAGCACAAAAAAGGCCTTGTCAGCTATCACCGGAGCGCTAAAAGGGGCGCCGTGGCTGACGGTCTGCGCCGCAGCCTACATCATCGCAAGGACCGAGGGGAGGCCTCCAAAGGACCTGAACGCCTTTCTGGAGCAGTACCCGATCAAGGCTCAGCTCTCCCCTGCACTGTTCAGCGCAGTGGGCGATAAGTGGGACGTGATCTGCCAATTGTCCGGAGCCTGCTCCCCCGAGGAGTGCCGGGCGCTGCTGCTTTTCGGCGACATCGAGGCCATGATAGGGCGCCTGCTGGAGCCTCCGGCCGGGCTTGCCGCCCTCTCTGCAAGGCTCCTTGAGATCTCTCCCGGAGAGACCGTCGCAGACCTTTCCGCCGGGCTCCTGACCTTTTTACGGAAATGTGCCGCCCTTGGCGCTGACGGTCCTGCTTTGGGGAGCGAACCACGGCCAGACCTTCGCAGCGCCGCCATGATGAGGGCCGACCTTCTGGGCGGCAGCGTGACGATCACCTCCGAGGATCCGCTGGAGCTGACCGGCAGCTTCGACAAGATCTTCTGCCAGTGTCAGTTCGGGGCGAAGTGGAAGCTCTTCTTCCCGGACTGCGGACACTCCGCCTCGGCAGACTGGCTCTTCGCCAAAAAATGTATGGAGCTCCTCAGCCCGAACGGAAAGGCGGTATGTATCTTCTCCAGCGGCAGCACATGGAACCTCTCCGACCGGAAGCAGCGTGAGAGCTTCATCGACGCCGGATACATCGAGACCGTCATCGCCCTTCCGCCCAATATCTACAGCTCCACCGCCGTCCCCAGCACTCTCGTAATACTGAGCCACGGCAACAGTGAGGTGAGCTTCGTGGACGCAACTGAGATCTTCACTCCCTCACGGCGGAGGAACGTCCTCTCGGAGGAGGACATCTCTCAGATCCTTGCCGCTGTCGGTCGCTCCGGGCCGGTGAGCTGCACCGTCAGCAATGAGGAGATCGCCGCAGGAGGCTACAGGCTCTCCCCAAAGGACTACACCGAGGAGCAGCCGGCCGTGACCAACGCCGTGGCTTTTTCTGAGCTGATCGCCCGTATCACAAGAGGCGCTCAGATCAAGGCCAGCGAGCTGGACGGGCTGGTCTGCGAGGAGGAGACCGGCGCAAGGCTGCTGATGCTGTCGGATATGAGCAGCGGCCGTATCGCCGAGGAGCTCCCCTATCTGCGGAGGCTGGACAAGCGGCATGAGAAATACTGTGCCGGCGACGGCGACCTGATCCTCTCGAAGAACGGCTGCCCGGTGAAGTGCGCCGTTGCACAGGTCTCCGGCGAGGAAAGGCTGCTGGTCAACGGCAACCTCTACATCATACAGCTCGACAGGTCCAAGGCCGAGCCCTATTACATCAAGGCCTTTTTCGACAGCGAGCCGGGACAGGCTCTCCTAAAGGGGATCTGTGTGGGCGTGACGATCCCGAATATCCCCATCGAGGCCCTTAAGAACCTAAAGATCCCCATGTGCTCGCTGGCTGAGCAGAAGCGGATCGCCCAGCGGTATGTCAAAAAGCAGGCGGCCGTGATCAGGCTCCAAAAGCAGCTGGAGTCTGCAGAGCAGGAGCTGAGGAAGTTCTTCTGATGAGCTCCCCTTTACAAATTCCCCCAAAAATGGTATAATGATACTGCGGCAGCGGCCGCCTTGAAACTATGAGACCTGCAAATAAAAGTCAAGAAGTAAAATGAAAGTTTCACACAACTTTCACAGAAGAAAAAACAGGCACGACAATAAGACCGCCGAAGCAGTCTGAAAAAATGAAATGCAGTTTGAACCGACCGGCAACCTTGAC
>JAFUAO010000078.1 GCA_017460665.1 Ruminococcus sp.
ACCAGAGGCTCTGCCTCTGGACTCCGCAAGCCTTTGAAAAGGCTTGAGCGAAACTTTTAATTGCAATTTGTCATTCAGACATTTTCAGATCTGTCCGCCGCCAGGCGGACACCACAACTCTCAACTAAAGCTAAGCACTACGCACTAATAACTAACAACTAAAAAGGATCACTCTTGCTATACAGCCCAGAACATGGTATAATTGACCTGACGTGCCGGATCGTCAAAGCAAAAAAAGGGCCGGCGCCAACAAGCGCCAGCTCTTCCCAATGGCTATCCTTCGGTGTATTCAAACAGGTCCCCCGGCTGACAGCCCAGTGCCTCACAGATCGCCGACATCGTCTCAAAGCGTATGCCCTTCATCTTCCCGGTCTTGAGGTTGGACAGGTTCACATTGGTCATGCCGATCCTTTCCGCCAGCTCGTTCAGGGACATCTTCCGGTCGGCCAGCATACGGTCCAGCCTTATTATTATCCTTCCCATGGCTCCTCCTTTACGCTATCAGGTCGTTGTCTTCCTGGAGCTCCCTGCCGTACACGAAGATCTCAGAGATCACGCCGATCACTGCTCCCAGGCCGAATACCAGGAAATTTTGGAAGCCGAAGGTGGTGGAGACCGCAAAGGAGCTCGGATCCGAGCTGACCTCCACGAAGCTGGGCATACAGCCTGTGAGGAACAGGATCACTGCCATTATCCGGAGGATCCAGATCACGGTCTTGGTGAAGGGCGTGCCCTTTATGCGGACGTGGATCAGGATCAGGCACAGCAGCAGGACCTCGGCGGCAAGGGCGATGCTGTACACGGCGTTGGTCAGGTACTGCTTGGGGGCGCCGTCAGCGTACTTGAACAGGAACACGATCCCGGCGACGGCGGCTGCGGCTCCGATGATCCCGGAGGCCACAAGGTCGATGACAGTGCGCTTCTTGAGAGCGGCTGTTTTGTTGGCGTTCATAAAACTCCTCCTTAAAATCGTTAAAGTCTCGGTTTAATTTATTAAACGCAGCGTTTGCTTATGACTGTATTATATACCAGCTTCCCTCAGAAGTCAAGCGAAATTAAAGTCTTACTTTAATTTTTGGAGGAGATCACGATCCGGCGCTCTATGGATAGACCTGCATTGTGCATATCGACGGAGAGCCCGACAGATACTATTATAAAGGAGAAAACTATGGAGATCGTTTACGTTCACGAGCCCACCGACCTGCAATGCGGTCAGGCGGTGCTGGCGATGGTGCTGGGAAGGCCGCCGGAGGAGATCTGCCGGAGCCTTCACAATGACCGTGAGACCTGCCTCCGGGAGATGAGGGAGCTCCTTGCCGCAAACGGCCTGTCCCTTTCGCCGGAGCGCCGCCCCTTCACGGCGAAGGAGGAGCTTCCGGAGCTGGCCCTGCTGAGCCTTGAGACTCCCCGGTGCTGGCACTGGTCGCTGTATTTCCGGGGGAGGTTCTACGATCCGGAGCACGGTGTTTCAGAGGAGCTGACGGCCTGCGCCAGAAGGTATTTCTGGGAGATCCTGCACTCCCCTCTGACAGAGTGCTAAGGGGACTGCTAAGGCCCGATACAGGGGAGTTTTCTCCCGGAGCCAGCACTCCGTTGGTCAAAGTGCCAGCACTCGCCGGCGAGAGCGATAAACAAATAGTGGAAAGTGACGAAAATTTCATGATCCCTTGACAATGGCCTTCAATTGTGGTAAATTATAATTAGCACTCAGGGACTGAGAGTGCTAACACATGAAAGGGCGTGAGGATCGTGGACGACAGAAAGCTGAAAATACTTGCCGCTGTAGTCGACGAATACATCCGGACGGGCGAGCCTGTGGGCTCAAAGGCCGTTGCTTCGCAGAGCCATATAAACGTGTCCGCCGCTACGGTCAGGAACGATATGGCCATGCTCGAACAGCTCGGCTATCTTGAACAGCCCCATACCTCCGCCGGAAGAGTCCCTACCTTCCTCGGCTACAGACTGTATATCGACCAGCTAATGGATCCGCCGGACCTTTCCGATGAGGAAAAGCTGAGGCTGGACGAGATGCTGGGCGGAGAGGACACTCCCGAAGAGCTGCTGGTCCAGAACGCAGCGGCTGCCCTCACAGAGCTGACGCACTGTGCCGCAGTGGTCACCAATTCTGCTCCAAGATTTTCGGTGATCTCAAAGGTCGAGGTGATCCCTACCGGAAAAAGACTGTACGTCATACTGCTCATAACATCTAACGGCAGCATCAAGAACAAGGCCTGTAGGCTGGAGTTCGACCTGAGCCATGAGCAGCTGGACTTCTTTACAAAATATATCGACGAGAACCTCCACGGCGTGTCCGTAGAGGACCTCTCGGAGGAGATGCTGGACAAGATCGTGGCGGCGGTAAGCGCCTACATGGTCTCACTGTCGCCCCTGGTAAAGGGCATCTGCGAGCTCTCTGAGGACCTGCGTCATCAGGAGCTGACAGTCAGCGGCGGCGAGAAGCTGCTCTCCTGCGACGACCTCGACAAAATGGAGGTGGTCCGCTTCATAGAGCGCAAGGACGAGCTCTCGGAGCTGCTGGAGGAGACCTTCAGCGGCATAAGAGTGCGCTTCGGCGCCGAGGGAGGCTTCGCTATCGGCAACTCCAGCATGATCGTCTCCAAATACCGCAAGGACGGCAAGGAGGCGGGCTCTCTGGGCATAATCGGGCCCATGAGAGTGGACTATAAAAAAATCATCCCATACGTCGAGTACCTGACTCAGAAGATCTCGTATCTTATGTCCGGCGGCGATGATGATACTATCGCAGGAACGGCTGATCCCATGGATCAAAAGCCGTAGAAAGGAGACTGCAATGGAAGAGAACAAGGATCTTCAGAGCACTGATCCGGAGACTCAGGAGGAGGCTCAGGAGAGCTCAGTGGATGAGCTCATCGAGAAGGCTCTCGAGGCTGCTGAGGATCGCAGCGATGAGGACGACGAGGTCAGTGAGTACAACGATACTGCCTCTCAGATAGCGGATATGGAGGACGCACTGGCCGACTCCAAGGAGCAGTACCTCCGCCTTATGGCAGAGTACGACAACTTCCGCAAGAGGACAGCAAGAGAAAAGACCGAGACCTATCAGAACGCTTCCGTCAAGTGCGTGGAGAGCCTTCTCCCCGTCATCGACAGCTTCGAGAGGTCGCTGGCCTTCGAGTGCTCAGACGAGAATTTCAAGAACGGCATGAGCATGATCTTCGGCCAGTTACAGGAGTTCCTCACTAAGATGAACGTCACCGAGATCGAGGCGCTGGGCGCTGAGTTCGATCCCAATATCCACAACGCTATCCAGCAGGCGGAGAGCGAGGAGTACGCCAGCGGCCATGTTTGTCAGGTCTTCCAGAAGGGCTATATGCTGGGGGATAAGCTGATAAGGCCGGCTATGGTAGTGGTGGCGCTTTAGTGGCGGACCACAGATCAAGGACAAATAACTCTGCGAGAGCGGAGCTAAAAGGCTGACAGCTAACGGCTGACAGCTATAAAGCTATTTTTTAGGAGGAATAGATCATGGCAAAGATAATCGGTATCGACTTAGGTACAACTAATTCATGCGTGGCTGTTATGGAGGGCGGAAACGCCGTAGTTATCCCCAACAGCGAGGGCGCAAGGACTACTCCTTCAGTAGTTGCTTTCACGAATAACGGCGAGCGTCTGGTGGGCCAGGTGGCCAAGAGACAGGCTATCACCAACCACGACAGGACCGTTTCTTCTATCAAGAGACACATGGGCTCTGACTATAAGGTGACTATCGACGACAAGAAGTTCACTCCCCAGCAGATCTCAGCAATGATCCTTCAGAAGCTGAAGTCCGATGCTGAGGCTTATCTGGGCGAGACAGTAACAGAGGCCGTCATCACTGTTCCTGCTTACTTCACTGACTCTCAGAGACAGGCTACTAAGGACGCAGGCCAGATCGCAGGCCTTACTGTAAGACGTATCATCAACGAGCCTACAGCTGCTGCTCTTTCCTACGGCATCGACAAGGAAGAGGAGCAGACCGTCATGGTCTACGACCTGGGCGGCGGTACCTTCGATGTCTCTATCATCGAGATGGGCGAGGATGTTCAGCAGGTGCTGGCAACTGCCGGCAACAACCGTCTGGGCGGCGATGACTTCGATCAGCGCATCATCAACTGGATGGTCGAGGAGTTCAAGAGGACCGAGGGCATCGACCTTTCACAGGACAAGATGGCTGCTCAGAGGCTCAAGGACGCTGCTGAGAAGTCCAAGATCGAGCTCAGCTCGACTACTACCTCAAATATCAATATCCCCTTCATTACCGTTGACGCAACAGGCACTCCCAAGCACCTTGACCTTACCCTGACTCAGGCTAAGTTCAACGAGCTGACGGCTGACCTTGTAGAGGCAACTATGGGACCTGTACGTCAGGCCCTCAGCGACTCAGGCCTCCAGATCTCTGAGATCAACAAGGTCCTCATGGTAGGCGGCTCCTCAAGGATCCCCGCTGTCCAGGAGGCCGTAAAGAAGCTCATCGGCAAGGATCCCTTCAAGGGCATCAACCCCGACGAGTGCGTTGCTCTCGGCGCTGCATATCAGGGCGGAGTCCTTGGCGGCGACGTCAAGAACGGCCTGCTGCTGCTGGACGTTACTCCCCTTTCACTGGGCATCGAGACAGCCGGCGGCGTTTGCACGAGAATGATCGAGAGAAATACGACTATCCCTACAAAGAAGTCTCAGGTGTTCTCCACCTACGCTGACAACCAGCCTGCCGTTGATATCAACGTGCTCCAGGGCGAGCGTGAGTTCGCAAGAGACAACAAGCAGCTGGGCACCTTCCGTCTGGACGGCATCGCTCCTGCTCCCAGAGGTATCCCTCAGATCGAGGTAACGTTCGATATAGATCCTAACGGTATCGTTCACGTTTCTGCTAAGGACTTAGGTACAGGCAAGGAGCAGAACATCACGATCACCTCCTCTACGAATATGTCCAAGGAGGACATCGAGAAGGCCGTCAAGGAGGCCGAGCAGTACGCTGCTGAGGACAAGAAGCGCCGTGAGCAGGTGGATAACAAGAACGAGGCCGAGCAGCTGGTGTTCCAGTGCGAGAAGGCCCTGGCTGACTTCGGCGATAAGGTATCTGCCGATGAGAAGGCAAATATCGAGTCTAAGGCTGCAGCTCTGAAGTCAGCTATCGAGGCAGACAATTATGATGAGATCAAGAGCCTCAAGGACGAGCTCCAGAAGGCGTTCTACGATCTCTCCGCAAAGATCTATCAGCAGGCTGACCCCAACGGCGGCGGCATCGATCCCTCACAGTTCGGCAATATGGGCGGTGCTGACGGAGCAGCCGGCGGCGGCTCTGACGACGACGGAGTAGTTGACGCTGACTTTACGGAGGTCTGATCATGGGCAAGGACTTCAAAAAGACCCTCATCACGATCCTGCTGATCGCAGCGATCGGCATCGGGCTCTGGTGCGGACTGAAATGGTTCGGCGAGACCGCCAGCAACAATGCTTCCGACGATCCTACCGGCGGATATGAGCAGAGGGTAGAGGATGAGGCAGAATAAATGATCCTTAGGGCGGAATTCGTTTCGCCCTAAAGGCATATCTATACGATCGGGGATCCCTCGCTAAGATCCGGTCTCCTGATCATCATTTGTTGAACGGAGAAGAAGTATGGCTGAAGAAAAAAGAGATTATTACGAGGTCCTTGGGCTCCAGAAGGGCGCCTCAGAGGACGAGATAAAGAAGGCCTTCAAGAAAAAGGCCAGAGAATACCACCCGGACCTCCACCCGGACGATCCTGCTTGTGAGGAGAAGTTCAAGGAGGTCAACGAGGCCTATGAGATCCTTTCAGATCCCGAGAAGAGGTCTCGCTATGACCAGTACGGCCACGCCGGTGTGGATCCTAACGCTGATATGGGCGGCTTCGGCGGTTTTGCAGACATGAGCGACATTCTGGAGAACATCTTCGGCGGCTTCGGCTTCGGCGGAGGCAGCACACGCTCCACCGCCAGCACCCCCAGAAGAGGCGCCGATATACAGGAATCTGTGGTGATCTCGTTCATGGAGGCCTGCAACGGCAAGAAGCAGGAGGTCAAGATCAACCGTATGTGCAACTGCGAGTCCTGCGGCGGAAGCGGCGCAGATGCCGGCACATCGGCGGATATTTGTCCGGACTGTCAGGGAAGAGGCTCCGTCAAGACCACCCAGCGCACTCCCTTCGGAGCTATCTCCTCCACTAAGCCATGTCCCCACTGCGGAGGCAAGGGCAAGATCATCAAGAACCCCTGCGGCAAGTGCCGTGGCGTGGGCAGACTGAGAGTGGCAAAGACTGTCTCTATCGACATCCCTGCCGGTATCGACGACGGCCAGACCATCCGCCTCAGCGGTCAGGGCGACTGCGGAGTGAACGGCGGTCCCAACGGCGACCTGCTGCTACAGGTGTCCGTCAAGCCCCACCCCCTGTTCAACCGTGAGGGCTATGACATACACTGCGATATACCCGTTACCTATATGGAGGCCGTTCTGGGAGCCGAGATCACTGTTCCCACTATCGACGGCGACGTAAAGTACAACATCAGCGAGGGCACCCAGACCGGAACTGTTTTCCGCTTGAAGGGCAAGGGCGTAAAGAAGGTCCACCGCAACGACCGTGGCAACCAGTACGTCAAGATCTACGTCGAGGTGCCTAAGAACCTGTCAAAGAAGCAGAAGGACCTGCTCAAGCAGTTCGAGGCCTCACTTACGGACAAGAACTACGCCAAGCGACAGAGCTTCTTTGAAAAGATGAAGTCAAAGCTGAATTTCTGAGAATGTTTTCGAGGGAGGGCGCATAGTATTTACTACGGAGCCTATCCGGACACTCTCTGACATAATAATTTTGGCGGCGGTCTGAGGACTGCCGCTGTTTTTCTGGGAGGAGCTGTCCGCCACTGGCGTACAAGCGTATTCAACAAAAATACAACCGTGTTTTCCGCCGATTTGGGAGTTATGTCAATTGATTTTGGCGGAAAATTGGACTATAATAAATATTGTCACTAAAATAACGATCGAAGGGAAGGACTTCATCATGGCTGATAAGGTCGTAAAATTCGGCGGAAGCTCACTGGCTGACGCCTCACAGTTCAGAAAGGTAGCCGCTATCATAAAGAGCGACGAGAAGAGGAAGTACGTCGTGCCCTCTGCCCCGGGAAAGCGCTTTTCTGAAGATATAAAGGTAACGGATATGCTGTATAAGTGCTGCGAGCTTGCCGGAAGCGGCATTGATTTCTCCGAGGACCTGGCTAAGATCAGGGACCGCTATAACGGCATAATCTCAGAGCTGGGCATGGATATGTCTCTGGATCAGGAGTTCCAGACTATCGAGGCCGAGCTGAAAAAGCGCCCTGCAAAGGACTTCGCAGCAAGCAGAGGCGAATACCTCAACGGCAAGGTGCTGGCAAACTACTTAGGATATAACTTCGTTGACGCTGCCGATGTGATCATCTTCGACACTAAGGGAGCTCTCCTGCTGGACGAGACCGTGAAGGCCGTCCGCAGCCGCCTGAAGGGACTGGACAACGCCGTGATCCCCGGCTTCTACGGAAGGACCACCGAGGGCGTGATCAAGACCTTCTCCCGTGGCGGATCGGACGTTACAGGCTCTATCATCGCAAACGCCGTGAGAGCCGAGATCTATGAGAACTGGACCGACGTTTCGGGCTTCCTGGTAGCAGATCCCCGTATCGTACAGGACCCCGATGTTATCGAGGTCATCACCTACCGTGAGCTGAGAGAGCTGGCCTACATGGGCGCCTCTGTCCTCCATGAGGACGCTATCTTCCCCGTAAGGAGCGCCGGTATCCCCATAAATATCCGCAATACCAACCGCCCCGAGGACGCCGGAACTATGATCGTTTCCAACGATCATGATTTCAGTCGTGAGAGCCTTGGCCATACGATCACAGGTATCGCCGGCAAGAAGGGCTTCTCCACGATCAATATCGAGAAGGCCATGATGAACAACGAGATCGGCTTCGGCATGAAGGTGCTGAAGGTGCTCTACGACAACGGCCTGTCCTTCGAGCATATGCCCTCCGGTATCGACACCATGAGCATCACTCTGGATACTGCGAAGCTGGAGCCTGTCCGTGACAAGGTGCTGGCTGATATACGCAGGGAAGTGAAGCCGGATCATCTGGAGATCGAGGACGGTATCGCTATACTGGCTGTAGTGGGAAGAAGGATGAAGAATACCCGTGGTACAGTTGCCAGGGTGTTCGCAGCGATGGCTCATGCAAGGATCAATGTAAAGCTGATCGATCAGGGCTCCAGCGAGCTGAACGTCATCATCGGCGTCAGCGAGCACGACCTGCCTGAGGCGATCCGCCGGATCTATGATATGTTCATAAATTCAGAGAAGTGAGAAAAAGGGACTGCTTGGCAGTCCCTTTTTTGCTGAGTTGAGAGTTTAGAGTGGAGAGTTGAGAGTTGCGGTGTTCGCCGTTGGCGGACGTATTTGTAGGGGCGCACATTGTGCGCCCACGGGACCCGAAAAATGTAGGGACGGCCATTTGCCGTCCGTGGACCCAGAAAACCGTAGGGGAGGCCGCCCTCGGCCTCCCGGCCATGTGCGATAAACCACCGGCCGAACGATGTTCTCCCCTACACAATGCCCTCCCTGAAAGAAGATCTGGCACGTTCTCAAAAAAATTTTTCAAAAGGTATTGACAAACGTGATACTATGTGGTATTATTGTATTAGGCGATTGGTACAATAATACACCGACACATATTCTAAGGAGGTGCAGTTAATGTGGAGTTTTACCAATGACAAGCCGGTCTATGTTCAGATCATCGACGAGCTCATGTCCCGGATAGCCTCCGGTATCTACAAGCCCGGAGAAAGGATCCCCTCGGTCAGAGATCTGGCGGAGGAGGCAAGGGTCAACCCCAACACTATGCAGAGAGCGCTGGCTGAGATCGAAAGGAGCGGCTACATCATCTCGCTGAGGACATCTGGTCGATTCATAACTGAGGACAGCGACCTCATCGCAAAGCTGAACGATCAGCGTGCGGAGGAGGTAATAGGCGGTTTCTATGACATGATACAGAAAATGGGCATCACAGTCGACGAGGCAGTGGATATGCTTCGGAGATATGCTGCCGAGCACGGAGGTGGACAGACTAGTGGAGAATGAGATCTTAGAGCAGCCCTCGCCTCAGATCAGCGACAAGGCAAGGCGCAGATACGTTAAGAACAATGCCAACTTCGCCGTGGGCGGACTTCTGATCTACTTCGTGATCTTTCTCAGTGTCGAGATCGTGGATATGATCGTCCGCATGGTGAAGATGATCATCAAGGCCGGCGACAAGGTGGACGTCCAGCAGCTCACCGAGGATGTCACGGAATACTACCTGACCCACGCAGGAGCCCTCATCGTGGGAGTGTTCCTAGGCATCGCTTTCATGTTCCTCTTCTTCCGGAACAGGGTCAAGCCGGCGGAGCTCTTCCGAAGCAGAGGAAAAATGACGCCGGAGCGCTTCTTCATGCTGCTTTGCGTGTTCATGGGGAGCCAGCTCGTTTTCACCGGGGCAGGGATCCTGGTGGAGCTTTTGCTGAACAAGTTCGGCCTCTCCGCAGAAATGGGGACCCAGGCCGCACAAGCCGGGACCAGTACCCTTTCGATGTTCATCTACGCCGGTTTTTTGGGGCCTATCGCAGAGGAGCTGGTCTTCAGGGGCTTCCTTCTGAGGAGCTTCGAGAAGTACGGCAAGGTGCTGGCCATAGTCATGACATCGGTCCTATTCGGCCTGATGCACACCAATCTGGTGCAGACCATCTTTGCGGCAGTTATCGGACTGGTGCTGGGATATACGGCCATGGAGTACGGTATCCTGTGGTCGATAGCGCTGCATATCCTCAACAACTTCCTCTTCGGCGATATGCTGTCGAAGCTGGAAAAGCTGCTGCCCAAGACTGCGGCCAATGTACTGGACTACACTGTTTTAGGCATATTCACGCTGCTGGGAGGCTACTTCCTCATAGTCAACTGGAAGTTCATACGCAGCTATATCGCTGAGAACCGGTCTCAGCCGAAAACTGCCCGGTGGACCTTCACGGCAGTTTGCCCCCTCGTTTTCTTTGCTATCACTATAGTGATGACCGCAGCGGTCATCGAGAAGCTGGCATAAAGCCTTAAAGAAAGGAATGGATACAATGTCTGAACTCATCAGATGCACAGGGCTGTCAAAATCCTACGGCAAGAAGGAAGCTCTCAGCGGCCTTGACCTGACTCTTGAGAGCGGCAAGATCATCGGCCTCCTGGGACCTAACGGGAGCGGAAAGACCACTCTCATAAAGCTCCTGTGCGGACTTCTCACTCCCACAGCAGGAGACATCACGATCGACGGCATGGCGGTCGGCGCCAAGACCAAGGAGATCGTCTCTTACCTGCCTGAGCGCACCTATATCCCGGACTGGATGAAGGTGAAGGATATCCTCAGCTACTTTGAGGACTTTTACAAGGACTTCCGCCGTCAACTGGCTGAGGATATGTTCCAGAGGCTCAACATCGACCTGAACGCCAAGATGAAGACCCTGTCCAAGGGCACTAAGGAGAAGGTGCAGCTGGTCCTCGTAATGAGCAGGAACGCAAAGCTCTACCTTCTTGACGAGCCTATCGCAGGCGTTGACCCTGCTGCAAGAGACTATATCCTCGACACGATCATCACCAACTACAACCCCGATGCCTCGGTCATCATATCCACTCACCTTATCCAGGATATTGAGAGAGTCATCGACGATGTGGTCATGATCCAGTACGGACACCTTAAGATCCACGGCGGCGCAGATGCGCTCCGCACAGAAAAGGGAATGTCCATAGACGAGCTGTTCAGGGAGGTATTCAGATGTTAGGAAAACTCATAAAGCACGAGTACATTTACATAATAAAGACCTTTACTCCGGTGTACATCGTGTATCTTATAGCGGCTCTGCTGGTAAGGTGCTTCACCTTCCTTGCAGACAGCGATTTCGAGCCCGAGGGAGCCTTTGGCTTCACGATCGTTGCAGTAGTGTTCTGCATAACAACAGTGTTCGGATTTTTGGCAGCGTTCATGGCGATGATGACTATCGTTTCCAACGTTCGCCGGTTCAAGAAGAATATGTTCAGCGACGAGGGCTATCTGACCAACACTCTGCCTGTAACTGCCACTGAGCACATCGCCGCAAAGGTGATCGCAGGCGCAACTAACTACATCATCAGCTTCATCGTGCTGTTCATCGGTATCTTCATCGTGTCCAACGAGGCCTCGATCGGCGTCATCAAGGACCTGTATGAAGTGATAATTGACGATGCTATCCCGGTGGGAGTAAAGCTGTCGGGCGTGCTGCTGAGCTTCATGGTCTTCCTGAGCCTGCTGCTGCTGTTCTATTTGACGACTGCACTGAACTCCATGACCAACAGCAAGGGCTGTCTGGGAGCGCTGGTGCTGGGAGCAGCGCTGTTCTTCGGGATCTTTGCCATTTCGAGGATCTTCGCCGAGATGATGACCACCGATTTCTTCCTGGAGAACCCCACAGCGTCTATCCTGATCTTCTGCGCATTTTTCGCAGCGTGCAGTGCTGTGATGTATGTGATCCTTGTGAACATCATCAAGAACCACCTCAATCTTCAGTAAAAAAAGGGACTGCTATGCAGTCCCTTTTTTTGCCGAGTTGAGAGTGGGAAGTTGAGAGTTCGGAGTTGTGGTGTCCGCCTAACGGCGGACGTATTTGAATTGTAGGGGCGCACATTGTGCGCCCGGCCATTTTACACGACCACCGGGCGAACGGAATTCGCCCCTACCGCCCTATATTTCTAAGCCAGCAGGCCCGAAGGGTCCTGCGAAGGATAGTCAAAAGCCGGCGGGGTGGGGAGTGAGGGAAAAGAGAGTGCAGAGAGGAAAACCGAAGAGAGGGGAGGGCCGACGGCTTTTGTACCAGTTTTTTGTTAAAGCCCTCCC
>JAFUAO010000079.1 GCA_017460665.1 Ruminococcus sp.
CTGTTGTGGTGCTGAATGTGTCGGTCAGCAATCCTGCGATATTATCGAACTGGGATTTGATTCCGTCCTTAAACAAGTTTTCGCACCAGGTTTCAAGACTATCTATTGCGTCGCTGATAATGCCCATAATCTATCACCGCCCTTTCGTTCTTGCGGCGAATCAGCAGGCTGCACCGAGAGCCGGCACAGCCCGCTGCCGCAACGGAGTATGTATGTCAGAGAACAGTAACGGATTTGGTCTGCGATTATATTACACAGCGCCAGTCATCATATCTTCCAATACGGGCACGAGGATAATCGCCAGCAGAATCAGACCAAGACCTGCCATTAACTGCTTCATACCCTGCGACTTTGCGCCAGGATTGTCATTACCATAACCCTCCAACAGATTGACGATACCCCAGATACCGACACCGCCGCCGATGAGGATAATAACAGACTTGAGAACGGTGCAGGCGGTCGTGATGAACGTGGAAGAATCGACCTCGCCCGAGCCAGCGGCGAATGCGGTAACGCCGCCGCAGGAGAGCATAAGTGCTGCGGTCACAAGCGAAATGATAGACTTCTTTGCGAACTTGCAGCCCTTTGAGAGCTTGTTCTGCTTCTTCGCAGAAACGGTTGTAATGGTGTTCATTGTAGTTAGATACCTCCATAGATTATGATTCTGCGCCCACGGTACATTGGATTTGCGTGAACTGCTTGTCTTTCGGTAAACGGAGCTTCTTTGCCCGTACCTCTGCGAGATACTTTTCAATGTGGAACTCCATTTTAGGATTGTCGTCAAGCAGCAGCGGATAATGCTTGTGGCGAGTAATGTCATACTTATCGGAGAAAAACGGGCGCACACCTCTGACTTGTAAAACACACTTGCCGCCGTCCATAATGGACAGCTCGTCTTGTGACAATAATTCCTTTCCGAGCTTCTGATAGTTTAATCCGTAGCTTTCTGACTGACCTCTGTTCTCGGACGTATTGAAAGCGTCAATCGTTTCTTTTCCGAGCGATTCGGATATTTCTTTGAGGGTTGATTTTTCTTTACCGCCCAGGAATAAGGTCGTGTCACAGTTGCCCTCAATCGTGTCGGCGTTATCCTTGTATATCGCCTTTAACTGCGATTTTGCTTGTAAAATGATACTTGCCGAAATCTCACGAGAGCGAATCGTGGCTATCAGTTTATCGAAATTAGGAATTTCGCCAATGTTCGCAAACTCGTCTAACAAGCAGCGAACGTGATATTTTAATTTGCCGCCAGGCGAATTATCAGCCTTTGTGCAGAGCAAATTAAAAAGCTGGGAGTACATTATCGCAACAAGAAAATTGAATGTTGCGTCGGTATCGGAGATAATCACGAACAAAGCCGACAATTCATCACCGAGCTTATCAAGCCCTAATTCGTCATAGCTTGTGATTTCCAATACCTCGTCTATTGCAAACGGAGCTAAACGGGTCGAGCAGGAAATCAAAATGGATTTTGCTGTTTTTCCTGCCGCCAGCTTATATGAACGGTACTGCTTGACGGCGAATGTGCCGAGCCGTATCTGTTCCTCCGTGGGCTTGTAATTATCTCGGATAGCTTGATATTCCTCCGATATTTCCATATCATCGGGGAATGAATCATTTATCCAGCATTCGATAAAATCAAATTGCAGGTCTATGACATTCTTAAATTCTTCATCGTCCTCACGGCATTCTGAAAGGTTAATCATATCAATCAGCGTTTCAAAATTCCGTTCCTCGGGCGGTGAGAATGTGAATATCATAGCAATGTACGCTGTATATAATAGCCGTTCTGCTTTCTCCCAAAAGTCGCCGCCTTGTTGCGGATTGCCGCCGTTCGTGTTCTTGATGAGAACATCAACAAATTTCAAAATATCCTTTTCACGGTTGCGCTCGGAGATATATGCGAACGGGTTGTAATGCATTGATTTCGCAAAATCAATCGTGTTAAAAACCTTGATACGATACGGCTCGTAAATTGTCTTGCCGTTCTTTGATTTCATTTGCGTGGGTCTGCCACGTTTCAGCATTTCGCCGCATTCGATTAACACCGTTCCTTTCGGGTCGGTCACGATGTACGACGAGTGCATTTGCATTAGATTTGGTTTGACGAAAAAGCGTGTTTTACCGCTGCCCGAACCGCCGATAACAAGAATGTTCTTGTTACGGGCAAATTTCGGCGCAGACGGTTTTCCCATTGTCAGCCCCTCGGTTTTCGTCAGAATGACATTGTTGTCGGGATTCGATAAGTCCATATAAGGCTCAATATCCCGTTCTGTACCCCAGGAAGCGGAGCCGTATTCTTGACCGTTCCGAAATTTCTTGCGGTTTTTGGCTTTAATCGTCATAACGATTTTCATTACCACCGCAAGCACGACCGCTGCAAGCAGGTCAATAGGGTGGAAGCTCGGCAGCGGATTTGCAAACGATACGCCAAGATTATTGAAAAATGGGGTCAGCTTTTCGGAAAGACCGTCGCCCTCTGCGATTCGGTACGCATAGGCAAGTTTGTCGCCAGCATACCCGAATATCAGAAACGGCAGATTGCTGATAATCAGCTTCTTGATTTTCTTGCTGTTTATCTGCATTAGTGCGCCACCTCATTTGCACGAACACGCTCCTTGTGGTGTGCCTTTGGCTGCTGCGCTATTGTCTGCGCCTGCTGTTTGAGCTGTTCCCTTGTTATTTCGCCCCGCTTCGGTGCAGCGACCTCTGCCTGTTTGCGGCTTGCATATTCTGAAAATGCACGTTTGAAATCCTCGGTTTTCGCAGCGGCAAAGAAAACGTGGTAGGTGGGCGGCTGCGTACTGTTGTCACGCTTTAGCGCAAAATCCACATCATATTTCTTTGCCGTTTCCAGGAAATCACGGATATTGTTGTCCGTCACCTCAATGGATTCGATTTTGCCCTGCGATTGCTGTTCAAGCTGCCGCAGCGACATTCTGCCTTTCTTCACATCACCGCTTAAAAACTCCTGCATTGCCGCTTTCAGAATATCGCTCGTCAGATGTTCCGCCTTGATAGTGAGGTCAATGGTCTTGCGTGTACCCTGTTCAAAATCAGTTGCCATAAACACTTGCCCCCTTAATCGGGCGTTACGGTCACAGGCACGATAAAGAGCGAGAACGCATTACTGGAAATCCACTTTTTGATTTCCTCCATAACCGTGAAAAGCTCCTCCTCGGTTTCGTAGATACCAAGCTGGATTTCCTCGTCATTGACGGTCAGAGCGTTAATAGCGTATGCTGTCACTTCCTCGCCGCTGACGGTGTTCTCCGCTTCGATTTCAACGGGCGTGATTCTGACGACACAGCCAAGATTCAGCACCTCGTCGGTCTGCGTGTAGATAAACTTGTTCATTTGATTCCTCCTTGTCATTACTTGCTTGTGAATGAATAGCCGATTTTTGCAAGCTGTTTCTTCCAGTTTCCGAACAGCGCATTTTCGCTGCGCAGGGCGTTCGGGTCTGTATTCCGCATATTGATTGCAAAATCCCCGTCGATTTCGGTGATGACCCACAGCTCGCCCTCAAGCGAGATAAGGTCGCCCACTTTCAGCTCGTCAACGGTTTTCGTGTCCGTCATAATGCTCCCTCCTTTCCGAGCCGTTCACGCAGCGCACGATAAAACTCACGGCTGCGGATAGACTTGCCGTTTTTCAGCCATTCCGCTTCCATATCGAAACGGATTTGCAGCTCCTTTACGCTGTAATCTGCCCTGAATTTGCGCCACGTTATTTCGTCCCATATACCAAGCTGCTTCCATAGGTCGGGATAATCCCGATACAGCACACGCAGCTCATCAAGGGATTGCAGCGGACAGCACCAGCAGGACACACGCTTGAATTTTTCGTAGAGTCCCTCCCAGTTAAAGCCGCAATCATAGCAGTATTGCAGACAATCCGCTTCGGACATATTCCATTCGACAAGCGGGTGGATATGCTGCTCGTCCTGGTTGCGCTTGCGTTCCAAGCGATATTGCTCGTCGGCAGCTATCCCGACATACTCGTAAATGTCATACTGTTCCCGATACGGACGCAGGAAGCGCTCTCTCGGCATATCTTTGAGCCGTGACGTACACCACCGCATTCGTGACCCTGCCCAGCCGTAGCCGTTCGGCTGCTCGCCGTATTTCTGTATCACGGGCGAATCTGCCTTGCGTTTTATGGGAATATCCTTGAAATAATACTCAAAGGGGTACTCGGGCTGTACGACAGTGATTTCCATTTGCAGCGTGTCCCGAACGTAACTGTTCAGCTTGTCTATGTGGCGATACATTGCAGGAAATTCCAGCCCAGTATCGCAGAAAAGAATCATACTGATAGGCACGTTACGCTCAATCATAGCCAGCAGCATTGCCGTACTGTCCTTGCCGCCCGAGAGCGATACCAGGTTAAACCTCGGCTTATTCATCATCGTCATACCTCCCGCTTGAAAACTCGGGGAAAGCGTGACGGAAATCTGCCGATTGATAGCTTGACAGCGTGGCAACGGAATTAAAGAGGGCAGTTATCAGATAAGCCTTGATGTTTCTGATTTTCGTGGTCGTCTTTTCAAGGCATTCAAAGACATAGCTGATATGTTCCTCGGTCAGTTTGAGGAATCGGCTCTTGACGACCTCCTGCGGCATTTCTTGATTGGCAACACGAATAGTAGGGGATTGAGAGCAAATGCACTCAACGATAAGCTCAACGATTTCGTCAAGCTCCTGGATATTGCCACGAGGTCTGTTGTGTGGCTGCTCGCATTCATAGGCTTCGGCAAACCAGGCGTATTCGATATTCTCTTTTACGACTTGTCGATAAGTATCAATCATATCAATCCTATCCTGCGCTTCTTGCTGCGATTGCTGCGGCTGAACGAGATTGGATTGATTGATTTTTCGCTCCGATGATATTTCTTTTTTGGTACTTGATGTTGTTGTTATTTTATATACACCTTGCTTTTCCAGCGCAGGATTGTCCAGAACTGGATTTTCCAGTTGTGGGCTTTCCAGCTCTGAATAATCGCCCTCGATTGGAGAACTTTCAACAAGGTTTTCAACAGGCTTTTTCTTCGTAGAAGATTCTGCTCTGTATTCCTCGGGCAGCGGCTCATCGGAGATGATATATTCCCAGTCGATTACTCTGCCGCTGCGTTCGTCGATAAGTTTGCGCCGCACAAGATAGCCGTTCCGTTCCAGCTCACGGATAGCAGTTGTAACCTTGCACTCACCGTCGGGCAGGATAGCGGCAAGCCCCTTGACCGAAAAATTCCAGCCGTCAGACATTGACAGCATTGTGAGAAGAAGCCCACGGGCAGCAATCCCTAAATTCTCGTCCCGAATAAAGGCATTGTGTACCACGGTAAAATCGGATTTGATTTCTTTCTTGAAAATTGGCATACCGTCACCCCCTCAAAGCTGCTGCATAGCAGGTATCAGCTTCTTGTTGACCGCATACACCGAATCTGTAATGCAAATCACATAGTCGAGATTGCAAAGCTCATCAAGGGCGGCTTTGATTTCTCGCAGCGAATCCGATTCAAAATTCATAGCGAGCTTTCCCAGGCTGCAATAGTCGCACTCGGGGACATTGAGCATTGTTGTCAGAACACCACGGGCAGACAGGGATAGCCGAGAATCGTTTGGCACTAATATCTTGTCATTCACTTGCACATACCTCCAAAAACAAAAAAGACGGGCGCTCCTCGGTTAAACCGAAGAACGCCCGTCCTTGCTTTGAGATATTCAGTTTTTGCAAATAGGCACAAAAAAAGCGCCCCTCGATTTATTTACCGAGGAACGCTTTACAGGATATTCTCTTTTGTAGCCATTGTCCCAATCTGTCTGCTTTTGTCGATTGTAAAATTTTCGTTAATCTCGCTTCCCTTATGAATGTTACAACTAGCTGATAATTCGATTTTTACTTTATTATATCACAATATTTCCTTGTTTTCAACAAAATATGAGCGATATATTTTTTAATCAAAAAGTTGCCTTACATTGAAAACACACTGCTCACTTTAATACGAGTGAAATCGTTACAAATCGAAAAATTCAGAAATATATTCTATATGGATTGCCATCGGTACTTGCTAAGAATCAAAACTTATATTAAATATGCTGCGAATTGATTAACTTGTTTTGTATTAAAAAGCGGCTATAGATTCGAATCATAGCCGCCTTTTTCCTATTCAGTTTGGTATTGTTTTATTTTTCCGTTAAGAGAAACACGCATTTCGCAGTCCCTTTTTAGTTCTGAGTTATTAGTGATCAGTATCAGCTGAAAGACATCGTGGGGGCGATAGCTGCTGCACTTTTTTATTTCAGCTCCGCAGTCATCTCCTCGGAGGTGATCGGCAGGTCCTCTGTGCTGAGCAGTCCGGCGTCCGCCATTTGGATCGCCAGAGCGTCAAAGCCGTTGACTCCGCTGGTGCCGTTGTCCACCACGTCCCCATTGATCATGCCCTGCTCAGTGAGGGGATATTTCGCCGGGAGCGCCGTGTACTGGAGTATCGCAACTGCGTCGCTCAGGTCGACTCTTCCGTCAACGTTGGCATCGCCCATGAGCCCGGCGGTCTCGCTGGCCTGTGCCAGCTCATCGAAGTCCAGCCAGAGCTGGACATAGGGGCTATCCGGCCCGTAGGCGGGAGAAGAGGTGTTCTGGCTGGCCAGCTCCTGGGCAGTAAGCGCCTTGCTGTAGACCCTGCACTCATAGAACTCGGCCTCTGAGCTCCTGCCGGTGTCGGGGCATTTGCCGATAGTCAGCGGATAGGCCGTTGCGTCGACTCCCTCAGGGACGCCTACGTCCTGCTCCGCCAGCATTTTTCCGTCTGCGTAGACCCTCAGCATATTGGCCTCGGCATCGTAGATACCGGCCACCTGATGCTTGCTGCCTATCCAGCCGGAGGCGGCGCTGGTGTCCATCGCACAGTAAAGGCTGCGCCAGTAGCCGCCGGCGTAAACGAAGAAGTCAAGATACCCCGGTCTCGTCCTCAGTGCAAAGGCTCCGTCGCCCTTGCCGATGAACATATTGAACTCAGGGTCGCCTGTGGGGACCACGTTCGCCTCGACGGTGAAGGAATTATTCCCCACATAGGTGCTGTCAAGGCCGCTGCCGGAGGGCACTGACAGCGAGCCGGAAACTGCATTACCGGCGGAGGTCTGCTTCAGCGTGGCCGTTCCCAGCGGCACCTTCAGATCGTTTTGGCTCTTGTCCTGGAAGACCGTCCCGTCTGAGCGGATCCTCGCTGCGGCTGTGGTCAGCTTTTCGCTGCTGTCAGAGCCTGACACAGGAAGGATAGTGTAGCCCCAGTGGTAGGTCCTGCCGGAGGGCAGACGGTACTTCTCAAGGGTCGCCTGTCCGCAGGTGGCCGAGCCTGTACCCATGGAGCCGTAGTCTACGCTGAGGATCGTCTCGCTCCTTGGGCGGAGCTTGTAGGGATGATCGGCGGCCTGTAGGTCCTCCGGTGCGAAGTGGAGAGCGCTGGCCTCCAAGGGCTGGTCTGCGGCGATCAGCAGGGCGGAGCTGCGGTCAGGGCCGCTGACCGAGATCCAGCTCACATCGGTGAGGTTTCCGCAGTCATCTGCCTTCATATAGGGGTAGAACATTCCCGAAACGGTGTCCTTCCAAACGCCCTGACGTCCGCAGGTCTTGCGGTCGTTGAAGGTCTCGACGGGGCCGTTGCCCTGCCAGGTCAGCTCCTCGGCGCCCTCGGGAAGGGTCATGATCGAGCCCACTCTCAGGAAATGGCCCAGCCCGGACCTTGTCCCGTCAACGTCCATGTCAACGTGAACGGCGCCGTCGGGCATGATAGTGTAGGTGATCTTCACGGCTGTATTTCCGGCATCAGGGAGCACAAGGCGGGAGGTGACGGTCTTGCTTCCGTTCTCACCCTCAGCCACGTCTATCCCCTGAACGTTTATGCGGCCGCAAGCGTGCTCCCAGGCCGTATCGAAGCAGTTGTAACGCCCGGCGTTGCCGTCGTTCTCAACGTTGCCCCTCCAGAAATTGGGACGGGGCCCGTCTGTGATAAGCGTTTCGCCCTTGTAGGCGTACTTCTCCATAAGGCCGGTGGACTTGTTTATGGCGAAGGAGACATCCTTCCCCACAACGGCGTATATATCGCCCTGTTCGGTCACCACAAGGCCGTCAGAGCCGTGATCGTACTTCACGGGAGAGCCTGTATTCTGGAGCTGTAGCTGTCCGTAGGCTACCTCGCTGCCTGCCGGGATAAGGTCTGTCGCCGCTTTGGTGGAAACTGACATCTCAAAGACGAACTGGTCCCCGGAAAGGCTGGACTTAGGAAGCTTGAATGGCACGGTGAGAGCTGCCCACGAAAGAGGAGCAGCGGCTGCGTCCTCCAGAGTACCGCTCTGGACGGCGATGCCGTTTTTCAGCAGCTTCCAGCTCACCTGATACTCGCTCAGGTCACGGAAATCGTTCTCGTTATAGACCATGACCTTGTTCTCGCTGAGCTGGCTGGCATCTGCGCTGAACCAGAAGCTCTGGTACTGGTAGTTCACCTCTGAGAGCTCCGGCTGAGGGGTCCTGTCGGGGCTGATAAGGCCGTTCTCACAGAAGCTGTTGTCGTTGGGCCAGTCGCCCCAGTCTCCGCCGTAGCCAAAGAACTTGCCCTTGCTCTCCTCTGAGTAAAGGTTCTTGTGTGCGCCGGGAGTCGAATAGTAGTCCCAGCCCCCCTCGGGAAGGTCGACTGCCCTTGACTGGTCCACCCAGTCCCAGATGAAGCCGCCCAGCATATTGTCGGCGCTGCGGATAACGTCCCAGTACTCCTTGAGAGCGCCAACGGAGTTGCCCATAGCGTGGTCGTACTCGCACATAACGAAGGGAATCCTGCCCTCGCCACAGTTGTAGCCGATAACGTCGGAGCCGGGATACATATTGCTGTTCATGTCAACGCCCATAGAGGCTCCCTGGCCCTCGCTGTGGACGGGACGGGTAGGATCGTGGCGCTTGAAATACCAGATCATGTCCCGGAATAGGCCTCCGGCTGCGTTGGGATCGCTGGTGTAGGCCATTTCGTTGCCGATAGACCATGCCACGATCGAGGGGTTATTTTTCAGCCTCTTATAGGCAGTCTCGGTCCTGTCAAGGCCCACGTCGTAGAACAGCGCCTTGGTGTCGTTGTTCTTGTTGTCCATGAGGGCGTGGCACTCCATATTCGTCTCGCCCATAACGTACATACCATACTTGTTGCACAGCCAGTAAAGGTAGGAGTCGTTGCTGTAGTGGGAGGTGCGGATAGCGTTGATGTTGTTGGCCTGCATGAGCCTTATGTCCTCACGGAGCACCTCCTGAGAAACGGCCTTCCCGTGGAAGGGGTCGGTGTCGTGGCGGTTGACGCCCTTTAAGAGGAGCCGCTTGCCGTTGATCGTGATCGGCTGCCAGCTCTTAGTGGTGACGTTGTAGTCGCTGTCCACCTGAGTGGAGGTGAAGCCGATCTCCCGGAAGCCGAGCTGAGAGGAGACGATCTCCTGCACGGTGCCGCTCTCGTCGATAAGGCTCAGGACCAGAGCATAGATGTTGGGAGTTTCCGCAGACCAGAGCTTCGGCGCCTTCACCTGTGTGGTGATCTGAGCGGTCCTGCCGCTCCAAGCGCCGATCTCGCCCAGCTCCGCAGAGGCCCCTGAGAGGATCTGCTCACCGTTCTCGTCATAGGCCTCGGCAGCGATCCGCCAGCCGTTCTTAGCCGCTCCGGTGATATTGGTGATGTCCGCACTGACGGTCAGCTCCGCATCGGTATAGCTGTCGTCCAGATCCGTGCGGACCGTGTAGTCGCTGATCTGCACAGAGGGCGTGCTCACAAGGAAGACGTCCCTGAAAATGCCGCCGTCGTAGATCATATCCTGGTCCTCGAACCAGGTCCCGTCGCAGAACTTGTGGACCTCCACCGCAAGGGTGTTCTCGCCGTCGGTCAGGTAGTCGGTAATGTCGAACCTGTGGGGGCTGAATGTGTCCTCGCTGTAGCCGACGGCCTTGCCGTTGAGCCAGACGTAGTACGCCGACTCCACGCCGTCGAACTCGATGTAGACCCTTCTCCCGTCGGCCTTGACGGTGCTGTCGGGGGTAAATCTCTTCCTGTAGAGCCCCACGGGGTTGTAGTTGGTAGGAGCGTTGGGCGCCGGGACGTAGCTGTCGTACTTTGCCTGCCACGGCTCGCCGATATTCGTGTAGATCGGGAAGTCGAAGCCCTGACAGGTCCAGCTATCCGGCAAGGTGACGCTCTTCCAGCCGTCCTGGGCCGAGGGAGAGTAGTCCGGCTGCATGAAGCCTGCTCCCCTGTATACTGCCGCACGCTCGTCGTTCTGGACCACCTTCAGGTCCCAGCTCTGGTCCTTGCCGGTCAGGAGCTGGAAGTGATCCGATCCCTCTCTTGCGTTGTAGTCCCACACCGCCTCAACAGCGGCCTCGGTGCTCTGATAGGGGATGGCGTTGACGGAAGCAGGGGTACGGTTCACAGCGAAGATCTTCTCGGTCCCGTTTTTTCCGGTCCACTCCTGATGAGTGAAGGATACCTCTGCGGCATTGGCCTGATGCTGAGGCATAGTCCCCAGCAGACCTGCGGCAGTCGATGCAGACATGATAGCTGCCTGTGTTTTCTTGATGATCTCAGCACACATACTGATCCTCCTTTTTGCTTGGCAGAAGGCCGGTGGCCCTGCCAGATCATTTGATCCGTGATCAAAAGGCTTTCCACAATAAAGTATACCGAAAAAGCGGAAGGATCTCAACTCACGTTTTGCAGTTTTGGTGGATAATTTTAATAGGATATATCTTTGAACAAAAGACCGGAGGCCTGTCATGCCTCCGGTCATGTATCACTTGCTCTGGATAAGGCTCGCCTCAGGCACGATGGAGATCTCCACCGCCTCCTTGTTGGTGGCGTAGCCCACATAAAGGTATCCCCCGTCCACAAGGCTCTTCGTGTAGTGGAAGCCCTTGCGCTTGGCCTTGCCCTCATAGATCAGCTCCGGGTCGCTCTGGCCGCTCCTGAGGAGATAGGCCGCCGTGAAGCTCTTTCCGTCAGCGGAGACTGTCACCGCCAAGGGGCTCCTCAGGCTGCTGTTCACCGGGCACCCTGCCATGAAAGCCGTCCCGTCAGAGAGGTTCCCGGCGCTCTGCTTAGTGCGTGCGTCCGGCATATCCGTAAGCTGGGCCTTGCTCCAGGTGGCGCCATCGTCGAAGCTGTAGGAGGCCAGCTTTTTGTAGCTGCTGCTCTGGTCACGGAAGATCATGACCAGCGTCCCGTCAGACTGGACGAAGCTGCTGGGCTCCAGCTCCAGGGACTGAGCGCCGTTGGGCGTTGCGGAGAAGCTGCCCTTCCTCCAGCCGGAAACACCGCTGGGGTCGTCTGTATAGATCGGGCAGACCGTCAGTCCGTCCTGGAAATGGGCGGCGTTGATGATCCTTCCGGACTCCAAAATATGAGGATCCTGCTCGAAAACGCCCTTCATGACGCTGCCGTCGGCCATAGTCACCTGCTGAGGAGCGCTCCATGAGCTGCCGTCTGACGAGGTCATATAGTAGGCAAAGCCCCCACGGGGATCTGACAATTCGTCCGGCCAGTAGTTGATATATGCAACGAGCCGGTCCTCAGCGGCATACCAGCCTCCCGAGGTGCAGTAGCCTGCGCCCATGTCCTTGGCCAGCACCGTGGCCTCGCTCCAGGTCCGGCCGCCGTCGCTGCTGACAGAGTACATCACATGAGTGTCTGCGGAGTCCTCGTCCGTTGCAGAGCTCTGCCACTGGCAGTAGAGCTTGCCCTTATAGGCGGCAAGGCAGACGCCGTTGCAGTAATGGTCGCCGGAGCTCCCAGCCTTCCAGACCGTAACGGTCTCAAGGCCCTTGGGCTCGGAAAGGGAAAGTGTATCCGTATCGCTCTGGTCGAAGAGCTTGCTGTCCACCGTGAAGCTGTAGCTCCTCTGATCAAAGGGAACTGTGGTCCTCACCGTAGTGGTCGTTGGCGGAGGAGCGGTGGTGACGGTGGTGGTGGTAACTGCCGGCGGATCGGCCAGATCGCTCTTCATGCGGATCAGGTCGAACACGTTCAGCCGCTCATCCTCGCAAAGATCTGCGGCCTGCCA
Source organism: Ruminococcus sp. (assembly GCA_017460665.1). Classification (GTDB taxonomy): domain Bacteria; phylum Bacillota; class Clostridia; order Oscillospirales; family Ruminococcaceae; genus Ruminococcus. Next base: position 12,081 of record JAFUAO010000079.1, read on the forward strand.
GTTGCCGAGCTCTGTATCGGGGACAGCCAGCAGCCATTTCTGGAAAAGCACCAGATCGGCGATGTTGAACACGCCGTCCAGGTTCACATCTCCTGCGAGCCCGTCAGCCTTCACTGCCATGACGATGTAGTTCATGACGCTCTGGGACTGTCCGTTCGCCCCGAGGGTCAGGCTCTGTCCGGCCCTAAGTGTGGTGGTGTAGAGCTCAAAGGTCACGTCGTTTGAGGTGCCTAGGACATAATCCTCCTTATGCCAGCCGTAGAGCCACTGAGGTATCGCAGAAACACGCCTGTCCAGCCCCACATAAAGGGTCATGTACCGTGCGGCCGTGACCCTCGCCTGAGCCTTGTCCGAGTTCTTTGCGTCGCAGGGCGTCAGCAGGAGCTCCGCACCCTTGAGTTCCTCCGGGAGCTCCCTCACGGCACAGCGGTCCGTGGTCCTGTCGCCGAATACCGGGTCGCCCACCTCAAGAGAAGGGTCGATCCCCCAGCTCTCTGCGTAGTCTGTGTCAAGTATCTCAGCGCTGCTTATCAGCGTACCTGAGAGCTCTCCGGCGGCAGAAGCGGTGACAGCACTGAGGGGAGCGCTGATACCGGCCTCCGGAGAAAGATCCCTCTGCCCGGAGCCGATGACTGATGCGCCTAACACCATTGCCGCAGCTCCGGCAGAGATCATCCTTTTGATATCCATGCCTGATCTCTCCTTTTTCAAGGCCGCCGGCGGATCCTTCACAGCAGCCCGTTTTTCTACATTGTACCACGATCTTGGTCCAAATGCAATAGAAAAAAGCCAAAAGCTGAAGGATCTTTCCGAAAAAATGCGCCCCTCCGCAAGGTGCAGAGAGGCGCATCAGCAATAATATCATGCTGCCTTGAAAATATATCTGAGGAAGTTGTACATATGGGGATCCACTGTGCGGTTGCCGTGGTCGCCGTCAGGTATGATCTGCCACAGGTGCTCGGCGCCGTTGCTCTCCAGAGCCTCGTGGTAGGTCTGAGGATAAGTGCCGACTGTGCCGTCGTTGGCGGCGGCTGAGATCAGGAGCATATAGGGCATCGTGGAGGGCTTGAACTCGCTGGGAGCCATTACTCCGACGTGCTCCATGAAATTGTCTCTTGTAGCGAAGATACCCGGTGCAGGGCAGGCTCCGCCAACGTAGCCGTAGACCTCAGAGCGTGTGACGCCTGTGTAGAGAGCCTCACGTCCGCCCATGGAGAAGCCGGTGATCGCAGTGTTCTCTCTGCCGGTCTTGACGGAGAAGTTCTCCTCCATCAGCGGCATGATGCACTCCTCGATGTCCTCACGGATCAGGTCGTACTTGTGAGCGGCGTCGGCTGTGAATCCCGGCGAGCCGCTGCCGGTGAACATTGCCGGGAACACAACGATCATCTTCTCGGCCTTGCCCTCAGCGATCAGGTTGCCCACCATGGTGGGGACTCCCATGCCGATCATAGAGGTCTCGTCGCCGAAGATGCCGTGGAGGACGTAGAGGACGGGGTACTTTTCGTTGGTGTTATAGCCGGCAGGCAGGAGGATCTTGACCTTCTTGTTGATGTTGCCGACTGTGGAGAAATACTCCTTATCCACGATCGTTCCGTAGTCAACGCCGGCCTGCTTCTGGGTGAAGCCGCCGGGAGCGCTGATCTGCATATCGTTTGCTATCTGCTGCATATAGTCACCTGAGATCACCTGTCCTGTAGCTGTTGTGGTAGTGGGAGCGGTCGTCACAGGCGGAGCTGTCGTCGTGCGGACCGTTCTCTCCGGGAAGGCCTTGAGCTGGCCGTGGAGGAACTTCGCCAGCAGGACCAGGTCGTTCATGGAGAAGTCTCCGTCGTCGTCGATGTCGGCCACGTCAAGGTCAACTGTTATACTGCCGCTGAACCTTCCGGCCATGGCCTCTCTTGCAAGGACCAGGTCGAAGACATCGACTTTTCCGCTGTAGTTGAAGTCGCCGAGGATAGCGTTTGCGGGCTTGGTGGAGCCTGCTCCGTCAACGACGCCCTTTCCGGTAGTTATGGCCGAGGGCGTACCGCTGGCCGCAGCCGTGAAGCTGTCGATGCAGAAGTCGGTCAGACTGTCGGGGGACTCAAGATACAGCGTCATGCTGTCTGCCCCGGCCGGGAGGGTATAGGTGGAGTTGAAAACGTCCGTCCACACGCCGCTCTGAACAGTGACCAGAGCGATCTCGCTGTAGCTCTCCTGAGCACCGCTTCCGTACTGGAGGGTCATCTTGATCTGGACCGGGTCACCGCTCTTTTGGAGGACCGCCGCACTGAAGCTGTAGGACTGGCCTGCTGTGAACGAAGCCGCCGGAAGGGAGATAGAAGCGCCGTTCCAGTTATCCTGACGGCCTGTGACCTTTAGGGAGCCGCCGCCCTCGTAGTAGCTGTCGGTGTCCACTGACACAGAAGCGCTCCCCCTGCCCTGCCAGCCGTCGGTGGTGCTGTCAAAGCCGAAGCTGATGATGCTGTCTGCTGCATCGGCGCTGCCAAGAGCTCCAAAGGATACCGATGACACAGCAAGAGCCGCAGCGACTGCCAAGATCAGTGATCTTCTTTTCATGGTGCTGTACCTTCTTTCTATGGAAATTTGTTGATCATTTAAGTATAGTGCTCTAAAGTTAAGTTCACACTTTATCTAAATTATATTCACATTGCCGAAAGATAGCAAGTCGAAAATTGCGGCCAAAGGTGGACATTTTGCAGTTTAGGTCACATAAATACAGGGAGCTCCCTGAAAAGAGAGCTCCCTGATCTCTGCATTCCCGGTGATACCGGCAAGTGCAGCTATTATTCCTTTGCTTCTGCGGAGCGGCCGCATCTGCATCTGCGGTCACTGTGTGTCCTTCCCGACGATGCCCTTCAGACCTGCGGCAAGTCCTGCAATGCCCTGGATCTCGCTGGGGATGATGATCTTTGTGGCCTTTCCGTCTGCGGCCTTTGCGAAGGACTCCAGAGATTTGAGCTGGATGACACGCTCCGAGGGGTTGGCGTTGTTCAGCTTAACAAGGCTCTCTGCAACGGCCTGCTGTACCATTTCGATAGCCTGAGCCTCACCGGTAGCCTCAAGGATCTTCTGCTCCTTGACGGCGTCCGCACGGAGGATCATGGCCTCCTTTTCGGCCTGGGCCTCAAGGATCTGAGCCTGCTTCTTAGCCTCTGCACGGAGGATCTGAGACTCCTTCTCACCTTCAGCCACAAGGATCTGAGACTTCTTCTCACCCTCGGCCTGGAGGATCTTCTCACGGCGCTCACGCTCGGCCTTCATCTGCTTCTCCATTGCGTCCTGGATCTCAGGAGGAGGAAGGATGTTCTTGAGCTCGACTCTGTTCACCTTTATTCCCCAGCGGTCTGTAGCCTGGTCGAGGATAGCGGTGATCTTTGAGTTGATCACGTCTCTTGAGGTAAGCGTCGAGTCGAGGTCCATCTCACCGATGATGTTACGGAGAGTCGTAGCGGACAAGTTCTCGATAGCGGTAAGGGGGTGGTCAACGCCGTAGGTGTACTGCTTGGCGTTGGTGATCTGATAGAAGACGACGGTATCGATCTTCATGGTAACGTTATCCTTAGTGATAACTGACTGGGGCTTGAAGTCAACGACCTTCTCCTTGAGTGAGATCTTTCCGGCGATGCGGTCGATGAACGGGTATAGAACGTGGATACCGGTCTCCCACTCAGAGTGGAAGGAGCCGAAGCGCTCCACAACGAAAACGTGTGCCTGAGGTACGATCTTGATACATCTGATGAAAACGATCAGAAGGAATATGAGTACCACGGCAATGATGATAGCAAGTTTGTCCATATTTTTATCCTCCAATAATGTTACCGGTCAGCTTTTTCACCGACCAAAAGTTTAGCGCCCTGAACCTCTTTAACGACGACGATGCTCCCCTTAGGGATAGGTGTGCCGTCGGCAGATACCGCGCTCCAGTCAACGCCGTTGAGCGTGACACGTCCGGTGCCTGCGTCCTGATCGACGTCCTCGATCACAACGGCAGTCTTGCCGACGTCAAGGTCTGAATTGGTCGAAACATAGCCCCTGTTTTGGCGTTTTTTCTTTATTACCGGCAGAGTTATCGCAAGGAAAACTGCTGAGGATATAAGGAATATCACCAGCTCCTGCAAGGTGCTCAGCTCAAAGAAGTACGCACATATCATCGTTATGAGAGCTCCTGCCGCCAGCCAGATCGAGACCAGCTGGACAGTTGCGATCTCCATGATAACGAAGATAACGACCATTATCGCCCAGAACAAAACATCCAAGGTAAGTCCCCCCTTCAAAAATATTTGTAGTAATCCCTACAAGCTTATTCTATCATATCCTGTAGAGATTTGCAATATCTCCAGTAAATTTTTCATCAATTTCTCATTTTGGGCGGAGGAGACCTTGCAGGGCTCTGCCCTGCACCCGCACATATTATCATGTAAAGGCGAGAACGATAACTATGCACTATGCACTTCTAACTAATAACTAATTACTCACAAGGCCTTGATTTTTTGTCCAAAAAATCGTATAATATGTGTATATCATTATATCATAAGGAACTGAGAGTATGAAAAAATTTTTATCTATACTTACAGTGCTGTGCTGTGTGCTGGCTCTCACTGCCTGTGCAGGCAGGAGATCCTCCGTCACCGAGCCCGACGGCTCCCTGGATCCCTGTACTCTGCGGTTTTCCTGGTGGGGCGGCGATGACCGCCATGAGGCTACTCTGGCTGCGATAGACCTTTGGAGCTCTATCCACCCGGAGATCAAGATCGTTCCCGAGTACGGCGGCTGGGACGGCTGGACGGAAAAGGTCGCTGCTCAGATCAGCGGCGGTACTGCTCCCGACGTCATGCAGATCAATTACGACTGGCTGATCTCCTTCGCCGGAGAGGATACCTTCTACGATCTGGACAGGCTCAGCGACCGGCTGGACATCTCCGGCTTCTCAGACGAGGTCCTCTCCTTCGGCAAGAGCGGAGACAGCCTCCTTGCAGTACCGGTGTCCCTCAGCGGAAGAGGCCTGTTCTACAACTCACAGGTCTACAGCAGGCTGGGGGAGGAGTTCCCCTCCACCTGGTCTGAGCTGACGGCCCTCGGCGAGCCCTTCAGCAAAGCCGGGATCTACCCCTTGGATCTGGACATACAGTCCGGCGGTACGGCCTGGTATCTGGCTGTGGTGAAGGTCCAGCAGGACACCGGCAGAGAGTTCATCTCAATGGACGGTCAGCTGGGCTTCACCGTGGAGGACATTACCTCTGCCCTGCGCTTCTACAAGGAGCTGGAGGACGCCCACGTCACCCGTACAGTCAAGACCCGCACTGACGAGGACGGAAGTGCCGCCCTTTATCAGTCGCCGGAGTTCATCGGCGGCAGCGTTGCCGGCGTCCTTGAGTGGGGAAGCTCCGTGGGCAAGTACGAGATGGTGCTCCCGGAGGGAGTTTTGCAGGCCGGTCCCTTCCTGACCGGCGACGACGGCAGCTCCGGCGGCTGGATGATCAAGCCCTCGCTGCTGTACTCTGTCTCAGGCAAGACCGACCACCCCGACGAGGCCGCCGCCTTCATCAGCTTCCTCCTAAACGACGAGGCCTGCGCCGATGTCTTGGGGACGACCCGTGGCATACCTGCCTCTCGCTACGCCGAGGAGAGCCTTGAGAAAAACGGCAAGCTCACCGGGCTGGCTCAGGAGTGCGACGAGATGCTGGAGGAGCTCGACACCGTCACGATCAGCCCCTACATGGAGCTGACCCGAATGAAGGAGTACTACAACACTGCTGTAGAGGCCGTTTCCTACGGCACAGCAGGCCCCGACGAGGCAGCACAGGAAATGTACGATTCGATAACTGCTTATCTGGAGAAGATGAGAAAATGAAAAAACGCACCTACCACAACCCTGTTGGCGTAGGGAAATACATGGGACTGCTGCTGGTATCGCCCTTTCTGATAGGCTTCCTGCTGTTCACCCTGTACCCCTTCGTCAGCTCCTTCGTGCTGGGGATGACCGACTACGACCTGATCCATGAGCCGAAGTTCTCGGGGCTCTCCAACTACGGGGATATGCTGGGCAGCAAGGACTTTTTGCAGGCAATGGGCGTCACCCTGAGATACTGCCTGATCCTTGTTCCGCTGAAGCTGGCCGTGTCTATGGCAGTCGCTCTGCTGCTGGATATGGAGCTGAAGGCCATGGGCGTGTTCCGCACAGTATTCTACGTCCCCTCGATCCTTGGCGCAAATCTGGCCGTCGTGATCATGTGGCAGTTCCTGTTCACCAGCAGCGGTCTTGCGGACCAGCTCACCGGGCTCTTGGGCCTGGGGCATATGAGCTGGTACAGCGACAGCCGCCACGCTATGGCTATGATCGTACTGCTGAGGCTCTGGGAATTCGGCTCGGCCATGGTGATCTTCCTGAGCGCTCTCCGGGACATACCAAAGGAGTACCACGACGCCGCCAAGGTAGACGGCTGCGGAAGCGTGAGAAGGTTCTTCGCCATAACGCTCCCCCTGATGAAGGACGTGGTGTTTTTGAACTTGATCTTGCAGACGATCGCTGCCTTGCAGGAGTTCAACGCCCCCTACATGATCACCGGAGGCGGCCCCATGAAGAGCACCACCACCGTGGGTATGCTGATCTACAACGAGATGTTCCTCTACCACGATGCCGGCTATGCAAACGCTGTCTCGTGGAGCCTTTTCGTGGTGATCACTGCGGTCGTGCTGCTGCTTTTCCGGCTCACCGGCCGTCATAGGGAGGAGAGCATATGAAGAAGCTCCTCTGGTACGCCCTTCTGACCGCCGCCGCAGCGGTGATGCTCTATCCCCTGCTTTGGCTGATCGGCGCCTCCCTCAAATCCAACGACGAGATCTTCTCGTCGGCATGGTTCGTCCCGAAGCACCCGGACTTCTCGGTGTACATCGGCGCTTGGCGGACCGTTACCCCTTACACCATGGGGCATTACTTTTTCAACACCTTCCTCATCATTCTCCCGAAGACCGTTTTTGCAGAGGTCTCATCTGTGCTGGTGGCCTACGGCTTCGCACGGTTCGATTTCCCGCTAAAAAAACTATGCTTCGCCCTCCTTATGGGAACTATGTTCATGCCGGCGATCGTTACGGTCATGCCGATGTATCTCATGTGGAGCAGGCTGGGGCTCCTTGACACCTATATACCGCTGACCCTGCCGGCGCTATTTGCCGCCGAGGGCTCCTTCGTGTTCATGCTGATCCAGTTCATGAAGGGCGTCCCCAGGGAATTCGACGAGGCCGCTAAGATCGACGGCTGCGGAGCTCTCCGCACGCTGTTCTTCGTGATACTGCCCTGCATAAAGCCGGTGGCGGTCTCGATCGCAGTGTTCACCTTCCTTTGGACCATGAACGACTTCCTCACGCCCCTGATCATGATCAGCTCGGTGGAGAGGTATCCGCTGTCGCTGGCCCTGAGGCTCTCGGCTGACAGCACCGGCGACGGCTATGAGCAGAACAGAGTGCTGGCCATGTCGGTGATCGGACTTATCCCGTCCGTGGCAGTTTTTGGACTTGCACAGAAAAAATTCGTCAGCGGCATCACCGCAGGAGGACTATCCGGATGACAATATCACAGCGGCTCAAGGCGGCCGCAAACGGCTATATAGAGGCTCTTATCCTGCCCTCGGACCCCCTCTGTCCGATGTGGAACAGGGAGAACTTCATCTTCAAAAAACAGGCTAAGTGGAACTACATCGACGGCTGTATGATAAGGGCGGCCCTCATGCTCTATGAGCTGGGCGGCGACCGGCGGCTCCTGGAGCACGCAAGGCGCTTCGTCTGCGCTTATGTGGAGGAGGACGGCACTATCCCCACCATGCGCCGGGAGGACTATAACCTTGACAACATGAGCGGCGGCCGGAGCCTGATCGGTCTGTACCGGCTCACCGGCGAGGAGCGCTTCCGGCTGGCCTTCGAGGGACTGGCTAAGGCACTGAGCGCTCAGCCGAGACTTGGCTGCGGCAGCTTCTGGCACAAGGCGATCTACCCCTATCAGCTCTGGCTGGACGGGGCGTATATGGCTCTGCCCTTTTTGGCGGAGTACGGCCTTTTGACCGGGAAGGATGAGCTCCGAGGGGACGTCCTTTCGCAGCTGCAAAATATCCGTGACCTTATGAGGGACCCGGCGACAGGGCTCTACTTTCACGGCTACGACGAGACAAGGTCCATGCTCTGGGCGGACCCGGAGAGCGGGCTCTCGGCGGAGTTCTGGCTCAGAGCAATGGGCTGGCTCTGCGCCGGGCTAGCAGACCTGTGTGAGCTCCTGCCGGAGGAGGAGCTGCCGGCGGAGATGCTCTCGGGGCTGCTGGAGGCCCTGTCGGAGCACATCACGGCCGAGGGTATGCTGATGCAGCTCCCGGCAAGAGAGGACCTGCCCGGGAACTACCCGGAGACCAGCGGCACGCTGCTCTTTGCCTACTCCGCAATGAAGGCTGCCCGGCTGGGGGCCGCAGATGAGCGCCTTGGCCAGATCGGAGCTCAGGCCCTCCTCACGGTGACGGAGCGGTATATCTCCCTTGATGAGGGCAGAGTGCCGGTGCTGCGGAACATCTGTCTCATGGGCGGTCTCGGCGGAGCTCAGGACCGTGACGGCTCGGCGGCATACTACCTCAGCGAAAAGATCGTGGAGAACGATGCCAAGGGCATTGCGCCCTTCCTAATGGCGTACTGCGAGCACGAGCGCAGAAAGACCGATAACTGAGATCATCGCACAAAAAAGCCATAAAGAAGCTGTCTTCTTTATGGCTTTTGTTTTCTTATTTCCGCTCACGGCGCCGTGAGATCTTGTGCTCATACATACGCTCGTCGGCGTTCTTGATCATGCGGTCGATGTCGAAATAGTCCGACAGCATCTCGCTGTAGAAGCCGATGCTGGCCTCCACCTTATAGGGCTTCCCGGAGCTCTCATTGTACCGGGAAAGATAGTCCTCGAAGCGCTCCCTAAAGCCCTTGATATAGGACTTTCCAAGGCTCTCCGAGATCACCGCCACCGCCGAGAACTCGTCTCCGCCGAACCTGGCGCAGATCTCGTCCTGGACCGAGCAGCTTATCAGCGCCCTTGCCACTGTGGTGATAGCGCTGTCGCCCTCCAAGTGGCCGAAGCTGTCGTTGATCTCCTTTAGGCCGTCAAGGTCGGCTGAGATCAGCACCACAAGGCACTCGCCGGACCGTTTTGCGGAGATCATCCGTGACAGCTCAGAGTAGAAGCCTCGCCTGTTCATCAGGCCCGTCATGTGGTCGTGGTCGGAGAGGTGCTTCAGCTCGCTGTTGACCTCCACCAGCTTCGTGTTGATCGACTTGATCTGGAGCCTGCCGTGGAAGTTCCCCATAGATGCGTCGATAGCGCTCATCAGGGTGTGGAATTTCTCGTACTCGTCGAAATCTATCTCAGGCTGGAACACGCAGTAGCCCATGATCATGTCAAGGAAGTGTACCGAGCAGATCACGATCGGCTCCTCACGGACCGTCAGCAGCGAGATATCGGGGAAGAGCTGGCTGGTCGGGATCGTGCAGGGCTCCTTCTGGTCCCAGAAATACCTGTGATAAACGACGTCGATCCGGTCGGCGTAGGCGCTGCTGCCACGGCGTCCGGCGCCGAAGTCCGGCTCCTCGAAAACGTCACGGGTCAGGGCGAAAACGTTGGTATGGAAGGCGAACTTGTCGATCAGCACTGAGGGGAGCTCGCTGATGTCCGCCATTTTCGATACGGAGGACTGTATGCTGCACATCAGGTCCTGACGGTTCTTCGACAGACGAAGGCGGTCCATGAGGCTGTTGAGGACGTCGTTGACATTGGTGGCGTGGACCGGCTCGCAGCCGCAGGACTGTGAACGGATCACGTCGAAGCCCACAGTCGCCTTCTCCGGGACGTCACCGCCATTCTCCAGGGTCTCGATGCTCTCCACAAGGAGCCTTCCCATGCCGTCGTAGTCCTAGCGGCAGGTGGTCAGCTTCGGCAGGTGGTAGCCGGCCTGGACGATCCCGTCAAAGCCGGTGATCATGCACTCCTCCGGGATCTTCACGCCTCGGCTCTGGAGGAAGGTGCTGGCAGTTATGGCCATGGAGTCGTTGGCGCAGATGATGGCGTCGGGGACCTTGATCTTGTCCACCTCGAACCATTTGACCAGCAGGGCGCTGGTGGGGCCCTCCCAGAAATTCCCGTAGCCCACCATGCTCTCGTCGAAGGGGATATCGTTGTCGGAAAGGGCCTTCCTAAAGGCACTGACCCTCTCCTCGGAGTAGAGGCTGCCCTTCACGCCGGCGATCATTCTCAGGTCCCTTGCGCCGTGGTCACGAATGATGTGCTCGCAGAGCTGCTCGAAGGTGTTCATATAGTCGAAGGAGAAGCAGCGGCAGCCCTTCAGCTCCCTGTCTATGGAAAAAGCCGGGACGCCGTGGGCCTGACACCTTTCAGCGATCCCCTCCAGCAGCTCCTGGTCGAAGATGAAGGTGCTCATGATGATCACTGCGGAGAGGCTGTCATAGGGCAGGAGCCGGAACACCGCAGCTTCTCCGGCGTTATTGAGATTGCCCGGCTCGTAGAGGTCAGAGCATGAGTTGAATATCAGCAGTCTGTAGCCCTTTTCGCAGGCGTACTTATTCAATGACTTGACGAAGAAGAAACGGTTCTCGTCGTGCAGGGTAGAAAGACAGACGGCTATAAGTTTTTTCTCGGCCATGAAAGCTCCTCCTTTCGCAGTTCCTTAATAACAGTATACCACACTATCCTCCGAAAATCAAGCATAAAAAACCGTTCCGGCCCACATTTCCGGTAAGTCTCCCTGCTTTTTCGGCGGGACAGAGGCTGAGGATATATTTGCAGAAATTTTGCACTCTCTGCGGTTGCAATTTCATTTTGAGTATGTTATAATATAAGTTGACCGCAATTATCCTCCCGCTTTTGGGAGAGATCAGGCTCTGCGGGCCAAACAGAACAAAAGGAGACCGGTTTTTTTGCCGGAAAAGAAAGATATGGAGAATAAAAATAACACCGGGACTGCCGATGAGAACATCATCGTCGGCAGAAATCCCGTCATCGAGGCGCTCAAGTCTGACGCCCCGATCGATACGATATATATCTGCGGGAACGGCGGCAGCCTCGGGCTGATCCGCAAGCTGGCAAGAGAGAAAGACGTGGTCGTCAAGGACGCTCAGCAGAAAAAGCTGGACCAGCTCTCGGGAGGCGCCTCTCATCAGGGCGTCGCAGCTATAGGTGCCTGCGGCGAGTATGTCTCGCTGGAGGACATCTTAGAGGTCTCCGCAAAAAAGGGCACTGCGCCATTCATCATCATCTGCGATGAGATCGAGGACCCCCATAACCTGGGTGCCATTATCCGTACCGCTGAGACCTCCGGCGCCGACGGGATCGTTATCCCCAAGCGCAGGAGCGCAAGCCTCAATGCGACGGTCTTCAAGACCTCTGCCGGGGCCGCAAGCTACGTCCCTGTGGCAAGAGTGCCTAACCTTGCTGCCGCTATCGACAAGCTCAAGGACAACGGCGTGTGGATCTTCGGGACCGACGCCTCGGGCAGCGACTACTCCCAGACCGACTTCACAGGGGCCTGCGGACTGGTCATCGGCTCGGAGGGCTTCGGCATCAGCAGGCTCATCCAGAAAAAATGCGACCATATGGTGAAGCTGCCCATGCTCGGCAGGATAAATTCGCTCAATGCGTCTGTGGCAGCGGGCATCTTCATGTATGAAGTGCTCCGCCAGCGCAGAGCCGCCGGAAAGTAAGGAGGCTCATTATGTCAGATCAGAAGCTCTCTCTGGAGGATATCCTGGATCAGTATACCCCGGAGGACGAGGAGGCGCCGGCTCCCCATGTGGGGAGGGTGGACGCCCAGAAGATAATCAACCAAACTATCGCAAAGACCGAGGCAGAGGCTGCTGCCGCTGCCCAGCAAAAGCCAGTTTCTCATGAGAAGAACGAGCTCTTCGACGGCGCAAAGCGCAGTCAGGAGCCGGCCAACGAGTTCAAGCCGGCGGACCTCTCCAAAAAGACCGTGGCCTTCGTAAGCTCAGACGGCCTCAGCGAGATACGCTCGGCTCCCGTGAAGAAGCCGGCGGTGGAGGCTCCTGCTCCGGTACAGGGGGAGGCTCCCAAGATCCGGAGGATGACTGAGTCCACCCGTGCCCGTGAAGCGGAGAAGATGAAGACCGCAAAGCGCAGCAAGCGCAAGCGCTCCTCCTATACCTATCGGAAGGAGACCCCAGACGGCGAGTTCATCTACGATCCGCCCCAGGTCCAGAAGAAAAAGCGCAGCCGCAGACAGATCATCGACGAGGCCGAGAACCCGGAGAACAGACTGTTCACCACGGATATAGTCCCCTCGCCTGCTGCACTGGAGGCCGCAAGGCCCGTGGAGCCGGCCCCGAGAGCTGAAAAGACCAGCATCGACCTGACCCAGCGCCCCGAGGTGGACGCCAGCGATCTGGACGTGCATATCACTCAGGAAACAGAGGAGTACGTTAAGGCCAGCACTCACAAAAAGCGCACTAAGCGCATCGTGGATTTCAACTACTACGGCGACGTAGAGGACGTGGGAAGGGATATTTTCGAGCTGAAAGGCATCATCTCCACAAGAGTCGCCACCCTTGCTCTGGCCTCGTTCCTGAGCCTTTATATGACCATTTGCAGCCAGTTTGAGCTGCCTATCATCGAGATACTCAGCATAAAGAGCATCACCACCTACCTGCTGGCTCATCTGGTGCTGGGAGCGATCTCGCTGCTGATCTCTGCACCGGTGATCAGCAAGGGCGTCAAGAACCTGTTCCTGCTGAAGGCGGACAGCGACTCCATGACCGCCATGACAGCCATAGTCTGCATAATCTCACTGGTCACGGCATTTTTCCGGAAGGACATGGCTCTGGCTCAGACCATACATATCTATATGCCGGTGGGGATCCTGGCGCTGTTCATAAACGCTGCGGGCAAGGACCTGATCATCAGGCGTGCCGCAAGGAATTTCCGCTTCGTCTCAAAGGAGTTCGACCGTCACGGCGTGGTCTACGTCCGGGACGAGGAGCGTGCAGAGCGCCTCACAAGGGGAACTCTCGGCGACTTCCCGATCCTTGCGAAAATGCGCCGCACCGACTTTCTGACCGACTTCCTCAGGTACACCTACTCCTCGGACATCACCGACGCCTTCTGCAAGAGGGCGGCTCCGGCCTGCCTGATCTTCTCGGCGCTGGTGTCCGTTTTCCTGACCCTGTTCCGAATGGGAACTTTGGCGTCAGTCGATTCCGCCGCCTTCGGCTTCTCCATATTCAGCATGATGATCTGCGCTTCGAGCTGTATCTCCATGCCATTCGTGGTGAACATACCCCTTGAGCAGGTCTCACGGAAGGCTCTAAAGAACAAGGGCATTATGCTTGGGTATCAGAGCGTTGACGACCTTTACGACTGCAACTGCGTGCTGGTGGACGCCGACACCCTCTTCCCCGAAAGGACCGTGAAGCTGGGCGGTATCAAGGTGTTCTCCAACACAAAGATCGATGAGGCCCTGCTGGAAGCTGCCAGCCTTGCGACTCACGCCGGGAGCATCATGCGCCAGCTCTTCGCCGACGTCACCGCCGGCAAGGAGGATATACTCTACCCGATCGAGAATTTCTCCATCGAGGAGGGCATGGGGCTCTGCGGCTGGACCAACAACAAGCGTATCCTGCTGGGAAGCCGTGAGCTGATGACCAGCCACAACATCGAGGGCATCCCCTCAAAGGCAAACGAGGCGGAGTTCACCGCCGGCGGCCAGAAGGCGCTGTACCTCTCTGTTTCGGGAAATCTGGCGGCTATGTTCATCGTGGATATAGCTGCCGACCGGTACGTCAAGCGCTGGGCAAAGCGCCTGTGCAAGAGCAAGGTCTTCCTCATCGTCAAGAGCATCGACCCCTGCGTCACAGCAAAGCTGATCTCGTCGCTCTTCGGTGTGCCGGAGGGCATGGTGAGGGTCCTCCCTCAGAAGCTCCACGAGGACTTCGACTACGAGACCAGAAAGGCCACCCGCCTGAGCGCTTCCATGGCCTGCACCGGACGCTTCTCGTCCCTGGCCCAGCTCATTCTTGGCACGAAGATCGTCCATTCCTCCGCAGTTGTGGGCCTGATCCTGCAAACTGCCTCGATCCTTCTGGGTCTGGGGCTGTGTATGCTGCTGATACTGTCGAAGGCCTTTGAGTTCGACTACTTCTATATGTCCGCCTTCGCAATGATCATCTACAACGCAGCGTGGGCGATCCTGACATACATCGGCGTGAGCATAAAGAAACTGTAAACCGAAGGACCTGCGTCGGAGAGCTCCGGTGCAGGTCGCCTTTTTTGAAAGGAGAGCAAAATGTCTGACAGAAATAAAAACAGACACGGCAGCAAAAAGCCGGCGAACACAGACAACGAAAGCACAATGTACATACCCTCCGGCCAGCCCGGGCAGCAGCAGAGATATACCGCTCCGCCGCCTCAGCCCAGACAGCCTCAACAGGGCGGACAGTATTACGGCCAGCAGCCCCAACAGGGCGGCCAGTATTACGGTCAGCAGCCCCAACAGGGCGGCCAGTATTACGGCCAGCAGCCTCAGCAGGGCGGTCAGTATTACGGCCAGCAACCTCAGCGGGGCGGACAGTACTACGGTCAGCAGCCCCAGCAGGGCGGTCAGTACTACGGTCAGCCCGGACAGCAGCGGCAGGGCTACACGGCTCCTCCGCCTCAGCAGCCCTACTACTCCGACCCGAACCGCCGCCAGCAGGCTCCCCAGCAAAGGCCTCCCCAGCAGAGGCCTGTCCAGCAGCGCCCCGCCCAGCCAAGACCTCAGCGGCCTGCTCAGGAGGCTCCCCGAAAGAAAAAGAAGAAGCACAAGAGCATCGTCGGCAAGGTCATCAGGCGTGTGATCCTCTCCCTGCTGACGCTGCTGATACTCCTCTTCGGGATCTATTCCTGCGTTTCGATCGGAGTCATCAAGAAGATGAACTACGTCCCCGACAGCGGCCGTGACCGCACCGCCGGAGCCCTCAGCGCACCCTATGTCAGGAGCGTTCTCCTGATCGGCACCGACGGCCGGAGCCTCACCGAGCAGGGGCGGTCAGACACCATGATCCTGCTCTCGCTCAACAGCCGCACCAATGAGCTGTCTATGACCTCGTTCATGCGTGACTGCTATGTGGAGATCCCCGGCTACGGCATGGACAAGCTCAATGCCGCCTATTCCTACGGGGGAGCTACCCTCCTCATGGACACGATCGAACGGAATTTCAACGTCCAGATCGACGACTACGTTTCCATAAACTTCCTGTCCTTCGCCTCGATCGTTGACTCGGTGGGAGGCATCGACGTGAACGTTTCCGATGCGGAGGCCGGCGAGATCAACACGATCCTCCAGGCCGAGGTCAATGAGATCATGGGCGACGCCGTGGACGACGACCTGCTGTCCTCCGGCGGAAAGCTCCACCTAAACGGCAAGCAGGCCCTCTCCTACGCCCGTATCCGCTACATCGGCAACGCCGACTTTGAGCGGACCCAGCGCCAGCGTGAGGTCATAGAGAAGGTGCTGGACAAGATCAAGACCCTAAAGCCCAGTATCCTCTCCAACATCACTAAGAACGTCATGCCTCAGGTCACCACGAATATGGACTCGATCCAGCTCTATGTGCTGTCTCTGCGGCTGCCCTTTGCGGCAAGGTACGACAGGGTGCAGCTCCAGATCCCGGCCGAGGGGACCTATTACGGCGAGAGCACCAGCGCCGGCGACGCTCTTATCCTGGACTTCGGTCAAAACTACGACATCATAAATGAGAAGGTCTTCGGACAGTAAATTAGGTCTTCGCAGAAATTTTTATTTGAAAGCAGCGGAGTTTTCCGCTATGATATAGCTATACTACGAAAGGACGGTGAGCACCATGACCAAAAGCCATTATCTGCACGAAAACACAAAACTCAACACTATGAAAACGCATGGAGTTCGCCTGCATAGAGCTTAGTACAGCCGTACCATAACGCTTTTTGCGCCTCTGCCCGTGCAGAGGCGTTTTTTGCAGGCCCTCCGGAAAGGAAGCTATGTTTACTATCGAAGGAAATGCCAATACCGCAAAGGTATTCACCGACGCTGCGGAGGAGACCGCCTGCCGCCAGATCCGGGAGCTCTGTGATCAGAGCTGGACTGCGGGCTCTAAGATCCGCATCATGCCCGACGTCCACGCAGGCGCCGGCTGCACTATCGGCACCACTATGACTATCACCGACAAGGCCGTGCCCAACTTGGTCGGGGTCGATATCGGATGTGGCCTCGAGGTGGCTGTGCTCAAGGAGACCCACATCGAGGTCCAGAAGCTGGATAAGCTGATCTACAGCAATATCCCCTCAGGCTTCGACGTAAGGGAAACTCCCCACCGCTTCGCTCAAGAGTTCGACCTGACGGAGCTTAGCTGCTATGACAAGATCAACACTCGCCGGGCCCTCCATAGCATAGGCACCCTTGGCGGCGGAAACCACTTCATCGAGGCCGACAAGGGCAGCTACGGCTCAGTGTACATCGTGATCCACTCCGGATCTCGTCATCTGGGGCTGGAGGTGGCTCACTGGTACCAGGAGGAGGCCTTCCGGCGGCTCAACGGCTGCTCAAAGCCCGACCTTGACGCCGTTATCGCTCAGATGAAGGCTCAGGGCAGGGAAAAGGAGATCCAGTCCGAGCTCACACGGCTGAAGACCGAGATCCGCACCGCCGTTCCCAGGCAGCTCGCCTACTGCGAGGGAGAGCTCTTCGACCAGTATATCCACGACATGAAGCTGGTCCAGCACTTCGCCATGCTCAACCGCAAGGCCATGATGGACGAGATCATCAGGGGTATGCACCTCCACGTCAAGGAGCAGTTCACCACGATCCACAACTACATCGACACCGACGAGATGATCCTGAGAAAGGGCGCTGTTTCCGCAAAGAAGGGCGAGAAGCTGATCATCCCCATAAACATGAGGGACGGGAGCCTGATTTGTATCGGCAGAGGCGACCCCGACTGGAACTTCTCCGCTCCCCACGGCGCCGGAAGACTGATGTCCCGGAGCCAGGCCCGGAGCACCTTCACCGTGTCGGAATTCAAGAAGCAGATGGACGGGATCTATACCACCTCAGTAAACTCCGGAACTATCGACGAGTGCCCCATGGCCTACAAGCCGATCGAGGACATCGTTGACAATATAGGCGATACGGTGGAGATCACGGAGGTGATCAAGCCCATTTACAATTTCAAGGCAGGTGATCAGTGATGACCGTTCAGATCCTTGTACCCGGCTCGGAGCTTTGGGAGCGGACCATAGCCTTTGCTGAGGGCTGCTCCTGGCGGGCAGGAAGAGAGCTCTCCCGGCAGATGAGGGAGGGCAGCTTCCGGGGCTGGGAGAGGGTCTTCGCCGCCGTTTCCAACGGGGAGCCTGTGGGCTTCTGCACCCTTACAGAGAAGGACTGCTGCCCTGCGGAGCTCCCGTGGTCCCCTTTCATCGGCTTCGTTTTCGTAGACGAGGCCTTCCGTGGAAGGCGGATCTCTCAGGCCCTGATAAACGCTGCCTCCGCCTATGCCGGGAGCCTCGGCTCCTGTCAGGTCTTTGCGGTCAGCGGCGAGGAGGGCCTTTATGAAAAGCTCGGTCTCACGAGACTGACCATGATCCAGACCATTTACGGCGAGACAGAGCAGCTCTTCGTCATGAATATCGGAGGTAACAATGGAGAAATTCGTTCCCTTTGAGAAGCTCAGCAAAAAAGCGCAGCGGAAGATCAACTCCGCAAGGCGCCGGGACTGGAACGGCCTTGACCCCACGACCCGTGTGGTCCCCGAGGAAAAGAAGGTCTACAAGCGCAAGCCCAAGCACCCTGTGAGCTTCGATGAATAAAGCAAAAGCTCCTAAGAAAGACAGCTTTCTTAGGAGCTTTTGTTGTATTGCCAGTCAGCAGATCAGTTATTTTCACGCTTCTTCTTGATGATCAGGAAGATAGCTCCGCCTGCCGCCAGCAGTGTTCCGCCGATCGAGCCAAAGAACAGCAGCTTGTTATTGTAATAACGGACCAGAAGATCACGTGTGACATAAAATCCGGTTATTTCAACATCGTTCATGTTCCCGGCTGCATCGGTACAAACTATCTTTGCTGCATGGGACCGGTTCGACTCATCTGTAAGCTCGAAGGTGAACTCTGAATTCTCAGAAAGGATCCTTTCGACTTCAGCGCTGTTCCAGCTCTTATAGACCTGATCGCTTCCGTCTAAGTAGACCTCGATATGATCCAGCTTCAGATTATCATCTGCTGTAAACGTTACTGTTTTCTTCTCCTGAGCGTAGGTCTCGCCGTTTTCAAGATCGACAACTACGATCGTCGGGAGAGTATCGTCTACTCCGAAGCTGATGTCACTGTTCTTTGTATCAAGGGTATTTTCAGCTATATTATCCGCCGCATCCTTAGAGTGTACGGTTATCCTGTATACTCCGTTATCCTTGAATACTGAGCTGTTTATGTCATATGTGTACCTGTACCACTCACCGTTCCCGCCTGTTGATGTGATCTTGTAATCCTCGTTCTCCTTGAGCACGATCGCAGCGTTGTTCTTGAACACCGTGATCTTGATCTCAGCAAGAGAATTCGGATTGATCTCCGAGAACTTAACGTTCTGCGGCTTCGTTATGTACTTTCCGAGTATGCTCTGAACAGCGCTCAGATCATAGGTCGAGCCGTATCTGTTCACTGAGAACGATAGGCTCTTTGCAGTTGTACGGCCGGCCTTATCAGTAACTGAGGTGCTCATAGTATAGATATCGTCCAGATCCTTTCCGTTCTCAGATCTTGGGAAATCCTCCATCGTAAGGATCCTTCCTATGAACGTGCCGCCGTCTGAATACTGATCTTCAAAGCGTCCGTTCCATGTTACGGTCTCTCCAGACTTTGCCTTGATCTTGAATGAGATCGTATTACCGGTCGCCTTTACATCAGTTACCTCGGTATTAGAGCCGGAAAGCATTATCTCAACATCATTGGGAGAATAGTTTATATCGCTGTAGGAAACTACAGGTACGACCTCGCCGGAATACGCTCCGCTCTTTGCCGAGCCGTTGACCTCGAGCTTCAGCGAGGGATCTGCCGTGTCTATAGTGAATGAGCCGGCTGAGGCTGAGTTGCTGTAGCTGACAGCACTGTTCCTGTTTCCTGCAAGATCGGAAGCCGTTACACTGAAGGTATAATCACCGTCAGCAGAAAATCCAGCCTTTGCTGTATATGTTCCGTTGCCGCCTTCCCACTTAGTTACCTCAGGGGCCTTGACGGGCTGACCGTCAAGCATACCCGTAATGGAGACCTTTGCGCTGTTTGCATTGAAATTCGTATCTCTGACTGTTATAGTTGCTGTACGCTGCTTCTGGAAATACGAATCATTGTATACATCGTTATTATCAAAGGATACGCTTATCGAAGGAGCGCTTGCATCAACAGTGAACGTGGATACAGATCTTTCCGTACCGCTGTTGCCAGCCATATCTGTTACGGATATCGACATCGAATAAACGCCGTCACCGTTTATCGGAAGCGAGGCGATATGCGTAGCGTCATCGCCGTTGCCGGACCCGCTGGTGGAAGCCCATTCAAGTCCTGCTCTTGAGCTCACACCGTTGCGGGTAACGTACAGCTCAACATCTCCGGGATCGAAATTCCTTTCGGTGATCACGATAACTGCTGTTCTGCCACGATAATATCCATCACTTGCATCGGAAGCCTTATTATCATCAAAGGATATATCCACAGTGGGAGCGGTCTTGTCTATTTGCAGGGAGATATACTCCATAGAGGTATTACCGGCATTATCATAGGCAGTGACCTCAAGGATGACATCGTTGCTGTTATTCAGATCACTGCTGATAACGACCTCGCCCTCCCATGTTTTGAGAAGCTCTGACTGAGACGGACTGCTGTTGGAAAATTCATAGACATTATCGCTTTGAGTTTCATTGCCCATGTTGAGCACACGGTAACTGATGCTCCTCAGGCCGGAATATGTCCCTCCGACTAATGGGTCGTCCACAAGGATGCGGACTGTCACATCACTATTGTAGATACCGCTCGCTGCCTGCTGAGGAGTCAGAGTGATCTCAGGCGCAAAGAGCTCCTCACGAGGCTCGATGTTATCTGCGATCATGCCATTGGTACTGATGTATGAGGTGTTCCCAGCCATATCTGCGATCTTAAGATAGACCACTGTTTGCGTATTCGGAAGGATCTCAACATTTGAGAAGGAAGAAGTTGAGCTCAGCGCACCGCCGTTCACAGTGTTCCTCCAGTCAGTCACAGAGGCGAGTTCTCTTTCTGTCAGCGCATCTACCGACGAACTCATGTGATACGACAGCTCTGCTATGGGAGAGGTCTTATCTGTTCCCTCTCCGGATATACTGAAGCCGCTGTTCGACCAAAAGCCAAAGTCGATACTTGACAGGAGCCTGCTCCACTCCTCAGAGCGTCCCTCATAAGAGGCTGAACGTACTGTTCCTATCGGCGCTGAGGTGTCCACAGTAAATCTTTCAGGTGCAACAGAACCGTTATAGTTCACGGCAGTATTTTTGTTGTCTGCTTCATCAGTATATTCGATTTTAAATGTATAGTTCGCATCAGACTGATAGCTGATAGTCATGACATGGATCTGCTCATCAGGGAGCGCACCCTCCGGGGAACGGTCCTCCCATTCACCTACGGTGTGACCGCTGACTTCATTTCCCTGAGCATCGACTGCTGTTATAGTAATGCCATCAGTTGCTTTCCTGCTGTTGAAATGGCTGCTTCTTTCCTTGATAGAGATCTCAGCCGTTCTCGGCTTATTGAAATAGCCGTTTCCGTTGTTGTCGCTGTTGTTATCATAGACTACGCTTATGGAGGGCGGAGTAATATCGATATCAAGATCTACATACTCTGTCGAGGTATTTCCGGCCCTATCGGCTGCGGTCAGAGTGACCCTAACATTGCTGCTGTTATGCTCCTCTGCCTTAACAAGAACGTTCACAGTGTGTGTCCTTATTATGTCATCAAAGCTGTCATTTCCGTCCTCTGCGAGCACTATTATCTCCGGATCAGTCTCGACACCGTCACTTTCGATCTTGTACTCGATCCTTGCGAGCCCGGCCGATACCGCATCGTTCTCATTATCGATCACATCGAACCTGACCGTGACATCAGAGTTATAGATACCTATGTTCTGGCCGTCCCCCAATGACCTGACAGCGATCGGCTTATCAGGAGAAGGAACGATCACGGGAGGAACGATATCTATTATGTGACCGTCAGAGCAAATATAGCAATAGTTCCCTGCACGGTCAGTGATCCTAGCATAGACAACATATTCCTTAGGATCAGAAAGCGTGATCTCTCCGGAATACCTCGCCCACTTGTCCTCACTGAGCCGATCAAGATCATCACTGCCCAACTGAGCAGGGTCGCTGGTGATAAAGCAGCTTATATCGCAGGCATTGCTTTCAGACTTGCTGATATTATCATCACAGGCTATCGACACTTTGTATCTATCCTGCTCGTTTGTGAACCATCTGAACAGCACGTTCCCAAGATCCTGCCATGTATTGGAGTCGATAGAGATCGTTCCGGTCGGAGCTGTATGGTCGACCACAAATTCAAGGATCTGATCATTTGTAGTCAGGGTGCCGTCGCCGACACCGTTCCCGAAGTTGTTGGTATAGCTATAGGCAGTATCGACCTTATAGAAGCCCTCCTTGTTGAAATCGATCTGAGCCGTGTAGGTCTTTTTGCCGTCAGCGATCTGCTCCTCCCAAGGAGAGATCGTTATGTAGTCAGGATCCTCAGCGAACTCATGATCGCCCTCGATGCTCGGCTTATACCCTATCCTGAGCGCCTTCGCCGCTGCATCGCCGTCAAACTCCACATTCTTGCGGTCATCCATCGAAATAGTGATAGTAGCCTGTCTGCTGGTATAATGATCGTTGTTTACGGACTTATCATCACTGAATTCCAGGATCCCGCCCATCTTCAGCTTGTTTATGCTGAATGTCTCGCTTTCGACAACAGTCTCATTTCCGGCGTTATCCTTGACATGGACCCTGATGAACATATTATCCGACCGTGTCGTAGTGCCGAGATCTTCAACTGTGAATATGTAATGATCCTGGTACTGATCCTGGGTATCAGTCGTCTCCCTTTCGCCGGGGAAGGTCTCGATCCGGTCCGTTGTCCACTTGCCGTTTTTATAATAAGCTCCGCTCGCATCGACACTTCCGTAGACCGATGTATTCAGCAGATCTCCTCTTCCTAATAATACAGTATCATCTTTTTTGCTGTTCCTGAATAACACTTCATAGTATATCAGGCTCAGACCGGAATAAAAGCCGTTGTCGTCCTTGTCATCGCTCACCTTTAGAGCAAACGATACATTAGAATTAAAGAAATTTCCTTTTTCAGGCTTATCAAGCATCACAAGACTTACGGGTGAGGGAGCTTTATCCTCCGTGATGATACCGCAGGTACTGAGGTAAATGTGCTCACCGGCTTTATTGAGAAGTCTTGCATAAACTACGACTGTTTCATTTACATCTACCTTGATGCTGTTGTCAGCCGACTCGACAAAATATGTTTCATCCTTTGACTCATATTTTTCGTCAAGTTCCTTGTAAGTAAGCATTTTCGCATCTTCTTCTGACGTTATGACATCCTTATAGAACATGATGCTCTGAACATTGAAGCCCTGGCTCGGTACAGCATAAACTGTGATCGATGAATCGCCGAACAGCCCAAAGGTGAGCGTACTGAGTATCTCGCTCCAATTTTTGTCCTTGCACACCAGCTCAGAGCGGTCATTGTTGTCTATGAGCAGTATGGTAAAGCTATACTTATAGTCATTCTGGCTCTGACCTTCGCCGGGCAGCTTAGCTGCGCTTATACCGGCACTGTTGACATAATCCATAGACCACTCATAAGTGCCGGATAGCGAGAAGGTAACGATCGCCTTTAAGATACCGTTTTCCTCATCGCTCTCCCAGGTCACCATCTTTTCAACATCTTCAGCGCTGAGTTCGTTGCCTCCGTATTTTATCGTGAAGGCACTGGGATCTTTATTGAAGGTGTAGGGGCTGTCGCTGATGGAGATGATCGCCTGTCTCTCGGAACTGTAGTAACCCTCTACCGCCTCAGGGAGCCTTTCACCTGTCACCTCCACTGAAGTGATCACAGGTGCATTGGTATTGACGATAAAGTTCGTAGATGCCTCAGAAGGCTGGTCAGCGGTATCAGTTATCCTGACCATGAGAGTCACCAGCGCCGGATCATGAGAACTGCAATCAACAGTGAACTTGTGCTTAGCCAGCTCGTCCCTGTCACTGATCGTGACCGATCCGATCTCCGGATCATCCCCAATGATCCAGTATTTCAGCTCCTTGACTGAAAGCTGGTCAGGGAGCTCTATATCCCATGTTACTGAGATGTTATTTTTGCCGAAAGCATTATTCCCATCGACATAAGGCTCTGCTGCCAAGGTGATACTATGGCTTCCATTGAGCGTAACAGTGATCGGGTCATTCGTAAGATCAACAGTATGGACCACATTCTTTTCATACTCTGATTCGTCGAATATGACCTCTATATAGCCTATCTGAGTCCCGCTGCTGATAGCTGCCGTTCCGTCCCCTGTACCTGCACTAAGCAAGCCGCCGGCTGTATTCAGGATATTTACAGTACACTCATCAGAGGGATAGGAGAAGACCAGTGATGAATTCCCCTTGATGAAATAATCGTTCCCTGTTTGAGAAATGATACCTTCGCCCGTAATAGAGATATCCTCAAAGGTAATGTCTGTGATCGGCTCAAACTCAGCACTTATCTCAATATCCTCTCGGATCTTGCTTATGCTGAAAGCTCCGCTGCTGTAATTCCCTATCGTATAGCCCTCATACTCTACACGTTCATCAGGAGAAACTGCAAGACCGTTCACCCAGATCTGGCTTATATAATGACCATCATCAGGGGTCACTGAGACTTTTGCGTCCTTATCATGATCAACGGTGGTCTCACTTAGCTCGATAAGACCGTTGGAAGTCTCTGACACATTGAGCTCATATGTCTTGACGGCAAACGTGATGCTTATGCTATGGTCTGTATCCTTGGAGATATCGCTGATGGTGACCATGCCGTCATCTGATGTATCACTGCTGTCCAAAGCGAGCTCCTCATCATCGATGACTACGCTCTTTACATAACAGCCTTCATAAGGCTTGGCATTAAGGACCAGCTCCTCTTCACAGGATATGCTGATCTCACCTTGGACAGTTTCGTTAGGATCGTCGCTCTTGTACACAGTGCCTTTTTCAGGATCGTAGGTAACTGTCACGTTATAAACAGTTGTAAAAACGATGCTGATCGTTCCCTCATCCTCATGGGTATCAGGGATAGTGTACTCACAGGTATAAAAGCCGTTCTTCTGTTCTGTAAGCTCGATCGGCTCTCCGTCTATTTCAAAGGACTCGATGATCGTATGATCAGAATTCGGCCTTGCATACACAGTAAACGTGCTCCCTGGGGCTCCGCTGTATTCAGTTTTCGAATCGTTCCTTGAATTTATCGAGATCTTTCCGTCACCTGAAGACTGGACCTTGTATGTAACGTCCTCGACCTTGTCCTCGGTCACACCGCCCGCCGGCTCGTCACTGATCTCATCGTCCGTTGGCTGATCCTCATTCTTTTGAGCCGCTTCATCCGTGATCATCGGAGCATCCAGTTCCTCCGCCACCGCAAGAAACGGCACACAGCTCATTGACACGAATGCAGCCAGTAGGACTGCGATCATACGGTCAAATATCCTTTTTGCTTTCATTCCCATCTCTCCTTTTCCCATATTTATTTATAAAACGGAAATTCCTTCCGTTAAAAAAGCAATGCAGCTGGACTGTCAGGAGCAATAACGCAACAGATGTGATAACTATCAGAGCAGAGTTCGTACCGCTCAGATATGCCGCAAGCACCGATGCCCCGGATATGATCATCATCACATCACAGACTATCGCACATCTGTTTTGAAAAAAAGCAAATGCTCCCACTGCTCCTTGATCAGCCGGAAGTGACCTTTTCTGGAGCCAGCGTCTGCGTTTCTTGTCTGCATACCAAAAGAAGATCTGTGAAAGGATCAGGCAGCCCCAGAAAACTGCACCGATCAAATTTGACGATCTTCGTTTTTCCTGAAGGTCGATGATCCTCCCGATCCCCATGATCGGGAGCAGGTCAAGTGCTCCCAATACCGCTAGGGATACTGATATCCAAAATGCCCTTTTGATCCTTTTCATTCGATTATCTCCATACTGCTGGTAAAGCCGAATTCTCTCACGACTGCAAATTTCTTGAACGGATCTGTTACAGGGAGCATCTCCTGAGAGCTCCTATGGCTCTCTGCGGCATACCTTGCCTTTTCGGCTATCTTATCTTGCTTGTCAGCAAGCTCTGCTGTTTTGAGCTTATCGGTCTCTTTGGCGGCACCA
Organism: Ruminococcus sp.; assembly: GCA_017460665.1. Lineage (GTDB taxonomy): Bacteria > Bacillota > Clostridia > Oscillospirales > Ruminococcaceae > Ruminococcus. The sequence goes on from JAFUAO010000079.1 coordinate 37,579, forward strand.
TGGATGCCCGATGTTTCCTTTAGGTCGCCAGAGTCAGTCATGATACTGCTCATCCTGCTCCTTCGCTTACCGGCCTTCAGAGCACCGGAATGGCTCTTGGAGGAGCTGAAGTCATAGCCTTTGATCTCCTGATCCGCCGCAATACCTGTCAATTCTTTGAACAGACGTGGGATCTTGAATACGATGAACAGCACGACCGACAGGATAAAAAGCACAGCAGACGTTATAAAAAACACCCACGAAAGAGTATTCAATGCCCCTATACTCATCCCTGTCCCTCCTTACCGGTACTGTATGCCATCTCGATCGCAGCCATAGTATCAGAAAGCTGAGACTGTGTCGAGGTCTTTTTCACTGTTCTGACATCATCTGTATCATCAGGCACGTCTATGCTGTCAAGAGCGTTCCCTACTCGATCATAAAGCTCTGTAAGCTCCTCCTTGGTGACACCGTCCACCTTGAACTTCGTTGGATACTGATGCAGGGCATTTCTTGCCAGCTCTATGAGCTCGAGCCTTACTATCTCGCTCTCGTTCTCATTTTCGGCAACATTGTCCATGAGCTGTACCAAATTACGGTATAGCCTATTGTACATACCCTTATCGCTCGCCTCTGCGACCTTGACTGTGATGTCCCGATAGAACTCTCCAACGTAAGAATACACCTGAGCGATACCGAGCTCTTCGTATCCGGGATCTGCGTTCTCCTTGACGATCTCGAACCATTTTACTGAGCTTTTTGCTCTTGTGATCTGATCCGGTGAATCGTAATGATACCAAAAGAGCTTTCCAAGCTCAAAGCAGATCTCTATATAGTTCTCCGGCTTTTTTTCAAGGTCACTGCGGTGATTTATCAGCAGCTTCTCTATTTCAGCAGCTTCATCAGCTGTAAATACGTCGTTGTCATAATAGCTTTTGTAAAGGCTGATCAGTCCGAGATAGGCCTCCTTTTCACCGCCCTTGTCAGGGATAGAGATGCTCTCGGCATATAGTTCCCGCTTTTCATTATAGTCAGATGACTGTTCAGCCTGCTCTATCATAAGCTGATAGTTGTCAGTAGCCTTTGCTATCGCCTTGTTCCTTGTAACTAAACCAGATATACCGCAGGCCAGCGCCAAAAGAGCTGCAGTTCCGAACAAAGCCACCTTTGTTATCGACTTCTTGGTATACTCATCGTCCAATACATCGATATGCTCAAGATCATACATCAGCTCCGCACATGACTGATACCTGAGATCGGCTTCGTCCTGTGTACACTTGACTATGATCTTGTCAAGTCCTCTTGAAAATGAGGGATCCACCTTCCTGATCGACCTGTTGGCAATGACAGTAGTTCTCGGATCTATATTCGTCAAAAGAGAGTACAGCGTCATCCCAAGAGCGTAAATATCTGTCCTCTCATCAGTGCGTCCTCTTCCGCCGTATTGCTCCGGCGCAGCAAAGCCTGCGGTTCCCAGGCCTGTCGTAGACTCAAGAGCGATGTCATATTTTTTTGCTGTTCCAAAATCAATGATAGTGATATCTCCGTCAGGTCTCAGCATGATATTAGAGGGCTTCATATCACGGTAGATTATGGGAGGATCCTGAGCATGAAGATAACCCATCACATCGCATAGCTGCTTGGCCCATTCCTTGACATATTCCTCTGGCTGAGCCCCCTTCTCCTTCAGGATAACATCCATAGAACGGCCTTCGATATAATCCATGACTATGATAAAGCTGTCTTTATCCTCGATAACGTCAACAATGCTTGGCAGCTTAGGATGCTTAACGGATTTTAGCGTATCGATCTCGGTTATAAGGCTCTGTCGGACCATATTGTAATCGTTTCGTCCGTCTCTTCTGACCTCCTTGATAGCCCAGGTCTTGTTAGCCTTTTCATTGATAGCGAGATACACAACGCTCATCCCGCCTCGCCCGATCTCACTGAGTATCCTATATTTATCGTCTACGAGATCACCTTGAGCAAGCATATTATCCTCCTATCAATAAGTTCTTATGGATATTACTGTGATATTGTCCTTTTCTTTCCTGCTTTTATTTAGCTCCACGAGCTCGTCCATATTATCCTTCATCTGGTTCTCATTCGTCATTACGTCCGGTCTGAGATACTGCATCATCTCTTCGTTGCTTATCTCATGCCTGAAGCCGTCGCTGCAAAGCATATACACCGTATCCTTGGTCAAAGTGCCAGTGAAATGATCCGGCATGACTACTCCGGAGACTCCGATACACTGGAGCAGCACGCTCCTGCGTGGATCTGTTTTCGCCTGCTCCTCAGTGAGCTTTCCCAGCTCTACCTCCTGAGCGACCACCGTCTGATCCTTAGTCAGCACCTTCACCTGATCGTGTATACTGTATACCCTTGAGTCGCCAACGTTCACTATGAACCATCTTGTCTCAGTGAGCATTATGGCCGTTAGCGTTGTGCCAAGGCTGATATTGTGGAGCTCGCCGTATTTTTTTATCTTATCATTGCACTTCTGTACCAACCGGCCCCATTCGGACTTGATGACCTGATCTGAAATACCGGTCTCACACAATATAGGGAGCCTATTGATCATCCACTTATTGAATGCATCAACGACGGTCGCACTTGCAATCTCACCGCTGGAATAACCGCCCATCCCATCGCACAGCACAGCAACAAGTATCGTGCCGAGCTTCGTATCAAGGATCTTTACTCCAAAGCTATCCTGATTTACGTCCTTGACAAGGCCGACATCAGTTGCTGCGGAAACAAGGTAATTCATCTGGCTCACCTTCCATTCATGAAACGACTGACCTGAATTCAAATTCCTCGTCAGCAAACATGATACTGTCACCGCTGAATATCTGCCTCTCCGTATCCGGCGAAAGCATCTCACCGTTGACATAGGTATGATTTCTTGACCTCATATCGATCAAATAGTACACGTCTTCACGCTTGATCACACGAGCGTGTCTGCGGCCAACAGCAGTATTGTCAGTGATGCAGTAATCCACCTCGGACGCTTCTCGGCCTATCTGGAAAACAGGCTTAGTGATCTCGATATTCTTACGATCCTTCTTTCTGATAAGGTAGGCTCTTTCTGTCGGCGTCTTTTTTAGAACTGTCGTTTCCTCCGAACGCCCTGCCAGTGCAGTCGTCTCTGGGATCTCACTAGCGTTATCTTTGAGAGATGTTGTTTCGATATAGCTATCCTTCTGGACAGTATCCTTAGGATCTTCCTGACTGGAAACGCTCCTGTTGACCATCCCTCCGTTCAGCACTGTGGTCCCGCCGTATTCAAAATCCTTTTGCTCCGGCCTAACAGGAGCAGGTCTCTGCTCCTGCGGCAGAGGCGCCTCATGGGGCTCTGCTGCTCCGGGGAGCCCTTTTTTCAGCCCGGCAAGCCCTGCAGAATAGCCTCGGCCAGGCTTTTCCTTTGGCTTTTTTGTCTTTTCCTTCTTTTTTCCTCCTGAGAATAGCTTACCAAGAAGGCTCTTCTCCTCCTCTTCCTCCACCATGACTGGTATAACAGGAGGCGTATACGTTTTTTCACCTGATACGGTTATCTCTGAAGGCTCCTCGACTCTCTTCCTGGCTTGCTCTTCCGGCTCAGGGGCGGACCTTTTATCGCTGTGCCTCTCCTGAGTTTTGCTCCCTGCCGATGCCATTTCCATGGCTGAGATCATATTCCTCAGAGAAAAACCGTTCTCGCTCTTAACAACATTATATACACCGTTGAAATAGCTCGTCTCATTCACGTTCCAGTCAACATAGCTCGCATCGACTACGGCCTTAAAAAACTCATACAGCTTTCCTCCGCAGTGGTGATCGACTATGGGAACGCAGATAAAAGAGACTGAGTTATCGACCTCGTTTATGAAAACACTGTTTATGTCAAGGATCACCTGATCTGCACTTATCATGAACTCATCGAAATTCTCGATGGTCTCGATAAGATTGATCAGCATCGCTTTGAATGCTTCCTGTGTGACTCTTTTACTGAGATACTCCCTGATCGTGATACGTCCTGTTACATCGAAGAGGATCTTTGTATAGACCCCGTTCATCGCCTCGAACCTTATGGGGGCAAGCCCGACGTTCCTGCTTTGATTGCTGTTGATCATAAGCAGACTTACCTTGTCGATAGTGCTTACAGGACTGTTCATATCCATTACAGCATATACATTGCTTCCTTTTTGAACTCTCGTCAACATAGTTTCATCACCTAATCAAATAATTCTAATACGATAAACTGCTTTATGCCGTCCATTTTGACAAGCGCATATCCGTTCTTGTAAAATGATCCCATCTCATCCATTTCAGGCTTGATCAATACATTTTCTTCCTGATCGATACAACCCCATTTACCGTCTATCCTGACAGGAGCATATCCCAATGAGAAGGAGCCTGCATCGTCATATGAGGGCTGGATCACAAGCTCACCTGCCTTTGAAACGAAACCCCAACCGCTGCCGCTCTTTACTGCTGCCGGCTCTTCCGAAGCAAAAAGACGAACTTCATCATAGTCGTCTGACAGCTTTTTGCCACTCAGATCATATAAGGCATACTTTCCGTTTTTCTTTGCCCAGAATACACCGTATACCGAGCAGGCGCCGCAGTCATCGATCAGTATCTCATCGAACTCAAGATCCGTCACATTCTTGAAGCTCTCGTTTATTACTGTCCATTTGCCGTTTTGCTTGACCGGAGCGATTCCATTGTAGAAGCACCCGGCATATTCATACTCGAAATGCTTCTCGCCCATATCCTTATCCAAGTATCCGTACTTGCCGTCTATCAAAGCAGGAGCAAGCTCCGAGCTGAAAGGCCCTAAATAGTCTGCCTTGTGGTCAGGTACCCTTTTTCGGTGCAGATCCTTATCCATGTAGTAGTATTCACCATTCGAGCAAACAGGGATCAGGTCGTTCATCAGCGGTCCTATGTCCTCATATTCACACTGATACACCAGCTTGTTATTAGTATTCAACAAGCCGAACTTTCCCTCGACTGATACTCTTGCATAGCCGGTATCACTTCCGGGAGCGTATATCCATGACGTGAAATCGTCATATCTCAGCGACTCGGTGCCATATCTCCCAAGCAGCGCATAGAGGGTCTTTTCTACCTCCTCATCACTGCCTCCGGCGTCCTGAAAATCCTTCAAGATGTCATACGCTTTATCGAATTCCAGCTTATCCAAGTATTGCTCAGCGATCGCCAGATAAGGCTCAGGCTGTGAAGGATCGATCTTTATCGCCTGCTCACATGACTTGATATAAGAGGCAGGCTCGTTGAGTTCCTTATAAAGCTGTGCTATGTGCATCGAAAGATCATGATCCGGAACGATGTCGTTTGCCGCCTCATATTCCTTAACAGCATCTATGTAGATGCCCTTTTCCTCATACTCCTCCGCCAGTTTGATATGCCTGTCATGGTCAGCATGGATATGGCCGTTATACTCAAGCACGCTTTTCCATGATAACACCAGCATCAGCAAAAATACGCCAAGTATAAGGACAGGTATGATCTTGTTCATTTGATCTGCTCCTTTATAAAAAGAAATAATACACACTTATCCCGCCGAGAACGAACGGCGCCATGGGCAGCGTCGATCTCAGCTTCGCCTTGCCAGAGACAAGAAGTATCACGCTGTACACAGCTGCTAAAAACAGCGAGTACATCAGCACCTGAAGGATCCCGCTCAAGCCAATGAAAAGACCTGTCACTGCATAAAGCTTCAGGTCGCCCATCCCGACTCCTCCCCGTGAGATCAGCATCCCGGTCAGGATCACAGCACCTCCGACAACTGCGCCGGTCAAAGAGAAGACGAGCATTTCAACGCCTCCCCTCCCGTTAATAAGAGCTTCGATCGCTATCCCAGCAAAGCGAATAGCTATCAGAACGATCAGCAGAAGATTCGGGATCTTCTTGACTAAATGATCGATCGAGGCTATAATAAATACGATATCCCAGAGAAGCAGGAGCTGTATCATGTAGATGTATGTTACTGTCCCGCTCTTGAAACGGAGCAAGCAGCAGGCTGCTACGATAAAAGCGCACAATGTCAGAGGAAGGATCCTTTTTTGTCTGCTGAGTATTTGCATGATAGCTTGCTTTTCTCTTCCGAGATAGCTCCACCTATAGCAGATCATCGACACTGCAAGGATCGCAGAAACCATAATAAAAGCTGCGTATTCACTTACTGCCCTCAACTTCACCAGTCCTTTGCGGCAATTTGATCTTTGAGATCTCTAATGTAGTATCTCCGTCAGGCCTTATCCAAGCAGCCGTTACTGCGACCTGCCTGAAGGTCATTTTGTGCTTTATCATACCAAAGGTCAGTTTTTCAGTATCCAGCTCATACTCCACCACGAGCTTTATCGATCTGCCGTCAAACAGGAGCTGTGAGTGCTGGAAGCTGACTGAATCAGGGTCAACGCCCATTTTTTCGTAAAACTCGTCCACATCTCCTGATGTCATGTACTTAGGCATGAGCGCCTGGCAGACCAGAGGAGCCGCCAGCGCTGAAAATCCTCGGTTTATCATGGTCCTGCCAAACACCTGTATGACTGCCTTTAGCTGATCTGCGGCATTATTATCCTTTGAAAGATCCTTGATATACTTAGATACCTGACTGATCTCTCCTTTGATCTTCTCAGTATCGACCTCATTCTTGAGGTCCTTGATCGTGTCCAGAGAAAGGCCGTCATCGAAATCGATATTTTTGGACACATCCTTTGCGCCATTAGAAAGCGAGACAAGATTCCCGACAGTTGTGTTAAAGCCCTCGAGCTTCTTATCGACTCCTGACGGATCCTTTCCGGAAAGTATATCCGTGATCCCGGCCTTATCCAGCAAATAGAAATATCCCGAGATCTCCTTAGCTGTCTGGTCAAGAGCATACTGCATACTTGCCTGCACTCTTATGATCAGCGACATGAACATTATCGCCAGGATCGACAGCATAAAAAACGTCAAGCCGATCACCGCATCTATCGCAAATGCTCCATGCTCGCTTTTTTTCATATGCTTCACTCAATTCACCTGCTTTCGGTCAATATCCGTTCATACCGCTGTAATTGATCTTGACTGAGTTGGACCCGAGCGAAGACAGATCGAGCCCAATATCAGCTGTTCCTGCTGCATCGTCCACATTGTCCTCAACTATCCATGGGAACAAGGTCGTCATTCTGATAGTTGCATTCACTGAAACGAGAGTATTCGCCTCGACCATCTGGAACGATGCATTGCTGCTGCCATGGCTATCGGGCGCTGCCGCAACATTCGCTTGGATGAGCACTGCTGCACGCTGGAGCATCTTCGTTTCATTGAACATCAGCTGCATCAGTACGAAGATCTTGCAGTATTCCTTATAATTGAGCGTAAAACCGCCGGATGATGCGGAAGTATCGAAGGACTGATCCATCTTAGATGAGAGCTTATCATCGATCACATCAGTGACCTTGCCTGTGATCTTTTCAGCAGCTTCGTCTGTTTTTTCATGGATATAGCTCTTGATCTCAGAGGCGCTTTTATCAGTAGCATTCCTTATATCCGTCATGATCTCGTCCTTGATCTTACCAAGCTCTTTAGTTATATCTTCCCTGAACGAATGGATAGGCTCAGTAAGGATACCTTTTTCTCCGGCAAGGAGATCATTAAGGCTGGGAACGTTAGCCGTATCACCTGCAAGTATCTCATTGAAATAATCCATTAACTTTGTTTTTAGATCCTCCTTGAGCTCTTTAGCTTTTGTATTATAAAACTTAAGCGCAAGATCCTTGATCGTCCCATCTTCCATAGCATTGATATTTGCACCGATCGTATTGAACGCCTCTTCCAAGCCCTTCTCAACGATCTTATCGATATCGCCGTTCCCGCTGCTCACGAGAGTCATTATCGGTGTCAGCTTGTTGGTAAGCGGAGAGATGAATATGCTCTCTATAGATGTCTGTACAGCATCGACCTGATCTTCGATATAATCTGTCACATATCCCTCAAGATCACCTGCTGCATCGCTTATCGTCTTTTCTGCCTTAGAGTCAGTACGATACCTCGCCAAACGGGCGATGAGCTCCATATCTTTCAGGGAGCTCTGCTCATTCTCTGAGCCGTAATATTGATTTAATATCAAGTATTTCTCCGGCATTTTGTCCTCAGCTTCTCTTGAAATGATCTCAAAATATCTCTTTAGCTTGGACAGCTTCACATCTGCGATGTCAGATCCGGAGGACACCACCGTGACCTTATCAGACAGAAGTATGATCTTTTTCATATTATCATTGACTATGAAATCGGTATCGATTATGACCGACCCATAGTCGAATTTTTCCCTAAGGGCCTTGAAAAGAGTTTCGATCCCATTTGGAGCGAGAGATGTATACTCCATGATATTATTGAAACCCTTTATGTAGAAGACCTTGCTGCCGTGCTGTTTCGTGTCCTGACTTATAGAATCACGGATCATCTGATAAAGGGCACTGTCGGAATACTTTGTTTTCAGCAATGCAGCGATCTCAGTTATCCCTTTTTTGTTATCACTTGAGAAAAACGCCTGATCCGACGTTCTCTGCTCAAGGTTTATATATAATGTAGGGCTGGTGTTTGAAAGAGCTATCGCACAGGCAGCAGCCATAGTGGAGCTTCCTGCTCCTCCGTTTGCCGGGATAAAGGTAATGATCTCAGTTTTTTTCCTCTCATCCGGAGTATTCTCACTGCGCTTTATCGTTCTTTTTTTCTTCTTCTCATAAAGCTCACATATCTTTGAGTATATCTCTGATACCCCTCTGTACTTGAACAGAGTCTCCTTATCGTCTATGATCTCATTGGTCTCAGAGACATAAGCAAAGACTGCACTTCCGATTTTTGAACTGATCTCATCAAAGCTGATATCATCGAACGTCCCGTCGAACAATACAACATCGTATTTCTCCTTTTGCAGGGATGCCGACGCATCCTCATAGTTATCAAAAACCGTGATCTGAACATCCGGATGTTTCTTATTGAGATAGTATTTAAATCTCTGTGAATGATCCGTGTTCTTATAAACACTATATCGATAGCGACCCTCCCATCTTCCATCTTTTCTTCTGTAAATGTTTTCTCCTTTTTTTGCCATAGTTCGCTCTCCTTGTTAATTTGTATAATTGACCAGATAATTGACGGTTTGTAAATGTCATCAATCGTCATAATCAACAATTTTCGTGGCATTTGAATAGATAAATTGCTAATTTTTCATTCAAATTTCAAGATTTGTGTTCTCCTCGATTGACTTTTTGACTAAAATATGATAAAATTTCTTTGGAAATGTAATTAGTTTTGCTTTATTACTTCCTATTCGTAAATGATAGATCTTTGCGAAAGGCATATCGGATGACCGATATGCCTTTTTATGGCAAAAAGAAAAAGTCCATGCACTAAAGCATGGACTTTTCTTAATGGTCGTATTTCTTAGGAGCTCATTTTATCTGTCGTTATCTGCGATCAGCTCGGCGAAGGTCTCGATGTAGGTCTCTGCCGAAGCGGACCAGCTATGATCGAAGCCCATAGCACGCCGTGTCAGGTCCTTCCAGACCGGCTCGTCGTAGTAGTCACGCTTTGCCCTCCAGACAGCGTCCAGCATATCGCCGGCGTTGTAGGTCTTGAAGGTGAAGCCGTTGCCGTTCTCGCCGCCGTTGTCACGGACGGAGTCACGAAGGCCGCCTGTCTCACGGACGATAGGCGCAGTCCCGTACCTCATGGCGATCATCTGGGCAAGGCCGCAGGGCTCGCTCTGAGAGGGCATGAGGAACATATCTGCTCCGGCGTAGATCTTATGGGAGAGCTCCGGCACGAAGCCCGTAGTTACCGAGACTCTGTCCGGGAAGCGGTAAGCCATCTCCCGAAAGAAGTCCTCATACATCTTCTCGCCGGCGCCCAGAACAGCGAACTTCACGCCGCTGTGGACGATCTCCTCGAAAACGCAGCGGATAAGGTCGATGCCCTTGTGCTTCACGAATCGGCTGACGATACCGATAAGGGGCTCGTCAGGGCTCCCGCCGGTAAGTCCCAGCTCCTCCATAAGAGCGGTCTTGCACTTGGCTTTGCCGGAAAGATCTGAGGCGCTGAAGTGTCCGGCGATGAATGGATCCTTCTCCGGGTCGTAGAGGTCAGTGTCGATACCGTTCATGATGCCCTTCAGCTTGTACTGCTTGGTCACCAAGATCCGGTCAAGGCCGTGGGCGTACCACGGGTCAAGGATCTCCCAGGCATAGCTCGGAGAAACGGTGATGATCTTGTCAGCGGTCTCGACAGCGCCCTTGAGCATATTGATATACCCGTCGTATTCAAGGAGGTTGGCGTTATACTGGGGGATGCCCATTACCTCGTCAAGTATCTCACGGCCGTACTTGCCCTGATACTCGATATTATGTATGGTGAACACGGTGCGGAGCTTATCGTAGCCCTGCTGATACTTGTAATAGATGTTGTAATAAACAGGGATCAGGGCGGTCTGCCAGTCGTTGCAGCTTATTATATCGGGCTGAAAGTCGATATACCGGAGCATTTCCAGAACGGCCCTATCGAAGAAGACGAACCTTTCGCAGTCGTCGTAGAAGCCGTACATACCGTCCCTGTTGAAATAGTACTCATTATCGATGAAGAAGTAGGTCATGCCCTCTGACTCTGTCTTGAAAATACCGCAGTACTGCTTGCGCCACGAAACATCGACGGTGAGGTTGGTGACGAACTCCATATCCTCTCTCAGAGAGGGAGCTATGTCCTTGTACAGCGGTATGACGATAGCGCAGCTATGGCCCTTGGCGCTGATCGCCTTAGGCAGTGAGCCCACCACGTCTGCAAGGCCGCCTGAGGCTGCAAAGGGCACAGCCTCGCTGGCAGCAAATAGTATTTTCATAGGCACGCCACCGCCTGTCAGATACGGCCGTTCTTGCCGATATAGAGCGGATAGGTCTCAGAGCCTGTGAGCACCTTCTCGTCGCTGATCTCAACGTTCTTGTCGGTGATGATCGAAGAGATACTGCAATTATTGCCGATCTTAGTGCCCTGAAGGATAACTGAATCCTTCACGACGGTGCCCTTTCCGACCTTGACGCCGCGGAAGAGTATGCTGTTCTCAACAGTACCCTCGATTATGCAGCCGTCTGCGATCAGTGAGTTCTTGATCTTGGACTCAAGGCCGTACTTAGCCGGGCCGTTGTCGCCCACCTTAGTGAACACGGGCATATTCTTCTTGAAGAGCTGATCCCTCTTCTCGGAATCCAGCAGGATCTTATTGGCCTGATAGTAGTTCTGGATACTGTCTATCCTCATGAAGATATCGTTGTGCTCATAGCCCATGATCTTGTACTCGTCCTTCTTGCCCTGTAAGATCTCACGGGTGAAGCTGTACTGATTGCGGCTGGAGGCGTCGAAAACGATCTTCTTGAGGAAGTCCTTGCTGACGATCATCATCTCCAGCCACTGAGCGCACTCGCCGGAGAACTGAGGATCCACCAGCACACCGTTTAGGCGCTCGTCTGAGTCGAACTCCAAGATCGTGGAGCAGCTGCTCTTCTCGCTGTCGTAGAAGCTCCTGCTGTAGATCAGGGTGATGTCGGCCTCGGTAGCCTTGTGCTGCTTGAGCACGGGGTTGAAGTCGATGGTCGTTACCACGTCGCAGTTGGCAAGGATAACGTACTTCGCAGAGGAGTGCTCAACGAAGCTCCAGATATTGCTCAGTGCGTCCAATCTGCCCTTGTAGATACCGCCGGTCTGGCTGTAGGGAGGCAGCAGGTGAAGGCCGCCCTTCTTACGGGCAAGGTCCCACTCACGGCCGGATCCTAAGTGGTCCAGCAGGGATCCGTAGTTGGACTTAGTGATGACGCCCACCTCGGCCACGCTGGAATTTACCATATTTGAAAGAGGGAAATCGATCAGCCTATAGCGTCCGCCGAAGGGTATCGATCCCATGGTCCTCTGCTTAGTCAGCTCGCTGACATAAGAATCGTGCATACTTGCAAAGATCAGTCCTAAAACATTATAATTGACACTCATTGTACTACCTCCGCTCAGATATTTTCGCCGATGATCTGCTTGGGATCCACGGACTTGTTCTCAGAAACGGTGACATTGTGGCCCACTACTGCGATTCCCCAGTCGTCACGGTTCTCCACCTGCTCGGGGCTCTTTCCGATGTGAGCGCCGCTCTCGATCATGCAGTCGCTGCCGACGATAGCGTACTCAACGACAGCGCCGGACTTGATCACCGTGCCGGGCATAACTATGCTGTAGTTGACCGTAGCGCCCTCCTCGATCGTGACGCCTGAGAAGAGGATAGAGAAATCCACTGTACCGTTGACCTTGCTGCCCTCTGAGATCATAGAGTTCTCGATGCAGGCGTTGTCGCCGATGTACTGCGGGGGCATATAGTCGTTCCTGGAGTAGATCTTCCAGCTCGGGTCGTAAAGGTCAAGGGGAACGCTGGGGCTGAGCAGGTCCATATTGGCCTCCCAAAGGGAGTCAAGAGTACCTACGTCCTTCCAGTAGCCCTCGAACTCATAGGCGAACAGGCGCTGCTTATCTCTCAGCATGGAGGTGATGATGTCCTTGCCGAAGTCCTTGGACCACTTCTCGCCACGGTCACGCTTAGCGTTGGCGTCCTCCTCGTTCTCGATGAGGTACTTCTTCAGCTTATCCCAACTGAAAACATAGATGCCCATAGAGGCAAGTGTGGACTTAGGCTCAGCAGGCTTCTCCACGAAGTCTATCACCTGGTTCTGGTCGTCACAGATCATGATACCGAAGCGTGAGGCCTCAGCCTTGGGAACGTCGATGACTGAGATAGTGCAGTCTGCGTTGTTCTCGATGTGGAAATCCACCATCTTTGAGTAATCCATCTTATAGATGTGGTCGCCGCCCAAAACGACAACATACTCAGGGTCATAGCGCTCGATGAAGCGGATGTTCTGATATATGGCATTGGCAGTGCCCTCATACCATGAGGCGCCGGTCTGGGTCTCATAGGGAGGGAGCACATGGACTCCTCCGTTCAGCTTATCCAGATCCCAGGGCTGGCCGCTCCCGATGTACTCGTTGAGCACCAGGGGCTGATACTGAGTGAGCACGCCAACTGTGTCGATACCGGAGTTAGTGCAGTTCGACAGAGGGAAGTCGATAAGGCGGTACTTTCCGCCGTAGGGAACTGCCGGCTTTGCCACGTTCTTAGTCAGAGCATAAAGTCTGCTTCCCTGACCTCCTGCAAGGAGCATGGCTACGGTCTTTTTCTTAGTATACATAGTATTCCTCCTGAAAAATATGTTGTTTGAGAGAGTTTTATATCATCCGTCAGGAAGACTTTTTCCTTGACGGAGCCTTGGTCTTTTTAGCGGGAGTCTCCCCTGCTGCCTTGGGCGCCCTCTTCTTCACGGGAGCGAATTTGAGGTAGAGCACTGACAGCGGCGGAAGGGTCATAGCGATGCTGTTGTCGAAGCCGTGCATAGGCACAGGGTCCGACTTATAGGCCTTCTCGCCGAGGCCTGCTCCTCCGAACTCAGGTGAGTCGGTATCGAACACCACCTTGTACTTGCCCTTTTCCGGGACGCCGATACGGTAGTCTCTGCGCTCGACGGGCACGAAGTTGCAGACAGCGATGATCTCCTCATGGGCGTCGTTGATCCTGCGGAAGGAGATGACGCTCTGCTTATAGTCGTCGTTAGAGATCCATGCGAAGCCCTCCCATGAGTCGTCGTTCTGCCAAAGAGGAGAGTTCTCCAGATAGAACTTGTTGAGCTTCTCGGAGAATTTCAGCATATTCCTATGAGAGTCGAACTCCATAAGGCCCCAATCCAGCTGTGACTTATAGTCCCACTCCTTCATCTGGGCGAACTCCTGTCCCATGAACAGCAGCTTCTTGCCGGGGTGGGCCATCATATACGCCAGGAACGCACGGTATGAGGCGAATTTCTGGTCGTACTCGCCGGGCATCTTATTGATCATGGAGCACTTCCCGTGGACCACCTCATCGTGAGAGATCGGCAGGATATAGTTCTCCGAGAATGCGTAGAAGAAGGAGAATGTCAGCTTGTCGTGATTGAACGCACGGTAGATCGGGTCAAGTGACATATAGCTGAGCATATCGTTCATCCAGCCCATGTTCCACTTGAAATTGAAGCCCAGTCCGCCTATATCCGTAGGCTTTGTGACCAGCGGCCATGCTGTTGACTCCTCAGCGATCATCAGGGCGTCGGGGTGCTTTGAGAAAACGGCCTCATTGAGGTGCTTGAGGAATTGTACTGCCTCAAGGTTCTCGTTGCCGCCGTAGATATTGGCGACCCACTCGCCGTCCCTGCGGTCGTAGTCCAGATAGAGCATAGAAGCCACGGCGTCCACTCTCAGGCCGTCAACGTGGAACTCATCGAACCAGTAGTTCGCACTTGAGATAAGGAAGGAGCAGACCTCGGCCTTGCCATAGTCGAAGACCCTCGTGCCCCAAGCCTTGTGCTCACGCTTGCGCTCGTCGGTATACTCATAGCAGCAGGTGCCGTCGAACTCATAAAGTCCGGGGGCGTCCTTGGGGAAATGAGCCGGCACCCAGTCGAGGATGACGCCTATCCCTGCCTTATGGAACATCTCCACCATGGTCCGGAAGTCGTCCGGAGTGCCATATCGGGAGGTGGGGGCGAAATAGCCGGTCACCTGATAGCCCCATGAGCCGTCGAAGGGGTACTCGGTAAGGGGCATGAACTCCACATGGGTGTATGACATCTTCTTTAGATAAGGTATGATCTCCTTAGCGAAGGTGATATAATCGAGGAATACCTCCTCGCCGTAATTCTTCCATGAGCTAAGGTGGACCTCATAGATATTGACGGGGCTCTTATAGACCACGTTCTTGTGCTTCTCGGCGGCCCAGGTCTTGTCGTCCCACTCAAAGCTGCTCTCAAAGATCTTTGAGGCAGTACCCGGGCGGGTCTCATAATGAGCAGCATAAGGGTCAGATTTCAGCAAGATCCTGCCGTCCCTTGTTTCGATGCTGAACTTATAAGCGTCGAACTGGGCAAGACCGGAGATATTGGCCTCCCAGACACCGTCTGCGATGAGCTCCATAGTATTCTTCGAGCGGTCCCATTGGTTGAAATCCCCCACCACGGAAACGCTGACTGCATTAGGAGCCCAAACTCTGAAAGTGAAGACCTTGCCACGGCCCCTCTTCTTTGAATGAACGCCGAAGAATTTATAGGCCTCGTAATTTTTCCCCTGATAAAAAAGATACAGCGGGAAGTCGTTGGAATTGTTATTATTTTTAACAGACATAATTCAGCCTCCTTTGCTATTTTCATTTTATCAGGATCAGCGAAATTATTCAAGCATTTTCATTATTTATAAAAAAATTTCAGACGTTACGCTAATTTTTACCTGTCTCTTTAGTGCAATTTGACAGATAATAGACTGTCTATCACAAAGAGACTTTGTCTAAAATAACACATCAGCGGCTGTTTTTTGAGATCCTGATCCCTATCACCGTAACGTCGTCCGGTCGGAAGGTAGGTGCGAACACCGGCGCCTTTCCGCAGATCTGGTCCACGATCGTTTTCAGGTCTCCGCCCTTCAGGAGGAGCTCCTTGATGAACAGGTACTCCCCCTCTGAGATCCCGTCGGAGAACATGATCACCGTGTCCCCCGGCGAGACTTGGAAGGTGTTGGTGCTGACCTCGGACTGCTGACAGATCCCGATCGGGAAGGTGGGGGCAGAGACCTTCAAAACGCTCCCCCCGTGAAGGATCAGAGTTGGCGCAGCTCCCGATTTTACGGTCTCTAAGAGGCCACGGTCCAGGTCGAAGCGTGATGCGTCAAGGGTCGCAAAGGCCTCCTCACGGGACTTGGTCAGCATGACGGAATTGATCAGCCGCACGGCGCTGAGGCAGTCGGCTCCCCCGGTCATCAGGCGCCGGAAGAGCTTCACCACCAGCCGGCTCTCCAGAGCAGCCTCCCGGCCGGTACCCATGCCGTCAGAGAGCACCACCGTGGCCGTGCCGGTGCCGTCGTTGAAGGAAAGGCAGGTGTCGCCGTTCTCTTTGGAGCCGCTGGCGCAGGAGGAGGCTCCGTAGACCTCCACCGCCAGCCTCGGAGGCTCGAAGAGCCGGATCCTGATCTGGCGGCCGGAGCTGACAGGCTCGGTACACTCAAGATGTGTCCCCAGCTCGTCGGCGGCAAGGTCGCAGACCCTGAGGGCTTGTCCGGGAGGATCCTTGGGCGAAAAATAGAGCTCGATCAGCAGCCTCCCCGACGGCGCATACCCGGCGATCACCTCCTCGGGTGCGATCCCCCGGCGGCGGAGCCTCTCCCCTACGGCCTTGCTCAGGGCGCCGGAGTACCTGAGCTGGGCGGTCCGGCCGGAGCTGCGGACGATCTCCTCGGTCAGGCGGAGCTGCTCGAAGAGGAGCCGGCGGCTGTCGGCGCTGCGTAGCTCCATGACCCGGTCGGCCATCTCCTCCCGGCGGAATTTCCGGAAGGAGCCCACAAGGTCCTCCTTCCGCAGACAGCCCGAGAGCTCGTAGGGGAAGGGCTCACGGGAGGTCTCGCCCATGGCTGCGAGTCGTGCGAAGCCCTTGGCGGTGGGCTCCTTTTCGGTGTGCCAGCAGACCATCTTCCGGTAGCAAAGGTCGCAGACGTCATGGCAGACCTTCGCCGAAATATCGGGCTTTTCCTCGCTCACATCTAGGAGCTCGCCCAGCTTTTCGGCCTCCTTGCGGACCGCCCCGATCGAGTCCGAGAGGAAGTTCATCCGGGCGCTCATTATATCCGGCATGGCGTGGAGGGCCTCGCTGCCGGCGGCGATCCACTTGTCCGAGTAGAAGGGCGCTGCCAGCACGAATACCGCCGAGGCGATGAAGATGTCCAGCAGCCCATAGACGCTCTCCTCGGTGAAGCCGGAGAGGATCATCAGCAGGAAGTTCATCACGAGGAAGGCTCCGGCGGCAGTTGCTGCCCGGAACCGCCCCATATAGCCTGTCAGCAGGCCGGCTGCCGGCAGGAGCGCTATCAGGGCGCCCTTGTCCGGCGAGGCGAGAAAGGCTCCGCAGACCGTGAGGGCTCCGCAGAGGACGCCTCCCAGCTGGCTGTAAAAATAGGCCGCAGTCAGGGTAATTATTGCTCCGAGGATCATGCCGATATTTATATAATGTATGTCCACTGTGCAGAGAGAGGCAGTGTAGACCGTCAGCACAGCCGCTCCTGCGCAGCCGCCCTTCCCTGTCAGGTCCAAGACCCGGCACTGTCTGATGCTCCCAAGGACCGTACCGAGAGCCAGCGTGGTCCCGCCGGCCAGCGCTCCGTAAAAGGCGTAGAACAGCAGTCTTTCGCCCATATTACCCATGACGGCGGAGACTGCCGCTCCCGACAGCAGCACCGACACAGCCGTGACCGCCGCAGAGCTTTTGGGAGCCTCGGCCTTCTCCGTCACCAGCTTGGCGATCACGATCAGTGCCATCGCCGCCAGCTTCACCATGGCCTTGCCCACTGCTCCGGTCATGATGCACCGGAGGAGAGCTCCTGCCAGGACGGCAGCGCTGTTGGGGAGAGAAAGCGCTCCGGAAAGGGATATATCGCCGAATGAGGCCGCTCCTGCAAGGCTCGTCCCTGAGAGCAGCCAGCCTCCTCCGAGAGAAAATGCGAAGGCCAGCACAGAGGCCGCCGGGCTCTCCGGGGAGAGAGATCTGAGTTTTGCCATATTCATCACCTGCTAAAAAAGTCATCATTCCCATGATACCACAGCTCCCCTGCGTAATATGTCGGAATGGGTACATAACTATTTTTATATGGCAATAAAGTTTCAAAACTCTCCGGGAGTGGGCGCTTTTGTTCTAAAGAACGGAAAATAAGTTCATCTGAACCTATTTTGCGGTTGTCTGAAGTTCACCTCCTCCATATCCCCGGATATTTGACCTCATGATAAAAACGTATGGGGCGATTTTCCGCAATATATTGACTTTTTTCGGAATATGCTGTATAATGGTCTCATACGGTACCGCATACCGAAAAAATGTAAATGATATGGAGGATACGATCATGGAAATGAACATCACAACGATCATTATCATCGCAGTAGTTGCCGTGTTACTGATCATCATCCTGGCTATGGGCTATATAAAGGCTCCGCCGGATACCGCTTACATCATCTCAGGTCTGAGACGAAAGATCATCATCGGAAAGGCCAGCGTAAGGATCCCATTCTTCGAGCGTGTGGATAAGCTGAAGCTCCAGCTCATCGCCGTAGACGTAAAGACCTCCAGCGCTGTTCCTACCGCAGACTACATCAATATCAACGTTGACGCCAACGTTAACGTCAAGGTCTCCAGCGACCCCGTACTGATCAAGCTGGGCGCAGAGAACTTCCTCAATAAGGACACCGTCTACATCGCTAAGGTGGCCAGAGAGGTGCTGGAAGGCAATATGCGTGAGATCGTGGGCCAGATGACCCTCGTTTCTATGGTGAACGACCGTAAGGCTTTCGCTGAGAAGGTGCAGGAGAATGCGGCTCCCGACCTGAACAGGATGGGCCTTGAGATAGTTTCGTTCAACGTCCAGAACTTCACCGATGACCAGAACCTCATCGAGAACCTGGGTATCGACAACGTTACTACTATCCAGAAGAAGGCCGCTATCGCAAGGGCCGAGTCCGAAAAGGAGATCGAGATCGCCAAGGCTCAGGCTATGAAGGAGGCCAACGACGCAAGAGTAGTTGCCGAGACCGAGGTAGCTCAGAAGAACAACCAGCTCGCTATCCGTCAGGCCGAGCTCAAAAAAGAGGCCGACACCCAGCTCGCTATCGCCGACGCTGCTTACGAGATCCAGAAGGAAGAGCAGCGTAAGACCATCGAGATCTCTAAGGCCAACGCCAACATCGCTGCTTCCGAGAAGGACGTTGAGCTGAAGGCTAGAGAGGCCGAGGTAACTGAGAAGTCCCTGGAGGCTCAGGTAAAGAAAAAGGCCGAGGCTGAGAAGTACGCTGCTCAGCAGGATGCCGACGCTAAGCTGTATCAGCTCAAAAAAGAGGCCGAGGCCGACCGCTTCCAGCGTGAGCAGGAGGCTGAGGCTCAGAAGGCCGAGGCAGAGGCCCAGAAGTTCGCCCGTATGCAGGAGGCCGAGGGTATCGCTGCCGTTGGTCAGGCCGAAGCCGACGCAATCCGTGCTAAGGGACTTGCTGAGGCCGAGGGTATCAACGCTAAGGCCGAGGCTATGAAGAAGTACGGCGAGGCTGCCGTTCTGGAGATGTACTTCAAGGCTCTCCCCGAGGTAGTAAAGAACGCCGCTGCTCCCCTGTCCAGCGTTGACAAGATCACCATGTACGGTGAGGGCAATTCCAGCAAGCTGGTAGGCGACATCATCAACTCTACAACTAAGATCACCGACGGTCTCACCGAGGCCACCGGCGTTGACATCAGAGCTCTTCTGGCAGGCTTCCTTGGAGGAAAGATCGCTGACGTGAGCGGAGCACCTGCTGCTCCGGCTGCTCCCGTTCCTCCTCCGCCTCCGGCATTCTACTATCCGCCCGAGGCCCCCACTGACGGCACAGAAGAGTAAGCCGCTCCGCTGGGAGGGATAAGTATGGCTGTCGTTATCATAGTCAGCATCATCACAGCCTCCGCTCTTGCTTTGGGCGGAGCCGGGATGCTCAAATGCGCTGACAACACCGAGGACCGCTCCGTCGGCTTTCGGACAGGGCGAGCACTGGCAGGACAGGATCAGTGGAGCTTCGCCAACAGACGCTGCGGGATCCGCTGGCTCATCGAAGGGATATTTTTCCTTGGGGCCAGCCTCGTATGGGTCCTAGCTGTCATGCCGAACGTTAGCGGCACTGTAGGCGGATCGGTACAGCTCATGCTGCTGATCTTAGAGATCGGCTGCGGAGCGTGGTCCGCTGTGACAACTGAGTTAAAGCTGAAAGACGGATCCAGCGATCCAAGCTGAACGATCAAGGCCCGAGGTATGCCCTCGGGCCTTTTTTCAAAAAAATTTCCGGAAAAATTGACCAAACTCATTTCTGTATCGTGTTATAAGTGAAAGGAGTTGATGATAATGGATACAGCCGAATATACCGGAGAGAACGGCCTGATCATACAGCAGGTCACAGGCTCCGGTGCGCGCGCCGGCTCAGTCAGGGACGCTGTGGAGTCCTACGGTGATATGCTCTTCCGGCTATGCCTCATCATGCTCAGGAACTATGCTGACGCTGAGGACGCCGTGCAGGAGTCTTTCATCAAGTATATGCAGAAGGCACCCATATTCACTGACCAGGAACACGAGAAAGCGTGGCTGCTGAAGGTCGCCTCAAATAAATGCAGAGACATCATCCGTTACCGCTCACGGCACTTTACTGAGCCGGAGGAGGTGCTGGGTAATATCCCTGCCATGGACCGTGAGAGCAGCCATATACTTGAAGCGCTCATGGAGCTGCCGGAAAAATTCCGACTCGTCCTGACCCTCCACTACGTCGAGGAGTACAAGGTGGATCAGATCGCAGGAATGATCGGGAAGTCGCCCTCCGCCGTGAAGATGCGGCTGGCAAAGGGCAGGAAGCTCCTTGAGGAGAAATACAGAAAGGAGTATTTGTAATGGACGAAAGAAAATTGAAAGCCGCCGCCGAGAAGATCACTATGCCCGATCAGCTCAAGGACAGGATCCTTGACCAGTGCGAGAACAGCTCCGGCGAGAAAAACGGCGAATATATCGAAGTCAGCGGTGTCGAGCGTGTGGAGCGCCGCCCCGTAAGACGTGCCATAGCTGCGGCGGCTGCATTCGCAGTCTGCGCCGGAGGCATCGGACTTTCCGCACACCTTATCAGCAGGAACGGCGCTCCGGCGGACGAGATCAGCGAGAGCTCAGAGGAGATAGAGCCCACCGAGACCGTTACCACACCGGAGGCCTCCCACAAGAAGTGGGACTTCGTGAACAACAGGTATGAGATCACCTACACCGAGAAGGACACCGTACTGGAGCCCTCGGACCAGATCACGGCCTTCCTGAACTGCTTCGACTGGGGCGAGGAGAAGGACAGCGACATCTATTCCGGCTACTATACTGCTTTCCAGCAGGTCGCTCATATCGAGCTCCGTGACGAGGAAAGGGAGCCGGTCTATTTCAACATCTCCCACACCGTCGCTACTCCCCCGGAAAGCGGCGAGTCAGGCATCGTTCTGGTGACCAGCCGTGAGTACGAGGACAAGGACTGGTCCGACGGCTACTACGCTATCGACCTCGATGAGCTGGCAGTCTTCCTTGACGATGAGATGCAGCGCCAGGAATTCGGCATGAAGAACCTTTGGCACGATCTGGCCGGGGCCTATTTCACCGTTTACGGCGGCGGGATGTCCGTCGAGGCCGACAAAATGGAGCTTGCAAGGATCGGCGAGGCTATTGACGCTCTGGAGTTCGCTCCCCTGAACGAGATCCCTCAGGAGGCGGAAGAGGAGTCCGGTGAGGCATGGCATTTTATGCTCGATCCAAGCGAGCTTGTGATCTTCCCCAGTGGAACTGCTATCTATCACAAAAACGAACGAAACACTGACAACAGCCTTACAAACATATACAATACCTACTACAAGGTGAACTTCGATGAGATCAACGCTGTTCTTCCGCCATTCACAGAGACAAATGACCAGCGTGAGGCCCTCATGCCCGATCTAGTGGGTATGACCGAAGGACTGGCCGAGGAGCAGCTCAGACAAATGGGCTTGAGCTTCGAGAAGGCCTATGTGGAGACTGACCAGTATCAGCCGGGCTATGTGGCCGAAACAAAGCCTACGCCCGGGGAGCCTGTTACTGACGGCGACACGGTGATGATCTACATCGCTATGTCGAACGGCTCTGCGACTGTGGACAACTACCTTGGCATGACTGAGGACGACGCCGTGACCGAGGCAAATTACAGCGGACTCAAGGTCGATGTTGAGTATGCTAACGGCTACAGCGTGCAGGGAACAGTCATCGGTCAGTCAAAAGCTGCGGGCGTGATCATAGGGACCGGCAGCGAGATAACTCTCACCGTTTCCACCGGAGAGCCGCCCTTGGAGGGCTATCCTCCCTTCGGTACTCTCTGCAAAATGGGCTGCTTCATCAACGGCAGCGAGTTCTCAGATGGCGACAAGACACTGTGCTTAGTTTCCGATATCCTCTCCAGATATGACTGGAGCAATGAGGAGACCGACACAGGGCTGTTCAAGGAGGCCGCCACCAACTACGTTGTCGATGCCCTTGTGAACGACGCTCACAGGATCGTCTACATCTACGCTGACGGAACAGTTGAATGGATCGAGACTCAGGATCTGGCCGCAAATGACCTGAAGGTCTACCGCTACAGGGACATCGACGGCGAGGTCGACGACCTTCTCTTCCAGCTCCATCAGGCGCTGGACGACCTGATGCCCTACGCTCAGTATGGAGAATAAAAGCACGAATACTAAAAGCCCGGGAATTTCCCGGGCTTGTTTTTTAGTTATTGCGGACCTCGTAGAGCTTCTTGAACTCCGAGGGCGTGCAGTGCTTGATCTCCTTGAAAATGCGGTTGAAGGTGGTAAGGCTCTTGAAGCCGGAGCGCATGGCCACCTCGGTTATGGGTATATCCGGATCCAGCAGGAGCTGCTCCGCCGCCTTGGTGCGCCTTGCGTTTATGTACTGCAAGTAGGACATGGAGTTGTACTGCTTGAAGATCCGTGAGAAGTGATACTTGCTGTAGCCGGCGACCCCAGCGAGCTGGTCCAGCGTCAGGTCGTACATATAGTTTGTGTCGATGTATTTCAGCACCATGCCGAATTTCTCGCTGTACTCGTCGATCTTGCCGTCGTCTACCTCCTTGGAGATGATGCTGAGCTGGTACTCCCTAACGGCCATGAGCAGGTTGATCAGGGCGGTGTAGATCTTCACGTCCGCCAGCTCAGAATGGGAATTGTACAGGGCGAAGATGTCCAGCATAGTCTTCTTGGCAAGTATGTGGAGCTCCCTGTCGGTGTCGGGAGTGATCATCAGCGGCGCAGAAAGGGCACGCATGACAGGCTCAAGGGCCGCAACATCGCCCAAAACTGAATTATCGCACTGGAAGATGATCCTTCTGCCGGGTATCTCCTGAGGCATACTGTGGAGCTCACCTGAGGGAATGATCAGGACGTCGTTCTCCTCGATCCGATAGTCGGTATCGCCCACGGTTATCAGGTAGTGGTTCTTTAGCGGCATGATGATCTCAACTGCGTCATGCCAGTGTATAGGATAGGCCTCGTTCTCGTGGTTGTCGTAAAGCAGCACGGAGCGGTGGCTCTCATACTCGACGGTCTCGAAATCGCCGGAAAGGTGCTTGATCATGATCTCCCCCCTTTGCATGAAAATATGAAAATGCTACATAGATCAGTCATATATAAATATTATAGTATATTTATCATTCATTGTAAAGTGGATCACCAAAACTTTGTTGATACCTAACAAAGTTCCCCTGATATTTTTTGGCAATTCTCCCATTAGATCATTTTCATTTAACTGCATAAAGAGTTCACAGGAACTCCCGCACAAATGAAAAAACACCCGCATAGCGGGTGCTTTTTCTGGGAAATTAGGGGATAATTAGAATGTGTGGTTGGCTAGTTCAATTACTGGCATCTTGTGTAGACCTGACCGCCGTTGAGAGGCTTGCCGTTTACGGCGAACATCTCGGAGACAGTTACGATCTGCCAGCCCTGCTGCTTCAGGTAAGGAGCAAGATACTCGATAGCTGTTGCAGTTGAGTCATATGTTTCATGGCAAAGAACGATAGCGTTCTTCAGTGAACCGTCGTTCATTGCGGTAGTGATCTTGTTGATGATCTGCTGTGATGAAGCACCGTTCCAGTCGCCGGTATCTACAGCGCAGGAGATGAGCGGAACATCACTGAGAGCCTGCTGGACCGTTGCATTGTAGTCAAGGTTAGGAAGTCTCATGAGCTTAGAAGGATCTGTTCCGATGATGCCCTTGAGCAGATCGTTGCAGGCCTGCCACTCATACTTGATCTGATCAGGTGAGAGCGTTGAGAGCCTGGGGTGAGTCTTGGAGTGGTTAGCGATCTCCATGCCCTTGCTGAATGCATACTTGATCTCGGCCTCATCGCTTGCACCGCTGGTCCAGTCTGCAACGTAGAAGAACGTTGAGTGGAAGCCGGCGTCTGCGATAGCGTTGATTATCCTCATAGAGTAGTCTGTAGGAGCGCTTCCAACAGCACCGTCATCGAAGCTGATAGCTACCATGGGCTTGCTGGGATCGATCCAGGAGATGTCAACGTCGCTGCTGGTATTTACCTTGCCAACGTTCTCGCTGACTGTACCCTTGCCTGTTGTTACTGTGGACTTTGTGCCCTCGCTTGCAATGAGAACGTCGTCCAGATAGAAGTCTGTCAGTGAAGAGGAAGTCTCAACGTACAGCAGGGGCTTTGTAGCGCCTGCGGGGATAGTGTAGGCTGTGTTCTCCAGCTTTGTCCAGGTCTTGCTGGAAACTGTCTCTGTAGCGATGTTGGAATACTTATCCTCGCCGTCTACAGTGTACTGGAGGGTGAGCATCATCTCAACGTCAGAGCCGCTGCCCTGCATAACTGCTGCGGAGATGCTGTAGGTCTCGCCGGCTGTTACAAGGCTGCTAAGGTCGTATGCGATGCCCTGCCATGTGTCGCTCCTTCCGGCTACCTTGATAGACTGGCTGGATGAATAATAGCTTTCCTTATCTGCGGAAACTGAAGCACCGCCTCTGGACTCCCAGCCGTCAAGACCGCTGTCGAAAGAAGATGACAGGAGAGTTGCGGCTACTACAGGAGCCTTAGTTGTGACAGTTGGCTCAGTTTTTTTTTCAGTAGCTGTCGTTGTGGGGGTGAAGATAACTCCGCCCTCAGGAAGTGAATCGATGAGCTTAGCGTCGTACTTCTGGATAGAGAGTGCGTCTGTACCGCTGATGCCTTCCTTACCGTCAACGTCGGCCTGGATCTTTCCAAGATCAGTCAGCTTGTACTTAGCAGGAAGTGCAACGTACTGAAGGATAGCAACTGCGTCATTGAGAGTTACCTGTCCGTCGCAGTTAGCATCGCCCCAGAGGTACTTTGTGGGTGTGTCTGTGGGGCCCTGTGTGGGAGCCTTTGTAGGAGCATCTGTAGGATCCTCGGATCCGCCGCCTGTAACTACCTTGCCGGGAGTACCGTCAACTGCGATAGTAACGCTGTCTAGCCAGATGTCTGTCAGGCTGTCAGGAGACTCGATGTAAAGGAGCAGATCGCTGGAGCCTGAGGGAATCGTGAAGGATGTATTCGTCAGAGCTGACCACTCGCCGCTCTTTGCGTCAACGTCAGCGATCTTTGTGTAAGTTGCGCTGTCTCCGCTGCCCTGCTGGAGGGTGAGCTGGAGAGTAACGTTGCTGCCGCTCTTCTGGAGAGCTGCTGCATCGAAGCTGTATGTGTAGCCGGGAACGAATGCGTCAGAGTCAAGAGTGATAGCGGCGCCGTGCCAGTTATCGCCTCTGTCTGTGATCTTCAGTGACTGGCTGCCTGTGTAGGAGGTAGAGCTGTCAGTAGCGATCGCTGCGTCGCCTCTGCCTGTCCAGCTATCCTTGCCTGTCTCGAAGTCGCATACCAGGTAATTTCCGTTTGCATCGGGATCTGTGGGCTCCTTGGGGGGATCTGTAGGTCCGGGCTCACCGTCGAAGGTGATGACGTTCTTCTTAACGTTTGCCTGACCGTCGCTCTCCCAGCCTTCAACGTTGAAAGCAACTTCGTAGAAGCCGCCCATGTCCATGCCGAGGCTCTCCCAAGTCTCAAAGTGCTTGTAGATGCTTATGAGGCCCTTGCTTCTTTTATCCCGACGAACGCTGAAATACTGTGTGAAGGGCTTATTTCCTTCGATAGTATAGGAGTCTCTTGGGCAGGTGAAGATATCATATACGCTTCCGTCGATAGTTGCTGTACCCTTGGAGGTACCACCAGAATTGCTGGCAGAAGGTACCCAGTTGACCCAGTCCTCAATGATATAGTACTCAACGAGAGGGTTCTGTGTCCAGCCGTAGATACAGAGACGGGAGTTACCGGCTGAGCCTGCTGACCATTCGCAGTCGAAATCGCAGGTGAAGTTGCCGTAATCCTGCCAGTGCTTGGAGTTGTTCTGACCGTAGAACAGGCCACGGCGGGCAAGGAAGTTGCCCTTTGAATTGCTGGGGCCGCACTTCCAGCTCGTGGAGAAGGCACCGCCAGAGCCCATAGTCATAGTCGATGTGTTGGGAGTATCTGCTGCCCAGATCTCATAGTGGTAACCGTCGCAGGTACCAGTGTACTGGCCTGCGCCGCTAAGAGTAAGAGTCTCTCCGACAGAAGCGTCTGCGTTCGCATCCAGCTGTGCCGCTGCAAAGGGCATAGACGTCAGACACAAGAAACCAGCAACGATACTGCTAAAAGCCTTTTTGAAAGAAGTTTTCATGCTGATCATTCCTCACTTTCATAAATTATATAAATTTAACGAACTCGCCTCAGATCAGCACCGACCCAAACGGCCGGTGTTCCCTTCTGGTCTGTGGCTTCTGTAATTATTTTATTACATTTCTGTGAACGTTTCAAGTCGTTTTTTGCTAAGAATTGATAAATCGGTCATTTTTTGCTAACTATTGTTAGAGCTCTTTGTTGAAATGAGCGGAATAATTTCCCGATATTCCGCCGTTTACAGTTTATTCACAGTTTCCTCAGGGATCTTATTGCTCAAAATTTAGAACGATATTGCTGTATTCTCCGCAATTTATAGCAGGTCTATGCTGTTTTTCCCGGGTCAGGAGCAATTTTTGGTCAGGCTCTTGATCAAGGATCGGCATTTTTTGCCCAAAAGCGCAAATATTGCCCTCACCTGTTGCAATTTCTCATTTTTTGTGCTATCATGTATTTATTGGAGGGATAACGCATGAAGAATATCTTTTCTGTCATATTTATGAACTTCTGGGGCTATGACCTCATCATATTCCTCGCAGCCGCCTTCACCGGCTTCGTGTTTTATTCCACAAAAAAGTCTGCGGACAGGCTCCACAAAAAAATGAACCTGACCCTCTACGCCCCCGACAGCAACGCCTGGCGTGAGGCCGAGGAGGAGATCACAGGCCTTCGGGAGTCCGATGTGATCGCCATGCGCAACCACACCGGCAAGCTCTATTCCCTCTTCGTCAACCTGACAGGCATCTTCCCCCTGCTGGGCATACTTGGCACCGTCATCTCCCTGCTGGGACTGGTAAGCGATATGCAGGACGTCACCGGGAATTTCTACGGCGCCCTGACCTCTACCTTCTGGGGACTGGTATTCGCTATCGTGTTCAAGTTCCTCGACGGAGTGATCAGCCCTGAGATTGAGGACAACGAGAAGAGCGTCCAGCTCTTCCTTGAACGGGGACGCTCGGCTGAGCGCATAACGCTATGAAGAGCAAGGGTATCATCATCGAGCTCACTGCCCTTCTGGACGTGATCCTCATCATGCTGTTCTGGGTCATGATGAATATCAGCGACTCCAGCGATCAGGTCCGGCAGGATGCTCAGGCTCAGGTACAGGAGGCTCAGGAGGAAGCAGCGGCCGCTCAGGACGAGCTGACTGCGGCTCAGGCTCGGTTCGAGGACGAGCTGGCCCGGCTGCAGGAGGAGGCACTCTCCCCTGACAAGGCCGCCCGGGAGAACCAAGAGGCCCTTGAGGGCTACTCCGAGGGGCTCATCGTCACCATGAACCTCCGCTATGACGCCGTGGGGAAGCTGTTCATCATGGATCAGGACGGCGAGCTTGGACGGACCCTCATCGGCACCGAGGAGGAGATCGCCGCCGGCATGATAGCTTCTCTGGAGGAGGCAGGCCTCGGCCAGGACGACGTGATCCTCTGCGCTCTGGTCTACGACGGCAGCCGTGCCCTCTATAAGGACATACAGGCCATCACCGCCGCCATTTCCCGGATCAGCAGCACCTACACTCGCTTTTATTGCACATTTATAAATATATCACGATGAAAGGAACGATACATATGGCTAAGAAAAACGACCACAGACCTCAGGGAGCTCCGCCTCCGCCGCCGCCTCCGCCCCCGAAAAAGAGAAGAAGAGGCCCGAGACTGGTGCTGACCCTGCTGGTCATCATCATACTCCTTCTGGTGATCCTGCTGATGCTGAGCCTTGCAGGATACGGACCGGGAGCCGGTCTCTTCGGCAAGGACAACGACCCCGGCAGCTCCGAGACCTCTCAGTCTGAGGTGATCGAGGAGAGCTCCGGCGAGGAAACTGTCTACGCCGAGATCAAGGTCTCCGGCGGAACGGTCCTCATGGACGGCAGCGAGATCTCCGCAGCAGATGCTGCTGAGGCCGCCAAGAAGCTGGGCAGCGACGTGGTGGTCCGCATCACCGACGACAGCGCTACTCAGAACACCATGGAGGAGCTGAAGTCCGCCCTCGACGCAGCAGGCCTGCCTTATACTATCGAATAAATATGAACGAAAGCTCCCTGATAAGCCTTTTTCAGGGAGCTTTTCCTTCTATGCAGGGAGCTCGCTCTCACCGTTCTCCCTTAACGGGACTTCTGTGATCAAACAAAGCCTCCTTATCCCTGTTGAAATTTATCTAATACGACAAATTTCTCGTAAGGCCTTGAAAAAGAGATCAAAAAATGGCATAATTAAAGAATACACCAAGCAGCGTCTCACGTCCGCTCTCTGCGGAAGAACAGGAGGAAAAATGGCAAACCAGCTTTGTATCGTTCTCGACTTCGGCGGCCAGTACAACCAGCTCATCGCTCGAAGGGTCCGTGAATGTGGAGTTTACTGCGAGATCCGCAGCTATGAGACTCCGATCGAGGAGCTGAAACAGCTCGCCCCCACAGGCATCATCTTCACCGGCGGCCCCAACAGCGTCTATGATCCCGCCTCGCCCCATATCCCCGAGGAGATCTTCAGCCTCGGCATACCGATCCTGGGCATCTGCTACGGCTGCCAGCTCATGGCCTATACCCTCGGCGGTGAGGTCAAAAGCTGCGAGAAAAGCGAGTACGGCAAGATCGAGATAACTCATCAGGGCGGGCTCCTGTTCAAGGACGTTCCCGAAAAAAGCGTGGTATGGATGAGCCATACCGACTATGTCAGCAGGCTCCCTGAGGGCTTCAGCGTAAAGGCTGCCTCTGAGGACTGTCCCTGCGCCGCCTTCGAGGACCCCGAGAAAAAGCTGTACGCCGTACAGTTCCACCCGGAGGTCACCCACAGCCAGTTCGGCAAGGAGATCCTCCGCAACTTCCTCTTCGAGGTCTGCGGCTTCACCGGCGACTGGGTGATGGACGACTTCATCGAGGATACGATCGCCGGACTTAGAAAGACCATCGGCGATAAGAAGGTCATTCTGGGCCTGTCCGGAGGTGTGGATTCCTCCGTTGCCGCCGGCCTCCTCAGCAGAGCGGTCGGCAAGCAGCTCACCTGCGTTTTCGTCGACCACGGCCTTCTGAGAAAGGACGAGGGAGACTTCGTTGAGCAGACCTTCACGAATATGTTCGATATGAACTTCGTCCGTGTCAACGCCAAGGATCAGTTCCTCTCAAAGCTCAAGGGAGTCACCGATCCCGAGGAGAAGCGTAAGATCATCGGCGCTGAGTTCGTCAACGTCTTCTGGGACGAGGTCCGCAAGGACGCAAACGGCGGCTTCTTCGCACAGGGCACGATCTACCCCGACCGCATAGAGTCCGGTAAGGGCAACGAGGCCGGTCAGGGCAGCGCCGCTGTTATCAAGACTCACCACAATACCGCTATCCCCGAGGATATGAAGCACCTTTTCGCCGGTATCCTGGAGCCCCTCGGCGACCTGTTCAAGGACGAGGTAAGAGCCGTCGGCGAGAAGCTGGGCATCCCCAAGGAGCTGGTATGGAGACAGCCCTTCCCCGACCCCGGTCTGGGAGTCCGTATCATCGGCGAGATCACCGAGGAGAAGATCAAGGTCCTCCAGGATGCCGACGCTGTATTCCGTGACGAGATCGCTAAGAGCGGCATCGAGAGCCAGCTCAAGCAGTTCTTCGCTGTCCTCCCTGACGTCCGCACAGTCGGCGTTATGGGCGACCACCGTACTTATGACCACCTGATCGCTATCCGTGCCATAACTACCGACGACTTCATGACCGCTGATTGGGCCCGCATCCCCTACGACGTCCTTGCAAGAGTCTCCAACCGCCTGTGCAATGAGGTGGAGCACGTCAACAGAGTCGTGTACGATATTACCTCCAAGCCCCCGGGAACTGTGGAGTGGGAATAAACGCCGAAGCGCTGCCGGCGGCAGATGAAGCGAGGCGTTTATTGCGCAGCGGTCGAAATATCCAAGCGTAAGCGACGGATATTTCGGGCACCGCAAGTGGATACAACTGATGTTGTGTGCTGAAAAGCTACAAATACGCCAAAAGCCGTTATCGCCCTGTTATCATGGCAACGATTTGGCAACAATTCTCAGTTATCGGCAACAGTAACGAATAATCTGTCTGAAAAGATAAGAGCTATCTGATTCATTTACGAATCGGATAGCTCTTTTTGTTTATAGTTTAGTGAAATACCAAAGAAACGTGTAATTGTCAAAGTAGTATCTATCGTCATTATCATCTATCACACAGATCCCGTCAAAGATATAAGAAAACTGATACCCCGATCTGAAAAGCAGCCCTCTTTCGGGATATGGTGACATCTGCACTTATCCATTATTTTCCTCATTTGACGCCTATAGAGCAGCTTAGGATAACAGCTCCTTCACACTATACCACACCTCCCCTCCGCCAGTCAACACAGCTTTTTCGGCAAAATGGGGCCGAGCCCTGCTGATCGGGAAAAATTTCCCGAGAGGTGTTGACATTTGTCGGATACGGGTATATAATAACTATCGCTGACGGGTGAGACCGTGATCTTTACTTCGGATCGGAGAAGAAAATGGAAGACATTGAAATTTACCTTAACCGACTTCATGAGGAGCAGGAGAACTGGCGTGAGACTGCGAGCAAGCTGAACGCACCTCAGATCTGCTCCAAGGAAACACTTGAAAAATGGCTGGCCGAGCACAGCGAGCTCCCGAAGGTGAAGCTCTACGTTTCAAACGAGGAGATCAGCTCCCCTGCTATCGACCAGATAATTGAGGCCTTTGCCGGGAGGGCACAGGTCATCACCGATGAGTTCCTCAACATCATCGACGAGACCGCTCACATGACCGCTCTGAGCAAGCCAAGGAGCCTTGTCCACCGGGACGGCGACCTTCATGCTGCGGTCCACATCTGGATCATCAGAAGGCGTGACATGGGCGTTTACGTCCTGCTGCAAAAGCGCTCTCATCTCAAGGAGATCAGTCCTGACTGCTACGACGTTTCCGCAGCCGGACACGTCACTCAGAACGGAGAGTTCCGCAGCACTGCCATTCGTGAGACTGCCGAGGAGATCGGTCTTGAGATCCCCAGGGAGCAGCTCGAGCTGATCGGGCTGACTGAGAGCCGCTACGCCGACGACCACACTCAGGACAACGAGATCCGGGCGGTATATCTTTACCGTGGGCAGGTGGACGAGGAGAGCCTTGTGCTCCAGGAGAGCGAGGTAGCGGAGGTCTGCTGGGCGGAGCTGGACGAGCTCCTGACAGTGATCAAAAACGAGGACTTCAAGCACTGCCTTGATCTGGAGGAGCTTGCCATGATCAAGAAGGCGGTGTTTTGATGAATGCGAAATTCGGGATCAGACCCCTCTGCCCCTTCGGAGCACCTCCCCTTTCAGGGGAGGCTTTTTTGTAGGGGCGAACATTGTTCGCCCGGCCTCCCGGAAACAAATGAAGGGACGGCCACCCACCGTCCGTGGGCATATACATTGTGTAGGGGAGGCCGCCCTCGACGTCCCGGCCGATCTTTGGGAACAAATTGTAGGGGCGAATTCCGTTCGCCCGGCCGTTTTTCGGGTCTCCCGTTTCGTTCGACGACACATATCTCGTTGCCGCTGAGCGGCAAGGCCTGCATTATGGACCGGTGGAAAGGGACGCCTTCTCTTACAAGGCGTCCCCTCTTGAAAAACAGTCTCCCAGACTGTTTTTCAATTCACCCCTTGCGAGGCGCCTTCGTAAGGAGAGTTTCGCCCTCTGCGGAGGGCGACCAAGGGCTCTGCCCTTGGATCCCGGCAGGGAGCGAGCGGCTCCCTGCACCCCGCAATTATTATTTTAATTCGTCCTCCAACGGCGGACACCATAATTCCGCATTCCAGGTCAAAAAAGCTCCGGCAGGACGCCGGAGCTTTCGTTTTATTCTGTTACAGGCTGCGGATCGGTGATCGTCACGATATGCTCGGCTATGAGCTGGCGCATGATGATGACATCGAACACCGTCAGCCTTCCGTCGCCGCTTATATCGCAGTTGAGGTCAAAGTCCTCGCTGCCCATTACTACCTTCGCACAGTACACAAGGTCCGCAATATTCACGGCTCCGTCCTGATTGAGGTCACCGTATATGGGCTCAGGAGCCGCTGTCGTGGGCTCAGTGGCAGTTGTCGTAGTGGTCACAGGCGCCGCCTTGGTGGTAGTACTGGTCTTGGTGCTCCGCTTAGTCGTCGAGGTGGAAGTCACAGGCTCGGTACTTGTAACAGTGGTCTTTACTGTCGTGGGAGCAGCAGTCGTCTTGGTGGAAGTGCTGGTGGGCGCTGAGGTGACAGTTGTCGTCACAGGCGCAGTCGTCTCAGGGGCGCTCGCCCTCCAGTCAGGGTCGTAGTCAGTGGTCGAGATCACAGGATAGCTGGTAGTTGTCAGGTTGAAATAAGTAGTCTCCTCATGGTCGGTGAAGAAGCTGTCGGAGCCGGTCAGGAAGTAGTAATAGACGATGTCGACGCCGTACTTTCCGTCACGGTCGTCCCATGTCACGTCCATTGCGTACCACTTGTCATCGTCCATCTTGACGTAGTTCCACATATGGGCGGTAAGGCCGTCATCCTCGAAATTCCCCACAACAACGATACACGGGATCCCCAGCTCGTCGCAGATCAGCTTGAATGCCTTGGAGTAGCCCTCACAGACCGCTCCCGGCTCGACGATAGCGCCGACTGCGGAGTTGCAGTAAGGTGAGGTCCCGTCATAGTAGGTGAAGCTGCTGATCCTGTCGTGGATCGTTTTCAGCATCTCATAGCGTGTCCCGGAGACATCGCTGTAGTCCTCCACAGCCGCCTCCAGCTTTTCCTTGTACTCGTTTATGTCGCTCAGGGAGCTGAACGCATCGAAAACTCCCGGTGTAAATGTCAGCTTAGTTATGGTATAGGTATAGGTCTTGTTCTTGGAGCTGTAGCTGGAAGAAACGCTTCCGGTATCGACTCCGATCTTAGACTCGTCCAGCCAGAACACCTCCGGCATATCAAAAAGGAATAGGTCCATGCCGGGCTTGCAGTTAGAGAAAACTGCGGTGGAGAAGGCCTTATCGCTGTCCTCTGAGGCGCTGACGGTGAACTTGACCGGCTCCGGCAGCTTGACTGTGAAGCTGGAAAGGGAGGGGGTGGTCAGCTTTGCGAAGGCCTCATACACGGCGGTATTGTTGGCGTCAAGGTTGTCCTTGTGGACGAATGACTCCTCGCTGTAATTAGAGAGGAACTGCGCCGTTTCGGGCATCGTGAGGGAGAAGCCCTCAGCATCGCCCACGATGAGCGTATCAGGCTCATAGGTCCCTGTCACAGTGGTCAGGGCGTCGGTCACCTCCGCAGCCGCAGCCGCTGCGCCGCCCTGTGCTAATAGGGCCGAGGCGGTGATGATAGAGAGAGTTGCTGCTAAAATGTTTTTCTGTTTTTTCATATTGAAAACCTCCATTCAAAGAGCGTTCCCAATCCCGAGCTCTGTTCGGTCCTGCCTAAAGGAAAGAACAGAAATTTATCTAACTTACATTATATAAGATCTCGCAAGAAAAGTCAATGGCTTCCGGGCACATTTGTTTATACTGCACATCCGGCAGGAGCTCCGCATGGTGATAACGCCCAACTCCCCTGCTCCTCCAAAGTACGGTAAACTGGGGAAAACGGCATAGTGATATTCCTTGCGGTATATGCTGAAAACGCTAAAAAAAACGGGAAAGACTGCCGATTATTCGTTATCTTGTCTCTTGCAAAAAGTCAGGCGCTATGGTATACTTTTATATGGACTGCAATAACTATATTTTGACAATATATTTACTGAAAGGTGAGATCATCCAATGAATCTATCAGAAATGAGCAGAGACGAGCTCCTCAGCTTCCGTGATGAAGCCCTCTCACGCTACAACGATTTCAAGGCTCAGGGGCTTTCCCTCAATATGTCCCGTGGAAATCCCTGCAAGGAGCAGCTGGAGCTCAGCGTTTCCATGCTGGACGTTTTCGACGACGGCGACTTCGTCAGCGAGAACGGCATAGATGTCCGCAACTACGGTATGCTGGACGGTATCCCCGAGGCCAAGAAGCTCTTTTCGGATATGATCGGCGTGGACAGCGACGAGGTGATCATCTTCGGCAACTCCAGCCTCAACGCCATGTTCTGGACCGTACAGACCGCTTTCAATAAGGGCGTCCTGGGAAGCACTCCCTGGGGGAAACTGGACAAGGTGAAGTTCCTCTGCCCCGTCCCCGGCTACGACAGGCACTTCAAGGTGACCGAGTTCTTCGGGATCGAGATGATCAATATCCCCATGACCGCTGAGGGCCCGGATATGGACCTCATCGAGGAGCTGGTGGCTAAGGACGAGTCGATCAAGGGCATTTGGTGCGTTCCTCAGTATTCCAACCCCGACGGCATCTCCTACAGCGACGACACTGTAAGGCGCTTCGCCAGCTTGAAGCCTGCTGCTAAGGACTTCCGGATCTTCTGGGACAACGCCTACTGTATCCACCACCTCACCGACTCTCCCAAGTACATACTCAATATCCTTGACGAGGCCAAGAAAGTCGGCAACGAGAACATCGTGTACATCTTCGGCTCTACCTCAAAGATAACCTTCCCCGGCGCCGGCGTCGCAGTTATGGGCGCAAGCCGTGAGAACGTTGAGGCGCTGAAGAAGTTCCTCGGCATAAGCATAATCAGCTACGATAAGATGAACCAGCTCCGCCACGTCAAGTTCTTCGAGAGCTTCGAGCACATGAAGGACCACATGAAGAAGCACATGGCGATCATCGCTCCTAAGTTCAGGCTGGTCTGTGATAAGCTCAGCAAGGAGATAGCACCTCTCGGTATCGGCGAATGGACCGACCCTGAGGGCGGATACTTCGTTTCGTTCAACGCTCTCAGCGGCTGTGCAAAGCGCATCGTCAAGCTGTGCAGCGAGGCCGGAGTGACCCTCACCGGCGCCGGAGCCACCTTCCCCTATGGAGTGGATCCCGATGACCGCAACATAAGACTTGCTCCCACCTATCCCCCCATCGAGGATCTGGAGAAGGCCATGGATCTGTTCACGATCTGCGTAAAGCTGGCAAGCGCAGAGAAGCTCCTTGGCGAGAAGTAAAAAACTGACCGGACGCTGATGTGTCCGGTCTTTTCTTTGGAAAAAATGAGCCGCAGTCCTCACGGTGATGAAAACTGCGGCTGTTTTTTTACTCAACAGGGTCGTCTATGACGATCACAGTATCGGGATAGTAGGGCAGAGCGCTGATCAGCTTTGCGTCCAGCATCTGTACCGCTAAGGCGTCCATGCCGTTGACTCCCGAGCCGGGATCGTACACGTCTGCGATCACAAGGAGCTCATCTGCGATAGGATACTTCCCCGGGAGAGCTGCGTACTGGAGGATCGCAACTGCGTCGTTCAGGTCCACCTTGCCGTCGTTGTTGGCGTCGCCGGGCAGGTCGGTCAGTACAACGTCCGTAGGAGGAGCTGTAGTCGGCTCAGTATCAGGCTTAGTTCCGGCCACCCAAACGGAGGTCAGAGCGATGCCCAGTCCGGGCTTTGCTCCCAAGATCAGGAACTCGTCGCCGGGCTGATAGACCTCATCGCCGTACTTCCAGCCGTCGAAATAATAGCCTTCCTTCTCGCAGTTGTTCTCGGGGCAGATGATCGTGGTGTCGGTCAAGCCCTTGATCTTGATATTGTCAGAGGACTTTCCGGTGCCTGCATTGAAAACGACCGTATACTCGATAGGTGTCCAGACTGCGGTATAGACCACGTCCTCGTGGGGCAGAGTCACCGACTGTCCGGGGAGATAGGTCTCGCCGTCAACGCTGGATACCCAGCCCGTCAGGGAGAAGCCCGATCTTGCGACTCTGTCAGCACCGGCCAGCTCCATAGGCATACCCTCGTTGTAGCTGAAGGTCACGCTGGGGTTGCCGCTGATACGGTCCACATCGCCTGCGGAGAAGGTGACGTTGATCTTGTAGGTCCAGATCGGGGTCAGTGTTATTTCGTGGTCCGGCATGATGATGCTGTTGTTGCCGTCGAAAACGTGGGTCCCGTCGGTCATTGCGTAGGAAGTAGCGTTCTCAGCGCTCAGGACGATGACCTTGGGGGTCAGCACCTGTCCGGGGAACGCTTTCGCCTCGCCGAAGACCTTCTCAAGGTCTGTACCGATGATCTCCTTGTCGAACTCATAGTTGACATTGATCTTATCGGCCAGCGGATCGTAGAACACTGGCTCGAGGACGACCTCTGTGACGTCCTCCGGAAGTACATTGAAATACAAAGGCTTGCCCGGCTCGTAGGCCACGTCGCCGTCGTAGGTCCAGCCGCTGAACGTATAGCCCTTCTTCGTCATGCCGTCAGACGGCATCTGGACAAAGGAGGCAGAGGTCGTCACATTGGCGAAGACCTCATTGGGGTCGATCTTTGGGCTGAACGAGATCGTTTCGTCGTCCAGGCAGTTGAATTTTACCGTAATGGTCCTTGCTTCGTCAGCGGCGTCTGCCGGGAAAGCTCCCAGAGCGCACACTGACATGACCGCAGCAGCGCCAGCCGCAGCCAGTCTTGAGAAAAACTTGTTCATGATACCCTCCCATTTTTCTGATGCTCACGCATCTGCCGGTCCCCCGGCTCATTTGAACTGATTTTTTTCTTTGTCGTATGAATAGCCTATAGCTGACAGCTTGCCCTCCAGCTCTGACTGCTGGATCGAAAGGCTCTTACAGAGCTCCTCAAGGTCCGGATACTCATCTCGCAGCTTAGTATTTATGTAGCTGAGCAGGATCACAGGATCGTTCGGCAGCTTCATGCACATCGCTCCTTTCAAAGATAGAGGGCGCCGGTACGCAGTGCAGGACATACCGCCGCAGCTTAGGCTAATGGCGGCCCTCCCGAGCCGTCTCAGCTAACCTTAATATACAATAATATTTCCCACAAGTCAACGATATTTGGCAGATCCGAAACAGAAACTTTTTGTAAATAAGTACATAGGTATAACAAAAGACCCGGAGCAGCTCTCCGGGCCTCGGTTCATATGCTGTCCATATCGCTGGGCTTGTGCTCAGGGACGTACTTTTCCAGCTCGCCGCTGGCTGCTCCCAGGTCGCTCATGGAGTCGGTGGCAGTCTTCATGCGGCGCTCCATCTCCTGCTGGAACTCGTCCTTGATCCCACGCTGGATCTTATTGAAGCGCTGCTCCTCAGCACGCTCGTTGAACAGTGGGAAGCCGGGCTGCTGCTCCAGATAGTGATAGGTGATGTTCGCTCGGAGGCAGATCACCGCCAGCACTATTGCTCCGGCAGAATACACCGTGAACACCCAGAAGCCCACCATGAGCCTTTGGAAGAAATGATGCCTCAGCAGCACGAACATCAGCAGAAGGTCCGCTGCATTGAGCATGATCAGCAGGATCATAGCCAGGTCGTTCTGCCTGATGCTCCCCTTATAGGCGAAGAATAAGCTCAACGGCGCCAGAACTATGGAAACTCCGATCATGAGGAAGCTGATCGGCGACAGGGGATCGACTCCCCCGGCCACCGCCAGCCAGTCCCACGAGAGGCTGGTCATGCTGATGAAGGAATACAGCACCAGCAGGATCCCTCCCACCAAAAAGCTGTAGAATATGACGGTATATACTTTTTTACATTTTTTCAGCCGGCAGAAATTTGCTGCCATCTCGTCGATCATTTTTTATGTCAGCTCCCTTCCAAATATGTATCAACTGTGTATTCATTATATCATTTTCTCGGC
Organism: Ruminococcus sp.; assembly: GCA_017460665.1. GTDB lineage: Bacteria > Bacillota > Clostridia > Oscillospirales > Ruminococcaceae > Ruminococcus. The sequence continues at coordinate 75,648 of JAFUAO010000079.1, forward strand.
AATATGTCAACGTCTTTACATAACAGTTTTGTAATATCTGACCAAAAATATACAGAATTGTAATTGTTAGCAAATACTAACCAAAAATCAACAGATCCAACTGTAAAAAATGCACAAGAATAGATCCCGGAATTAGTCTAAAAAAGCGATAGAAATTTCCCTTATTATATGGTATAATACATTAAGATATGTGAGGAGTAATATAAGCGCTTTGCGGCGGAGTTTGTTATTTCTTTCACATGAAAACAAAGGAGGTTCATCTAATGAATTCAGCTAAATCTACTGTTCCTTTTAAGGGCACTCCTGAACAGGAGGCTCAGCTCATCGCCGTTATCGACGAGAAAAAGGACGACCAGGGTTCTCTCATGCCTATCCTTCAGAAGGCTCAGGAGATCTACGGTTACCTCCCTATCGAGGTCCAGAAGATCATCTCCGATAGGACCGGTATCCCGCTTGAGAAGATCTACGGCGTAGTTACCTTCTATGCACAGTTCTCCCTCTATCCCAAGGGCGAATATACCATCTCGGTATGTCTCGGAACTGCCTGCTATGTTAAGGGCTCAGGCGATATCTATGACAAGCTCCAGGAAAAGCTCGGCATCGCCGGCGGAGAATGTACTCCCGACGGTAAGTTCTCTCTCGAGGCCTGCCGCTGCATCGGTGCCTGCGGTCTTGCTCCTGTCCTCACTGTGAACGAGGACGTTTACGGCCGTCTTACTGTTGACGACGTTGATAAGATCATCGCTAAGTACGCTTAAAATACATATAGGAGGTAAACTTATGAAAACTCTTGAAGAACTCAAGGTCGTCAGAGAATCCGTGGAGGGCGAGGTCGCTCTCAGAACTCACGGCGGCGCTTCTTCAAAATACGAAAGGCACGTCCTCGTCTGTGGCGGTACAGGATGTACCTCTTCCGGCTCTCCCAAGATCATCGCTAAGCTGGAGGAAGAGCTGGCTGCAAACGGACTTACTGATAAGGTGCAGATCGTAAAGACCGGCTGCTTCGGCCTCTGCGAGCGTGGACCTATCATGATCGTTTATCCCGAGGGCTCGTTCTACTCTCGTGTAGATGTGGATGAGATCCCCCGCATAGTTTCTGAGCATCTCGTTGGCGGCGCTCCCGTTAAGGAGTTCCTCTATGAGGAGACCGTTGACGGTGATGAGATCAAGGCTCTCGACGACACTGCCTTCTACAAGAAGCAGCACCGTGTAGCTCTGAGGAACTGCGGCGTTATCGATCCCGAGAACATCAACGAGTACATAGGCAGAGACGGCTACCGTGCTCTGGGCAAGGTGCTCACTGAGATGACTCCTGAGGACGTTATCCAGACCGTTCTAGATTCCGGCCTTCGCGGAAGAGGCGGCGGCGGCTTCCCCACAGGTATGAAGTGGAAGCTGGCTAGAAATATCGTTCCCGATGCTGACATCAAGTATGTCTGCTGTAACGCCGACGAGGGCGACCCGGGCGCTTTCATGGACCGTTCTGTCCTTGAGGGAGATCCCCACGTCGTGCTCGAGGCTATGACTATCGCCGGATACGCTATCGGCGCTACTCACGGCTATATCTACGTACGTGCTGAGTACCCCATCGCTGTCGAGCGTCTGAACATCGCTATCAGCCAGGCTCGTGAGGCCGGTATGCTGGGCGAGGATATCTTCGGCACAGGCTTCTCATTCGACATCGACCTCCGTCTCGGCGCAGGCGCCTTCGTCTGTGGTGAGGAGACCGCTCTCATGACCTCTATCGAGGGCAACCGTGGTGAGCCCAGACCTCGTCCTCCCTTCCCTGCTGAGAAAGGTCTGTTCCAGAAGCCCACTATCCTCAACAACGTTGAGACCTACGCTAATATCCCCCAGATCATCCTCAACGGCGCTGACTGGTTCGCTTCCATGGGTACCGAGAAGTCCAAGGGAACTAAGGTATTCGCCCTGGGCGGAAAGATCAAGAACACCGGCCTCGTTGAGATCCCCATGGGTACTACTCTCCGTGAGGTCATCGAGGAGATCGGCGGCGGTATCCCCAACGGAAAGAAGTTCAAGGCTGCTCAGACCGGCGGTCCTTCCGGCGGATGTATCCCTGCTGAGCATTTCGATATCCCGATCGACTACGATAACCTGATCTCTATCGGCTCTATGATGGGCTCCGGCGGTCTCATCGTTATGGACGAGGACAACTGTATGGTGGACATCGCCAAGTTCTTCCTGGAGTTCACCGTTGATGAGAGCTGCGGTAAGTGTACTCCCTGCCGTATCGGTACTAAGAGGATGTGGGAGATCCTGGATAAGATCACCAAGGGCAAGGGCACTATCGAGGACCTTGACAAGCTGGAGGAGCTGGCTTACCACATCAAGTCCAACTCGCTCTGCGGCCTCGGTCAGACTGCTCCTAACCCCGTTCTCTCCACTCTCAAGTGCTTCAAGGACGAGTACATCGCTCACGTTGTGGACAAGAAGTGTCCCGCCGGCGTATGTAAGGATCTCCTCAGCTTTGAGATCATCAAGGACAACTGCTTCGGCTGCGGTATGTGTGCAAGACAGTGCCCTGCAAGCGCTATCACTGTTACTGACTACACTGCTCCCGGCAAGAAGAAGCCCGCTTACAGCATCGACAAGGATAAGTGCGTAAAGTGCGGCGCTTGCATCGCAACGTGTAAGTTCAAGGCGATCATCAAGAAATAAGCGGAGGGTTTTATCTATGGAAAATATCACAGTTAAAGTAAACGGTTGTGAGATCTCCGTCCCCAAGGGTACTACTGTTCTTGAGGCTGCTCATATCGCAGGTATCGAGATCCCCACACTTTGCTATATGAAAGAGATCAACGAGATCGGCGCCTGCCGTATCTGCGTTACTGAGGTAAATGAGGGCAGAGGCTTCCGCCTCGTTGCCGCCTGCGTTTACCCCTGCTCCAATAATATGGAGATCCTCACAAGCTCACCTAAGGTGATCGAGTCCAGAAAGAAGACCTTAGAGCTCATCCTCTCTACACATGACAGGAAGTGCCTGTCCTGCGTAAGGAGCGGCAACTGCGAGCTCCAGAAGCTCTGTAAGGACTACGGCGTTGAGGACGCTTCCAAGTACGACGGTACAAGAAATGAGTATGAGATCGACGATACCGCCGCTCATATGTACAGAGATAACAACAAGTGTATCCTCTGCCGCCGCTGTGTAGCTGTCTGCTCTAAGACTCAGGGCATCGGCGTCATCGGCGCTAACGAGAGAGGCTTCAAGACCTTCATCGGCTCTGCCTTCGATATGGGCCTGGGCGAGACTAGCTGCGTATCCTGCGGCCAGTGTATCGCTGTTTGTCCTGTTGGAGCTATCTCCGAGAAGGATTATACAAAGGACGTTCTCGCTGCTATCGCAGATCCTGAGAAGACCGTCCTCGTTCAGACTGCTCCTGCTGTCCGTGCAGGTCTTGCTGAGTGCTTCGGAAACCCGATCGGTACTAATGCCGAGGGCAAGATGGTAGCCGCTCTCCGCAGACTGGGCTTCGATAAGGTGTTCGATACGGACTTCTCCGCTGACCTGACTATCATGGAGGAGGCCAACGAGTTCGTTGAGCGTGTATCTAACGGCGGTACTCTCCCCATGATCACCTCATGCTCGCCCGGCTGGGTAAAGTTCTGCGAGCACTACTACCCCGACCTTCTGGATCACCTTTCGAGCTGCAAGTCTCCTCAGCAGATGTTCGGCGCAACTGCTAAGACCTACTACGCTGAGAAGATGGGCATAGATCCTAAGAACATCGTTATGGTATCTATCATGCCTTGTACTGCTAAGAAGTTCGAGATCGGCAGGCCCGATCAGAGCGCTGCCGGCGTTCCCGATGTGGATTACGCCCTCACTACCCGTGAGCTCGGCAGGATGATTGAGCGTGCAGGTATCCTGTTCAACTCCCTCCCCGAGGAGAAGTTCGACGATCCGCTGGGCATCTCCACAGGTGCCGGCGTTATCTTCGGCGCTACTGGCGGAGTTATGGAGGCTGCTCTCAGAACGGCTGTACACACTCTCACCGGCCAGACAGTTACCGACCTCCCCGAGGTACGTGGTACACAGGGCATCAAGGAGGCTACCTACGATGTGGGCGACCTCAAGGTGAAGGTAGCCGTTGCAAGCGGTCTGTCTAACGCAAGAGAGATCCTCGACAAGATCAGGAACGGCGAGTGCGACGCTCAGTTCATCGAGATCATGGCTTGTCCCGGCGGCTGTGTGAACGGCGGCGGTCAGCCTCAGGTACCCATGGGTATCAGAAACTTCGTTGATATCAGAGAGAAGAGAGCTAAGGTCCTTTATGACCTTGACGCATCTATGCCTCTGAGACAGTCTCATGAGAACCCCGCTATCAAGGAGGTTTATGAGACTTACTTTGGCAAGCCCGGCAGCCACAAGGCTCACGAGGTGCTCCATACTTCCTACGTTAAGAGAAGCGTGAACTGATAAATGCAAAGCCCCCGACCCTATGGCCGGGGGCTTTTTTGCGCCTCAGGACGTGAAGGGCGCCTCCTTTTCTCTCAGGAAGTAGCCCTGCTCCGCCTTGCAGACGGGACACTCCCTCGGGGGCTCGCTGCCGATGTGGATATGGCCGCAGTTGAGACAGATCCACACCTCCTCAGTGCTGTCGGAGCGGAAGAGCTTCCCGGCCCGCATCAGGCCTCCGTAATAGGCAAAGCGCTCGTTGTGGCTCTTCTCCACCTCGCCGATCATGCGGAATTTCGCCGCCGCCTCAGCAAAGCCCTCCTCCGCCGCGATCTGGGCGAACTCAGGGTAGATCTGGCCCGACTCCTTCTCCTCCTCGGCGGCTGAGCTGTCTAGGAGCTGCTGGATATCGGTGAACACTGACGCCGGATAGCCGGCTTCGATCTGGATCTCCTGCCCGGCAGCCTCCTGCATCAGCTTCCAAAAGACCATGGCGTGGCGCTCCTCCTGCTCGGCGGTGAAGCGCAGCATACGCTCGATCCCGATCAGCTTCTGCTGCTGGGCGATGAGCGCTGCCTGATAGTACCTCTGCCGTGCCTGGCACTCCCCTGCGAAGGCTCGCATAAGGTTCTGCCGGGTGCGGCTCTCATTAAAATCGACCTGCATAAACATTCCTCCTTTTGAGGATAGTTTGTGCAGGTCTTTCAGTTTTATTCAAAATTCGCTGAGGAGGAAGCTGCCTTTTTCGGTATACCAGTCGGGAGAAAAAGGCTTTGCGCAGATCCGGTCGATGTCGGCCTTGGTGAAAACGTATCTGCTGGCCTCCATAAACAAAAGCCCGTCAGGGTGGGCGGCGAAATACTGCTCTGCGATGGCCAGGACCAGCCGATAGCAGCCCCAGAAAGCCTCGATCCAGAAGAGCTGCTCCCACAGGCCGCCCTCTTTGTCGACGTCCGGGAACTCGTCGATCTCGATGTAGCTGAGTATGTTGCTGTCGCCCTCATGGACGAAGACCTGGTAGTAGGGGCTCTCCGGCCTGCCGTTGGTCATTTCTGCCGGGAAGTACAGTATATCCTTCTCCGCAACGATACCTCCGGCAGCTCTTGCCGCAGACAGGAACTCATCACACAGCTCCTTGAGCCTGACCTGGTCGAAAAGATCCGGCTCGGCAGTGCGCCTTACCGCAAAATAGATACAGTTGCCCATATGCTCAGAGCACCCCCAGTCCGTCCAGCAGCAGCTTCACGCCGATCAGGATCAGCACAGCTCCGCCGCAGAGCTCCGCCTTTTTCTCGTAGCGGCTGCCGAAGCGGTTGCCGATCAGCACTCCGATCAGACAGACCGCAAATGTCACCAGCCCGATCACTGTCACGGAAAAAGCGATCCCTGCCCTTTGCGCTGCGAAAACTATCCCCACCGCTAAGGCGTCTATGCTGGTGGCGATCGCCAGAACGGTCAGCTCCTTCAGGTCAAGGCGATAGGGCGAGAGCTCCTCCTCGTCGGCGGAGCGAAGGGCCTCCCAGATCATTTTTCCTCCGATAAAGCCCAGCAGTATGAACCCCACCCAGTGGCTGTAGCGGCTGATGTAGTCCTCGAAGCGGCTCCCCAGAAAATAGCCGAGCAGAGGCATTATCGCCTGAAAGCCGCCGAAAAACAGAGCAGTCACGGCGGCTCCACGATAGTCGATGCGCTTCATGCTCAGCCCCTTACAGACCGACACGGAAAATGCGTCCATTGCCAGCCCCAGCGACAGGAGCAGCAGTTCAGTCGTTCCCATAGTTCATTTCCTCCAAAAAAAGATCGGGTACTCGCTGTACCCGATCCAGACTCAGGTACAGCAATAAAGCCATACATGAGTCTCATTGTTTAATGCAAAACCGGACCGGATCACCGGCCAGTATGTCGGCTTGCAACGCATGAGCGCCAACTACTCCCCCACTTGGACAGCTTCTATTATAAACTATATGAGCAGGAAAGTCAATCAATTCTTGTTTGCAGAGGATAACATTATAAAACGTACTCCATGATGAAGTCGTCCATGACGTAGCCTCCGCCGATGTCGGTGACTGCCACGTCTGCCTTGGTGAAGCCCACCTTCTCATAGACCGCCACGGCATGGTCGTTGTGCTTGTTCACGGTCAGATAGACCCGGCTCTTGCCCAGTATCCTGGCTTCCTCAAAGACACGCTCCAGCATCTGTGAGGCGATGCCTCGGCCACGCTTGTCCTTTCGCAGGTAGAGCTTGCTCAGGAAGAGCCTGTCGTCCTTCTCGGGCTTTACGGCGGTATAGCCGCACAGCTCCCCCTCGTCATAGACGGAAAAGTAGCTGTAGCCCTGCCTGTCGATCTGGTCGGTCATTGCCGGAAGGGACTGGAACTTCTCCACCATATAGTCGATCTGTCCTTCGCTTATGATCCCCACGAAGCACTCGTGCCAGATCTCTGAGGCCAGCTCCGCCACCTGTCTGAGCTCCGGCATATACTTGACACGCTTTATCTCGACAGCCATTATTCCTCGGTCACCTCCCAGTTGTGGTAAACGTTCTGGACGTCGTCGTTGTCCTCAAGGTGCTCAAGGAGAAGGTTCATCTTCTTGATCTGGTCCTCGTCGGTAAGGGTAGTGTAGGTGGAAGGCACCATTTCTGCCTCGGCGGAGAGCACTGTATAGCCCTTTGCAGTAAGAGCCTCGCTGACTGCGCCAACGTTATCGGGATCGCACTCGATCTCGACGGTCTCCTCGGAAACGTCAAGATCGTCGCCTCCGCAGTCGAAAACGTCCTCCATGACGGTGTCCTCGTCAAGGCCGGTGTTCTCTAAAACGATGATGCCCTTCCTTGTGAACATGAAGGAAACGCAGCCTGTAGTTCCCAGATTTCCGCCGAATTTATCGAAGTAATGGCGGATATCGCCGGCCGTTCTGTTCTTGTTGTCGGTAAGGCACTCAACGATGACTGCCACGCCGTTGGGACCGTAGCCCTCATAGGTAAGGTTCTCGTAGTTGTTCTTGTCCTCGCCGCCGGCAGCCTTCTTGATAACACGCTCGATGTTGTCGTTAGGCACGTTGTTGGCCTTGGCCTTGGCGATAAGGTCACGGAGCTTTGCGTTGTTATTGGGGTCGGGGCCGCCCTCACGGACAACTACAGTGATCTCACGGCCGATCTTGGTGAAGATCTTGCCCTTGGCGGCGTCGGTGGCCTCCTTTTTGCGCTTGATATTGTTCCATTTTGAATGACCTGACATAAATCAACACTCCTGTCTGATTATTTTATCTATTTCATTTTCATCGGGGACCTGAAAGAACTCTAAGCATTTCTCCGCAAGCCCCTTGTCAACGTAGTAGGCACTGACGCTGCCGTTCTCCACCAGCCGGTCTCTCTCAGCGATCCGCTGCTGCCAGAGCCGGTCCGGGACCTCCAGATAATGGAGCTCGCAGGCCACGCCGTTCTCCTTATAAAACTGCCTTGCATAGTCCCTTTTCTCTCTGGTCCAGAAGCCCCAGTCAAGGATCACGTCGATCCCCATGCGGACTATATCCAGGGATATTCTAAAGAGCAGCCCCTCGGCACGCTCCACATAGGTGTCCAGCAGCTCGCCGGCTCCCTCGGGAAAGAGCGCCAGCGTGATCTCGTCCACAGAGAGGATCACGGCCCTCATCTCACGGCTGAGCCTTTCGGCGTAGGTGGACTTTCCGCAGCAGACCTTTCCGCAGGTCATGATCACCTTAGCCATTTTCCGCCTCCAGCTCCTCCGGGACGATCACAGAGAAGATCTCCCGGATACGGTCCTGCTGACCGGTGAGGTAAAGGTACCCGAACAGGCACTCCAAAGCAGTTGCCCGGCGATACTCGGCGGCGTCGGCGTGCTTGGGGACGGTATTGCCCGTGGCGTTGCGGCCTCTTTTGAGGACGGAGAGCTCATGGTCTGAAAGGAGCTCAGACACTCTTTCGTAGGCGTCTGACTGGAACTCCGCACAGACCAGCCTGATCTTAGCGGAGTGGAGCTTCGCAACTGGCATATTCGCCTGACGGAGAAGGTGTTCCCGCACCAGGGTATCATAAACACTGTCACCAAGAAAAGCAAGCGTAAGCGGACTATAGGCATTAGCTTCTCTTTCAGTTAAATATTCCATATCAATATACAAAGTCGAACTCGAAGCCTTCGATGTCAACGGTGTCGCCCTCGCTGACGCCCATTTCCTCCAGCTTAGCGATGATGCCGCTGTTGATCAGCACACGCTGGAAGTATTGCAGCGAGGAGTAATCATCGGGATCCACGGTCCGCATGATCGGCTGGATCCAGGGTGCGTCAACGAAATAGATCCCGTCCTCGACTGTGATCTCAAACTTCTTGTCAACGCCCAGCATCTCGTCCAGCTCCGCCTGAGGGATGGGCTCGGCCTCGTACTCCTTGATCGGAGGGAGGGTGTCCAGCACCTCGGCCACCTTGCCGATGAGCTCCTGAGTGCCCTTGGTGGTGGCTGCGGAGATACAGAAGAAGGGTATCCCCTTTTCCTCGATGAACTGGCGGAAGTCGCTGATCTGCTCCTCTGTAGCCATATCGGACTTGTTTGCGGCAACGATCTGTGGGCGCTTTGCAAGGTCCTCGTTGAACTTGGCCAGCTCGCCGTTGATGATCTCAAAGTCCTCCTTGGGGTCACGGCCCTCGATGCCGGAAACGTCCACCACATGGACGATCAGCCGGCAGCGCTCGACGTGGCGGAGGAACTCGTGTCCCAGGCCTACCCCGTCGCCAGCGCCCTCGATAAGTCCGGGGATATCCGCCATGACGAAGGACTTCTCCTCATCGGTGCGGACCACTCCCAAAACGGGTGTGAGGGTAGTGAAGTGGTAGTTGGCGATCTTAGGCTTGGCTGCGCTGACCACTGAGATCAGCGTGGACTTGCCCACATTGGGGAAGCCCACAAGTCCCACGTCTGCAAGGAGCTTCAGCTCAAGGCTGACCTCGAACTCCTCGCCGGGGAAGCCGGGCTTTGCGAACTTAGGGATCTGGCGTGTGGAGGTGGCGAAGTGGACGTTGCCCTTTCCGCCCTGACCGCCACGGGCCAGCACCTTCGGCTCATCGCTGGACATATCGGCCATGATACGGCCGGTCTTGGCGTCCCGGACCACAGTGCCTCTGGGGACCTTCACGATGAGTGGCGGAGCGCTCTTGCCGGTGCAGTTCCGGGCTCCGCCGTTTTCGCCTCGCTGGGCGACGTACTTGCGCTTATACCTGAAATCAATGAGGGTAGAGAAGTTGTCATCGACCTGAAAGACCACGTCTCCGCCTCTGCCGCCGTCGCCGCCGTCAGGACCGCCTGCGGCAACGTATTTTTCACGGTGGAACGAAACGGCTCCGTCGCCGCCGTCACCGGCCTTTATCTTGATCTTAGCCTGATCAACGAACATTTTTCTATCCTCCTGATAAAGCGAGATCCCAAGCGGAAAGCTCGGGATCATGTCTTTTAACCGTTACTGCTCTGTGTAAACAGAGACCTTCTTACGGTCACGGCCGTAACGCTCAAACTTAACTCTTCCGCTTACTGTAGCGAATAATGTATCATCAGAACCGATACCTACGCCCTCACCGGGGTGGATGTGAGTACCTCTCTGACGAACGAGGATATTGCCGGCCTGAACGAACTGGCCGTCGGCTCTCTTGACGCCAAGCCTCTTGGACTCAGAATCACGGCCGTTCTTGGTAGAACCAACACCCTTCTTATGAGCGAAGAACTGAATACTAACCTTGATCATTATTTTACACCTCCGAAAATGAGATCTTGATAGTGCCCGGATACTCCTCACGGATCGTTTCGAGCTGCTGCATGAGCATATCCAAAACGGCATGGGTCCTTTCATCGGGAGCCTTAGCGATACAGAGCATGACGTTATCCTCTGCCTGAGCCTTGGCCTTTATATGAAAGCCGTCCGTGATGATATTGGCAGCGAGCATACACGCTGAAGTGACCGCAGCGCAGACTATATCCTGTCCGCTGTCTGCAAAGCCTGCGTGTCCGCTGACCCGGAAGCCGCCGAGCGTTCCTTCTGACTGATAGAACTCAGCAAGGATCATGCGTTGATAGCTTCGATCTGTACCTGAGTGTAGGGCTGTCTGTGACCCTGCTTCCTCTTCTCGCCCTTCTTAGGCTTGTAGGTGAAAACAGTGATCTTCTTGGACTTGCCGTTCTTGAGGACCTTGGCCTGAACAGCAGCGCCATCAACATAGGGAGTACCTACCTTGAGGCCGTCATCAGCGCCCAGAGCGACTACCTTGTCGAATGTGATCTTCTCGTCAGCCTCTGCTGCGAGCTTCTCGATGAAGATGATATCGCCTTCGCTTACCTGATACTGCTTTCCGCCAGTCTCTATAACTGCGTACATTTGCGGCACCTGCCTTTTCAATAAACTCGCTGCGGCAGGTGTGCAAAGGCGCACTTTCGGGACCTGCTTACAAGCGGCAATAATATTTTACCACAAAGGCCCTGCTTTGTCAAGGGTTTTTTTCAAAAAACCCCCACTTTTCTGTAGGATTACAATAGATATGAGACAATTTACAAAAAAAGGTAGCGGAGCAGCATAGACCTGTGTTACAGTTAAGTTGCGAGAAATAAAAGCAACAGGAGGTCAGCTGATCCGCCATGAATACTATAACACAGATAACCCGTCGCCGTCAAGCAATAATTGAATATTCAATGAAAAAAGGTGTTACCGCTGCTGCAAGGCGCTATAATGTTGGGAGAGCAACTA
>JAFUAO010000080.1 GCA_017460665.1 Ruminococcus sp.
ATACCTGCTTTCTGAAAAGATTTGTAATGTTTCCGCTCAGGAGCTTATTAAAATTCATTTTGGTTAGTGACACGAACGCTGCTGTGAACACACAGCAGGTACAACCTGCTTAATCGAATCTGATAATAAGAAGGCGGCTGACGCTTTCATAAACGAACGCTAAGTTCCAAGGAGTTGCCGTCAGTCCATTACCTTCTTATTATACAAAAATAAGCATAGCCTGTCACCACTGAGTCAGCAGTTAAGACTATGCTAATATTGTACCAAAGGTAAGGTAAAACAGTATGAAAGATGTAAAGGTAACAAAGTCTTCTGAGGGCTTCACAAAATACAACAATGCCACACACATGGAAGGCAACAGCGTGGCAAATCAAACAAATCTCTGCAAAGCGAATGCAGAGGTTACAAACGAGCAGAAAATGCACAATAATAAAACTGATGAAAGAAGAGGTACATCAATTATGAGTAACAAGAATAACGCAAACACGGCTGTAGAGTACATTAGGGACAATGGTTATACAGTTGCTTCAATGCAGCAGACAATGAATGCAAAATATGCAGAGGAACACAATCTGAAGATCGAACAGTCATACGTTGACTATGCAGGCGGCTGCAATGCCTCCCGTACGGAATTCAATCAGCTGAAGCAGGATATTGAAAGCGGCAAGGTAACTTCAAATCTCATTCTGGTACACTCGATTGACAGAGTTCATCGCAATATTAGCAATCTATTAAAGGATCTCGAATGGTGCGAGAAGCATGGTGTCAGAATCATTGGTGTTGCTGACGGCGCAGATATTACTAAAAGAAACGATATGTTTCCATACCTTCTCTGAGTCGCTTCAAGGCGCTGAGAATGCATCACCCTTATTGATAGCGTAAGGGGGAATGACATATGAAATGACTCTTTGTGGTTCGTCCACCGCCTTGATTTGTTATATTGATAATAAGAGCAACATATATAACAATTCAAGGAAAGGTGATAGAAAATGAAAGAGAAGAATGTAAAGATAAAAGTTTTAGCCTATATCAGATATAGCAGCCATATGCAGGATGACGGAAACAGCGTAGCAGCACAGACAACCTGTATCACCACCTATGCGGAAGCAAATGGAATGGAAATAGAGGGCTGGTACATCGACATGGCGAAAACCGGTCGCAATACCAATCGTCCGGAATACCAGAGAATGAAGCAGGATATAGAGGACGGCAAGGTTGAAGCGAAGGTATTACTATTTAGAGGGATCGACAGAATGCATCGCAATGCCAAGAACCAGTTAATTGATGTGGAGTGGTGCGAGAAGCATGGCATTCGCATCATCGGCGTTGCTGACGGAACCGATACCGCAACAGAGGCAAGCAAGCTCCTGATCACGGTCAAGGCAGCAGTGGCAGAGGATTTCTCCAACACGCTGTCCAAAAACACAAGGGCTGCACTGCTTGAATGCGCTAAGGAATGCAAGCATCTCGGCGGTACTCCTCCGCTCGGATATATGGTCAACAGTGAAGGTACATATGATATTGACGAAAGCACTGCTCCAATCATCCGTGACATCTACAAGCTCTATCTACAGGACATGGGCTACAATTACATTATGAAATACTTGAAGGAAAAGGGTTACAAGACCTCTGAGGGCAACGATTTCAGCAAGGCTTCGCTCAATGCGATCCTGCGTAATCCGAAGTATAAAGGGACATACACCTACGACCGCACTGCGCCGAAGGACTCCGACGGGAAGCGCAATTCTCATGCGGAGAAGGCGCAGTACACGGTCATCGAGAACGGTATGCCTGCAATTATCTCCGCTGAGGATTTCGACAAGGTGCAGACGAAAATGAAAGCAAACTCCGGCAGACACGCTCAGAGAGCCAGCAGCAACTACTACGCACTAAACGGCAAGATCAAGTGTGCTGACTGCGGCAGAGCTGTCACCGGCAATGTAAACTACAGCAAGGGCAAGAAGTATCTCCAGTATCGCTGCACCTGCGGCTGTAAGCATAGATCTATCCCCGTAAGCAGACTTAACGATGTGACCTTCTACGCGCTGCAGCAGTGTCTGTTCAGTGCCGACAACAAGGATAAGATCATGAGCACCATGAACGATCAGCTGAGGCTGAAAGCACATCAGAGATCGGCAGAGGTCGCAGCGATCAAGGATAAGATAGACAAACTGAACCTTGCACAGAACAATCTGCTTGACAAGCTGGAAACAGGGCTTGCGACTGATACGATCATGAGCAAATTACAAAAGAATGAGACAGAGCTTGCTGCACTGACCGCACAGCTTGAAACAAAGACAGATGAGAATTCGACGATTGATGACGATACCTATCACGAGCTTGTCAGTCGCTTCGTGGACTACATGGGCAATCAGAAGACACCGCAGGCTGTTGACCTGAGAAATGCGGCGATCGACCATATTGACTATGGCAGCGATAAGACTACTATTCACTTTAATCGTGGTATCAGCATCAACAAGGAAACCAAGGAATACTTCGACAATGAGAAGAACTGGGAGGTAACATCATGAATTGCAGCTTTATGAAGAAACAGGATGTCATAGAGGTTATCGCACTCAGCTTGGAGCAGAATGAGGTAACTGACGATTACACGCTGAAAGTTGTGGGGTTGGATGCCAATGGGAACTATACCAACGCCGGACAGCTTTTCATTACCGAGACTGAGATGAACGAACTGGTTGATGGGCACTATATCGAGAATCCCAAGCAGTTGATCGGCAGAAGATTAGCAGTCGTGAGTAACGCGATATGCAAGGAAGTAGGCGTACAGCACCTGAATATGACGCTTACGGCAGATGAATGGCAGACCTTGCAGTCATGTATCAAAAAGCACAATGATCCCCTTGCCGATCTCGGCGAGGATGTAAAATTTGAACTATAAATTATATAAGGAAATTACCGTGCCGGTACGCTGACGGCATATCTGGCACGGATAATATAAAAAATATATCCGCATTAACTGCGGAGGAAAGGAGAACGGCTATGAAAAAGTATAAGGATTTCGAGCTGAATTGGAAAATCAATAATTATGCTGACTTCATCGCGGCGCTGAGCATCTTTGATAATTGGGCTCTTAATGGTGCAATAACCGGTGAGGAGTTCAAGGTGAAAGAGATTATCCAGAACGCTGACCCCGATCTATATAATAGGCTGTCACGCGGCGACAAGTGCAGAGTCGGAAGAGCAGTCAGCACCAGATTTGCGAATCACTATTACTCTGATATTGATCGTGGCGATGACAAAGGCGCGACCAAGACCTACTTCAAGTTTGAATGATAACGATGCCGGATGTGCCGATTGGTGCATCCGGCATTTTTTGCAGTAATTATAATACTATCGTTCAGTGGGACTTGACAATCATGCCTAATGATGATACAATATATTTTAGAATTACTCACGGAGCCAATTGTTGGCACCGGATGCATTGTGGGGCGCAATATACTTAAAGTGATAGAGTGGCAAAAATCAAAAACAACGTAAAATCGTCGTTCGCCATTCAAAACCTTTACGAAGACGCATCTTAGGTAGATTACGCATCAGGTCCACCAGCGTCAGTCCTGACGCAAAGCTGTGCGTCCCGGTATCCGGGACGCTTTTTGCTGACCAACTCCCCTCGCTTCTCCGAGGGGTTTTTTCATACAAGATCGAGGAGGTCATTTATGAAAGCTCTTATCCTCAATTCCGGCCTAGGTAGCCGCATGGGAAGCCTCACTGCCGACCGTCCAAAGTGCATGACTGCCCTTGCCGGGGGAACGATCCTCAGCCGCCAGCTGGAGCTCCTTGAGCAGGCCGGCATCCGGGACATCGTCATCACCACAGGCGCCCACAAGAACGCTCTCATGGAGTACTGCCGCCAGTGGGAGGACAGGCTGGATATAGCCTTCGTCCACAACCCGTTCTACGACAGCACCAACTACATCTACTCGATCTTTCTGGCAGGAGAGCTCCTTGACGACGACATCATCCTCATGCACGGGGACCTGGTCTTTGAGGCCTCGGTGCTGGACGACGTGCTGTCCTTTGAGGGGAGCTGCATGACGGTAAGCTCCGATGCAGAGCCCTCTCCCAAGGACTTCAAGGCCCAGATCAGGGACGGCCTTGTGGAGAAGGTCTCGGTGGAGCTGGGCGAGGGCGCTCTCCCGGCCCAGCCCCTCTACAGGCTCACCCGTCAGGAGATGAGCAGGTGGCTGCAAAAGATCGGAGAGTTCTGCCGCAGTGAGGACCTGAGCCTCCGCCGGTGCTACGCAGAGGACGCCCTTGACCGGATCCCGGACAAGGAGATCTTCCCCCTGGACGTGGGGAGCCGACTCTGCTCCGAGATCGACGACCCGGCAGACCTGCGGAGAGTCGCCGCAGAGCTGGAAAGGGTCAGCCGCCGGGTGGTCTATATGTGCTTTTCCACGGACATGATCCACAGCGGCCACATCAAGCTGATCCGCCGTGCCGCAAGGCTTGGCAGAGTGATCGCAGGGGTCCTTTCCGACGAGGCAGTCTCCGGCTTCAAGCGGCTCCCTCTGCTGCCCTTCTCCGAGCGTCAGGCCATGTTCGCCAGCATCACCGGAGTTTCCGAGGCGGTGGAGCAGCGGACCCTCAGCTATCGGGAGAATATCGAGAGGTACAGGCCGGACATAGTCGTTCACGGGGACGACTGGCGTGAGGGCTTCCAGAGACCGATCCGGGAGGAGGTCATAAGGGCCCTTAAGAGCTATGGCGGAAGACTGGTGGAGTTCCCGTACTCCCACGATGAGAAGTACCACGAGATCGAGCTGAGGAGCCGTGCGGAGGCCGCCATGCCGGAGCTCCGCCGGGGGAGCCTGAGGAGGCTCCTTGCCATGAAGCCCCAGATCCGTGCGATAGAGGCCCACAGCGGCCTCACCGGACTGATCGCCGAGAACACCGCTGTCATACAGGACGGCCAGCCCAGACAGTTCGATGCCATGTGGATCTCGTCCCTGTGCGACTCCACCGCAAGGGGCAAGCCCGACATCGAGCTGGTAGACATGACTTCCCGGCTGAGGACGCTGGACGACATCATGGAGGTCACCACCAAGCCGGTGATCTTCGACGGGGACACCGGCGGCCTCACGGAGCATTTCGTCTACACGGTGCGGACCCTTGAGCGTGTGGGAGCCTCCATGGTGATCATTGAGGACAAGACCGGCCTGAAGCGGAACTCCCTTTTCGGCACGGAGGCTGGACAGACCCAGGCGCCGGCGGAGGAGTTCTGCCGGAAGATCTCTGCCGGGAAAAGCGCCCTGAAAAGCAGCGAGCTGATGATCTGCGCCCGTATCGAGAGCCTGATCCTTGGCAAGGGCGTCGGCGACGCTCTGGAGCGTGCCCATGCTTATGTGGAGGCCGGCGCAGACGCTGTCATGATCCACAGCCGGAGCTCGGATCCGGGAGAGGTGTTAGAGTTCGCCGACCGCTTCCGCCAAAGGGACGGCCGGACCCCGCTGGTGGCGGTCCCCACGGCCTACAGCTCGGTCACAGAGGAGGAGCTGCTCAGCCATGGGATCAATATCGTGATCTACGCCAACCAGCTCACCAGAACGGGCTTCCCGGCCATGCAGAGCGCCGCACGCTCCATTTTGGAGCACCACCGTGCCAAGGAATGTGACGAGATGTGTATGCCCTTCGGGGAGATCATTCGGCTGATACCAGAGGACTATTGACCATTCGAGGTGATATGATGAAAGTGAAAAATGCGCTGCTCAGCGCCCTTGCAGGCGCCGGAGAGGGCTATATATCGGGATTTGCGCTGGCTGCACAGCTCGGCGTGAGCAGAAGCGCCGTGTGGAAGGCAGTGAAGGCTCTTGAGGCTGAGGGCTACACTATCGAGTCGGTGACGGCCAAGGGCTATCGGCTCTCCGGGGACAACGACAGGCTCTCGGCCGAGCTGATCGGGAAGGCCCTTCATACGGAGAAGCTGGGCAGAGAGCTCTTCGTCCACGACGAGATCGGTTCCACCAACACCGCCGCCAAGGAGCTTGCCGGACAGGGAGCTCCCCACGGGACCACGGTGGTCGCAGACCGCCAGACCGCAGGACGTGGCCGAATGGGGCGGAGCTTCGTTTCGCCCTCCGGTACGGGGATCTATATGAGCATAGTGATCCGGCCGGAATTCGGGATCGAGCTGGCTCCCATGATGACCTCGGCGGCTGCCTGTGCGGTGGCTAAGGCGGTGGAGAGGCTCTCCGGCAGCCCGACCCAGATCAAGTGGGTGAACGACGTGTACATGGCCGGGCGGAAGATCTGCGGGATCCTGACGGAGGCCTCCTTCGGTCTGGAGGCGAAAACGCTGGACTACGCCGTGATCGGGATCGGGATAAACGTGCGGAGCGTGAAAACGACTCTGGACGAGGAGCTCCGGGCGGTGGCCACGTCGGTGGAGGACGCCTGCGGAGCGAGATTGGACCGGAGCAGGCTCTGCGGAGAGGTGCTGTGCCAGTTGGAGAGATACCTGGGAATGATCGAGAACGGCGGCTTTTTGGCGGATTATCGGCGCCGGGAGCTGCTGACGGGCAACAGGATCACAGCCAATGTGGGGGCTCGGCCTATCGAGGGCGAGGCGATCGGCATCGACGACAGCGCAAATCTGATCGTGCGGCTGGACAGCGGCGAGGAGGTACATCTCTCCTCCGGTGAGGCCAGTCTTTGCAGGATCAAGGGACGATGAAAAAGGGACTGCTTGGCAGTCCCTTTTTGCTGAGTTGAAGAGTTCAGAGTGGAGAGTTGAGAGTTGTTGTGTCCGCCTGACGGCGGACGGATCAAAAAAAATTGCGGGGTGCAGGGAGCCGCGCGCTCCCTGCCGGGATCCAAGGGCAGAGCCCATGGCGGGTGCAGGGCAGAGCCCTGCATTGCCTTGAAGAGCTCCGCAAGGGGTGAATTGAAAAACAGTCCGGGGGACTGTTTTTCAAGAGGGGAGGCCCTGCGATAGAGGGCGTCCCCTCCCACCGGTCCATCAGGTAGGCCTTGCCGTTCAGCGGCAACGAGGCAGGTGACGTCGAACGAAAGGGGGATCCGAAGAACGGCCGGGCGGACACACGGGTCCGCCCCTATGGTTTTTCGGTCACGGTCGGGAGGCCGAGGGCGGCCTCCCCTACGCAACGTATATAGCCCACGGACGGCCAATGGCCGTCCCTACAGTTTTTCTGGAAGGCACGGGCGAACGATGTTCGCCCCTACAAACGCCTCCGGGAGGCCGAGGGCGGCCTCCCCTACAGACCTTTTGGGACGCACAGCCCCAAAACTCTGCATAATATCCAAAAACCGCCCTGAAAACCTGCAATAATTTATTATTCCCGAAAAATCTGCAAAATATAAAAATTTCCGCTTTATTTTTTGCAGGAAATGTAGTATAATAAATGTGTATACGAATTTTTGATCATCAGACCACGGGTCTGAGCATTACGAGGTGTATTTATGGCAAGCCGCTATTCTCTCGGTATCGACGTTGGCTCCACCACCGTCAAGACCGTCATAACAGATCAGAACGGAGAACTGATCTACTCAAAATACCAGCGCCACCTTTCCAAGGTCAAGGAGACCGTCACCGACCAGCTAAAGCTGATCCAGGCCGACTACCCCGACGAGGACTTCACCGTCTGTATAACAGGCTCGGCAGGCCTCGGTCTGGCTGATTCCGCAGGGATCCCCTTCGTGCAGGAGGTCCACGCTGCCTTCCTTGCAGTCAAAGAGAAGCAGCCCGACGCCGACGCTGTGATCGAGCTGGGCGGTGAGGACGCCAAGATCATCTTCCTCACCGGCGGCGTTGAGCAGCGCATGAACGGCTCCTGTGCAGGAGGCACCGGCGCCTTCATCGACCAGATGGCGACCCTCCTGGGGATCACCGCTGACGAGCTGGACGAGCTCTCTCTGAGGGCCCAGAAGATCTACCCCATAGCCTCTAGGTGCGGAGTTTTCGCCAAGTCCGACATCCAGCCCCTGCTCAATCAGGGCGCACGCCGTGAGGACGTGGCCGCAAGTATCTTCCAGGCCGTGGTGGACCAGACCGTTTCCGGCCTTGCACAGGGACGCACGATCGAGGGCAAGGTCCTCTTCCTGGGCGGTCCGCTGTTCTTCCTGAGAGGCCTGAAGAAGGCCTTCGTGAAGACCCTCGGCCTTGACGAGGAGCACGCTGTTTTCCCGGAGGAGGCTCCTGTATTCGTGGCCTACGGCTGCTCCATATATGCAGCTAATTCCTCGGACCTCTTTACGATCGCTCAGCTCATTGAGAAGATCCGTGACGCTAAGGCCTCCGACAGCATAGTCACCGGCGAGCCCCTGTTCTCATCGAGGGCGGAGTACGACCAGTTCATCGCACGCCACAAGCAGTTCGACCTAGGCTACGCTGACATACATACCTACGAGGGCGACGCCTATCTGGGCATAGACGCCGGCTCCACCACCACCAAGCTGGTGCTGATCACCGACGACGGCAGGATCCTCTACCAGCACTATTCCTCAAATCAGGGCCAGCCCCTGGACAAGATCGTTGCCCAGCTAAAGCGGATCTACTCCGAGATAAATCCCAAGATCAATATCAGGGGCTCGGCAGTCACCGGCTACGGCGAGGACCTGATCAAGGCCGGTCTCTCCATAGACCACGGCATCGTGGAGACCGTTGCCCATTTCAAGGCCGCAGCCTACTTCTGCCCCGACGTGGACTTCATCATCGACATCGGCGGTCAGGACATCAAGTGCTTCAAGATCAAGAACCGCAGTATCGACAGCATCATGCTCAACGAGGCCTGCTCATCGGGCTGCGGATCCTTCATACAGACCTTCGCCATGGCGCTGGGCTACGACATCGCAGAGTTCTCACAGCTGGGCCTCTTCGCAGAGCACCCCGTCGACCTGGGATCTAGGTGTACCGTTTTCATGAACAGCTCCGTAAAGCAGGCTCAGAAGGACGGCGCCACCGTGGAGGACATCTCCGCTGGCCTTTCCTCGTCGATCATCAAGAACGCCATCTATAAGGTCATCCGTGCCAAGTCTCCCGACGAGCTGGGCGAGAACATCGTGGTCCAGGGCGGCACCTTCCTCAATGACGCCGTGCTGCGCTCCTTTGAGAAGGAGCTGGGGCGGAACGTTATCCGTCCGGCGATCTCCGGCCTTATGGGAGCCTTCGGCTGCGCCCTTTACGCCAAGGAACGTGCCGAGAGGAGCTCTTCGCTGATCTCGCCTGAGGAGCTGGAGGAGTTCTCCTACACCTCAAAGTCCGCACAGTGCGGAGGCTGCACCGCCAACTGCCAGCTCAACATCATCAGCTTCGGCAAGGGACGCAGATTTATCTCCGGCAACCGCTGCGAAAAGGGCAGCGGACAGGCCAAAAAGAACGATATACCCAACCTTTACGAGTACAAATACAACAGTATCCTCGCCATGGAGAAGGCCTATGATCCGGTCCAGCCGAGGGCAACGGTGGGTCTGCCGCTGGCGCTGGGCTTCTACGAGCAGATGCCCTTCTGGAACACCCTGTTCGGCGAGCTGGGCTTCAAGACCGTGTTCTCAGACGAGAGCTCCCGTGATATGTACTATCTGGGACAGCACACGATCCCCTCGGATACGGTGTGCTACCCGGCAAAGCTGGCTCACGGCCACATCGAGGACCTGCTGGACAAGGGCGTGGACTTCATCTTCTACCCCTGCATGAGCTACAATCTGGACGAGGGCGACTCCGACAACCATTTCAACTGCCCTGTTGTCGCCTATTATCCGGAGCTTTTGGCTGTGAACAACTCACGGCTCAATGACGACAACTTCCGCCACCCCTACCTTGACCTGAATATCCGCAAGAACGTGATCAGGGTCATGGGACAGGCTCTGAAGGAGTTCAACCTGAAGGGCAAGATCCCGGCGGCGGTGGACAAGGCCTACGCTGCCCTTGAGAACTACCACAAGGACGTGGCGGCCAAGGCCAGAGAGATCATCGCTCAGGCCCGTGCCGAGGGCAGAAAGATCATCGTCATCGCCGGAAGGCCCTACCACATCGACAAGGAGATCAACCACGGCATCCACAAGCTGGTGACCAGCCTGGGCATGGCCGTGATCACTGAGGACAGCGTTGCGGCCCTGGCCCACACCCCCAAGCTGGGCGTGCTGAACCAGTGGACCTACCATTCAAGGCTCTACCGTGCGGCAAAGTACGTCACCACCCAGACCGATATGCAGCTCATACAGCTAGTATCCTTCGGCTGCGGTATCGACGCTGTCACCGGCGACGAGGTGAGAGCTATACTTGAAGGCGGCGGAAAGCTGTACACTCAGCTCAAGATAGACGAGATCAACAACCTTGGCGCCGCAAGGATCCGCCTCAGGAGCCTTGTCGCAGCAATGGAACAGAAGTAAGAGGAGCCGCCGGCTCAAATAGGAGGAAACAATGGCTGAACACGCTAAATTCACCGAGGATATGATCAAGACCCATACGATCCTCGTTCCCGATATGCTGCCGATCCATTTCAAGCTGATGATCAGTATCTTCGAGGCCTGCGGCTATAAAATGGAGCTGCTGCAAAACGACTCACGGGCAGTCGTTGACGAGGGACTGAAAAACGTCCACAACGACGCCTGCTATCCGGCGCTGCTGGTCATCGGGCAGTTCATGGACGCCCTGAACAGCGGCAAGTACGACCCGGACAAGACCGCCCTTCTGATCACTCAGACCGGCGGAGGCTGCCGTGCGTCGAACTATATCCACCTGCTGAGGAAGGCCGTGGACAAGAACTATCCCCAGATCCCCGTGGTATCGCTGAATTTCAGCGGCCTTGAAAAGGACAGCGCCTTCAAGATCACGCCCTGGATGTTCCTAAAGCTGCTGTATGCGGTGCTCTACGGCGATCTGCTCATGACCTGCTACAACAAGTGCAGGGCCTATGAGGTCAACAAGGGCGACTCAAAGGCTGTGCTGGATAAATGGCAGAAGGAGCTTGGAGACATCTTCCGCTCAGGCAGCAAAAAATTCATGAAGACCAAGAAGCTCTACCGCAGGATCTTGGACGATTTCGCCGCAGTAGAGCTCTCAGGCGAGAAGAAGATCAGGGTCGGCATAGTCGGCGAGATCTACGTCAAGTATTCGCCCCTCGCCAACAACCACCTTGAGGACTTCCTGATCTCAGAGGGCTGCGAGCCGGTAGTGCCCTCTCTGCTGGAGTTCGTAATGTACTGCGCCGCCGGCACCTTCAACGACGCCAAGATCTACGACCACCAGACCATGAGCTCCCGGATCTATAAGCTGGGGTATAAGCTGATCTACTCAAAGCAGAAGGAGCTTATCCGCATAATGAAGGAGCAGGGCAGCTTCGAGCCTCTCCACGACTTCGAGCACCTCAGATCCCTTGCCGACAAGTACATAGATCAGGGCGTGGTCATGGGCGAGGGCTGGCTGATCCCGGCGGAGATGGCAGCTCTTGCCAAGTCAGGGGTGGATAACATCATCTGCACTCAGCCCTTCGGCTGCCTTCCCAACCACATCGTGGCAAAGGGTATGTCAAGAGCTATCAAGCAGGACAACCCTAATGCGAACATCGTGGCGATCGACTACGATCCCGGAGCCACAAGAGTCAATCAGGAGAACCGCATAAAGCTCATGCTGGCCAATGCCAGAAGATAAATAGAGCCGGATACCGGCCTTGGGGTGATACTTATGATAAAGACAAGAACAGGCGAGGTCATTAAAACGAATGAGGGGCAGAACAGGCTCCTTGAGCGGCTTTACGAGACCGCAGACGGACGAAGGCTCCTTAGGATACTGACAAAGCCCTTCGTTTCAAAGATCGTGGGGGACTATATGAGCTCGGTATTCTCAAAGCCCCTTATCAAGCCATTTATCAGAAAAAACCGCATCGACACCTCTCAGTACGTCATGAGCGGCTTTCGCTCCTACAACGACTTCTTCACAAGAAAGGTAAAGCCGGAGAAGCGGCCTATCGACTACGATGCGAGGCACCTGATAAGCCCCTGCGACTCAAAGGTCAGCGTTTATCCGGTGGACGAGAAGAGCATCTTCCGCATAAAGGGCTCGATGTACAGGGTCTCGGACCTGCTGCACAACAAGTTCCTTGCGAGGCGGTATATCGGGGGCTGGTGCATGATCTTCCGCCTTGAGGTGGACGACTATCACCGCTACTGCTACATCGACGACGGCATAAAGACGGGCAATACCTTTATCCGTGGAGAGCTCCACACCGTCAACCCGATCGCTCTGAAGCGCTACAACATCTATAAGCGCAACAGCAGAGAGTACACGATCCTCCACACCGACAGCTTCGGCGACGTGGTGCAGGTGGAGGTGGGCGCCATGATGGTGGGGCGCATAAAGAACCACCACACCGAATACCTTTTCCGGAAGGGCGAGGAAAAGGGTATGTTCCTCTTCGGCGGCTCGACCATAGTCCTGCTGTTTGAAGAGGGGAGAGTTCGCCCAGACAAGGACCTCCTCATGAACACCGAGGAGGGCTATGAGACAGTTGTGAAATACGGCGAGAGGATAGGAAAAGCTCTCTGAGCCGTGGGACAGTATCTTTACCCCGGCAAATAAGTCGTGCGGCATATGCCGCCGGAACAGGAGCTTATCATGTATCGAGCCAGAAAAATGATACAAAGGAGCTTCACGGTCATCATGGCCGTGATCTTCTTTTTTACAGGAAGTATTATCAGACAGCCGGAGCTGGACACCTTTGCTGCTGCGGCTATGAAGAACCCCAGCGGTGTCTACCTCAATGCGGCTCTGGTGAAGGCCGGAGCAGGCAGCGTGGTGGAGCCCCTTGAGGACTGGCAGAATTTCCTAGACAAGTTCTCCTCCACCGATTACTATGTGGGGACGCCCTATTCTGAGTGGCTGTATGCGGCCTCTCCAAAGGGCGATAAATGGCAGTATAACGAGGGCTACGGCTCTACGGTGAACTACTACGGAGGGACCACCTCCGGCGGAGGCATGAACTGCACGGGATTTGTCTGGCACGCCCTGATGAACGGCCTTGCCTATGCAAATCATTCCACCAAGCAGGCCGTCAGCGCCGGTATACCCAACGTAAACGGCTTCAACACCATGGGCTTCACCCGAAAGGCCTAGACCGGCGGTGCGAACCGCTGGTATGACTTCGTGGTGAAGTACAGCGTGCATTACTATGAGTTCTCCACCAAGAAGGAGATGCTGGCCAGCGGTGTCCTCCACAAGGGCGACATCATCTGGTGCGTTGACGGGTCTGTGGGGAAGCTGATGGCAGGACTTGCGATCCCTGCCAGCTATCATCATGTGGGGATCTATATGGGTGACGGCAAGACCGACCGCTGGTGGCAGTCCGGACCCACCAAGGCTGACGGGGACCTGTCCTCGGAGAAGAACAGCCTGAACCCGATCTACGGCTGTGCCAAGAGCAATACCTATGTGGTGATCCCCTTTGGAGCGCAGACGAAGTCCACTGACGAGACCCCTGCCGTTACGACAACAGTGCCTGTGACGACGACCTCCACCACGACGACCACGACTACGACTACCACTACCGCCACGACCACAGTCACCACCACCGTTGCCACTACCACCGCTCCGCCGGAGACTATCCCGGCGCCGGATCCGCAGTATATCGGGGTGGAGATCCCCCTCGGGGACGTGGACAACGACGGCCTTATAGACTCGGGCGACGCCTCGCTGATACTGCTGGCCTATGCCCAGTTCTCGACCCACGGCGTTTCTCAGCTAAGCGAGGAGCAAAAAACTGCGGCGGATCTTGACGGAGACGGCCTGATCGACGCAACGGACGCCTCCACGGTGCTGGTGTACTATGCCTATGTCTCCACCGGCGGAACGGCCGGCCTGGAGGAGTTCCTGCAAGGAGAGACCGGACCTCCGGAGCAATGACCTTTTGCAGGGCTCTGCCCTGCAACCGCTGGGGCTCTGCCCCAGACCCCGGCAGGGAGCGAGCGGCTCCCTGCCTAACCGGCCCGTCCCCTCTGTCAGCTTCGCTGACATCTCCCCACACTGTGGGGAGTAACCCCGCAGTTATTATTTGTGTTGATCAACATTTCAGATACGTCCGCCGTCAGGCGGACACAACAATTCCGAATTCCGCATTGAAAAAAGGGACTGCTCGCGCAGTCCCTTTTTTATCATACCGCCGTCTTGGCGTCTTTTTCCTTAGAGCTCTCCTTGTCGGGAACACTGATCTTCTCGATGTCAGCGCCCAGCGCCCTCAGCTTGCCCTCCATGCAGTCATAGCCTCGCTCGATGTGGAAAATATCCTCGATCTCGGTTATGCCGCTGGCCGCAAGACCTGCAATGATCAGGGCGGCGCCGGCTCTCAGGTCGCAGGCCTTCACGGGAGCTCCCATGAGCTTGCCTGTGCCTTCGATAAGAGCTACCTTTCCGTTGACAGTGATGTCAGCGCCCATGCGCCTGAGCTCGTCAACATAGCGGAAGCGCTGCTCCCAGACGCCCTCTGTGACTATGCTCGTCCCCTCAGCAAGGGTGAGCAGAGTAGCAATCTGAGGCTGCATATCTGTGGGAAAGCCCGGGTGAGGAGTAGTCTTGACGTTGGCCTTTACCAGAGGTCCGTCTACCCAGACCCTCATGCTGTCGTCATACTGCTCGATATTCACGCCGATCTTTTCCAGCTTTTTGGTAATGGATTCAAGGTGCTTGGGGATGATGTTCTTGATCAGCACGTCGCCCTTGGTGGCGGCGGCAGCGATCATAAATGTACCGGCCTCGATCTGGTCGGGGATAACTGCGTAGCTTGTGCCGTGGAGGTGCTTCACGCCACGAATCTTGATAACGTCAGTACCTGCGCCCATGATGTTAGCTCCCATGGAGTTGAGGAAGTTGGCCAGATCCACGATGTGGGGCTCCTTGGCGGCATTTTCGATCATGGTGAGGCCGTCAGCCTTGACAGCGGCCAGCATAGCGTTCATCGTAGCGCCAACTGTAACGACGTCGAAGAAGATCTGGCTGCCTCTGAGCTCATCAGCGCTCAGGTCGATCATTCCCTGGCTGAGAGTGTACTTAGCACCCAGAGCTGAGAAGGCCTTCAGGTGCTGGTCGATAGGCCTGTCGCCGAGAGGACATCCTCCGGGCATTGAGACTCTGGCCTTATTGAACTTGCCCAGCAGAGCTCCTAAGAAGTAATAGGAGGCACGCATTTTTCTTGCGGTCTCATAGGGCACGCAGCATTTATTTATAGGAGTAGGGTCTATGCGGTAGGCGTCCTTTCCGATATTCGTAACGACAGCGCCCATTTCTTCCAGGATACGAAGGCTGATGTTGACATCGCTTATGGAGGGGACGTTTTCGATGACGCAAGGCTCATCTGACAGGATCACTGCGGGGAGTATAGCAACGGCTGCGTTCTTGGCTCCGCTGATAACTACCTCACCCTCAAGGCGGCGTCCGCCTTTAATAACAAACTTATCCAAACAAATTCTCTCCTTATTTACTCAGGAACTGGGGTATATCTGTGTATTCCTGACTTCTTTCTTTTGTTTTGCCTTATCTCAGGCTAAGAGGTGTGTAATTATTTATAATCGGGGAGGAACCATTTCAGCTCTTCGCCGTCGTATTCTGCGACCTTTACAGACTCCATGATAAGGTCCTCAGTGGGCTTATCAGATGCGTCTGTAGCTACGTCCTGGACAGTGAAGATGATGTCCAGACCGTCGTATACCTGACCGAAGACAGTATAGCCTCCGTCAAGGTGGGGAGTTCCGCCGACGGTGGAGTAGATAGCCTTCGCATCGTCGGAGAAGGTATAGCCGTACTGCTCATAGAGAGCGAAGTCGTCCTGAGAAACAGGGGTACCTGTAACTATATAGAACTGGCTGCCGTTAGTAGCGGTAGAGCCGCTGTTAGCGTAAGCGATAGCGCCTGCTGCGTGGATGACGTTGGGGTCAGTGCCGCCGTCGAACTTCTCGCCCCAGATGCTCTCGCCGCCGGTGCCGTTGCCAAGGGGGTCTCCGCCCTGGATCATGAAGTCGCTGATGACTCTGTGGAAGGTGAGGCCGTCGTAGTAGCCCTTCTTGGCCAGCTCAACGAAGTTCTCAACGCCCTTTGCGGCGTACTCAGGGAAGAGCCTGATCTTGACCTCGCCGTAGCCCTTGATGTTCATGATGATGACTGTGTCGCCCTTCTGCGGGGAAGTAAAGTTCTTTACCGAGCTGTTCTCAAGGTCGATCGAGGGCTTTGTGATAGAGGCAAAGCGGTCGATATTGATCTGATGTGTAACAGTGCTCTCCTGACTGCTGCCGGAACCGTCCTTGACTCCGCATGAAGTCAGCAGAGAGGCGGCAGCGACAGTGCAGATGAGTGCTGCGGCTGCTTTTTTTAGCATGATATCACTCCTTGATGGTGATCTTATATCCGGTATTTTCGTCAGGACATAAAATTAGCTTATGACCTAACCCATTCATTATACACCAAAAAAACTGATTTGTAAAGACTTTCCTCAGATCTTTAGTCAAAATCTTGCAGATCTGCCGCCAAAACCGGCAAATATTGCTTCAAAGTGCAGTAAGATCGGGCAGCATCAATCATTTTCGGAGTAGGTCGAGATCGTTACGGACTCGATCATTATGTCCTCCTTGGGGATCTTGTACACGCCGTTGTTCTCAGTTTCCAGCGAGGCCAGCTTCTCCACCACGTCCATTCCCTGGTAGGTCTGGCCGATGACGGTCATCTGCTGGGCGAAATTGGGGATACCGCCGTTCTCGATGAAGGCCTCGGCCACAAGGTTGCCGGTCTCCTGGCCGGAGCGCAGGCCCTCCTTGATCTCGTCGGTGATCTCGATAGTGTTGATCACGGCGAAGCGGCTGCCGTTGTAATACTGACCGCCGCCGAGGATCTTCTCTTTAAATGTACGGTCGATAGTGGTGTTGAGCACGCAGACAGCGCCCTTGAAGGGCCAAAGGTCCTGGCTGAGCTCTCTGGGGATCAGCTCATGGCTCTGGTCGTAGCCTTGTGGGAGACTGCCGCTCTTCTGTGGACAGCCGGCTGCGGAATAGGCGCCGCTGTCGGAGTTGAAAACGTAGGTCCCGTTATAATAGCCGCTTTCGGCAAGGTCGGTGAAGTTTTTCACGGCCTGAGGGGACTGCTCCGGGAAGAGCACTATGCGGAACTGGCCGAGGGTGGTGTCGATGATGGCGATGGGGTCGCCCTCCTTGGGAGGATCGAGCTGGATCAGCTTGACGGTGTCGGTGTCGATAGTGATATAGGTCTCGTTCTTCTCACGCATACCGGAAAGGGTGAGGAGTATTAGGGAAAGTCCGCCCATAACAAGGCAGAGTATGATAACGAGCTTCAGCATACCGCTGTTTTTCTTCATGAGATGCACCTCGCTGGTAATTTGAGCACCGCCGCATTATGATCGGTGCTTTTGCAAACATCATACCATATTCTCTGAAAAATGTCAATGTTGAGGGAGTTGTTAGTTGGTAGTTATTAGTGCGTAGTAGGGGCGGACCCGTGTGTCCGCCCGGTGGTTTGCGTAATGTACCGGCGAAATATGTAGGGACGGCCATTGGCCGTCCGCATGACCTGTACGATCGTAGGGGAGGCCGCCCTCGGCCTCCCGGCCATGTACGAAAACCACCGGGCGAACGTATCCAAACCACCGCCCCGGAAATACTACGCCAGCAGGCCCGAAGGGTCCTGCGAAGGATAGTCAAAAGCCGGCGGGGTGGGGAGTGAGGGAAAAGAGAGTGCAGAGAGGAAAACCGAAGAGAGGGGAGGGCCGACGGCTTTTGTACCAGTTTTTTGTTAAAGCCCTCCC
>JAFUAO010000081.1 GCA_017460665.1 Ruminococcus sp.
GGGAGGGCTTTAACAAAAAACTGGTACAAAAGCCGTCGGCCCTCCCCTCTCTTCGGTTTTCCTCTCTGCA
This sequence comes from Ruminococcus sp., assembly GCA_017460665.1. GTDB lineage: Bacteria > Bacillota > Clostridia > Oscillospirales > Ruminococcaceae > Ruminococcus. The sequence goes on from JAFUAO010000081.1 coordinate 71, forward strand.
CTCTCTTTTCCCTCACTCCCCACCCCGCCGGCTTTTGACTATCCTTCGCAGGACCCTTCGGGCCTGCTGGCCTAGAAATATAGGGCTGTGGTTTTGATACGTTCGCCCGGTGTATTTCGCACATGGCCGGGCGCACGATGTGCGCCCCTACAGATCCGTCCGCCGTCAGGCGGACACCACAACTAATAACTTGAAACTATACGCACTCATAACTCGAAACTTGTAACTACTTGTTGCTATTTCCAAAAGATCATGGTATAATACATATAGTACATATGCCCGGCTCCCATGAGGAGCGGCGCAGACAGGAGGAATGACCATGCTTTTAGCTGTTGACATAGGCAACACCAACATCGTTTTCGGCTGCGTCGACGATGAGGACAAGATCCTCGTCTTCGAGCGGATCTCTACGAACCAGAGCGCTACGGCCGCCGAATACGCCGTTCTCATCAAGACGATCCTTGAGATGAACGGCCTTGACATCTCGGATATACACGACTCTATCATGTCCTCAGTAGTGCCCTCGGTAACAGGCACCGTCAAGTCCGCTATCCAGAAGCTCTTCGGCGTGACTCCCATGATCGCCGGCCCCGGAGTCAAGACCGGGCTCAATATACTTATCGACAACCCAAAGCAGCTCGGCAGCGATCAGGCCGTTGACGCTGTGGCGGCGATCAACAGCTACCCCGTTCCCCTTATCATCATAGATATGGGGACCGCCTCCACCGTTTCCGTGGTGGACAGCAGCAAGAACTACCTCGGCGGACTGATCATGACCGGCATGGGGGTCGCCACCGACGCCCTTATCCAGCGCACCGCTCAGCTCCCTAAGATCGACTTTGAGCTCCCGGAGAGCATCATCGGAACCAACACGATCGACTGTATGAAGAACGGCGCCCTCTACTCCAACGCCTGCGCCCTCGACGGGATCATCGAGCGTATCGAGGAGCAGCTCGGCGAGAAGTGTACCGTCGTTGCCACCGGAGGCCTTGCTGAGGTGGTAGTGCCGCTGTGCAGGAAAAACGTGATCCTTGACAAGGACCTGCTGATCAAGGGCCTTGCCATAATCTACCGCAAAAACAAGAAGAAATGAGCCCCGGCTCTGATAAATAAGGAGGAGATCTAAATGCCTTTCATCGATGTCAAGACCAACGTACCGGTCCCGGCCGACAAGGAGAAGTCCATAAAGTCCGCCCTGGGACAGGCCATAACTGCTGTCCCCGGCAAGTCCGAGGGCTGGCTCATGGTGGGTATCGAGCCTGAGTACCGCCTGTATTTCAAGGGCGAGAACGAGCCGGCCGCCATGGTCCAGGTGAGCATCTACGGGAGCGCCTCGTCAAGCGCTCTGACTACCCTGACCAGCCACATCACAGGCATCCTCACCGACACCCTGGGGATAGCCTCCGACCGGATCTATGTCGCTTACAGCTCCACCCCGGATTGGGGCTGGAACGGCTCCAATTTCTGAGGTGGGCCATGCTGAAGGGAAAGACCGTGCTGCTGGCAGTTTCAAGCTCCATCGCAGCCTATAAGATCTGCGACCTGGCCCGTATGCTCACTAAGCTGGGAGCCGAGGTCCACGTCGCCATGACGCCAAATACCCAGAATTTCGTCCACCCCCTGACCTTCGAGACCCTGACTCAGCACAAGTGCCTTATCGACACCTTCGACAGGAACTTCGAGTACAGCGTGGAGCACGTCTCTATCGCAAAGAAGGCTGACGTGGTGCTGGTGGCGCCGGCCACGGCCAACGTCATCGGGAAGCTGGCCGGTGGGATCGCCGACGATATGCTGACCACAACGGTCATGGCCTGCAAGTGCAAGCGCCTCGTTGCGCCGGCCATGAACCACAATATGTTCCACGACCCTATCGTTCAGGACAATATCGAGAAGCTGAGAAAATTCGGCTACGGGATCATCGAGCCGGTGAACGGTATGCTGGCCAACCGTGACATCGGCGACGGCAAGCTCCCGGCGGTGGAGGCCCTCCTTGAGCATATCCTCCGGGAGGCCGCCTTCGAGAAGGACCTTTCCGGGAAGAGGGTGCTTGTGACCGCCGGCGCTACCCGTGAGCCGATCGACCCTGTGCGCTTCATCACCAACCATTCCAGCGGAAAAATGGGCTTCGCTATCGCCAGAGCTGCAATGCTCCGTGGGGCAGAGGTGACAGTTGTCGCCGCCCACGCCGACGTGGAGCCGCCTATGTTCGTGGACGTGGTGAAGGTGGAGTCGGCACAGGATATGTTCGAGGCCGTGAAGGAGCGCCTTGACAGCTCCGACTTCGTGATCAAGGCAGCGGCAGTTGCGGACTACACTCCCGTGACAGTGGCTGACAATAAGATCAAAAAATCCGACGGCGATATGAGCATACAGCTCAAGAGGACCACCGATATCCTTGGATATATCGGCCAAAACCGCCGCCCAGACCAGGTGATCTGCGGTTTCTCCATGGAGACCGAGCATATGCTGGAGAACTCCCGGAAGAAGCTGACCAAGAAGAACTGCGATATGATCTGCGCCAACTCCCTCCGGGAGGCCGGGGCAGGCTTCGGCACAGATACGAATATCATTACGATCATCACTCCCGACACCGACGAGGAGCTTGAGATCATGAGCAAATTCGACGCCGCCAACGTTATACTGACCCGCATGAACGAGCTGGCCGGCAGAAGGTAAGGAGGATCTTCCATGAAAGAGAATTACGAGATCTGTCACTGCATGGGTGTGACCTATTTCGACGTTGAGGACGCACTGGCAAACTGTGACCGCCTTGAGGACGCATTAGCGCTTTTTAACAAGGTACAGCAAGCGACGCACTGTTCAACAGGCTGCGGCGGCTGTCATGACGAGATCATACGGACGATCTCTGATATAATGATGATGTAAGGAGGTGTGAAGATGAAATACGTTTGCGATGTTTGCGGCTGGGAGTACGACGAGGAGCAGGGCGCTCCTGAGTACGGCATCGAGCCCGGAACGAAGTGGGAGGATATCCCCGAGGACTTTGAATGTCCCCTCTGCGGAGTTGGCAAAGACAGCTTCTCAGCACAGTAAAAAAAGGGAGCCGCAAGGCTCCCTTTTTTGCAGGGCTCTGCCTGCATGACCGGATCGTTCGGCTGCGAATGTAAAACCGCCGGTCGAACGTACCTAAAACCACCGCCCCAGAAATACCCTGCCAGCAGGCCCGGAGGGTCCTGCGTAGGATAGTCAAAAGCCGGCGGGGTGGGGTGTGAGGAAAAAGAGAGTGCAGAGAGGAAAACCGAAGAGAGGGGAGGGCCGCCGGCTTTTGTACCAGTTTTTTGTTAAAGCCCTCCCCTCCGGAGGTGTTCCTCTTTGCCCACCAGTGCCGCCCGGCTTACGCCGGGCGGTGGGCGTTCACCGCAAACCACCGGGCGGACTGCTATGCATATAGCTGCGAAAGCCAGATCAAAGATCTGGTACGCAGCTTAACATGGGTCCGCCCCTACGTTTTTCGGTCACAGCCGGGCGAACGGAATTCGCCCCTACAATTTGTTCCCGGAGATCTGATTGATCGGCCGGGAGGCCGAGGGCGGCCTCCCCTACACAGTGTATATGCCCACGGACGGCCAATCAGATCTCGTCCGCCAGCGGCGGACACCACAACTCTCAACTCTAAACTCTCAACTAACAAAAAAAGGCCCGGAAGACCGGGCCTTTTTTGTTATTCGATGTCCTTTGCCTCAACAGGAAGATCAGACTGTGCAAGTGTCTTTGCGTCGACCATCATGACTACCAGTGCGTCCTTGCCGTTGATGCCGCTGCTGCCGTTCTCGAAAACGTCAGCATTTGCCTTGCCAACGGGCTGGAGCGGATACTTGGCCTCAAGTGCTACATACTGAAGGATCGCAACAGCGTCCTGAAGGTCAACCTTGCCGTCAACGTTAGCGTCGCCGTAGAGGGTCACCTCAGCAGGCTCGTCTGTCTCGGGCTCTGTCGTAGGCTCAGCAGATGTGCTGAAGCTGTAGTCTACCAGCTCGCAGTCATAGTCAGTGGAAGACTCAGTTGCGTTGTCCCAAACATTGGACCACCAGATCTGTACCTCAGCAGTAGTGTCCTCAACAGGAACTGCGGACAGGTCTACCTCAACAGTGAGCTTGCCCTTTGCGTCAGCGTTGCCGCTCCACTCGATGTTGGTCCAGCCGTTCTCGCCGTCGGGATCAGCAAAGCCGATGCCGCCGCCGATAGAAGCAGTGGGCTCGCCCTCGATCTCAAGAGTTATCGTTCCCTTTTCTCCCTCCGGGAGCGTAACAGGATACTTCTTAACAGCAAACACGAAATCAGCAGCAGAAGTAGTAGTGCTAGGAGTACTGGCTGTTGTTACCTTAGTAGTCGTCAGAGCAGGATCTACGGGCTCAACGAACTTGGTGTACAGGTCCTCAGGGAGCTCGTCTCTTGTGATGCAGTAATCGCTCTGATACATTGCGATAGTATCAGCCTCTGTATTGAAAATAGGGTTGGTCAGGAAGTTGATGTTGTCGCTTCCGCCGTCGTACCATGTGCAGAAGTAAAGCCAGCCGGCCTTGTCATTCACCAGATTGTCAACGGTGGAGAAGCAGTCGTTCTCAGCCATTGCTACCATCTTAGCGCTGTTGTATCTCTCCATGATGCTGTAGAATGTGGAGGCGATAGCGCTGTCGTCGTGCTCCATAGAGGGCTGCCAGTTGTTCTCCTCCAGGTACTTTGTGCAGTTATACTTATCGTAGCCGATGATGTCAACGTACTCATCGCCGGGATACCAGTTTGCAGATGTGGGGAAGTCATAGCTGTTCCACTCCCAGATCAGGTTGTGGCAGCCGAAGTCCTCTGTCAGGGTCTTGTAGGTGTACTTCCACAGCTCCTTGTAAACAGCAGAGCCTTCCTTGCCCCACCAGAACCATGAGCCGTTCTCTCCGCCGCCGCCCTCGGCCTCGTGGAGAGGTCTCCAGATAACGGGGACGCCTTCCTCCTCCAGCTTGTTGAACTCAGCAGCCAGAGTTGTGAGAGCCTGGAGGTAATACTCGTTCTCCTTAGTGCCCTCCTTATAAGCGTTAGAGGTAACAAAGTTTGTAGCCTCGGAGCCGTCGTCGTTCTTTACAGCGTAAGTAGTCTGTGACCAGTCGATCCTGCTGCCGATGGTGTAGGACTCCATATCCTTGGGAACATTGATATGCCACGAAGCAGTAGCGATACCGTTGTTGTTCTTTACCCAATCGATGACACGCTCGGTGGAGCCGTCGTCGCTGCCGAAGGCCGGGCAGGTGAAGTTGCCGTAGTCGAAGCCTCTGATAGCCGGATAGTGGCCTGTTGTATTATAGAGGTATTCAAACTCGGTCTCAAGACCGTGAGGGCCGTACTGATAGATCTCCTGCTGGCCGGAGAGGATATGCTCGCCGTAAACGCTGTTGAGATAAGCGAAAAGGCTCCTTGTCTCGTCAGAGGCCTTGATGTCGGTGAGATCTGTCTGAGTTGCCTTGATCTCGGGGTAATCGAAGGTAGATACCTCAACGTAGTCGAAATTGGACCAGCCCCAGGACTTAGTGATCGTCATGGTGTTTGCGCCGGCCTCCAGCTTTACGCCGGGCACTGAGATAGCCTCATAGCCGCTGCTGGACGGGATAGACAGAGATCCCACGGACTTGCCGTTGATAGCCAGACCCTGCTGCTTATCGCCGCCGATACCGCCTGCGTAAACGGTCAGGTTGTAGGTGCCGGCCGTGTCCATAGTGATAGTCAGCTCGATCGTGCCGCTCTCGGTCATCTTAAGATAAGAGCCGCCGCTTGCGGAAGCGTCGGTCTCAACGGTGACATCACCGCTGATCGTGGCGTCCTCGAACTCGAACTTAGTGCTGCCTGCTGCGATGATAGTGGGCAGCGAAGCAACGCCGTTGACAGCCATAGCGCCTGCGATGATAGCAGCGCCGGCCTTGTTCAATAGCTTCTGATACATACTAATTTCCCTCCCTGAAATTTTTCCTTTACGGAAAGTCGAAAGTGCTTTATTCGGTAACTTAATTATAGCCACTTTCTGAGAAAAAATCAAGAATTTCCCGATCATTTTCACACAGGGCAAAAAACTTTGGGCGATCTCACAGATCCGGGGCTCGATTTTTGACGGACTGGCAAAAACTCAGCTTAAACTAAACTTAAATTAAGTCTCCGGCCTTTCCTTAAATAAAACACCGAGCCTCCTTAAAGGAAGTCCGGCACAGCGTTTTTCAGTTAAATAAATTCTTTTGTCAAGCCTGATATTTCGGCTCACAGGTCAGGTTCACGCCGAGGCGCTTGAAGATCCTCTCGTCTACCGGCGACAGGATGACTGTGGAGTGTACCTCGCAGCCCCTCAGCCGTGAGATCTGCTCCATGGCTTTTTTGGCGTTCTCGTCGGTGTTTGCACATATCGACAGGGCCAGAAGGGTCTCGTCGGTGTGGAGCCGTGGGTTGTTGTTGCCAAGGTGCTCCACCTTCAGGTTCTGGATCGGCTCGATAACGTGGGGCGACATCAGCAGGGTCTCGTCAGGCAGCTCCGCAAAGTACTTCAGAGCGTTCAGCAGCAGAGCTGATGAGGCTCCCAGCAGGTCGGAGGTGCGCCCTGTGAGGATCGTCCCGTCAGGGAGCTCCATGGCGGCGGCGGTGTTGCCGGTCTCCTGCTCCTTGGCAAGAGCCGCAGCGATCACCTTCCGGTCGGCGGCGGTGACGTTGGCCTGCTTCATCAGCAGCTCCAGCTTGTACACCTCATCGTCTGAGATCAGGCCCTTTCTCCGGTCGCAGAGCCCGGAATAGTACCTGCGGATCACCTCGTCACGGGCGGCCTTGCAGACCACATCGTCGTCGATGATGCAGTTACCGGCCATATTCACGCCCATGTCCGTGGGAGACTTATAGGGCGACTCGCCGATCAGCTTCTCGAACATTGCGTTGAGCACCGGGAAGATCTCCACATCACGGTTGTAGTTGACCGTGGTCTTTCCGTAGGCCTCCAGGTGGAAGGGGTCGATCATGTTCACGTCGTTCAGATCAGAGGTAGCGGCCTCGTAAGCGATATTCACCGGGTGGCGCAGGGGCAGGTTCCAGATCGGGAAGGTCTCGAACTTAGCGTAGCCTGCGTTGACTCCCCTCTTGTGCTCGTGGTAGAGCTGAGAGAGACAGGTGGCCATTTTTCCGCTTCCGGGACCCGGCGCCGTGATCACTACAAGGCGTCTGCTGGTCTCGATGTAGTCGTTCTTGCCGTAGCCCTCGTCGCTGATGATGTGCTCCAGGTTGGAGGGGTAGCCCTTGATATTGTAGTGGTGATAGACCTTCACTCCCAGGGCCTCAAGCCTGCTCTGGAAGGCGTCAGCTGTAGGCTGGTCATCGTATCTTGTGAGGACCACGCTGCTGACATAGAGGCCGATCTTCGTGAAAACGTTGAACAGGCGGATAACGTCCACATCGTAGGTTATCCCCAGATCTCCCCTGACCTTGTTCTTCTCGATGTCGTCAGAGTTGATAACGATCACGATCTCAGCCTCGTCCTTTAGCTGAAGGAGCATTTGCAGCTTACTGTCCGGCTTGAAGCCCGGCAGCACACGGGAAGCGTGGTAGTCGTCGAAGAGCTTTCCGCCGAACTCAAGGTAGAGCTTGTCGCCGAACTGAGCGATGCGCTCACGGATATGCTCTGACTGCATTTTCAGATATTTCTCGTTGTCGAAGCCGACAGGGGCTGTTTTACACATAGCGTTACCTCCATAGTTTTCCATATAAATACCAGTTAATATTATATAACACTTTACGACAAAATGCAAGCAAAAAATTGCTGTTGGCGTATTTTTTTGGTGGGAGGCGAAGTAAAAAAAGCCGCCTCGGTCTCCCGAAGCGGCTCCTGAAAGAGTGGCGATCAGGCAGGCGTGGCGTTCTCCTGCATCTCTCGGGATCTCTCCCTGTCGTTACCAGCGGCGTGTGGATGCCACGAAATTGTCCACCTCTGACAGCCTGCTCTTATCTTAACTATATTATAGCACATTTATTCAGCTTTGTAAAGTATTTTCTTTGTCCTCAGATAACGATCATATCGTTTTTCTTCCACTTTTAGGAAGGTTATGACAGAATTCTTGTACTCTGCGGGATCTGAGGAAGTCTTCAGCCTTAATATCAACTGATAATTCTTACCGTTTTCTACGATATGCTTCAAAACGAAAGCTGTATTCGGACGATTTGCCTCTAAAATATAGTCAGGCTCAGACAGTATCTGTCTTACAAAACAGAAATATCGCTCATAATCATTTGGGTGCCTTTCCATTATATGAGCTATCTGTTTTTCCGTGATCACGACCTCATCAGTCGTTATATCCTCAGTAACACATTTATAGATCTCTATATCGATCTTGCCTAATTCGATCACATTCACTTCCACCGTTCCGTTTTTTTCTATTATATCACATCCACAAAATTTGTCAATCGCAGATCATTACGCAAGGAGAATTATGAACAGATCGTGAATTTTCCTCCAGCCTATTGACAACACCGCCCCCTTGGAGTAAAATAAAGCCATGAAGAGTAAAAGCCCGATCGTTAAGTGTCCGCCGAACGGGGAGTTGTCGGAGGAACGAAAAGTCCTTGACTTGCGGATCGAGCTTTGCATCCCGCTTCATAGGACAATATAACTGAATGGCTATGCCTTCTTTTTCTTGTCGTATGAGTGAGGAAAAGGAGGTATTTTTTTATGACAACTAACAAAAACATGAGCTCCTCTGCCGTTTCCAGCCTTAGGCTCTTCGGCAACATCCGTGTGCTGGTGATCTCGGCACTGTTCATCGCTATGAGCATCGCTCTGGGAAAGCTGCTGGCCTTCAATGTGACCCCCTACATCAGGATCAGCTTCGAGAACCTGACGATCCTCATGGCCGGTATCTTCTTCGGTCCCTTCGTGGGAGCCGCAGTCGGCGCCGGCGCTGACATCATCGGCTGCATAATAGTCGGCTATTCGATCAACCCGATCATCACTCTGGGAGCCGCTTCTATCGGTCTTGTGGCCGGGCTGGTGTCAGGTCTGGCCTCTAAGAAGAGCCTTAGGCTGAACACCGCCCTTTCAGTGGGCTTTGCTCACCTGATCGGCTCGGTGATCATCAAGTCCATCGGCCTGAGGGTCTACTACGGCTACCCTATCGGCTGGCTGGCATGGAGGATCCCCACATACATCGGGATCGGGATCTTGGAGTTCTACATCATCTGGCTGCTGCTGAACAACAAGGCCTTCTCCGATCAACTGGACAAGGTGAGGAAAAATGGCAGGAACAGCGCTTGACTACCTGAAAACAGCGGCTTCTCGGGGCAGCAAGCTGGGCCTTGAACGGACGGCAGAGCTCATGGAGCGCCTGGGCTCCCCACAGGAGAGCCTTCCCGTGATCCACATCGCCGGCACCAACGGCAAGGGCTCCTTTGGGGCGATGCTCAGCTCGGTGCTGACCTGCGCAGGCTATAAGACGGGCAGCTTCTCCTCGCCGGCGCTGACCGGCGTCACCGACAGCTTCCGCATAAACGGGCAGGAGATCTCTCCCCGGCTTTTAGGAGAAGTTCTGGAGCAGACCATCCTCCACGCCGAGGCCATGGCCGACAAGCCCACCGAATTCGAGGTGCTGACCGCTGCGGCCTACCAGCTCTTCCGGCAGGAGGGCTGCGATCTGGCGGTGGTGGAGTGCGGCATGGGCGGCGACGGCGACTCCACCAACGTGGTGAGCTCGCCTCTGCTTTCGGTGATCACCAACGTACAGCTGGACCACGCCGGTTTTCTGGGGGATACCGTTGCTGAGATCGCCGGTCACAAGGCCGGGATCATCAAGGCCGGGCGGCCTGTGCTCTTCGGCGGAGATGACCCCGACGCTCTGCGGATCGTCCGGGAAAGGGCCGAAAGTCTGGGCTCTCCCCTGACCGTGACCGACCTTGGCCGGCTGAAGGTGGGCTCCATGTCCGCCGCCGGCACAGACCTGAGCTTCGCCGGTATGGGCAGCTTCCACATCGGCCTTCTGGGAACTTATCAGCCCCTCAACACCGCCAACGTCCTCACCGCCGTGGAGCTCCTCCGCAGCGAAGGCCTGACGATCACTGACCAGGCGCTGAAGGACGGACTTGCCGGGGCAAAATGGCACGGCCGCTTCGAGGTGCTGCGAAGGGACCCTCTGGTGATCTTCGACGGCTCACACAACCCCGACGGGATCCGCTGCGCCGCTGACAGTATCCGGCTGTATTTCGGGGAAAAGCCCGTTGTCCTGCTGATCGGTGTCATGGCCGACAAGGACTACGGCCTGTACGGGGAAATGCTCCGTGAACTGGCAAAATGCGCCTTCACGGTGGAGCCCGACAACCCCCGGGCACTTGACAGCGAGGCTCTTGCGGAGTCTCTGGCGGAAAAAGGGATCCCCTCGAAGGCCTACAAGGACCTTGGAGAGGGCGTCCGTGAGGCCTTCGCCTGCGCAAAGGAGAATAGCCTTCCCCTCATCGCACTGGGGTCGCTTTATATGTACAAAGAGCTCACGCAGGAGCTCCCAGAATAGGAAAAAGCCCGGATCTCCGGGTTTTTTTGATGTGCAGGATAGTCTCACGGGAAGAGCTCAGCGTAGTCCTCCGGGATGAAGCGGTGGTAGGTCACATGACAGCCGCCGCCCATGCAGGGCTCCAGCGTCAGGCAGTAGAAATGCTCGTCAGGCTTTCCGCCGGAAAACCGCACCAGATAGTCGAAGTCCTCGCAGCCGCTCTCCTCCACGGAGATCTCTCCGTGCCTGCGAAAGACCTCCAGCACCTCATCAAGAGAGATCCCGTGGCGAGATACCGCCCCGATCAGCTCAGCGATGAACTCTCCGCCGGTGGTGCCGCCGTTGACGAAGGCAGTCCCCTCCGCCGGCACCGTAACGCAGACACCGTCACGGATCTTCCGGTAGGAGATCTGACCAAAACGAGGAGCAGCCTCCGCCGCAAACTGCGATAATTCGGCAAAAACAGCCTCTTCCTCGGGAGAGCAGCCCAAGAGGTGCCCCAAGGTGGTGTACATATAATTCAGGCTCATCGGCCGCCCGTCGTAGCCCAGCTTTAGCTGAGCCTCACGGATATTGTCGGTGAGATCCTTCTCAAATCGCTCAAATTTCATACGATCGCCTCCAAGAAAATTATAGCACAGATATCCGAAAATTGCAACTGAAATAGGTTTGACATAAAATCGTCAAGGAAATTTCATATTTTATTTGACATTTCTCACAATATGCTGTATAATGAAAGTAGTGCGATGAAAGGAGGCCGCCCTATGACCGAATACCTGAAGGCTTACATGAGCAAAACTCAGCAGCGGCTCTCCGATTGCAGCTCCCCGGATATGCTGGAGGAGCTCCTGGCCGAGCACATGGATAAGATCATGTTCATGCAGCACGAGAGGATCGTCCACTTTTTGGTGACGATGCTCTTTGCTATCGTGCTGGCTGTGTTCATCATCGGCCTGCTCCTTACCGATAATATGGCCCTGCTGATACTGGTAACGATCATACTGGTGCTGCTGGGCTTCTACATAAAGCACTACTACTTCCTGGAAAATACCGTGCAGAAGATGTACAGGGTCTACGACGAGATGCTGGAGAAACGCCGGGATCTCGCCAAAAAGGAGGATACGAGCCATGACTAAGAAGGAGCGTGTCCGCCTGGCTTGTCAGGAGTTTGAAAAGCTCTACCCCGACATAAGCTGCACTTTGGACTACGAAAAGCCCTATGAGCTGATGTTTGCGGCTCGGCTGGCGGCTCAGTGTACCGACGCTAGGGTCAACATCGTCACTAAGACGCTTTTTGTCAAATATCCTACGCTGGAGGCCTTCGCCGAGGCTCCCCTCGAAGAGCTGGAGCAGGACGTGAAGCCCTGCGGCTTCTACCACACAAAGGCAAGGAGCCTCAAGGAAATGGCGGAAAAGCTGCTCCGTGACTTCGGCGGTCAGGTCCCCGATACTATGGAGGAGCTGCTGTCCCTGCCGGGGATCGGCCGAAAAACAGCCAATCTCATGCTGGGCGACGTCTTCGGCAAGCCTGCCGTGGTCACCGATACCCACTGTATCAGGATCACCGGTCGGCTGGGACTGACCAAAAACAAGGAGCCGGCTAAGGTGGAGGCCGACCTTGTGAAGCTGCTACCCCCTGAGATCTCCAACCGATTTTGCCACCAGACCGTCCAGTTCGGACGGGACATATGCCGGGCTCGCTCCCCGAAATGCGGAGAGTGTCCCCTGAGCTATCTCTGTAAATACTACTCAGACTTCAAGGAGGCCAAAAATGCTGTTTGACTTCACCCTCAGCACCCCTGCACAGGGCCTGGTGGACATCACCGCCGAGGTGCAGGAGGCCATTAAGGAAAGCGGCGTCAACGAGGGCTACTGCATCGTTTTCTGCCCCCACACCACCGCCGCTATCACTATCAACGAGAACGCCGACCCTGACGTGAAGACCGACTTCATCGCCGGTATGGACAGGGTCTTCCCCGACCTTGAGATCTTCCGCCACTCTGAGGGCAACTCCGACGCTCACCTGAAATCCTCAGCCGTGGGCGCCAGCGAGACCGTGATCATCTCCGGCGGAAAGCTCCTTCTGGGCACTTGGCAGGACCTTTATTTCTGTGAGTTCGACGGCCCGAGAAAGAGGAAATTCTACGTCAAGGTCATTGGAGGCTGATACTATGGACGAGGTAAGGAAACTGGCCGAGATCGTGAAAAATTCCCGGAACATCGTCTTCTTCGGAGGCGCAGGTGTCTCCACCGAGAGTGGGATCCCGGATTTTCGCAGCACCGACGGGCTCTATAACCAGGAGTGGGACTATCCCCCGGAAACGATCCTGAGCCATAGCTTTTTCGAGAAAAGGACCGAGGAGTTCTACCGGTTCTACCGGGCGAAGATGCTCTTCCTGGACGCTAGACCAAACCCTGCCCACCTTCGCCTTGCTCAGCTGGAGGCCGAGGGCAAGCTCTGCGGCGTGGTGACCCAGAACATCGACGGCCTCCACCAGGCAGCCGGCAGCAAGAGGGTCTTTGAGCTCCACGGCAGCGTCCTGCGAAATCACTGCACAAAATGCGGAAAGTCCTACAGCGTTCAGTTCGTCTTGGAGTCTCAGGGCGTCCCCCACTGTCAGTGCGGCGGCATCATAAAGCCCGATGTGGTGCTGTATGAGGAGGCTCTGGACGACGATGTGGTCGCCGGAGCGGTCAACGCTATCGCCTCCGCCGACACCATGATCATCGGCGGCACCTCGCTGAACGTCTACCCGGCAGCCGGCCTGATCCGGTACTTCCGGGGCTCTGACCTTGTGATCATCAACAAGTCGCCAACTCAGTACGACCACAGCGCCGACCTTCTGATCTGTCAGAATATCGGTCAGGTTTTTTCCCAGATATAAGGAGGAACTATGAAGCTCTTGGCTGTCATCGATATGCAAAACGACTTCATCGACGGCTCCCTCGGAACTGCCGAGGCGGTGGCTATCGTGCCTGCCGTTGCCCGAAAAATAGAGGAATTCAAGGCTGCCGGCTATGACGTGGTGTTCACCCGTGACACTCACGGCGAGGACTATCTCTCCACCATGGAGGGGAAAAAGCTCCCCGTGGTCCACTGTGTCCGTGGCACTAAGGGCTGGCAGATCTCCGATAAGCTGGACACCTCTGGCTGCACGGTGATCAACAAGCCCACCTTCGGCTCCTATGAGCTGGCGGAATACGCCGCTGCGGATCCCCGTGTGGACGAGATCGTGGTGATCGGGCTGTGTACCGACATCTGCGTGATCTCCAACGCAATGCTGCTGAAGGCAAGGCTCCCCGAGGTGAAGATCTGCGTTGACCAGAGCTGCTGCGCCGGTGTCACACCGGAGTCCCACCGCAACGCACTTGAGGCCATGAAAATGTGCCACATCGACATCATGTAATCCCCTAACGGCTCCCGATTTCCCCTTTCCCGGATGCCGTATTCGATAAAAATGCGCTTCTCTCCCTGGAAGCGCATTTTATTTTTCCCCAATATACCGCAAAAAGCCCCACTCAATGAGTGGGGCTTTTGTTATGGCTTATTCCTCGTCCTTCTTAGTGCGAAGAGCGAATGCAGCCGCTGCAGCTACTGCCAGTGCGAAGAGCGGTATAGCCACGCCCTTGTCGCCGGTCTTAGGAGCTGATGTTGAGCCAGCCTTGGCTGCTGTCGTAGACGCTGCCTTTGCAGTTGTGACCGTGGTCGTAACTGCTGTTACTGTTGTAACTGTGGTAGTGTCGTTGGTGGTAGTCGTTGTCTCTGTGGTAGTCGCTGTGGTGGTGGTAGTCTCGGTAGTTGTTGTAGTTGTAGTAGTTGTCGTCACCTCAGCGTCGTCCAGCATAGTGATCTTGGAGCCGTCGATCGTTGAGCCGTCCAGCACCTGTACGCCGGTAACGTTTCCGTCCTCGATCGTGAAGATGATGTCGGTGGTCACAACGTATCCGCTGGGAGCTGCTACCTCGTGGAGGGTGTATGTTCCGTTGCGGAGGTTTTTCACCAGAGTCTCTGTCGTACCGGAGATCCAAGTCAGCTTGGTGTTGTCGGAGTTATCGCCCAGTGCAGCATCGTCGCCCAGAACGACATTTGTGATGTCGAATGTGACGTCATTGCCGTCTGTGTCCTTACCTGTCAGGGTAAGCTCA
>JAFUAO010000082.1 GCA_017460665.1 Ruminococcus sp.
ACAATAAAAGCAACAGGAGGTCAGCTGATCCGCCATGAATACTATAACACAGATAACCCGTCGCCGTCAAGCAATAATTGAATATTCAATGAAAAAAGGTGTTACCGCTGCTGCAAGGCGCTATAATGTTGGGAGAGCAACGATATATCGCTGGCTCAAACGATACGACGGAACATTAGACTCGCTGAAAGACCGATCACACCGTCCACACAGCCACCCTAATCAGCATACTGAAGAAGAGATAGAACTGATAAAGCGTATGCGAAAGAAGAACAAGCACACAGGTTTAGTAGTGTTTTGGGTAAAGCTTCGACAGAAAGGCTATACACGCTCGATACCAAGCCTATGGAGAATGCTTCGTAAACTTGAATTACAGCCTGTTAAGCCTCCAAATCCCAAGTATATCCCCAAGCCGTATGAGAAGATGCAGTACCCCGGACAGAGAGTTCAGATAGACGTTAAGTATGTTCCTGAAGCCTGCAAGGATAACGAGTATTTCTATGCTACTCATACATTCTATTCCTTCGATGACTTCAAGAAGCAATTAGCTGTTCACAGCAGAAAATACAACAATTTCCCTATGCGTCCACTTAACTGGAAGTCTCCTTCCGATTATATCAAAGCTTTCCTTAAATCAGGTCAAGTTTTTTGATTTAATTTGTCTCACATCATTGACAAACCAACAAAAACAACGATCTCTCCTCTCGGAACGATGTTTGAAGTCCATCCGCTCGGAAAGGACTATATCCTATACGGAGAAATAGAGATATACAGGATCTCTGAAGAACTTAAAATGATATGGGAGTTTTCAGCAGCAGATATATTTGTCAGATGTGGAAGTAATGAGAGCGCATTTGAAATGAAAGACGACAGGATCTGCCTATATGATTTTTTGGACAACTATTATGAGATAGATCATGACGGCGACCTCATAACTGAGATATTGAAATAACAACTTGTAAAAAATGAGCCCTCACAGCTTCATGCTGTGGGGGCTTTTGCTGTGAAAGGACTGCAGAGCAAACTGCGGTCAATATCACCTTATATCGAAAGCGCACTCGTCTTCTGTGCCGGTGAGCTCCGCCCAGCGAGCGGAAAGGAGCTTGGCATAGTCTATGTAGAACAGACCATAGCAGCCAAGTGCATAACCGTCGTTGACCTCGATAAGCAAAGTTCTTCCGTCATCAGTTAGTCAAAAATCAATGGCATAGCCTACCGGTGCAGAAGCAAACTCCTTAACGGCATTTTCGATCACTCTGTGATCATAGTGCTTGCGCCAATCTCCTTTGTAAGGCCTAACGCTCAGGATACGGCCATACCTCACGAAGCATCGCCACTCTGCCTCAAAATTCACGATCTCCGAACAGTATACATCCTGATCAACGCCTTGTATCCCACAGCCTATCAGATCTTTGGGCGATCGGACCACCACACCTGTGAATTGCTTGTCCTCTAACGGCTTGACGAAAACAGGCCAACGGTCAGGATCGTTATTGACCTCGCTCATTTTTGTCCTCCAGATCCTGCGGCCAAGATATTCATGGAGCTCATCAGGATAGTCCATTTCGGGAGCATTGATCCCAAAGTCCGCCAGCCTTGCTCTGACAGTCTCGACGTATCCGACTATGACATCTTCCCTATTGCTTTCCTGAAATGTATTGTTATCATGAAAAGGGATGACCTCAAACCCCATTTCATAAAATCCCTGATATGCGTTCATAAAATTATAGTTGTGCGGGATCCCGTTTTCATGGGACTGGATATATGCTCTCATATCAACACCCCCTGACTTTTTTCTAATTATAGCACAACGAAACGCATTTTGCAACATCGAGCCCGCTCCGATCGGACCTCGTTGACTTATTCGGGAAGGATCGCTATAAGATGTGTAGCAGACGGCCTGTCCTTTGCAGAAGGCTGTACATCATCGGCTCGCCAATGCCGAACAAAAACGGAGGTAAAAATCATGGGCTATATTTTAGAGCTTCGCAGGGAGCTGGGCAGCCGGCCCCTCATCATGGCCGGTGCCGGTGTGATACTGGTAAGCGCCAGGAACGAGATCCTTATTGGGCAGCGCACAGACAACGGCTTCTGGGACTATCCGGCCGGTTCAATGGAGCTGGGCGAGCGCTTCGAGGAGTGTGCACGCAGGGAGGTGCTGGAGGAGACCGGCCTTAGCTGCGGAAGGCTGGGATCCCTCATGGAGCTGTCCGGCAGGAACTCCTTCTACGAGTACCCCAACGGGGATCAGGTCTATCTTGCGGGGATCGTGTACCTTTGCCGGGAATTCTCCGGTGAGCTGAGGGTACAGGAGGAGGAAGTCAGCCGCCAGCGCTTCTTCCCCATTGACGCTCTCCCGGAAGGCCTTGCCCCCGGCGAGCTGAAGGAGGCTATATTTGATAAGGTAAGAGAGCGCCTGAGCGGAGACTGACCGTTTTTAGCGCCGGATCGTTCAAAAATTGCGGTTTTCATCGCTTTGTCCAAAATCCATTCGTTTTGTCCACCAATTCTATGGATTTTAAGTTGCAAACAAATTGTGAACAGGTTATAATAAACGTAGCAAATACGGGCAGATCTGCGCCCCAGGCGGCGCCTCCGGGAATAGGGGCCCGGCAGTATAATAAACAAAATGTGCTCGTTTCGATCGTTAACATCATTTTCAAGGAGGGTAAAAAACATGAAAAAAAGACGCTTCATCTCCGGTCTGACCGCACTGTCAGTAACGGCCGGAATGCTCGGTATCATGCCGGCTCTCACAACTGAGACTTACGCTGCCGAGATCGTAAAGAACGACTTTGAGATCAACTACGACGGATGGTACGCTGAGAACAACGAGACCACGATCACTGCTGTAGAGGGCGCAGGCTTCGGCGGTTCAAGAGGTATGGTCCTCTCGGACAGAGCTTCCTCTGCTGACAGCATCGCATCTGCCAAGGGCTTCTACCTCTGGGGCGGAGTAGACTACGACTACAGCATACAGGTATCAAGCCAGACCGATGAGCATTTCACGATGACCCTTACCTACGCTCTGGAAAAGGACGGCGCTGAGGAGGAGACTACTGTAGTTCTCGACGATCAGTTCGTTCCCGCAGGTCAGTGGGCCAAGCTGGGCGGCACCTTCAAGGCTCCCAAGGGCGCTTATGAGTTCAGGGTCACAGTTTCTACTGATTCGACCAATGACTTTACTATCGACGACCTTCTCATAACTTCCAAGAAGGCCAAGAACACCGCAAACGCTGCTCCTGCCGGCAAGGGCCTCAAGGACGAGTTCGCAAACTACTTCCTCTGCGGTAATATCCTCAACGGAAACACCGTAAACGATTCCGCTATCTGCGCTAACATCATCAAGGACTGCAACGTTATCGAGTGCGAGAACGAGACCAAGCCTGATGCCACTATCGTTCAGAGCGGATCCACCGATACCAACGTAAAGGTGGCCTTCGGAAAGGGCGCTTCCGCTATCATGGATCTCTGCATCAGAAATAACATCGGCTTCAGAGGCCATACTCTTGTATGGCACAGCCAGACTCCCTCATGGTTCTTCAAGCAGAACTTCAACGACAGCGGCGCATATGTGAGCACCAGCGTTATGGATCAGCGTATGGAGAGCTACATCAAGAATATGTTCAACGCCTACGCTACACAGTATTCTTCACTTAATCTTGTAGCCTACGACGTGTGTAACGAGGTAGTATACGACGGCACTGCCAATAACGGCGGCGCAAGACCTAAGGAGGGCAGAGACAGCTCCAACTGGGTAATGGTATACGGAGACAACAGCTTCGTTGAGAAGGCGTTCACCTACGCTAGAAAGTATGCTCCTTCCACCTGTAAGCTGTTCTACAACGACTATAACGAGTTCTCGACCGACAAGCAGAGATGTATCATCAATACTATCCTCCAGCCCCTCCACGACAAGGGCCTCCTGGACGGTATGGGAATGCAGTCACACGTCAACGCCGCTGCATCGAATGCATGGGGCGACACAGTGTCTTATCTGGCAGCTATGGATAAGTACCTTGCCCTCGGTATCGAGGTACAGGTAACTGAGTTGGATATCACCCGTGACAGCTACGCTTACTCAGATGCAGATCAGGCTGCGAAGTACAAGGCTATCTACCAGCACTGTGTTGACGTCAACTCCAGCGGCAAGTACCCCGGCAGAGTCACCTTAGTGCAGGTATGGGGACCTAATGATAACAACTCTTGGGTCGGCGGCGCAGGTAAGGAGCCCCTCCTCTACGACGGGAACAACCAGCCTAAGTCAGCTTATACCGCTATCACTTCTATCATCCCCGACGATCAGTGGGGCGACGGATCCAACCCCGGAAGCTTCGAGGTAACTCCTATCGAGCCCGACGAGAACGGTTATTACTTCCACCACACCTTCGAGGGCACAGACAACGGCTGGGAGTCCAGAGGCGGAACTACTATCCAGACCAGCGGCAGGACCTTCTACGAGGGCGCTGAGGCTCTGCTGGTTTCCGAGAGAACGGCATCTTGGAACGGCGCTGCTTACAGCATAAGCGCTAATCCCTTCAAGCCCGGCGAGGAGTTCAGCTTCTCCGCTTGCGTAAATTACTTCGACGGCGCTGAGACCACTGATTTCAAGTTCACTCTTCAGTATACAGGCTCCGACGGCGAGCCTCACTACGACCAGATCGCTGCCGGCACAGGCATCAAGGGACAGTGGGTACAGCTCTCAAATACCAACTACAAGATCCCCGAGGACGCCACCAGCATGATGATCTACCTCGAGACATCTGACGATACCACCGAGAATTTCTACATCGACGACGTTTACGGCGCAGTTGCCGGAACTGTTATCCCCGGCCCCGGCGCTCCCAAGGTAAGGACTATGATCCCCGGCGACATCGACGGCGATGAGAGGATCACAGTATTCGACGTTATCGCAGGCCGTGACGGTCTGATCAACGGCTTCTCTGACAACATCGCTGCAAGGTGCGCTGACGTTGACCAGAGCGGCAAGTACGAGATCAACGACCTGGTACTGATCCAGCAGTTCGTTCTCCGCAAGATCACAGAGTTCCCCATCGTTGAGCCTGAGTACGATCAGGTAGACGTTTCAAAGATGCAGAGCACATTCAGCTCCGTTACTCCCGCAGCGAGCTGGAAGAGCGACGGCGAGAACAACCCCATGACCACTCAGCGCTTCGGTGCAGACCCAGGCTGGATGGTCTACGACGGAAGACTTTACATCTACACGACTGACGACCAGTACGAGTACTTCAGCGACGGAAGGCTCAAGGTCAACACCTACAATTCCGGTACTATCAACTGCGTTTCTACAGCAGATATGGTAAACTGGACTGACCACGGCGCACTCCCTATCGCAGGCCAGAACGGCAGGACTACCAACGGCTGTGCTAAGTGGGCAAGCGCTGCATGGGCACCCGATGCCTGCTGGAAGATGATCGACGGCAAGCCTAAGTTCTACCTCTTCTTCGCAAACAGCGGCGGCGGTATCGGCGTTGTAACAGCCGACAGCCCCACAGGTCCTTGGACCGACGCTAACGGCGGCGCCCTCCTCACTCACAATTCACCTAACTGCTCAGACGTTGAGTGGATGTTCGATCCCGGCGTTTACTACGATGAGACTACCGACGAGGCCTACCTCTTCTTCGGCGGCGGCCGCAAGAACGGCGTTGCTGCTGCAACTCCCGGAACAGGCAGAGTCGTTAAGCTCGATCTCGGAAAAGACAAGGTAACACTTGCAGGTGACCCCGTTAAAATGGATATCCCCTATCTCTTCGAGGACTCCAGTGTCATCAAGATCGGCGACACATGGTACTACTCCTACTGCTCAAACTGGGACGTTGGCAATCAGACTGTCAACGGCGTCAACTTCGGCAATGCCGATATCCTCTACATGACCTCCAAGGATCCCCTCTCTTGGAACTCCAGCAACCTGGCAGGCAATGTATTCAAGAACACAGGCTCACAGAGAATAGATAACGGCGGTAACAACCACCACTCGATCATTTATTTCAAGGATAAGTACTACGTTGCATACCATTCACGTCAGAAGGCTATGCGTGAGTTCAAGGAGAAAGGCCTCACAGCATACGAGAGCAACGGCAACACCAATACCAGCGACGGCAACTACCGTTCGACCCAGATCAATGAGGCTTCCTTCTCTAACGGAAAGATCACCTGCTCAGGCGATATGAAGGGCTGCACTCAGATCGAGCCACTTGATCCCTTCACCAAGGTACAGGCTGAGACAATGTCCAACCAGTCCAAGGGGATCGTTGTGAACGGGCTCTACGACACAACAGTTACCGGCAAGAAGGGCGACTGGATCAAGGTCTCCGGCGCTGACCTTAAGGACGGCATCAAGGCTGTCACAGTAAAGGGCTCAGGCGGATCCGTAAAGATCTGCACAGGCTCTCCCACAGGCACAGTTCTCGGATACGCTGAGCTGGGAAGCTCATCTCAGGAAGTGACCTACGCTGCTACAGGCTCAGCTACAGGCAGCAAGGACATCTACATCGTATTCGGCAGCGACAACATCACACTTGACTACTGGTATTTTTCATAATTCCTACGTCATCCTCTGCGGTCTCTTTTCTGCACATTTAGGGGCCGCAGAAGATATAAAGAAATTTGTTGTAAGGGACAGATCAGAAAACCGCTCTGGCGAAAGTCAGAGCGGTCTCTCTTTGTGCAGATATTTTTTAGGAGCCTTGTTTGCCGATCTGGTCCAGCTCCTCAGAGGTAAGGGGTATGTCGTCCTCGGTCAGGAGCTTTGCGTCGATCATCATGATCGCAAGAGCATCCATACCGGTGATGCCGCTGTCGCCGGTGTCCACAACGTCTGCGGCTTTCTTGCCGTACTCGCTGAGGCCGTACTTCTGCTCAAGGGCAATGTGCTGCAATATTGCGACTGCATCGCTGAGATCCACCTTGCCGTCCTCGTTGGCGTCGCCCCACAGCACATCGCTGTCGGTGGGAGCTGTCACCGGATCGGTCACAGGCTCAGTAGCAGGATCCGTTGCAGGCTGCTGTGCGGTGTAGACCCTCTCGTACATAGTCTCCGCCCAGAGCTTCCTCATGGCGTCCTGGCCCTCGCTGGTGGGGTGGACACCGTCCTGCTCGCTGAGATACTCAGGGTGCTCGGTGAAGAAGGCCTCCAGATCCGGGCCCTGGACCAGCTTGTCGCCGTATTCCTCCCAGAGCTGCTCCACCTTGGCGTTGTACAGGGGAACGTTGGGCCCAACGTCGCTGTTTGTGGAACCGGGGATCTTGCCCAGCACAGGGATCTTCCCTGCCGCAAGGATAGCGTCGATCATGTACTTGGTGTTCTCGTAGTACGTCTCGGTGTTGCCGGGGTTGCCCCAGCAGTCGTTGGTGCCGTAGGCGATGCTGACGTACTTGGCCGGCGAGAAGCTGAGCCAGCGGTCGATGTTCTCCTTGCCGTCGGTGGAGGTTATGCCGCCGATACCGCCGTTCTCCTGAACGGGGAAGTACCTGCTGTCGATCTCATTGACGTGAGTCGCAAAGCCGGTGCCGTAGCAGTTGTTCATGCTCATGGCGGTGATAGAGTCGCCGAAGAAGATCCAGCTATCGGAGACTCCCTCGGAAACGTTGTGTATGTCGAAGTTCACGCTGGCCTGACTGCCCTCCTTGCCGTCGGCCTTTGCCACGTTCAGCCGGATCCAGTTGTAGCCCTCGAAGTCCACAAGGTGCTGGCGTGAGCCGTAGGTGGCTCCCTCAACGGTGTCCACCACCACCCAGCCGTCCTGGGGATAGTCTCCTCCGGGAGCCGCATTGACCTCAACGGTGTAGTCGGTAGGCTCCATGTTGGCGTTGGCGTAGGCTCCCAGCTTGTCATAGGAGCTGGTATTGTACCAAACGGCGATCACCTGTTTGCGCTCCTCTTCGGGGACTCCCGAAAGATCGTAGGCCAGATAGTCCGGCGCCTTCAAAAAGGCAAAGGAGAAGTAGTGCTCGTCGTTGGCCGCCACAGCCGTTGCCGGGTTGTCCCCTGAATAGGCCGGGCAGTTCCTGCTGATCACCGGGTTCGGTATAACCTCGGCCACCGCAGCATAGGGCACAGCAGCCGCTGTAGTGAGGGCAGCGCCTGCCATTGCCGCAAGGATAGTTCTTCTGATCATTCTCATTCTCTCAACTCCGTTTTCCGACGAACGGCGCTCCGAGGAGCGCCCATACGTCAATAATTTTCCTTCCGCACCTCGAAATAGCTCTGAGGGTGGAAGCATACAGGGCAGACCTCAGGGGCCTGCGTTCCTACTACGATGTGTCCGCAGTTGCGGCACTCCCAGACGGTCACGCCGCTCTTTTTGAAGACCTCCATGGCCTCCACGTTTTTCAGCAGGGCACGATAGCGCTCCTCGTGGTGCTTCTCGATAGCGCCGACACCTCGGAACTGTGCAGCCAGCTCCGGGAAGCCCTCCTCCTCGGCCTCTCTTGCCATGCGCTCATACATATCGGTCCACTCGTGGTACTCGCCCTCGGCAGCGCTGAGGAGGTTGGCAGCCGTGTCGCCTATGCCGCCCAGCGCCTTGAACCACAGCTTTGCGTGCTCCTTTTCGTTCTCGGCAGTCTGGAGGAATATGGCTGCGATCTGCTCATAGCCGTTCTTCTTGGCCACCGATGCGAAGTAGGTGTACTTGTTCCTTGCCTGAGACTCACCGGCAAAGGCCTCCATGAGGTTCTTCTCGGTCTTGGTGCCGGCGTATTTATTGGCCGGCTGAGCCTTGGGAGCCTGGGCGGTCTTCTCGAACTGATCGGCACCGACTCCGCAGATCGGGCACTCAAAGCCCTCCGGCAGCTCCTCGCCGATGTACTCATAGCCGCAGAGGGTGCATCTCCAGATCGTCTGGCCGTCGGGGGTCCTTCCAACGGGAACGGCCTCCTCCTTGACCACCTTCTCGAAATCAGAGGCAGGGTGCTTGCACAGCGGACAGACGAAGTCCTCCGGAAGCTCCTCCCCCACATACTCATAGCCGCAGACGGTGCATCTCCAGATCGTCTGGCCGTCAGGGGTCTTGCCCACGGCCTGGGGCTTCGGCTTGATATCGGACTGGTAGAACTCATAGGTGGCACTGGGTGTGCCGCTGAGGACCTCCATTCCCGTAACGTCGGCGATGAACAGGGTGTGGCTGCCAAGGTCGAGGCTCTGGATCACCTTTCCGGAGATCACGGCGTTGGTGCCTTTGGTAACGGCAAGAAGGCCGTTCTCCAGGCGCTTTACATCAGCAAAGCCGGCGAACTTGTCCGTGTCTCTTCCGGACTGGAAGCCGAAGCGCTGGAAAATGGCGAAGTCCGCCTGCTGGCTGATCACCGAGGCGGAAAACAGGCCTGTGGAGGCGATCATATCGTGGGTGAGGTTGGCCTTGTTCACGCAGAGGCTGACCCTGTTGGGCTCAGAGGTGACCTGTGCCAGAGTATTGGTGATACAGCCGTTGTCCCTGCCGTTTTCAGCGGCTGTGACGACGAAAAGGCCGTATGAGATCTTGTACATTGCTTTCTTGTCCATATGGCGGACCTCCTTTTCACGGTATACAATAATATTAACAGATAAGGCCACGTCTGTCAATAGGTTTTTGTGAAATTTGCGGTGAGCCCACAGACTGCTCCCAAAGAAGAGCTCTCCCATAAAGATCGCTCAGAACTGTTCTCCTCCATTGCCTTTTCCCCAGAACTATGATATAATGGATGCAAAGGCATCCATTATTTTATTAAAATGCCCTTGCAGATACGCAGATCTTCGATCTGCTCCCTGCACATCGGGCGCTCATAGCATAACGCTGCGCTCATATGCTATGATGAAAAACGACTTTAGGAGGTACTTATGGATCTTATTTTTGATGTCAACGACAGGCCCAAGGGACCGCAGCTCATCTTCTTCGCTCTCCAGCAGATGCTGGCGATCCTTGCCGCAACGATCGCCGTGCCGATGATCATAGGCAGCGGCCTGACTCCTGCTGCCGCAATGCTGGGCGCCGGCGTGGGAACTATAGTGTACGTTCTCTTCACAAGGCGGAAGAGCCCCGTGTTCCTGGGTTCCTCCTTCGCCTTCATCGGATCCATGTTCGCTGCCTTCGCCGGAGGAGTCTCCATGGAGCTGGGTATGCTGGGACTGATCATCGGCGCAGTCGCCGCCGGTCTTGTCTACGTCCTGATCGCTGCTCTGGTGAAGGCCGTGGGCGTCGAATGGCTCAACAGGCTCATGCCGCCGGTTGTCATCGGGCCCACTGTCTCGATCATCGGGCTGTCGCTGGCAGGGAACGCTATCGGGGACCTGACCAAGGGCAGCGTCCTCCGGGAGAGCTCCTCCGGAGATATGGTGCCGGTGGCCTCGCCCTATGCCGCCATGATCTGCGGACTTGTGACGCTGGCAGTGGTCATGGTCTGCTCGGTATACGGCAAGAAAATGGTCAGGCTCCTGCCATTCGTGATCGGTATACTTGCCGGCTACGCCTGCGCTGCGCTGATGACTCTGATCGGGAACGCAGCCGGTATCGACGGCCTAAAGCTGGTGGACTTCTCGGTGTTCCGCAGCTATATGTTCTCAGAGGGAGTCTCTCTCAGGACCTTCTTCTCCGTTCCGGACATGGTCTTCGCAAGCGCCTTCAAGGGCACGGGCCAGCTCACAGGCTCCTACCTGCTGACGGTGCTGGTGGCCTATGTTCCTGTGGCGCTGGTGTGCTTTGCGGAGCACGTTGCCGACCACAAGAACCTGAGCTCTGTCATCGGCCGTGACCTGCTAAAGGACCCCGGCCTGTCTTCCACCCTCATGGGCGACGGAGTAGGCTCGATCGCAGGAGCCTTCTTCGGGGGCTGCCCCAACACCACCTACGGCGAGAGCGTGGGCTGCGTCGCCATTACCAGGAACGCCTCGGTAGTAACGATCATCGCCGCAGCAGTTGGCTGTGTGATCTTCTCCTTCATCACGCCCTTCATCGCACTGATCGCCTCTATACCCTCCTGCGTCATGGGAGGCGTGTGTATCGCACTGTACGGGTTCATCGCAGTTTCCGGCCTGAAAATGCTGAAGAACGTGGACCTTGACGACAATAGTAACCTGTTCACGGCCTCGGTGATCCTGATCGCCGGTATCGGAGGGCTGAGCATCAGCTTCGGCTCAGTGACGATCACAGAGATCGCCGCTGCACTGATCCTTGGGATACTCACCAATGTCCTGCTCTCCAAAAAGCCCTCTGAGGAAAAATAACGGCCGCCTCCCTTATATACTGCCCTCTCTCCACAAAAAAGTTAAAAAGCCGTAACATCGCATTTTTTGCTATTGCATTTTTCCGGCGAAGGTGGTACCATTATCTCAGAAGGGAACGGTCCCTTCTCATGACGTTCAATGACATCGATAAGGAGAATAGCTATGACAAGGAAGATCTCGATCATCGCAGCCGCTGCACTTGCGGCTTCACTTACAATGGCCGGTGCTGTCAGCGCCTATGCTGACGAGCCCACCGATCCTGCCGACGCTGCTGTAACTGACCAGCAGGATCCTACAGAGGCTCCTACTGAGGCGGCTCCTGCTATCACAGTTTCCCAGATCACAGGCAAATGGACCTATCAGGAGGCCGACGGCAGCGGCTCAGTCCAGGAGTCTGCCAAGGACAACGGCACCCTCGAGATCGGCGAGGACGGCTCCTTCACATACACAGACGCCTCCGGCAAGACCGTGACAGGCGCTGTTGAGATCGGCACTGAGGAGATCGGCGGTACAGAGTCCGTCACCGTGCTCTTCTACGAGGGCGAGGCTCTCAGCTTCGGCGGCTACTACCAGAACGCCGACCTGATCTCTCTGGGCAACGGCGGAACGGCTCAGCTCGTCCGTCAGGCTGAGGCAGCGCAGACCACCACCGCCGCAGTTACTACCACAGCTCAGGCGACTGCCACCAAGGCTGCTGCAACTAAGGCCGCCGACAAGAACACTGCTCCCAAGACAGGCGTGGCCTTCCCTGCTGTCCCTGTTGCAGGCGTAGTCCTTGCAGGTGCAGCCGCCGCCTTTACGCTCAGGAAGAAAGAGGACTGACATCACCTCCCCGGAGATAAATAGATACCCATATAGAAGTTTTGCCCCGAAGCGTTTCAAAGTGCTTCGGGGCATCGTGTTTTGTACGGTTACTGAGATAGATCAGAATTTACCTGTTAATGAGTCCACATTATTGCTGTTGCAGTAAGTATTTTTCTTACATCATCAACATTACAATTTTCTTTTTCGGCGATCTCATCATAGGTATAGTGCTCCCACAATTCCCTGTTCTTATAAATATTCATTCTGTAAGCAACTATTTTTTTAATGAATTCGTCAGAATATTCCGTTAATCCAAAATCTTCTCCTAAAGTAGTCATGGTGCATTACTCCCTCTAAATTCCGATTTATGTTAGTAACAATTATATCACAACATCGTTGCACTGTCAATAAAAACGCTATAGTACTTCTGACTTTAGTTCAGAAATACTATGGCATAAACTTCTATATTAGTGCCACGCTATCCCTCCGGGCACAGGCACTATCATAACACAGGAAGACTGTCACGCTTCCCGTGGAGGAATTCGCTGTGGTATACAAGATCCTCGCCGTCGATCACACCGCCGCAGTTAAGGTCGGCGCTCTCGAAGCGCTGGGTGCCGCCGTTCTCCACGGCCTCCCTCATGAGGATCAGGTCGTAGACGTCCACCCTCATGTCGCCGTTCAGGTCGCCGCAGATCAGTTCCTCCTCGGGAAGGTCCGGCCGGATAACCGGAGCCGTCTCAGCGCTCATGGTGGTAGTGGGCAACGTTCTCGGCCACCACCTTAAATGACTCGTCGTCGGTATGGAGGAGGATCTTGTGTATGACCCGTGCGCCCTCCTCGGCGTGGTGCTTCATCTTTTCGTACTCCTCATCGGTGGAGCGTCCCGACTTGCGGAGAACAGCGTCGTCAACGTTTATCTTGCCAAGGTCGTGCATAGGAGCAGCCTTGATCACGTCCCGGCAGAACTCCTCTGACAGCTCCATGGCCCCGGAGCGTGTGATCTCCTCCACCAGGATCCTAACGCTCTCACTGGTGCGCTTGACGTGGCCGCCGGTGGAATCGTCACGGCTCTCCACCATCATCGCAAGGCTCATGATCAGGTTGTCGTGCATCTCTACGATGTGGCGGGTCTTGGCCTCCACCTCATGCCGCAGGTCCTCGTTGTAGGTGTCCAGCAGCCGGATATACTTCTGATTGGCGGTATCGTCGGTGAAGGTGACGATGCAGCCTCTCTTGCGGTCGTTGTCGTAGAGGTAGTTCACCTTCGTGCTGAAGATCCGCTCGCTGCCGTCCTCGCCCTTCACGGTGTAGAGGAAGGTGTTGTTCTCCGGCAAGGCCTTGAAGGAGTCGATAAAATGCCGGATCTTCCTCTGTGTGGGCTTGTAGCCGAAGAGCTCGTCCACGGCGGTCTCTCTCAGCTCTGGCACCAGCTCCTTGGCGGTCTCGTTGCTGCCAAGATAGCGGCTCTTGAAATCGAAGGAGACATAGCCTATCCCCTGCTCCTTCACCATGGGATCGATCACGGTATCGCTGACGTCGTAGAGGTTGACCCTATAGGCGATGATCAGGAAGATGATCTCAGCGATCACATACCCCAGCGGCACGAACTCCACCTGAGGAACGATCTTGCGGATCAGGAAATAGCTCAGCAAACAGATCACATACGGCAGCACCAGCAGTCCCAGGACCGTCCTTGGGACCTGCTTCTTTTTCAGCCACGAGTAGACTACTGCCGTAATGCCTATGGCGAAGAACACGAAGAACGATGCATAAACGACGGTGTGGGCAGGGCCGTACTCCTTGATCAGGACGCCGCACTGCTCCCTCATCTCGAAGGAGACCTTGCTGTAGAAGCTGTCGCCGCCGCCCGCATAGGTGATCCTTACAGCAAACAAAGCCTCCCCCAAGCTCCCTGCCAGCGTTGACAGGAAATACCCCAGGCAGGCTATCGGCACAAGGGTGAAGATCATGGTGAAGTTCACGTCGAAATGCCTGTGCCACATGAAAATATAGATCACAGCGCAGATCAGCGAGGCAGCTAAGGTCCCGCAGTAAAATAGCTGTATCATCGATCACCTCCTCTGGCAAAAAGGTATACATACGGCAGAAGGCCCTGCCGTATGCCGGATGCAGTCCTCACTGCACTTTTATGTTGATGTCGCCGGTGTTGGTAATGATCTCACACCGTCCGCCGGACGTGGTATCGGGAACGTTCACATCGCCGGTATCAGTTTTTGTGATGAAGACCTTTTCGGTAAGGAGACTTCCCCTAACATCGCCTGTATCAGTAGTGATAAGGAGCTCCTCAGCGTCGCAGCCGTCGAAGGTGATGTCGCCTGTGTCACGGTCAAGGGCCAGCTTCTGAGAGACCTTTACGCCCTTCATGTCAAGGTCCCCTGTGTCTCCCTTAGAGGTGAAGCTCTCGCAGGTCATGCCCTCGATCTTCACGTCGCCGGTGTCCTCCTCGGAATAGAAGGATCCGCCCAGCTCGATACCGGACAGCTTTATGTCGCCGGTGTCGGAGCGAAGATCCATGCTCTCTGCACTGATGTCGGAGGCATTTATGTCGCCGGTATCGGTCTTGAGGCTGACAGACTCCCTAACAGAAGCAAAGCAGGAAATGTCCCCCGTGTCAAGCTCTGCGGTGATATTTTCAAAGGAAAGCTCCTTGGGGATCTGGACATCGCCGCTGTCGCTGATGATGTGCAGGTCCTCATATTCTGTCTCAGGGAGATAGACCGTCACCGTATAGGCCTGGGTCACCGTCATGAAGTGCCAGTCGAAGGTGCGGCGGTCCTTGCTGCTCTCGATCCTGAGAGTGCCGCCCTCCACGGTGACGCTGTGGGGCCTGTTCTTCTCCTCCACGCAGACCACGCTGCACCTGCCGTCCTTTGAGGGCAGGAACGTGATGTCGTCTATGTCGGTGTCTATGCTGATCCCGGTGAACTCATCGCTCACCTGATATGTGTTAGTATCCTGTTCAGCGGTATTCAGCTCCTTCCAGTCAAAGCCGAGGGCGGCGAACGATGCTCCGCAGATAACTGCGCCGGCAGCGAGAAGAGCTGCACCTGTGATGATCCATTTTTTTGTCATGACTTATTCTCCCTTTCCAACGAATGATCTTTTGATCTTTAGCAATACTTTTCCTGTGCCCTTAACGATGGCCTTTGTGAGCCAAACGCAGAATACGGACATCAGGATCGAAAGTCCGGCGCAGGCGATAGCTGCACCTGCTGCAAATAAGGCCGCAGCAGGCTTCCCAAGCCTCAGATAGCCGAAGGCTCCCACAAGAGCGGCGATCACGCCGGCCGCCAGTGAGACCGCCGCCGCATAGAAGCAGATCACTACCGACCATACCACGATGTACAGTGACAGCAGCACTGCCAGCGCTGCGATCAGGAGGGGCAGCCACACCGGTGAGCCCAGCACCAGCAGCACGATCTCCCAGGCCTTCAGCTTCCGCTTCGGCCTTACCTTCTCCTTGACCAGGGCCGTGATCGGGATCTCGCCCATGATCTGCTCCACAACGGACTCAACGCTGCCGATCTCTGCCATGGCCTCCTCTTCTGTGAGGCCGTCCTCCATGCGGTCGTTGATCATCTCGCTGTAAAATTCCACACGCTCATCGATGTCGCTCTGGGAAAGTCCACGGAGCGCCTCCCTTAATTCGCTGATAAATCTCTCCCTATTCATATCTGTTATCCTCTCTTGTAATAAAGTCGTAGATCGCAAGGATCTCCTTCCAATCCTCCTTGAACTCCTCTATGCGGCCAAGGCCTGAGTCGGTAATATGATAATACTTCCTGAGCCGCCCATCGTGCTCGACGCTCCGCACAGTAAGCTGATCGGCAGACTCCAGCCTTTTCAGAATGGTGTACAGGGTGGACTCTGAAAGCTCCAAGTAGGGCTTCATCTCCTTGATGATCTGATAGCCGTAGGAGTCCTTGTTCTTGATAGCAGCCAGGACGCACACGTCCAGAAGGCCACGCTTCAACTGAATATCCATGGAATACTCCTCCTTCCGTAATACATCATATCACGAAGTATATCGCTTGTCAAGGTATTATTTCCGGAATTTACAATTTGTTAAAACTCGGCCTTTAGCCCGCTGAAAACGATCACTAACAGTATATTTTTGAGAGATCATAACTGCTCCGCAGAAATAAAACGCCCACAGAGGAGCACCTGTCTCCCCTATGGGCGTAGTTTTTAGCCGGAGGCTTTTTTATTTGCGGTCCACTGTGATCTGATATGCGCCGTCGCTGAGCTCTCCAACAGAGATCGTTACCCCTGTGTCCACGCTCTGAGCGCCGCTGCCGTCGTACCAGTGGAAGCCGGAGATGCTGCCGTCGATCACGTCACCCGTGCGGTAGAGGTTGTCCACATCACGGTCGTCGATGATCCTCAGGAGCCTTCTGCCCTGATCGTTGTTGGTGTCCGCAGCTCCGCTTGCGTACTTATAAGATGTCCACCAGCCGTTGTCAAGGATCGTGGCATCGACGTGGTATACCCTAATGCCCTCGCCCATGTTCACGAACCAGGCAGGCTTGCTGTTGTTGCCCTCCTTAGTGGTGTACTCCACCAGCATATACTCGCTGTGATAGTCCTCGTCAAGGTCTCCGCAGGGGATCACCACCACGTTGCCGCTGTCGGTCTGGGCGTTGTTGAGGGTGAATGTGGCAGAGGTCTGGCTCTGGTCGAACACCTGGATCTGGTCCTTGGTGTACCAGCCAAGCTGGAGCTTCGACACACAGCTAAAGTCAGAGGTGGCATCGGTGTCCATGAGCTCGCTGCCGGCAGTCCCGTGCATACCCTCGCTGTCGTTGGTGCCGAAGAGGTAATAGTCCGGAAGGCCCATGCAGTGTCCCATTTCGTGGAGGTGGGTGCTGACGAAGTTGTAGTAGTTGTCAGCGGACTCGATCTGAGCGTTGCTGGTGATGATGTGGCCGATCATCTTGCCGTCCACCGAGAAGTTATAGTCGTCCACGGGTCCGGCGCAGGGCCACCAGTTGTCGTCACCGGCGGCTGTGGGGACAGCCAGAAGGGTCGTGTCGATGAAGCCGTCGTTATCGCCGTCGAACTCGGTGAAGTCGGCCTGATCCTCGAAGGCCTTCAGCGCCTCCTTCACAAGGGCCTGACGCCCGGCAACGTCGTTGTACTCCGCTAAGTTCTTCTGAGCGGTATAGCGGAAGGTCTTGCCTGAGAGCTCCATGGCGCCCTTCGATGAGCGCTTATAGAAGGCGGTCATGCTGTCGAAGGGGTAATTCGGATCCGTCGTGTCCTCGTCCCCGAAGGCGATCTCGTCGATCTCCTCCGGCGAGGGAGCGTAGTTATAGGGGCAGTCCGGGAAGTCCACATACAGGATCACCAGCTTGGCCTGTCCCTGAGAGGGCAGATAGCCCTTGACGGCGCTGACCGGCGGAGAGATGAACTCCTTCTGCTGCTCCTCAAAATACTCCCAGACCTCCCTGCCGTTCTGCTCGGCAATGCTCTGTCTGAGGAGTATCAGGTCGAACACGTTGACCTTCCCGTTCTGGTCAAGGTCTGCGTTCTCGAGGTACTCTCCCGGCTGGAAGCTCTCTCCCTCGCCGATCCTCAGCTCACGGCCGCTGACCTGATAGCAGTTCTCCTTGGTCAGGGGCGACTGTGCCAGAAGGTGCCGTGAAAGGATCACCAAGTCGTTCATGCCCAGCGACTGGTCACGGTCAAGGTCGCCTAGATAACCCAGTTTTTGCCAGTCTGCCCGGGCTCCCATGGAGGCAGGGACGCTGGCCAGAGCCAAGGCTGCTGCTCCCGCAGCGGCAAGGGCCCTGAGCTTTTTGTTTTTCATAGCTCGTCAACTCCTTAAAAATGCGGTCCGCAGCCGAATGAGAGGGCGGCTGCTTCCCAACGCTTCTTGATAATTTCATTATACAATGGCATTTTTTGGCTGTCAATAGTTAGATCCAACGATCACGTCAGCTCTTTTTCGTTAGATCTGGACAGCATTTAAGCTCGCCGGCGCATTATTTAAGAATGATCCTGAGATCTTAGCAGATAATAATACCGCAAATATTTTTTACGGAGGTCAAACAATGAAAGCAACAGGCATAGTCAGACGCATCGACGACCTTGGAAGAGTCGTCATCCCTAAGGAGATCCGGCGCACCATGCGTATCCGTGAGGGCGACCCCTTGGAGATATACACCAACAGCGAGGGCGAGGTGATCTTCCGGAAGTACTCCGCACTCAGCGAGATGAGCAGAAACGCCGACCATGTGGCGGAGATCATGCACAAGCTGGCCGGGTGTCCGGTGGCGGTGTTCGACAAAGACCAGGTCACAGCCAGCTCCGGGCTCCCGAAGAAGGAGCTTGCCGGGCGGAGGGTCTCGGCACAGTTGGAGGAGCTAATGGAGAGCCGGGGACAGTTTTTCTGTCCGGACGGCGCAACGAACAAGTTCTTCCCGGCTGAGGGCTGCGAGAGGACTGCTATCGCAGCGGTGCCGGTGATCACCGCCGGGGACGTTTCCGGAGCGGTGGTATTCCTGACGGGAGAAAAATGCACTGCCGCCACGGATCTTCACAAAAGCCTGATCTCGGCGGCATCGCAGTTCCTTGCCCGTCAGATCGAGGGGTAACAAAGGGCGGACTTTGTCCGCCCTTTTTAATTCGGAATTAGGAATTCAGAATTCGGAGTTTGCGGTGTCCGCCGTTGGCGGACGTATTTGCAGGGGCGCACATTGTGCGCCCGTGGGCATATACATTGTGTAGGGGAGGCCGCCCTCGGCCTCCCGGAGGCATTTGTAGGGGCGAATTCCATTCGCCCAGCCTCCTTCGATCGTTTTCATGTGCAGAAACGCTCACCGCCCGGCTAAGGCCGGGCGGCACAGGTAGGCAAAGAGGAACACCTCCGGAGGGGAGGGCTTTAACAAAAAAACTGGTACAAAAGCCGTCGGCCCTCCCCTCTCTTCGGTTTTCCTCTCTGCACTCTCTTTTCCCTCACTCCCCACCCCGCCGGCTTTTGACTATCCTTCGCAGGACCCTTCGGGCCTGCTGGAGTGGTATTTCTGGGGCGGTGGTTTTGTTACGTTCGCCCGGTGGTTTTTCGCATATGGCCGGGCGAACGATGTTCGCCCCTACGGTTTTCCAGTCACGGCACGGGCGAACGATGTGCGCCCCTGCAAATACGTCCGCCAACAGTCCAAACATGAGATCCAAGAAAATTACAGCGGCGGAGGAGAGTACGCCACATTCAGCAACACAGGCACAAACACCTATGTGAGGATCGCACCCGTGCCGGGCGACGTCAACTTCGACGGAGAGGTCACGATCACCCATGCTGTCCTCCTGCAAAAGTGGCTGCAGGCGGCTGATACGCCTCATAACAAGTGCATACAAAAAAGGACTGCTGAGCAGTCCTTTTTTTCATATTATCTCAAGGGTATCCAGCATGATACCGATGTCGCCGTAGAGAGAGGGCTCCGCTGAATTCACGATATACAGCTCCTCATGTCCCGGGAAAGCAGCAAATTCCCACATTCCCTCTGAGTAGCTGTAGTAGCTCACGTCCCTTCCACCGGCCTTGTCCTCGATGATCGTAAGGCCGGTGCCGCAGACTGCCAGCGGTCCGCAGACCACCTCTACAGCGCCGCTGCCGTCAGGAGCTATGAGCCGCACACCGCCATTTTCCGGCATGATCTCGGGATCGGCCACCGTCCATTCCGCCGGCGCCAAAAAGCTGTAGCTGACCGTTTCCGATAAGCCGGTGACATATTGCAGCTCACGCTGACTGCGGCTGTCAAGGTAAACAGCCAGGGCCTCCGGGATATAGGCCGGATAGCTCTCCAAGATCTCACCGGTGTATTCCACCGTCACCCGGTCTCCCACGGCAAGATCCTCCGGGAGCTCCGCCGGCGAAGCCGTAAAGCGGCCGATCTCATCGCTCCGGACCGTCACCGTATCTCCGCTCACATCGTATACCGTCCCTTTCAGTGTGTAAACGGGCTCGGGCTGGATCACAGAGTCCTCAGAAATGCTGTCAGAGCTCTCCGGCTCAGCGCCGGTCTCATACGCTCCGCAGCCTGTGAGCAGCACGAGAGCTGCTCCGGCCGCAAGGATCCTTTTCCTCATAATATCGCTCCCTGTGCAGATCAAAACTCGACAGTATCTGTCACGTCCAAGCTGTAATAGTCGATCGCTGTGAATTTGTCTCCGGAAAGTGCGTAGATGTAGTCGCCGATGTAGATCACACGGTCAACGGGCTCCACATAGTCTCCCAGATCAAGGCTTGCTCTGAGGGTGAAGTCGCCTTCCTCGTAAGCCAGGAAAGCTACCTCGCTCCAGCTCCTGTACCCGTACCTGCCGGTCTCTTCATCGTAGCTGTTATCGTTGTAGGTGAGAGGTATGCCGATCAAATTCTTCTCAGGAGCGATCAGCAGGGCCTTTCTGTCCCAGCGTGCCACAGAGCCCACCCAAGTACCGTTGTAGGTCTCAGGATCGTAGTCGTTGTTGAAGGCGATCTTGCCCACCTCCTGCAAGTCCGCAGGATCTGAGTTGTCGAACATTACCGCCTTGACGCCTGTCTCGATGCCGTTCTCGTCAGCGTCTGCACCGAAGCCGAAGAGCAGTCCCTCGTCCCACTTCTCCATGTAGGTGCTGTAGCCAAGGATCTGGAAGGAGTCGGTGATCGTGGGAGCCGCAGGATCGGTCAGGTCGATCGCAAAGAGGGGATCTGTCTGCTCGTAGGTGACAACGTAGGCCATATCTCCGCTGAAGCTGACGGATTTGATCGTCTCGCCGTTGCCGAAGTCGTCGATACTTCCCACCACGTTCAGGTCAAGGTCAAGAACATAGACCAGGTTGTCGCTGATATACTCGCTGGTGCGCTCGATACCGAAGATGTCGGTGATGAAATTGCCGTTCTCGTCCCACTTCTGACGGGTAGTAGCTACACGGAAATATCCGCCGTACTCGCTCATGGAGAACTGATCGTTGACGTAGCCCTCAACGGTGCCGCTGGCCATGGGCTCGATCTGGCCGCCGCCGATAGCGATACGGGTGATGTCGGTGTCCTCCCAGCCAACTGCCGTATAGAGGTTGTCGGCCGAGCAGTAGATCTGGCCGGTATAGCCTGCTAAGGCCTTCTGGGAAACGGGAGAGAACTCTCCGGGAGTATTGAGGTCGATACTGCTGATCAGGGTGTAGCTGAGCCTCTCGCTGGGCTCGATAACGTCATCGGGCATGAGGATATCCTCAGGGAGAACGGGCTGGCACTCACTGAGGGTCCCGCAGGTGGGGATATACATCTCCACTTCCTCCTCCTCGACGCTCTCAAAGGGAGCGCTCGTATAGTCGGAGAGCAGGTACATATACCCGTCCGGAGAGATCCGCACATCGTGGTAGCTGCCGTCCTGGAAGTAGGTGCCGATCAGCTCAGGCTGAAGATCCACAGTGTAGAAGGAAACGAAGCACTGGCTCTCGCTGTTGGAGTACCAGTCGTAGCTGTAGTAGTAGCCGTCGGTCAAATACTGACCATCGGGGTAGGCGAAAACGTTCCCGATAACAGCGATCATGTCGTCGTAGATGTACATATCGAAAACGGTCACGTCAAAGGCGGTCTCCTCCGAATAGTCTGTCTCAGGGATCAGGTCCAGCTCCGCCGAAGCAGCGAAGGCGCCGTTGTCGGCCTCGGCGATACGAAGGATAGGCCTTGACTCGCCGATGTCGCCATAGCTGTTGGTCAGGTAGTAGATGTACTTTCCGTTGGTCTTGACCTTGTCGGCCTCACGGACGCCCTCCTCCTGATCGTGGGTGTCTGAGAACTCCACGGCCTCGTCGTCAGGTCCTGCGCCGTAGCCGTCAGTGCTTCCGATGTCCAAGGACTGGGCTGCATCTGCCGGAGCCTCATAGCTCTCCTCGGCCTCCTCCATAACAGCGTCACCATTGTCAAATGCGATGCCGCTGGTGTCATACCTTGAATAGGACTTCATCCTCTTCTGGTACTTCTTGTGGGACTTCTCGAAGAGCTCATACACCTGGGCGTAGTCCGAAGCACCTGCCATATAGGGAGCAAGTATCTCCGAAGCGGAGGAATTTGAGCTCTCAGCGGAAGAGCCGTCCCTTGAGATCAGGCCGTTCTTCCCTGCTAAAGCCACAGTTCCGCCGCAGACCACTGCACAGGCAGCAGCTCCGGCCGTAACTCTCAAGGCGGTCCTCTTTATGCCGGCTCTCTTCTTCACGGGAGCCTGCTTCTCGAGCATTTCTCTGATCCTTTCGGGCTCCAGCTCCTCCGGGATCTCAGGCTCGTTCAGGTAGTCTCTGATCTTATCGTCGTTGTTCATATCTATTCTCCTTTCGTACAGATCACAGCTCTCTTGCGGGCTCGGTGCCGCTCAGCTCCAGCCTCAGCCGCTCCTTGATCCGGGCCAGCCTTGACCTTACGGAGCTGGCCTTCAGGCCGCAGACCTGAGAGATCTCGTCGCTGCTGTAGCCCTCCAGCACTGACATGGAGAGTATCAGCCTTGACTGGGGGTCCAGCCTGTCAACGGCCTCTCTCAGCTCAGCGCTTTCAAAGCTGAACTCTGCGACGGGGCCGTTCTCCTCTGTCAGCTCGCCCTCCGGCACGAAATACTCCCTCTGCTTCTGCTTGATCTTAGCGGAGAGTATCCGCATGATCCAGCCACGGAAGGCCTTCTCGTCCCGGAGCCTTCCAATGGAACAGAAGGCGTCCAGCACTGTCTCGCTGACGGCGTCGGAGGCGTCATGAGGGCTCCTCAGACTGTAGAGCGCTATGTGGTACATATCCTTGTATACGAGGGCGTAGAGCCTTGAAAATGCGGCGGGATCGCCTGCTCTGGCCTTTTTTACGTCCTCAGTGAAGTCATTCTCATTTTTCATATCCGATCCCTCCTTTGAATCGATCCACCCATAAGGTGTCGAAAAATGCTGTGATCGTTGCGTGGGAGAATAAAATTCAGCCACCTGCACAGATCCTTAGCCCCGATCTTGTGCAAGTGGCTGTAAAATGCTATTAGCCGTTAGCTCTTCCAAGGAAGGCAGCGCCGATTATGCCGGCGTCGTTGCCCAGCTTGGCGATAACGATCTGACAGTTCTTCTCGGAGTCCCTTGTGTAGACCTCCTTCTCCACCAGAGCCTTCATAGGCAGCAGGAGAGGATCGCCCTCATTGCACACGCCTCCGCCGATGCACAGTACATCGGGCTGGAAGATATTGATCGTATTCGTGATACCGGCTGCAAGGTACTTTATGTACTTGTCCACAACGTCCTTAGCGTACTTGTCACCTGCCCTCATGCAGTCGAACGAGGTGCGGGCAGTCACCTTCCCACGCTCCTGAGCCATCTTGCTCATCACGCTGTCGGGGTGCTCAGCCATGGCCTCCTTGGTCATGCGGATAAGGCCTGTCGCCGAGGAGTAAGCCTCGAAGCAGCCCTTTCTTCCGCAGGAGCACTGTGCGCCGTCCACTTCGATGACGGTGTGGCCGATCTCAGCACCGGCGAAGTTTGATCCTGCGTAGATTTTGCCGTCGATGATGATACCGCTGCCCACTCCTGTTCCGAGAGTGATGCAGACAGCGTTCCTTGCGCCCTTAGCAGCTCCGGCAACGTACTCGCCGTAGGCCGCAGCGTTTGCGTCGTTCTCGATGAAAACGGGCTTGTCGATAGTCTCCTGGATATACTTCACGAGAGGAGTGTTCTTGAAGCCAAGATTGTTGGAATATTCCAGAACGCCTGTTGAGCTGTTTGCGATACCGGGAGAGCCGACGCCTACCCACTCGATCTGGTCGATAGTGAGACCGGCGTTCTTGACGGCCTCAAGAGCCATTTTCGCCATATCGTCAGCGATCTCCTTCTCAGGTCTGGGGCAATTGGTCTTTGTGCTTGCCTTAGCGATGATGTTGTACTCCTCGTCAACGACACCTGCGACGATATTAGTTCCGCCAAGGTCGATACCTACATAGTATTTCATAGATTTTCCTCCTTATAATGATGTTGCGATAACGCAGCATTTACCCTTTATATAGCACGCCTTCGTACCTGCCGGCACGAAAACGCTCGAGCCTTTTTTAAGGCCGATCGAGCCGCCCTCGAAGGTGAGCTCGCCTTCCCCGTCGATGCATAGGATATGGACGAATGACTCCTCCGTCAGCTCCCCGAGGCTCATCTCGCCCCGGATCTCCGCCTTTGAAGCGGTGAAATACCGGCATTTTGCCAGCACTGTCAGCAGCGATGTACCCAGGGCCACGGGCTCTGCCGGGGCGTAGGGAGCGCTCCTGCGGGTGTTTGTTACCTCCACGGCCTTTTCGATGTGGAGCTCTCTGGGCTTGCCGTCGGCCCCCAGCCTTCCGTAATCATAGACCCGGTATGTGACGTTGGAGCTCTGCTGGATCTCAGCGATCAGGATCCCCTTTCCGATAGCGTGGAGGGTCCCGGGAGTTATGAAGAACACATCTCCCTTCTTTACGGGAACTCTATCCACGCACCCCATGAGGGTGTCCTCCTCGATCGCCCGGCGGAACTCTTCCTTGGTGATGTCCCGTGAGAAGCCGTATACCAGCTCCGCCCCGGGCTCACAGTCCACGATGTACCACATCTCGGTCTTGCCGTTGTCGCCCTCGTGGGCCTGAGCGTAGGCGTCGTCGGGGTGGACCTGTATGGAAAGGTCGTTCCTTGCGTCGATCAGCTTCACCAGCACCGGCAGCTCTGTCCTGCCGCCTCCTACGATCTCAGGGCGGTCCTTTATCAGCTCCGCCAGTGTCGTTCCGGAGAACTCTCCGCTGCCGATCACGCTCATGCCGTCCTTATGGCATGAGAGCTCCCAGCTCTCGGCCAGCCGTTCAAGGCTGCTCTCCTTCCCGAACTCCTCCCGGAGCTTCGTTCCTCCCCAGATATAATCCTTGATCGGGGGGATAAGTTCAAACGGTGTCATGATACCTCCTGCAAATATTATTATGGGAACATGGCGGCGAATTCCGCCTCGGTCCCATTGAAAACGTTAAGGTCGATGCACTCCTCCTCGCCGGAATAGCCCATCAGCTTCTGGGAGTCGTCGTACTGCCAGAAGACCCAGTCCATGCACTCCGGCTCGATGTAGGTACAGCGTATCCACAGGGGATAGTCGCCGTAGCTCTCACGGATATAGCGCAGATAGACGGGGATCGTGGTATAGATGATCGGCTTAGTGCCGTAGTGGGCCTCCAGCTTCTCCAAAAGGGGGGTCAGGATCTCCTTAGCCTCCGCCTGAGAGGGCTTATTGGAGCTCTTGTCGGCGTAGTACTCTATATCCACCACCGGCGGCATATCGATCTCGTCCCGGCCGACTGCCGAGATGAAGTTGTCCGCCTGTGTCGAGCCGGGGCTGTCGAAGCTGAAGAAGTGATAGCATGAGCGCTTTATCGAAGTCTCTGCGGAGAGCTCGATATTGTCCCGGACCGACTCGTCCACATGGCCGCTGCCCTCGGTGGCCTTGATGAAGGCGAACCTCACGCCCTGCTCCTCCAAAACGGACCAGTCTATATCTCCCTGATAG
The DNA here is from genome assembly GCA_017460665.1 of Ruminococcus sp. GTDB lineage: Bacteria > Bacillota > Clostridia > Oscillospirales > Ruminococcaceae > Ruminococcus. The sequence goes on from JAFUAO010000082.1 coordinate 25,554, forward strand.
TGGGAAACGTCCACCCCGAAAACGGGATAGCGTGCGCTGCTGACCCTCAGGGGCGAGATCAGTGCAGAAACTCCCACACAGGCCGCTGTCATAACTGCACCCACAGCGGCAAAGGCAGTCTTTCTATACTTCATCAACAGATCCTTTTATCATCCATTTCTGTCAGTTATGTTGGTCACATCGATGCCATTGATCAGGCCCTTCGCAATATAGAGGTGTACATCAAAGTTTTCGGTATGCCCACGAACGACAGTGGTGGGCTCAGTCTCTCCCGGCTCAATATCCTCGGCGGTCCAGCCCAAACGGGCGACCATGTCCTCATAGGAGGTCCCGTATGTGACGCCGTTGAGACTGACCGGGAACATCTCCGGGACGTTATCGGAGTCGATGTCCTTGAACATGATCATGTACAGGTCCTTATCCATAAAGGCCTCGGGATCCACGACCCCATTCACGGCGCCCATGCCGCAGACCGTTCCGTAGTAAGTGATAACAGCACCGGTGGTGTCTTCCTTTGGCAGGAAGTTTTCCTCGTCGGTCAGTATGCCGAAGCTCTCGCCCAGACTGCTCACCGTTAACGGCCAGCTCACCTTTTCCCCGTTTATATAGAAAACGTCCATCAGCTCGCTGTCGGTCCAGCCGCCCTCCGGAACGGCCTTTGGCTCAGCCTCTGCTGCCGCCCTCAGCCTTTCAAGGACCTCCTCCGGGATCCCGGCGTCCTGTGTATCCTCAGATGTCTCCGCCTGTGAAGTCGTATCCTTTGATGACTGTACTGAACTGTCGCTTTTTTCTCCGCAGCCGGCAGCGGAAAGCATGATCGCCGCCGCCAGCAGAAAAGCTGCTTTTCTCATTAGCTCCTCCTGTAAAAGATCATTTTCCGGCCTCGTCGCCCATAACTATGCCACGGCCGTTGGTGGCGAAATATACCCTCCCGAAGACCTGACTGTCCCCGGTGATAGAGGGCGTGATATTGCCGAAAAGGTGCTGCTCGTCGTTAAGGCGCTGCCAGGTCTTGCCGCTGTCGGTGGAGCGATAGATCCCGTCGCCGTGGGGAGTCTTGTTCCCCTGGACGTTGTCGTTGCCCATGATGTATACGGTCTCCTCGCCGCCGGGCTCCTTGGGAGCCCCCAGGCCGAGGGCCTTGGCGTTAGCTGTTTTCAGCACAGTGAAGGTCTTTCCGCCGTCCTCCGAGACCATGGGGTAAGAGCCTCCGCAGGCCCAGATCACGCCGGCCTTCTGTCCGCTGGGCGTCAGGACGCTGCTGTCGGTGAGGACAGCGCCTGTTGCGGTGAAGTTGAAGCCTCCGTCCTCAGAGGCGTACACGATCCCGCCGCTTATTGCGTAAAACCGCTTCGGGTCAACACGGTCCGCAGCGATCTTGGCGCCGTAGCCTATGCCCTCGCAGTAGTACCAGGTCTTTCCGTAGTCGTTGGTGACATAGGGCCTGCCGCTTATGGACGAGGGCTTCCAGATGATCGTTGCTCCGTCTGCGGACATGGAAGCGCTGCCGCCCTGAGACTTCTCAGGAAGGGTCTTGACCGCCTCCCATGTGGCTCCTCCGTCGGTGGTGTAGACAAGGGCCTGCTTGCTCTCGCTGGTATAGACGGCGTAATTGCTGTCCAGCCATGCACAGTCCACCGATGTGGCGTTGCCGTTCTTCATAAAGTGAGCGTCGTCGGGACACTTCTCCACGTCCAGATGCGAGAAGCCCGTCAGGTCGCCCATGATCGAATAGAGCTGGGGCTTGCCCTCCTCATAGGGCGGAGCCACCATATCGTAAACGGCAGTTTCCTCGATACCGTAGGCGTCGAACCTGATCGTCACAGGATCGCCGCTGCCAAGGTCTGTCAAATTCTCGGTGGAGAACATGGTCGCACCGGTGCCGTAGCTGACCTTGTCTGAATTGAAGGGGTCCAGAGCAACGGCCGCCGTCCACCAGCCGGTCTTAGCCTCGTCCCTGCCCCAGTCCAGCCACTGTGCCTGAGAGGTGTCCATGACGTAATTCTTTTCGGTCTTCGTATAAAGGGCAGACCAGCTCGCTCCCCCGTCAGTGGTGCGGTAGAGGTTGTCGCCCTTGTCGTCCCAGAAGCTGAGAGAGGTCACCACCACCGTGTCCGGGTCCTGGCCGTCCAGAGTTATTCCGCCGTAGCCGCCGTAGTGTCCGTCGTCCACATCGGGAGTGATGTCGGTGAACTCCTTCGTTTTAAGGTCAAGAGAGTAAACAGCGCCGGCCTTTGGGTCAGTGTTGGGACCGCAGGTGTCCGAGCAGGCCATGTACATCTTGCCGTTGGGCGAGATCACGGCTTGCAGGGGGTAGAGCCCCGGAGCATTTGCCGGAAGAGCCTCCCAGCTCTCCCCTCCGTCAGAGGAGCGGTAGATACACTCGCCGTCCATCATGGCGGCACCGGCGTAAACGTCGTTGCTGACAGGGTCGAACTCCACCCACATTATGCCGATCTTATTGCCCTCCTGCAAATAGTCGCCCTTCACGGGGAAGGGCTCCACCTTCGCCCAGGTCTCGCCGTAGTCCTGGGACCTCCACAGGCCGTCGGACCTTGAGCCGAAATAGACCACGTTGTTGTTGACCGGGTCCACCTTCAGCCGCTCGCCCACGCCTCTTCCGGAGTTGTTGCCTCCGCAGCCGAAGGGCAGGTCGAAGCGCTTCCAGGTCTTCCCGTAGTCCTTAGAGGAGATGATAGCGCCGTTCTCCCCCATATAGGTACCGCAGGCGCAGTACACCCGGCCGGTCTCCTTGGGGTCGCAGGCGATGCTCTCGATGCCGATCAGGTTCCACTCATCGCCGCCGAAGCAGTCAGTGATAGCCACCCAGCGGTCCTGAGCCTTGTCGAAGCGATAGGCTCCGCCGATGTCAGTGCGGACGTAGGCGAGGCCCTCCTCGCCGGGGTCGTAGACGATACCTGTTATATATCCACCGCCGCCGATAGCGACGTTGCTCCATTCGTAGCTTAGCTGAGCCGAGTCCTTGGCCGAGCAGCCGGCAGAAGAGAGGGTCACGGCAGCGGCGATCGGCAGAAGGAAGAAGTCCCTGAATGAACGCATATGGCCTCCTTTGATAGTATTTCTGGTGAGCCGATAAAGTATACATCTATATCATACCACAAAACGGCAAAAAAAGCAAGATTTAGTTTCGAGTTGTCAGTGCATAGTGTGTAGTATTAGTTGAGAGTGGAGAGTCGTTGGCGGACGTATTTGTGTTGTAGGGACGGCCACTGGCCGTCCGTGCCTTCTGGAAACTCTGTAGGGACGGCCACTGGCCGTCCGTGCGTCACCGAAAATGTAGGGGAGGCCGCCCTCGACCTCCCGGACGATCTCCGAGAACAATTGTAGGGGCGCACATCGTGCGCCCGGTGGTTTTTGAAACGCCCGGCCTCCTTCGACCGTTTTCATGTGCAGAAACGCCCACCGCCCGGCTCACGCCGGGCGGCACAGGAGGGCAAAGAGGAACACCTCCGGAGGGGAGGGCTTTAACAAAAAACTGGTACAAAAGCCGTCGGCCCTCCCCTCTCTTCGGTTTTCCTCTCTGCACTCTCTTTTCCCTCACACCCCACCCCGCCGGCTTTTGACTATC